>DASXUL010000125.1:0-26039 GCA_036504855.1 Armatimonadota bacterium | reverse complement strand
GGCCATCACGGCCAACATCGTGTCAGACAACGGGCGCGGCCTGTTCTCGAGCTACTCGTCGCCGACGCTGGTGAGCAACGTCTTCTGGAACAACCACCTGGGCGCCGATCACGGGGCAGGCCTCTACCTTCGCGGCGGCTCCCCGCAGGTGATCAACAACACCATCATCGGGAACGTCAACCGTTCAGACTATCAGGGCGCCGGCGTCTACACCGACGGAAACCCGACCGTGTTGTTCGTGAACAACATCCTCGCCTTCAACGTCTCCGGCTTCTATCGGGGCGATGGCTCCATCACCTTCCGCAATAACGACGCCTACGGCAACTTCGTTTACGATTACGGCAACGTTGCCGACCCGACCGGGACGAATGGGAACGTGCGAGTGAACCCGGCCGTCGCCGACGTGAAGCGCGGCAACGCGCACATTCAGGCCACGTCGCCGCTGTTGAACAACGGTGACGATTCGGCCGTTGCGGCGGGACAGACGGACTTCGACGGGCAGCCCCGTGTTCAAGGCGCGCACGTGGACATTGGCGCGGACGAGAGCGACGGCATCGCGTCCTACACCGCGCTCCCCGTGGTTGTGCGCGTGAGTCCGAGCGGCGACGACGCGAACGACGGCTCCGATTGGACGAAGGCGAAGAAGACCATCCAGGCGGCCCTGGACGCAGCGCCCGGCGGCGGCGAGGTGTGGGTGGCCGCCGGCGCCTACACGGGAGGCGTTCGCCTGAACGCCAACGTCGCCCTCTACGGCGGCTTCGCGGGAACGGAAACCGCCCGTGAGCAGCGGGACTGGACCACGCACGTTGCGAGCATCGACGGCGTTGGCGGCGTCACTGTCTACATCTCCCCGATGACGCTTTCCACCGGAGTGCTGGATGGGTTCGTCATCCGGAACGGCAATACCGGTATCCAATGCGTCGGATCATCGCCGGTACTCCGGAACAACAGCGTAACGGCGAACTCCACCGGCATCGTGCTGAACACGGCGTCGCCGCTCATCGACGGCAACGCCATCTTCGCCAATGGCCGTGAAGGCATCGTTGGAGACGGCAGCCCCACCGTCACGAACAACGTCGTGAACGCCAACAACCCGGCCAACAACAGCCTGCACGGGATCAACGTCACCGGCGCTCCGCCCACTATCGCCAACAACAAGGTCACCAACAACGGCGGGCGCGGCATCTCTGTGTCGCCCGGCCCCACCGTCTTCAGCGAGAATCGCGTGTCCGGCAATTTCCTGGAGGGCATCGCCTACGGCGGCGCCGCCGGAAGCATCATCAACAACCGGGTGAGCAACAACCGCAACGCCGGCATCTACGTAAACGGCGGCGGTCCGGCGGTATCGGGCAATACCGTTACCGGAAATGGGACCGGCATCTCCGCCGACAGCGGATCTACGTCCGTCATCACCGGCAACACGATGTCCGGCAACCTCGGGCGCGGCTTCGCGGCGGATGCCACCGCCGTTACGGTGACGAACAACACGATTGCGGACAACCTGGGCGGCGGCGTCAACCTGGGCGGCGGCTTCCCAACGCTGCTGAACAACGTGATCCGGGGGAATGCGATCACCAACGACGTGGGCGCCGGCATCCTGCTGCGGGCGGGGGCGGCCCTGGTGGCGAACAACACCATCGTCAACAACACCACCAACTACAACGGCGGCGGCATCTACTTCCGAGACTCCGCCTATCCCACCGTCTCCAACAACATCATCGCCTTCAACTCATCCGGCCTCTACCGGGAAAGCGGCGGCACAACGCTGAAGAGCAACGACGTCTACGGCAACGCGGACTACGACTACGCCAACATGCCAGACGCCACCGGAGCCAGCGGTAACTTGAAGGCCGACCCCAGATTGGCGGACCTGCGCAACAACAACGTGCACATTCAGCCGGACTCGCCGGCCAGAAACGCCGGCGACGATGCGGTGGTCTCCGCCGGCGAAACGGACATGGATGGCCAGGCGCGCGTCCAGGGCTCCCACGTAGACATCGGCGCGGATGAGAGCGACGGCACAACCTTCACGCCCGCTCGCGCGGTTGTCTTTGTCAGTTCAACGGGGCGAGACAGCAATGACGGAACGACTTGGGAGAGGGCGAAGGGTACCGTTCGGAACGCCATCGGCGCGGCTAACGGCGGCGAGGAGGTCTGGGTGGCGAAGGGGGTGTACAAGGAGCGCATCGCGCTGAAGTCCGGCGTCACCCTCCTCGGCGGCTTTGCCGGCGCGGAGACCGACAAGTCGCAGCGCGACTACGCGGCGAACCCGACCATCCTGGACGGAAGCGGCGGCGGCAGTGTGGTTACCATCCCGCTTGGCACAGCCATGACGGCCACGGTGGATGGCTTTACGATCCGGAACAGCGGAAATGCCGGCAGCGGGGTGCTGTTCAGCGGCGGCTCCGCCACGTTCCGCAACAACATCGTGACAGGCAACGGGAATGGCGTCTACAACGATGGCGGATCGCCGAAGATTCTGAACAACCTGATCTACGGCAACCTGCGCGGCGTGTATAGCCAGTTCGGGTCTCCGTTGTTCGCCAACAACGTGGTGCGGAACAACCGGTACGCCACCGACCACGGCATTGGGTTCTACCTGCGGGGCGGCGCGCCGACCCTCCAGAACAACACCATCGCCGCCAACGTTCACAACACGAACTACGCGGGAGCCGGGTTGTACGCCATGGCCGGCAGCGTTGTCACGATGGTCAACAACATCGTCGCCTACAACGTCTCCGGCGTCTACAAGGAGAGCGACTGCACCATCAGCCTCCGGGGCAACTGCTTCTTCTACAACCAGAGCTACGACTATGGCAACATGGCCAGCGCCACCGGAACCAACGGCAATATCCGCCAGGATCCCCAATTCGCGGACCTCGCCAGCGGCGACGTGCACATCAACGTCAGCTCGGCTTGCCGCAATGCGGGCGACTCAACCGCCGTCACGGCGGGCCAACTGGATCTGGACGGCCAGCCGCGCATCCAGGACGGCGTTGTAGACATCGGCGCCGACGAGTCAAACGGAACGCTCTACAACCGGCCTCCGGTCGTCATCCGCGTGAAGCCGGCGGGCGACGACTCCGCCGACGGCGCGTCATGGGCTACCGCGAGGAAAACGGTGCAGGCCGCCATCGAGGCCTGCATGGGCAACGGCCAGGTTTGGGTTGCTGCGGGGACCTACAACGAGCAACTCACGCTCAAGCCCAACGTCGCAGTCTACGGCGGGTTCGCCGACGACGTTAACGAGCTTTCCGGCCGCAACCCCATGGTCAACGTCACCATCCTCAATGGAGTGGGCGGAACTACGGTGTTTGTTCCTGGCGCCACGCTGGGCACAACCACGCTCGACGGCTTCACCGTGACAAACGGCGGCAGCTATGACATCTTTGTGGACGGCGCGTCGCCGGTCCTCCGAAACAACACTCTTAGCGCGGCCTCATACGGCATCTACTGCCAGTCCGGCGGCGCGCCGGTCATCCAGAGCAGCGTCTTCACGGCGAACGGCAACGGCGTCTGGAACCGCGACAACACGTCGCCCCAGATCACGGGCAACGCGTTCTTCGGCAATGGGCGCGCCATCTATATGAACGGCGGGGCGCCGCTCATCGCCAACAACGTGATCCGCAACAACACGCTCTCCGCCGATTACGGAGCGGGGCTGTACGTTGACGGCGGGACTCCGACGGTGGCGAACAACACCATCGTCGGCAACCTCAACCGTCCGGATTACGCGGGCGCCGCCGTCTGGGTCAACAACGCGAGCGCCAACGTTACGCTCGTCAACAACATCGTGGCGTTCAACACCTCCGGCGTGTACGTCAATGGCGGCGGCGTTACGTTCCGCAACAACGACTTCTACGGCAACCAGATGTACGACTACGGCAACGTGGCCGACCCCACCGGCGCCGGCGGCAACATCAAGGCCGATCCCAAACTGGCTGATGTGCCCCGTGCAGACCTGCACATTCAGCCGGACTCGCCGGCGAGAGATGCGGGCGATGACTCCGCCGTTGCGAGCGGTGACAAGGACATGGATGGCCAGGACCGCGTTCAGGGGCCGCATGTGGACATGGGCGCGGACGAATCGGATGACACCGCCTACACGGTCGCCCCTCTGGTGGTGCGCGTGAATGCCGCCAGCGGGGACGACGCCAATGACGGTTCCGATTGGGCCAAGGCGAAGAAGACTGTCCAGGCCGCCATCGCTTCTGAACCGGGCGGCGGCGACGTGTGGGTGGCGGCCGGAACCTACAATGAGCGCATTCTGATCGCCAGTGACATACGGCTCTACGGCGGCTTTACAGGAACCGAGACGGACCGCGCTTCCAGGAACGCTTCGGCCAACCTCACCATCCTGGACGGGCAGTACGCTGGCGGAACCCAGGTGGTCCGCATCCCGTCCGGGGCCCAGCGCGTCATATTCGACGGCTTCACGGTCCGCAACAGCCAGTACGAAGGCATCTACATCAGCGGGTCGTCGCCGACGATCGCGCATAACGTTGTTACAGGGACCAGTTACCGAGGCATCTACGTTGAGAACGGCGGAGCGCCGCTGATCAAGGACAACCTCATCACCGCCAACGGTAATGACGGCGGCGGCGGCGGCATCTATCTGAACCGATCCAACGCCGTCGTCTCCGGCAACGTCATCACCGGCAACCACAGCAACTACGGCGGGGCCATCTCTGTTGACACGGCCTCGCCCGTCATCGTCAATAACGTGATGCGCGATAACACCGCCAGCCACAGCGGCGGAGCGGCGTTCATTTCCGGCGGGTCCGCCTCGGTGCGGAATAACATCCTCTTCCACAACCGAAGCGTGTACTATGGCGGCGCGATTCGGTTGGATGCCGGGTCGCCCGTGCTCGCCAACAACTCCATCGTGGGCAACACGCACGACAACCAGGGCTACACCGGCGGCGCGGTGTGGTTCTACTCCGGCACGAACGCGACGCTGGTGAACAACGTGATCGCGTTCAACGATTCCGGCCTGTCGCGAGACAGCGGAACGATTACGCTACGAAACAACGACGTCTACGGGAACAGCTCCTATGACTACGCCAATCTGACGGACGCCACGGGGGCCGACGGCAACCTGCGCGTGGACCCGGTGTTTGCCGACGTCCGAGCGGGCGATCTCCATATCCAGAACACTTCACCGCTTCGCAACGCGGGCGACAATTCGGCCGTCGCAGCGGGCGACGTGGACATGGACGGCCAGATCCGCATCCAGAATGGAAGCGTGGACATCGGCGCGGATGAGTCCAACGGCGTGGTCGTCAACCCGCCTTCGGTGCGCGTGTACGTGCGTTCTGACGGCGACGACGCGAACACCGGCGCTTCGTGGGCCGCGGCCAAGAAGACCGTACAGGCCGGAATTGACTCGGCGCTCGCGGGCGGCGAAGTGTGGGTGGCCGCCGGGACCTACTCCGGCGCCTTCCTCGTGCGCAGCGGCATCCTCATGTATGGCGGCTTCGCCGGAACCGAAACCCAGTTGTCCGCCCGGAACGTGGCCGCCAACGGCACGATCCTGGACGCCAATGGAAGCGGCAACGCCGTTACGGTCCCCAGCGGCAGCCGCAGCGTAACCATTGATGGCTTTACCATCCGGGGCGCTCAGGGTCAGGGCATTTACGTCAATGGATCCTCCCCAACGATCCGCAACAATACCATCACCGGAAACAAGGACCGAGGGATCTACATTGATTCCGGAGGCGCTCCCGCCATTTTGAACAACCTGATCGCCGCCAATGGGGCGGGGAACACGGGCGGGGGCATCATGGTCCGGCAGGCATCCAGCCCCGTCGTCACGGGAAACACGATCGCCGACAACCGGAGCGACTACGGCGCCGGCCTTTGTTCGCTGGAAGGTTCGTCACCGGTGGTAACGAGCAACGTGTTCATCCGGAACGTCAGCACGTATCACGGCGGCGCGTTGCGTCTGGACAACGGCAATGCCATCGTCAACGGCAACACGATCGCCCTGAACTCAACGAGCTCGTCCAGCTACGTGGGCGGCGGCATCTGGCTCAATGGGGTCACCTTGACCCTGGCGAACAACATCATCGCCTTCAACTCGTCCGGCATCTACAACAGCGGCGGCGCCTTTGGTGTTCGCAACAACGACCTGTACGGCAACACGGAATACGATTACGGGAACCTGACGGACCTCACCGGCTCCGCCGGGAACGTCCGCGTGGACCCGAAGCTCGCGGACCTGCCGCGCGGCAATGTCCACATCATCCCAACCTCGCCGCTGCGCGACGCCGGAGAGGACAGCGTTGTCCAGATCGGCGACGTGGACCTCGACGGCCAGGCCAGAAAGCAGGGAGCCCATGTGGATATCGGCGCGGACGAATCCAACGGGGCCGCTTACATCGTGCCCGCCTTCGTCGTTCGCGTGAAGACGGACGGCGATGACAGCGCGGATGGGCTGACCTGGGCCACGGCGAAGAAGACCGTGCAGGCGGCGGTGAATGTGGCGGCGGGCGGCGAGGTATGGGTGGCCAAGGGCACGTACCAGGAGCGCGTTACGCTGAAGGCCAACACGGCCCTGTACGGCGGTTTCGCCGGCGCGGAGACGGTCCGCGCCTCGCGCGACGTCGCCGCCAATGCCAGCATCATCGACGCCAACGGGTCTGGCAGCGCGGTGTACATCCCGCCGAGCGACCCGGGGACCACCATCCTCGACGGCCTGACCCTCCAGGGAGGCTCCACGGATTACGGCGGCGGCGTGCGCATCAATGGCTCGTCCGCCATAGTCCACAACAACGCCATCACGGGCAACAAGGCGCAGAGCGGAGCCGGCATCGCGGTCCTTGGCGGCGCGTCGCCCACCATTACCGGTAACGTCATCACCGCCAACACCTTCGCCAACAGCGCTTACTATGGCTATGGCGGCGGCGTGTATTGTGATAGCGGGACCATCCCGACGATCAGCGGAAACACGATCTCGAAGAACGTCTCCAACGGCAGCCAGGTCTTCGGAGCGGGCGTCTACTGCGGCTCCGGTTCCTTCCCGGTCATATCCGGCAACACGTTCGACTCCAACACGGCCAACGGCGGGGTCTATGGCTACGGCGGCGCGGTGTTCTGCGCTGTGAACTCCGCGCCTTCCATCGCCGGCAACGTCATGACCGGCAACAGCGCCACCGGCGGAGCCAGCAACAGTACAGCGGGCTGGGGCGGCGCCGTGTTCAACGATGACTATTCGTTCCCGGCCATCACAGGCAACACGATGAGCGGGAACAGCGCCAACAGCGGAGGCGGGGCCGTGTACGCCGATACCGAATCGGCGGGTCTCATTGCCGGCAATGTCATCACCGGCAACACCGCGCCGTACGGAGGCGCCGTCGGCCTCTACCAGTCGCTGCCGATCATCACGGGCAACACGATCAGCGCGAACGCCGCGACCACTGGCGGCGCCGTTAACGCCTACCAGGCGGCGGCCCTCATTTCGGATAACCTGATCGTCAACAACACGGCAACGAACGCCGCTGCAATGGTCTTTGACGCCTCAACCCCGGTTATCTCAAACAACACGATCGCCGCGAATGTTGGAACGAACGGCGCTTCGGTGACCTTCACCGGCTCGTCGGTTCTGATGGCCAACAACATCGTCGCTTACAACACGCTGGGCATCGGGCGCGACGCCAGCGCCGTGCTGTCGTTCTATAACAACGACGTGTTCAGCAACACAACCAACTACATCGGCCAGTTGGACGTCTCGGGGACCGCCGGCAACATCTCCGCGGATCCCCGATTCGTCAATCGGGCCGGCAACGACTACCACCTCGCCGCCGGCTCGCCCGGCCTCGACGCGGGCGACGACTCTGTGCCGCAGCCAGGCGAAACGGATCGGGACGGCAACGCTCGCGCTCTCGGCGCGCACGTTGACATGGGCGCTTACGAGACGCGTCCCGCTGGATACCTCACGCGCACAGACGTGATCCGCGCTCTGCGGGGCTCCGGGGGCCTCGTGCGCACTGGCGCGGAGGACGCCATCCTGGCGGGACAGGCGCCAAACGTGAATGTCCTGAACCTTCTAGATGCGGTGCGCGCGGCCCGCAAGGCGGCGGGACTGGATAAGAACCCGTAACACCCCGGCGGGCGCGCCCTCCTTCCCGCGCGGGCGGGAGGGCGCGCCTGCCCTTCAGAATCGGCCCACCACACGTTCGCCGTGTATGGTGAGGGGAAATACCCATGACAATCACCCGATTGGTAAGGCGCCTCAGTGTGCCGCTCCTCGCGGCGTTGGTCCTTGCTGGGACCGGCGCCCGGTCGGCAGCCAAGCCGGAGCGCCCCCAAAAGCGCAGTTCCGGCAATGAGATAACGCTTTCGAACGGAACGGGGGACGGCAGCGTCACCGCCGTCGTCGACCCGTATGGGGCTATCGGATCGCTGAGATACGATCCGTCGGGATTGGCCGGCCCCACCGAAACGATGTACGAGAGTTTCTCGTGGTTCAGCGGGCCGGGACAGACCGGAGGCGGACACGGCGCAATTCTGGATAGCGATCATCTTTCGGGCGCCGCGGTCGTCTCCGCTTCTCTCACCCAGGCTGTTACGCAGTTCGACGTCGGACAGGTGCATTTCCGGCTGGTGCAGGAAATCCTGCCCAACGCCGGTTCCGGCAGCACGCTGCGCCAGACCTACCAGATCACCAACAACACCGGTGCGGCCACCGCGTTCGATATGATCCGTTACGCGGACAGCGATCTCGACTACGACGGGAAAGCGGAAGACAACGGCGGCGTTTCCGGCGACGGGCAATCGCTGTTCCAGTACGATGCGAAGGACAACCCTGTAACACTGTCCACGTTCCTTGGCATCGACCTGAACAACAGCGCCAACATCGGGTACCGCATTGCCAGCGCCCCGTTCACATCGGTTCTGGAGACGCAGGGCCGCGCCGCGCTGACGAAGACCATGACCGGCCCCACGGGCCCGGCCGACGTGGATGGCGACGGACTGGCGGACAAGCCGTACGACATGAATCTGCTGCTCGGGGAGACGTTCACCGCGGCCCCGGGAGCAACCGTTACCTTCGTCACCAACACCACGCTGGGCGACGGATCGCCCGGAACCAACCCGAGGGTCTTCAGCGTGTATCCGGCCCGCGGCGGCAATGTGGGCACCGTGTCCACCCGCGTCATCGGAACGAGCTATGCCACGGGAGCCGCCACGGTCAAGCTGGTGGCGAACGGCCAGCCAGATATCGTGGGCGTATACAGCACGGCCACGAGCGGCCGTGTTATCAACGCAACCTTCAACCTGCAAAACGCCGAGCCGGGCGTTCGGGACGTGGTTGTTTCCTTCAGCAACGGGAAGACCGTCCGGCGCGACGCGGGTTTCAGCGTGGAAGCGGGCGGCGGCGAGCAGATCTGGACCGACGTGATCGGCCCATCCCGCGTCCGAGCGAACCAACCCTCACAGTTCAGCGTGGTGGTGGGGAACCGGGGTAACGTAGACGCGAAGCTCGTTCCCATCTTCATCGTCGGAATCCCGAAGCGAGCCACGTTCCAGCTCGGGTTCCAGCTCAACCCGCCCCCGGATTTCGCGTACGACCCTCAGCCGCCGTCGATTGACTTCAGCCAGGTCCCCGCCGTTTACTCCAATGATACGGAGTACGTTATCCCAGTTGTCGTAGGGTTACTCCCTCCGGGCGCCACGCGCACGTTCGACATCAACGATCTCAGGATCCCCGGCGGGGTAGCCTTCGACTTCCAGGTGTACGCAGGCGGGCCGCTGTATGATGGCCCCATAGGGGCGCCAGGGGCGACGCCGGTCTTGCACCGGTCCAACTTCGGCAGCGCGGCCTGCATCAATGACCTCATCGGAGTGGGCCTCAGCGGCCTCGGCTTCATACCAGGGCTGGGCTGCGGCGCCAACTTCGCGCTGTACCAGCTTGGTCTCTTCCAGACCACGGCGGGTTTCGTGATCAGCGGCCACAACACCACCGGCGCCGATGCCGCGATGGGGGTGGGGCAGATTCTCGTTGGCCAGGCCAGCCTGGTTGCCGGTTGCCTTGGCGCCAGCAACCCGATCAGCCTCGGCATCAACATCGTTTCACTAGGGATGTCGCTCTATAGCGCTGCAAAGGACTGTCTGGGCGATCCCAACTCGACCAAGGTGCAGAGCGTTGCGTCCTATGACCCGAACGAGATCGATGGGTCTCAGGGCGCTGGTCCGGAGCACTACGTTAACGGCCGTGAACCGCTGCGTTACACGGTGATGTTCGAAAACAAGAAGGAAGCCACAGCGCCAGCGCATGAGGTGAACGTTACCCTCCAGTTGGATCCCGCCAAGCTGGACTTCAACACGTTCAGCCTGGGCCAGGTCGCCATCGGCGATAAGCGCGTTCTGCCCCCGCCCGGGCTCAGCTACTTCATCACCGACGTTGACCTGCGGCCGGCGCGAAACGTCATCGCCCACGTGGAAGCCGGTCTGGACAAGAACACGGGCCTCATTACCTGGCGGTTCACGTCCATCAACCCGGCCACCGGGCAGCCGGTGACGGATCCCTCCGAAGGCATCCTGCCGCCCAACGTGAACGCGCCGGAGGGCGAAGGCCGCGTTCTCTTCACCATCAAGCCAAATGCGAGCGCCGGTAGCGGGACGGAAATCCGCGAGCGGGCGCGTATTATCTTCGACGCCAATGCGCCGATCGATACCAATGAGTATCTGAACACCCTGGACAACGCGGCGCCCGACAGCCAGGTCGCCCCGCTTCCCGCTACGCAGCCGACCCGCTTCACCGTAAACTGGGCTGGCGCGGATACCGGTTCCGGGATCCGGGATTACGACGTCTTCGTGTCGGACAACGGCGGCGCATTCCTGGCTTGGCAGGCCCGCACCACCGCCACATCGGCCACATTCGAGGGACAGAACGGCCATCTATACGGCTTCTACAGCGTGGCTCACGACTACACGTCGAATGACGAATCCGCACCCTCCGCGCCGGATGCCGTAACCACGGCAACGTGCAGCGGCAGCGCGCCGGCTGTAACAGGGCAGGTTGCCGTCACCCGCAACGGCTTCCACTACAACCACGACACGGGCGTCTACGCCCAAACGCTTTCCCTGAAGAACACCGGAGCAACCCCGCTCGCCGCGCCGCTGACCCTGGTTCTGGACAACCTCAGCGCCAATGCCTCTCTGGCGAACGGCCTGGGGAATACGACTTGCTCAACGCCTTTGGGGAGCCCGTTCCTGAACGCTAACCTGGGCGCGGGCGGCGCGCTGAAGCCTGGGGATTCCGCCATCGTAACCCTGGAGTTCAGCAACCGGACGAATGATGGCATTACCTACACGGCCCGCCTGTTGTCGGGCGAGGGAAGCCGATGAGAGGAGGCTGCACCATGTGGACAGATCAACTCACGCGCTGCCTGGTCCTGCTGGCGGCGGCCTGCGCCGTCACAGGTCCGGTTCGCGCCGACGAACTCATCCATGTTCGCCTGGACACGTCATCGCTTGTGGGGCATGCGTCGGCTCCGTTCGCCATCAACATGCAACTGACGAACGGCAATGGGCCCACGGGGCCCAGCAACACCGCGCTCGTCTCCAACCTGCAGTGCGGCGAGGGAGGCAGCATCACGCAGCCGGCCGCATTCCTCGGCGGAGTGTCCGGCGATCCGGCAACCACCATTACGCTCACCGATACCGGCTTCCTCAGCGAATTCGTGCTGCCGTTTACGCCAGGAGGCGCCTTCAGCTTCGACGTTCGCCTCACGGCGCGCGGAACAGCGGGCAGCGTGCCAGACCAGTTCGCCTTCTCCATACTGGATCACTACAGCCACGAGCTTCCCACCATGGGGAAAGCAACGGCGGGCTCGGATGTCTTCCTCGTCGTCAACATCCATGCCGGCACGCTGGCGGTGGATACCTACGGCTCGGACGCAAGCCGCGCGCCCACCGGCGGCGATCCGCTAACTCTGTCCGCGCCGCAGATCGGGCGCATCCCGATTATCTCCTATGGCGATGTGAATGACGACGGAGACGTGAACATCACCGACGCCGTACTCACGCTTCGCATCGGCGCCGGACTCAGTTCCGGCGGCGCCTTCCTGGCGGGCGACGTGGCTCCCTCGCCATCCCCGGACCCCAAGGGGTTCAGCGACGGACGCCTCGATATGCTGGATGTGATTCGCATCGTGCGCCAGGTCCTTCACCTCGAAACGCACTGGCCGTAGAGCGCACTATCGCGGCCCGAAGGCCGCCGTCTTGGGCGTCCAAGACGGCGGCCTTCGGGCCGCGCGGAGGACCTATGGACGAACGGAAATACCCAACAGGCGGAAGAGCGAATCGCGTTGCCGGCCTCATCCGGCTGATCATCGGCGCGATCGCGCTGCTGGCGGTCGATGCCGGCCTGTTTGTCGCCGCTCTGCAGGGATGGTGTGATCGGCGCTCCGAAGCAGCATGGCCGGCAACACTGGCCTTCTGCGGCTTTTCCGTGCTGTGCGTGTTCCTGTTGAAGCGGCTGCGAGACTATGCCGCCCGCATGAACGATGAGTAGCGGGCGGGGAGACCGGGTCGCCGGCCAGTATCTCCGAGGAACAACATCGGGGCGTTGAGGCGCCGGCCCCATACGCCCTGATGTCGCGCGAAACGGCAATCGCCGCGGCGGTCTGGCGATCACGGATTCGGGTCGGCCCCCGCAACCTTTCGGGCCAGCGCGATGGCGTCCGCTGTATCCACCTCGCCCGCGGAGTCGCCCTGCGACGCCACGTTCAGGCGCGCGAGGTCAGACGGCGCGGCGGCCTGAACGCCGGCCGAGATTCCCAGCGCCTTCTCCACGTCCGCCAGCGTGAAGCTGACGATGGCTGGGTACTCGTAGGCCCCTTTGTCCACCGTCGCCGCCTGGATGCGGGCCGCGCCATCGAGGTCCGTATTCCCAGCGGCCACCGCGGAGTTGGCTCCCGTGTTGATGCACGGCGAGCCGTACGAGAGCCGGAAGTTGCCCGCGGCGAAGTTGGCGAATAGCGGGTCAGCGGTGGTATTGCCGTTCAGGCCGGTCTGGTCCGGCATGCCGGCGTAACTGCCGCCGTTTGCGTACAGGTCGTTGTGGGAGACGTTGGCGTTCGTCGCTCCCCCCTTCGAGATGCCGATGGCTGTGTTGTAGATGATGCTGTTGGTGATATCCGGAGCTGAGTCTGTGAAGACAACGCCGTACGCGCCATTCCCGATCGTGCAGTTGTAGATGTCGGGGTTGGACCCGCTGGAGGCCAGCACGCCCGCATACGCGTTGTGGTCGAGCAGGCAGTTCCGGATCGGCGCGTCGCTGCTGTACAACTCGATGCCGTTGTAGGCGCTATAGGCGATGCGGCAGTTCGGGATGGGCGTGTTGATGTCATCCAGGAAGAGGGCGGCCTTCGTGGCGGCGGAGTGGTATGTGCCCAGGGTCGCCCCGGCGTAAGCGATATCCAGCCAACCGAGCGAAGGGAAGGCGGCGGTGGGGCCGATGTAGATCCCCTTCCAGTCGCCTCCGGCGGGGGAGGCGGCCTGGCTGGTGAACGTGATGCGGTCGGACGATGAGCCGCTGGCGGCGATTTTCCCCGAGATGTAGAGGCCGGCGTTCAGCATCTTCACGGTAACGCCCGGATCGATGCTCAGCGTCGCATTGGCCGCAACGGTAAAATCGCCGCCGAGGAACCACGGGAAGTTGGGGCCCGGCTTGCGCCAGAAACCGTTGACGTTCGAGATCGTGCCCGGGTTGGCGCGAATCCCCAGATGTCCGGAGCCCGAGGCGGTGTCGTTGTTGCACATCGGAAAGCAATCGGAGGAGCTCAGGTAGACGGCGTACGAGGCGCCGTTGATATCCTGGAAATCGCAGGCGGCCACGGCGGAGTTGCTGTGGTTGAGCAGGATTCCGTGCGTGAGGCCGTGCGAGATCGCAAGATGGTCGAAGTCCGGACTCGATCCGTCTGCCCGGCATGACGCGGCGAGGCCGGAATTCGGGGCGGCGCCCGCATACATCACGTTGCTGAACTCCACTTCGGAACCGCTGGCGGTGGCTCCGATGAAGATGCCCTCCCAGTCGCCGGGCGCGGGCGAAGCCTTCGCGCTGGTGAACGTGATGCGGGCGTTGGCGGCGCCGATGGCGTGCAGTACGCCGTTCACGTAGATGCCCGCGCCCTGGATATAGAACGTGTTGCCCGGATCGAAATATGCCGTCTGCCCGGTTCCCACCGTCAGGTCGCTGCTGAGGTAATAGGCGAGGCCCGATCCCGGGAGTTGCAGCGTTCCGCTTGCCGTCATCGCGCCCCCAGATAGCTTCACGCCAAGATACCCGGGGCCGGTTGCTGCATTGTTGGCGATGTTCGGCATCACGTTTGGGCCGTCGTAGGTCACGGCGTATTGCCCGATCGGCACGTTGGTGAACGTGTTGTTCAGGATGTTCCCGGTGGCAGCCGACATCTGGATACAGGTTCCGGCGGGGTTCAGGAAGGTGTTGTACGTTACGTCGGTCCCAACATCCGCAACGCTCAGGGCCGGGGACGACGAATACTCAATATGGCAGTACGTCACATCCGAGATGGCCCCGCTGGAGTTGATGTCGATGCCGCCAAAGTCTCCCGGAACCGGCGACGCCTTGCCGCTGGTGAAGACGATTGGATTGAGGGCCGTGCCGGTAGCGTTCAACTCGCCGTTCGCCGTGATGCCGGCGCCGTTGCTGGCCTCCACACGCACGCCCGCGGCGATGTTCAGAACGTGCTGATCGCCCACGGTGACTTGTCCGCGCAGGATATACGGAAAGTCGGCTCCGCCCTTGCGCCAGGTGGGGCCGGTGGTGATCTCGCCGCCCGCCACGCCGATGCCCAGGTATCCGGAACCCGACGCAGAGTTCCCCGCCACGTCGCAGTAACAATCGGGGTCGTCGTACTTCACTGCGTAATACGTGGCCGCCACGGCCTCGAAGGCGTTGTTCTTCAGCGCGCTGGTTTGTGGTCCGCCGCCGAACTGGCCGGCCGCGCTGGCGTACTCGATGCCGTTCGTCTGACTGTTGGCGATGATGCTGTTGGTGATGGACACATTGCCGCTGTTGACGTACACGGCGGCCGTTTTGCTGGCGGCGGGGTATCCCAGGCCGGCGCTCGATCCGGCGTAACGGATCTCGCAGTAGTTCAGCGTGCCGACCGTGCCGCCGTCGAAGAGGATGCCGTTCCAATTCCCGCCCGCCGCGTTGGGTCTGCCGTACGCCGTGAAAACGATGTGGTTCGCCGAGGCGCCGTCCGCGGTAAGCTGGCCTTCCACGAGGATGGTGGAGCCGGCGACCTGAACCTGCGCGCCCGGATCGATCATCAGCGCCTGAACGAAGATCTGATTCCGCACGATCCAGGGGAAGTTATCCCCGGCCTTGCGCCAGCGCCCACTGTAGATCGTGCCGGGCGCCACGGAGATGCCGTTCTGCGCAAGGCCGGTCCAGGCGTTTCCGGATACAACGGGGAAGCACATCGCCGTATCGTTGTAGATGCAGAAGTGACCCACGGTTGGGACCTGGAACACGCAGGTGTTGACGCTGGCGTTGCTGTCGTACAGCTCGATGCTGTCATCCGCCACCTGGGCGAAAGTGCAGCCCTGGATGATGGGATTGCACCGGTCCACGTAGATGGCGGCGGCCTGTGTCCCGTGGGGCGTGGCGTATCCGGTTGTGGACCCGGTGAAGGTGAACGAGCAGTTGACAAGCGTGGAGGCGCCGGAAGACGGGCCGAGGTAGATCCCCAGCCAGTGTCCGCTGGAGCCTATGCGGTTGAACGTGGCTCCGGCGGCCACAATCTCACCGTCCACGTGGATCCCCTCTTCCGGCTTGACCTGTACCGCCGCGCTGGCCTGGATGGTCAAGCGCGTGGAAGACGTGATGGTCACAGTGTCTTCGATGACGTAGGGGCCATTGGCGGGTGACCATGTCGTATCCGAGTAGATTGTCCTGGGGGCGACGCTGTTGGGATCGTTCTGATTGGAGCGGTTCACGTACGTTGTCGCGCGGGCACCCGGCGCGAGCGCGACGATCATGAGGGAAACGGCGCCGGCGCCGAGCCAGCGGGTGGTTCTGAGACTCACGGGCGTTGCTTCCTTATCTATTCGGCCGAGATTCCTTTTGATTGCCGCGCGGCCGGCGCGGCTCCTGGATGCGCGAACCCGCCTTACTGGAAGCTAGTTCGCCTCACACGGTTGTCAACAGACGATGGATGCCCGGGAAACTTACAGCATGGCCATCTACCTGCCCGGCGCGGGCTCCCGCGGCGCCGGGCAGGCAGTATAGCGCGTATCGCTCCGGGCGGGAGGCCGCCGCGTTACCGGTGTCCGGCCGCCGCGGTCTCCAACCGTTGCAGCCGCGCTTCCAGATCGTCGACCCTGGCTGCTTTCGCCCGCGCGGCCGCCGCTTCCGCTCGGAGCGCTTCAATCTCCCTCTGCTGCTCCTTCACGGCCTCCACAAGCACCGGAACGATGTTCTGATAGGCAACTGACTTGAAGCCGTTCTGGTCTGTGCTCACAACCTCCGGCAGCGCCTTCTCAACCTCCTGGGCGATGAAGCCGATCTGACGGCCCTCGGGGAAGTTGAGTTGCTTCCACCCGTTTCTATCCCAATCGAAGGTGACCCCTCTCAGGCTGGCGACCGCGGAGATCGCGTTCCTGACAGTCTCCACGTTCCGCTTATAGCGGGCGTCTGATGAGGAATAGCCCACCATGGAATACACGCTTCCGTTCACGGCGAGCGTGTACGGGGAAGGCGCCGGGTAGCCAACGGCCAACGTGCCCTTGACGACCATGTCGTTCTTCCCCGGGCTGGCGTAGCCGAAGGAGTCTGCGCACAGGATTCCGCCGGCCTTGAGGCCGGATGCGGAAGGCGCGGTGGGGCTGTTGAGGAGGCTGACGTACCGGTTGAGGTTCGCCGTGCCGCTGCTCGTGTAGAGGGGCACGTCGCCGAATGACTCTACGACGAGGCCCCCCTTCGCGCGGATGCAGAACTGGTTCGCGGCGGAAGCCGCGAAATCCTGTTCGGCCGAGTAGTCCGACCATACGAAGGAACCGTTGTAGAGTGACACGGCCCGGTAGCCGGCCGCGAACGTGGCGGCGCCCCCCGCCACACTGAAGAAGCCGCCAGGGACCATGGAATACTGCCCGCTGGCGACGTTCGTCTTGCCGCCGGAAACCGCGGAGCACGCGCCGTTGGCCCGGTTGCCGTCGCCGCCGGCAACCGTCGACGCCGTCGAACTGGCGGAGTTGCTGGATCCGCCGGCCACAGTTGCGCTTTCCCCGTCGGCGACGTTGAAGGCGCCGCCGGCGACGGTGCTGTCATTTGCCGCGGCCTGGTTCTGATAGCCGCCGCCGATCGAAGCATCTCCACCCGTTGCCACGTTGTTCTGCCCGCCGCCGATGGCGGAATCATACCCGACCGATGTTGAGTTGCCGTAGCCGCCGCCGATGAATGACCGTAGCCCGTTGGCCTTGTTCTGATATCCGCCAACCACCGAGGCTATCTCTCCGGCCACATTCCCCTGCCCGGCGCCCACAAATGAGGCGCTTCCGGTAGCCTGGTTGGTGAATCCGCCCGAAACGGCCGCGTTCATCCCCGGCGCCATGTTGCTGTCGCCCCCGCCGATGGCGCTCAAGGGGCCGGTAGCCTGGTTCGCATGTCCGCCGGCCACCGTGGCCTGCGATGCGCCCGCGTAGTTTCCCGATCCGCCTCCGATAACGGACCACTGGCCCTGCGTGTTGTTGGATTGCCCGCCGCCAATGAACGAATAGTCCGCCTGCCCGTTGTTGCCGGAACCTCCGCCGATCACAATGTAAGGGGCCGCATCGAGGAAGTTCCCGGCGCCGCCGCCGATTACGCCGAAATCGCCGCGCAGATCATTGATCGCCGCGCTGGTCCCACCGCCGGCGATAGCGCCGCCGATTACGCCCGGCGCGATGCTGTTGGCGTCTGATCCGGCCAGCACGTTCACGCTGTGGTAGGTGTTCCCCGCGTTCGCAACCTCTTCGTACTGCACCGCCCTTCGCCCATTGACCCTCAGCGCCAGAGGCTGGTTGTCCGTGGTGCCAAGGAAGCTGGATGCGGGGTTGAGGCCGCTGTTCCCTCCGATGCTCCAGGCGTTCAGCGCGTAGGGAACGCTCTGGAGCGGCACTCGCGGCGTCATGGGCGCGTCTCCAGACACCTGCACTTCCAGGAAGTACGGCTTGTCAAAGGCGAGGTTGCCGAAGGATGTGGGGGCGCCCAGGGTGGTGGAGAACATGCCGCGGCCGTTGGAGACAGTCAACGCTCTGTTCGGTTCCGTCCACACCAGGGTCCCGGCCGTGAGGCCATCGTAGAGGCGGAAGGTAACGGTATATGAGCCGTTCGGCTTTGGGGCGCCGGCGCTATTCGTCAGCACGCCCTGGAAGGCGACGGTGCGCGGAATCCCGGCCCAAGCGGCGGATCCGGCGACAGCGATCAGTGAGACCGCCGAAGCGGCAACGGCCAACCAGCGCGACCAACAACCTTGCGCAGCCAGGTACATCAGACGTTCCTCCATGGGACGATAGCTCCCCGCTAAGCGGCGAGGCGCCGGGCAGCTCTCCCCGAGCGAGCCTTCACACTGCATCTGGGGCACAGCCGGCTGGCTTCGCGTTTTGCGGCTTCACCGAAAGACGCGATAGAGGCCGTAGGCGCCGGCGGCGGCAACGCCCACCTTGCCTGCACTCTTCAGATCGTGATTCATGCCGCCCAGCGTGTGGTTGGTTTCCCGGAGGGACGCGTCCATCGTGGCGAGGCGGCCTTCCATCTGCGTGAGCGACCCATCCATGGACGCCAACCGGTTCTGCATGCCAGCCAGAGACGCGTTGGTTTGCGCGAGGCGGGCGTTTGTCGTGTCGAGTTGCTGCTTCATCTGGTCCAGCGACGCCAACTGCTGCTTCATGTCGCCCAGGAGATCGGCCATAGCGCCGATCCGCCCCCGCATCGTTTCGATTCCCGCCACTGTTCGGTCCAATCGTTCGTTTGTGGCCGTCAGCGTTGTCTGCATCTTGGGGAGTGCGGCCAGTTGCGTGCGCATCCCGCCGAGGATGCCCTGCATGCCGGAGAGCTGGGCAGACATGCGCTCGATGCGGGCGTTTGTCCCGGCCAGACGCGCGTTGGTGACGCCAAGCGCCGCCTCCATGTCCCTCAGTCCTCCCAGTTGCGACCGCATCGCGTTCAGTGCGCCGGTCATGCGCGAAATGTCCCGTCCCATCGCGGAAAGGGTCTGCAGGTGTCGGTTCGTCTCCTCGAGCTTTCCGTTGGTGACTGAGACTTGCTGGGCGATTTCGGGCAGGCTGCCCAGGCGGTCCGCCATACGGGTGAGCTTTTCGTTTGTCTCCCCGAGGGCGGCGTTGGTTCCGGCGAGCGAATCCTGCATGGCCGCCATCCGGTTGGCGAGCGTTGTGAGCAGGAAAAGCGTGTATACAAGCACGGCCGCTGCCCCGAGGCCGGCGAGCGTGCCCAGGATGATCCTGGCCGGCAATCGCCGCCGGGTTGGCCCATTGCTCTCTGTACGCATGGATCGGCTCCTTCCGCCCCCGTGCGGGCGCGAACGCGTCCGCGGAGGGACTCTCCGTCCGGGCCGGTGACCTGGCTGGCCCTGATCCCGGGCGCCCAGCGAGCCTGGAACTCCCGTCCGCGCCGGTCCGTTGTTCCCGCGGGTGAACATGCGCGGATCGGCCTTCCGCACTGTGCGGTAACGGATCTGGACCGATCATGGTTCCGATTCTGCCGGCGGAGGAAGAGGAATGGAAAGCAGGGCAAAGCTCGCGGGGCACTCTGTCCACCAGATGCTGGTCGCCTTCCCGCTGGGGCTTCTGGTCACAGCGGCCGGGTTCGACCTGGTCGGCCTGGCGATGCCTCGCGGCGAGTGGTTCCCGTCGGCGTTCTACATGATCGCCGTCGGGGTGACCGCCGGCGTGTTGGCGGCTGTCTTCGGCCTGATCGACTGGCTCGCGGTCCCCACGGGCGCCCGGGCCAAGATGATTGGGCAATGGCATGGGGCCGGCAATGCCGCCGTGATCCTGCTGTTCGCGGCGAGCTGGTTATTGAGCCGGCACGACCCGGCAAAGCCGGGGATGGCAGCCGTTGTCCTTGCCGTGCTCGGCGCCGGGGCGGCGCTCGCGTCGGGCTGGCTGGGAGGTGAACTGGTGGCCCGGATGGGGGTTGGCGTGGACGAAGGGGCGAACCTCAACGCCCCTAGCTCGCTCAGCGGGCGGCCGGCGGGCGGGGTAGGGAAGGCCGACCAGCCGTGACCGACCAACCGGGAGCCAAGGCTCCGTTCGTTCCCCGCAGCCCCGCGCATCCGGCTGCAGCGCCAGCGGGATGCTCAACGTCTGCCGCGACGGCTGTGGCGGTCGTAGCGCCGGCCCGGAAGCAGGCGCTACGATCACCGCTGGGATCGTGCTCCCTTCAGGGGTTGGCATCGAGCCCGGCCGCCTTCCGAGCGAGGCGGGCGGCGTCCAGCAGGTCCAGCGCGCCGGACGACGCCCCGCCCGGCTCCGAGTTCAGGCGACTACGGGCAGCAAGCGTCTTGCCGAGAGCGGCGGTAACGCGCGCACTCCACTATGCCTACCCCCCGTCAGTTTCTGGAGTGGAAAGATATGGCGCGATCGGCGGTTCCGATATCATGCATAACCGCTGATCTCGCTATCCGCCGCCGAGCTCGGGGTTGCGGCGGAGAACGCGGGTGCGGAAGTCGTCCAGCGACTTGAGGCGTTCGTTCAGGGCACTCATGGCATCCGGTGAGACGGATGCCGCGAGGCGCGCCTGCTCCGTGCGGACTGTCTGAACCTCCGTCCGTAGGGCCGCGATCTCCTGCTCGCGCTGGCCGATCTGACCCTGGGCGTCCGCGAGTTGTTGGCGTAGGGCCGCGTATTCCGCCTCCCGCGCGTTCAGCGCGTTGAGCAGATTCGGCGCGTCAGCCATGGCGGCTTGAAGGCCGGCCACCTGGTCGCGCAGCGCGTCAACGCCGGGCGCGGCCTCCGGCGCCAGCGCGAGATCCTTCACCACCCCGTTCTCCTCGAAGAGCCTGACGCGCGTCCCGGCGGGCAGCGTGTCCGGCAGGGAGGCGAGGCGAACGATGGCGCCGAGTCCGGTCGCCGGGTCGTACGGCTGCACTTCGTCCACGGTGACATTCGCGTCGCGAAGGCGCTCGCGGACCGTGTTGAGCGGCTGGCCCACCACGTCCAGCGGTCGTGGACGGCCGGCCGGACGCACAGCGGCTCCCTCCGTCACCCAGTCTGACAGCAGGCCGCCCGCTACGCGCAGCCCGCCCGAGCGGGCCAGCAGGCGCTCCCGCGCCGATGGATCGCGGAATGCGTGGACGAGCGAAGCGAGCCGGTTCGGTCGGACGCTCGGTCCAACGTCCGGCGCCTCATTGAAGGCGCCCACGAAGCGCCCGCGCACGAGGCCCTCAAGGCTCGGCGCCGCCGCGCAGCAGAACCGGGTGACGGCCTGGCCGATCATCGGGAACAGCGGAACAAGCGATAGCCAATACTCCACCGTCGGGAACGTTTTCACGTAGCGTCTGTGGGTGAGGTTGCAGATCTTGTACACCTGCCCGTTGCGGAGTTCCACGCAGCCCAGGTAAACGCGGTCCTTCTCATTGCAGACTGTACAATCCACGAGGAGGCGTTCGCAGAGGCAGTCCTTGAGGTGCTGGAAGGCGGCCCCGGTGTAGTGCAACAGAACCCGCAGCAGGGCGGCGCGGTACCGCGTGAGAGTCGCCAGGTCGAATGGCGTCCTCGGAGACATGGCCTCGGCCCCGATGCGGTTGATGGTATTGCTGTTCCGGTTCAGGACGTAGAGGTTCTCTCCGTCCGGGGCGTAAGCGATGCTGCTCGGCCCCATCTGCACGGGCCACCGAAGGATTTCCTCCGGAAGCATCTGCATATCGCCGAGGCGCAGGAACCCCAAGCGATAGCTCTCCTCGAACGCCACGACGAGCAGGGACGACTCGGTCTGGGGGTCGCGCAGGTTCGGGTTGAACGCCAGGTGCAGCGGGCTGTTTTCCAGGTTGCGGACGACGCCGGTGGGCCGGTCGGCTTCGGTGAGTCCGTAGAGCAGGAGCATCTTGCTCCCGTCGGGCGCGTCGGCGGCCACGATGAACGCGCCGCTGTTGAACCGGTTGACGGCGAGGTTGGCGCTTCCGAAACCGAGGGCGAGGAGGCCATCGCGCCCGGTGAGGGGCTGGTTGGTCTCCGGGTCCACGAGCGGGAAGTCCCGCGTGGTCCGCCGCTCGCCGTCGAGGAGGATCGCCCTGACGCTGTCATAAACGCCCTGGGCGACGCCGGCCTGGCTTATGGTGACGAAGGCGATGGACGGTTTGCCCGCGATCTCCAGACTCCCAGTGGCGTTGAAGGCAATCTCGTTCCCCTGGGCATCGGTCAACAGGCGCGGGTTCGGCGCGTCCCCAGCGTCCAGGCCGAACAGGCCGCGTCCCTTCCCAACGGCGAACAGGCGGTCCGGCAGGGTGGGCGTAGTACCCAGCGTCACCAGTTGAATGCCCGGCAGGAGGACCGGCGTGCCCCACGTGTGGTCGTTCGCGATATCCGCGACGGCGTACAGCGTGTCCGTGCCGTTCACCAGGGCCGTGGCGAAGAGGCGCTGCCCGTCCGCCGAGAACGCCACATCCTGCACAACCGGACGGCCCGCGCCCGGGAAGGTGATCCGGGCTACCATCTCCTCGTTGCCTAAGTCGTAGACGTGGATCGCGCTATCGCTCCCAATGGTGTAGGCGGTCTTGCCGTCGGGGTGCAAGCGCAGGCGCTGGTGCATTCCTTTGCCGAACAGCGTGGCGGCGTTCACGTCATCGAACGGGTACGGCGGGAAATCGGCGCCGGAGACGTCCATGGCGCAGAATGTCTCGCTGTCCAGGATGCCGGGCAGCAACTCATTCAGGCGGGCCATGATATCGTGCTCTTTGCGAGACAGGTAGACGAACCGGCCATTGGCGGGGTCGAACACCTGCACGAAAAGGTTGGCGAGCGCGATCGTAACGCGGTCCGTCGCCGTCACGAGGGCGTTCGGGTTCGGCGGCTCGGCGGCCTTTCCGAACGCGTCCACGAGGGGCTGAACGCACTCCCCCAGGAAATCGTTGAGCAGAGAGCCCTCCAGCACGCCCTTGCGCGTGTTCCACTCGGGGTCGAACGGCTGCGCCTCAATCAGCGGCTCGCCCTGTGGCCCTTTCGCCACCGTAAGGCAGACCTCCCCGCTGTCCAGCGAAATGCCGGCGTCGGACGCCAGCTGAAGCACGTCCAGCGGGCGGTTGTCGCGCAGCTCGATGTCGCGCCCCTCGCAGTCGATGGCGTAGCCGGGACGGACGGTGACGTTGCGCCGGCGCTCGCCGTCGTTCGGTCCGCAGACGACCTGCAGGCCGCAGACGATGCCCCATCCGTGCAGGCGCTTGTTGTGGAAACTCATGTCATGCGCGCCGCAGAGCGCCTCGATGGCGTCCTGCACGGTTTCAACTTCCGGCAACTGGCACGCGCTGTTATCGAAGCAGACGTCCTCCGCGCAGATGTTCGTGAGCGGCGGGAACAGGTCTCGGCAGTCGATCACCTGCCCCACCTGCCACTCCCCGTCGTTCTCCCGCCACTGGATGAGCGCGAGCGGCGCGCGATGGCGGATGATGCCCTGCGGCGGCGCCTCGGCCAGAGGCTCGATGTCCGCCGTGGCGGTGCGCGCGGGGAAGACCCAGTAGTCGCCTGTCTGGAAGCCGGCGCCCGTGAAGGAGACGGAGATGCCGTCCTCCAGCGCGATATCCGCTCCGGTGGCGAATAGGCCGCCCACCGCCGCGGGGCCGGCGCCGCTCAGGTCGCGGTCCCAGCGCCGCAGGCGCGGGTGTCCCTTGCCGGCGTGCGCGGTCACGTCCACGCTCAGCGTTACGCGCCGGGCCGCCTCATCGATGCCGCCGTCAACGATCTGCGCCATCGTGCCCGCCGCGCCGTGCAGGTCAACCGTGTCGTCCAGCACTTCCACCCAGTCGCCTGGGCGCAACCCCAGCGCCTCGTCCGGTCCGAGCCGCTTCAACTGCACAACGTCCGGGTCGCCCGCCACGAAGTCCTCAATGCTGAACAGCACGGAGCCGTTGTCGCGCGACCATTTGAACGTGGCGGTCCCGACGTCCCCGCCGTCGTGGATTTCCACACGGTACAACCGGTTCTCCAACCCGTGATAGCCGCCGCCGCCGGTGAGGATGCACGGGTCCTTCGGATCCGGCACGCTCTCGACCTTGTTCGTCAGCCGTCCCCGGCTGGCCGCCGGGAGGAAGCTCCGAGCCTCCTCGCAGGTGATCGGGGCATCCAGCGGCCGGACCTTCACCTGGCAGACGGTCTGGACGCGCGTGGCCGTGTCCGGCCCGCCGAGGGCAACCTCGCGGATGTCCGGATCTTCAACGGCGGAGACGGACCGATCCCACACGTCGAGGTAGACAAGCTGCCATCCGCCGGACGCCGGCGCCGGGTCGGGCGGGTCCGGCAGGTCCGGTTGGGTGAGGTACGTGAACAGCCGGCGCAGGCGCACGGGGCCCGGCGCGGCATGGAACGCGGAGACATCCTCGGAGAGCGTGAGCGCGGCGCCGTCCGCGTCCACGGCCAGCACAGTGGCCATTTGCCGCGCGTCCGGCGTCCAGAGCTCAACGCGCTCGCCTACCTGCCAGTCATGCCCGGCCACGCGGCGTTCCGCCACGGTAACCTGGTCCGTGGCGCCGGCCGGGAAGGTGATGGTGGTTGCGGCCGAGCGGTCGCAGAGGATTCCGTCCACGTAGAGGCGCCCGGATGCGATGGCGAAATCAGGCGCGAGAGAGGCCGGAAGCGCCTCAATGCGGAAGCCGTCGTCGAACTTTGGCACGCCCGCCGGCCCAATGATGTCCGCCGCCGCCGAGCGGTCGCGCCGGGTTTCGATGTCCACCTGCTCGTTCCAGTCGGCGTCCAACTGCACGCGTCCCTGCTGCATGCGGACGCCGTCGTAGTGTCTTTCCGGCCGGAACGTATCCCGCGTGAAATCGCCCTTCATCCAGGTCTCCTATCCGGTTTCCGTGTTCGGGTCTCGAGTTCCATTGCCGCAGGTTCGGCAGCCTGACACTCCAGACCTGAGATTCTACGTTACGAAAAAGTAGCCTGCCGCGAGCCCGACGCGGAGGTAGTCGCTGACGGCCGCGCGGAGGTTGGCCTCGCGCTGCGGCTGCATCAGGAAGTGGAAGGCGCCCATCTCGCCGCCGTCCTCCGCGCCGGCGCGGATGCCCTCGGGGCCAGCGCCGCTCAGTTGCGCGTACGCCGGTTGTCCGTAATGCACCGAGGTGAAGGCCGGGCGCGTATCGACGAGGACCATGCGGCGCTCGTCCGGCGGAAGGTCCTCCGATGATTCCAGACCCAGTTCCGCCGCGCGGCGCGCGAGCGCCATATCTGGCTGGCAGCGGTAGCGGCGCGGCGTGCGCGACCCGTCCGGCACGTAGCTGAAGCGCACGCACCCTTCCTGCCGGCGGCGCGCCTGCACGGCGCCCGTGAAGAGGCACTCGGATGCCAGCGGAAGCGCCTCCACGTAAACGGCTCCGTACACCGTCACGCGCTCCAGCGTGGCCGGCGGGCCGTTCACGGCGCCCGCCTCATCTCCGGCGATGGCGGGCCGGCCGGTTCCCAGCGCCAACTGCTGGACCGTTGCGGCATCGGCGTTGGTGCGTCCGAATACGATGGGCGCATCCGGGGCGCCGGCCAGCGCGAGCAGTCGGCCGTCCACCGCGAATGCGAGGGCCTTCGCGAAGGCGGCGGTCTCGCCCGCCGCGCGGATGGCCGCCTGCAGCGAGGACGCCGCCTGGTTCAGGCTGCCCGTGGGGCCGGAGAGCGCGGCCATAACAGGGCCGCCAACTCCGATTGTCACTGCCATCTCGGGCGCGGCGGCGGACAGGGCGGGCGCCGCCGGCAGCGGCCCGGAGAGCGCGCCGGACAGGCGGGCGGCGCCCGCGAGGCGCAACTCCGTTGCGGTGGGGTCCGCGCCCGCATTCGTGAAGCGGACCGGCGCCGGGCCGCCCCGCGCCACA
>DASXUL010000124.1:0-69595 GCA_036504855.1 Armatimonadota bacterium | reverse complement strand
CTGGCTCGTCTGTGCGGCCTGGGTCGCCTGCTGGGTGACGGTCTTCATCTGCTGAGGAGCGCTGGCGGGGATGTCGATGATCTCCCCCGTCTCGCCGTCGATCGTGGCGCCGAGCTCCTCGGCCACGTAGAGGCCGCCGATCACATCCGCGAACTCCATGCGCCCCACGATGCTGACGCAGCGCCAGCGGAGCATGTTGGCCGGGTACTGCTTCCAGATGTCCTTCCCGGCGAGTCCCGCCTTCCGGGCGTCGTCCATCGTGAAGGTGAAGGACCGTCGCTTGTCCCAGCCGGGCCGGGCGTAGGAGACCGTGCACTTCTCGGAATCGCTCTCCTCGACGATCACGGCGTCTGCCCCCACCCGGCTCTTGATGAGCCCGAGGATGAGCTCGCCGCCGCAGACGGGCTTACCGGAGATGACGGCGATCTTGCTCAAGGCCTCGGTGGCGGGGATGCCGAGCTCTCTTCCCTTCTGGATGATCAGGAAGGTGGCCTCCGTGCTGCGCACCCCGCTTGGCATCAGGCCCGAGTTGAAGAAGATGACGGCCATCTTCCACATGACCTCAAAGTCGGCAGCATCGGGCAGCATGGCTGGCGTTGAGGGAGCGGCCGGCCTCAGGGCCACGGAGTTGTTGCGATGGATAGGAGCTATGTCTGTCACGCCTCCACCTCCGCGAACTTGATGTACGGCTTGTCCTCTCCGGTGACGACGATCACGCCGTCCGGCACGTCCCCAAACTCCTTCACGTATGCCTTCAGCTTCGCGGCGTCCACTGTGAGCACGTCGTACTGGCCCCTCGCAACCGCCCAGCGCACCGTGTCAGCCTTGCCGGCCTCGCCCTTCTCCGGGTCGCCGAACGCGATGGCGTCCTGCTGTTTGCGGAAGCCGACCGTGCCGTAGGCGAGCTTGATGGACTTCGACTTGGCGAACGCGAGGGCCTGGCGCGCCCACTCGAACAGCGGACCGTGGAAGGACTGCTCCAGCCAGGCGGCGCGGTTCAGGTAGGGCTTCGCGATCTCGCGGCGTCGCTCCTGCAGCGCGTTGATCCGCGCCCACGCTTCCGCCAGTTCGGCATTGATGAAGGCGAGCGCTTCGTTCATCTCGCGGACGATGCGGGCCTCCCGCTTGATCAGGTACTCGGCGGCGCCGCGGTTCAGGTCCTCGGGATTGACGTGTTCGGCCACGTCGGCGGCGAGGTCCTCCGTCTCCGGGTCGCAGGGTTCCTCGTCGACCTCCCGAGGCTCGGGGATGGGGTAGAACTCCGACGCGTCATGTGCGTGCATATCTTCGTTTCTTTTGATGGCTTCAGTCATCGGATTCACCGCCGTCCTCTCCGCGCTCGTCGTCATCATCCAGAGCGGACAGAACCTCGTCCGCCGGCGCCGGATGATTGGCGAGGGTCCAGAAGGTGGGCTGGCCGCAGTCGATGCAGCTTGGCCGGTCGTCGTAGGTGCGCCGGCACTGCAGACAGATCCTGCCGCCGGCGGCCTCGGGCTTTGCCCCGTCCGGGTCCAGCAGGATGGCGACGTCGCCCGGCAGGAGGCCGTAGCCCGCCTGGACCTCCGGGTCCTCCTTCACGGCGTAACGCACCTTCTGCGCGCAGAGCGGCCCCTCGTCGTTGGCCCACTGGCCGATGATGCCCGTGGACCGCTCGCCGAAGCTGTCGGGATGGACCCACAGGATCGGGAGCCCGGGCTCCTCGGGCTTGGCCTCGCTCTGCGGCGTGGCCTGGCCGCTGTCGTCGAACAGCTCGGGCTGGAGGCCTCGGCGGTGCACCTCGCAGGTTCCGAGGGCGATGTTGGCGTCGAGGGCGAGCTCGACGCAGTTGATGCGGAAACCGGCCGCCACCCACTTGTTGGTGAGGACGCCCATCTCCTTGTCCTCCAGCGAGCCGATGAGGGCGGCCCCCACCACGCACCCGCAGCCCTTCTGGGCCACATACGCAAACTCCACAGCTAACTCCTTTCAGGCAGATACAGACGCCGGCCGAGGTCGTCGAGCCGGACGGTAAACGAATCGATGGTCGCCAGCAGGATCCGCCGGCAGCGCTCGCAGGGGATGGAACCGTACCGCGGGCCGGTCGGCGTCGGGACGCCGCACAGGCAGGTGGCCGGGTTGGCGGCCAGGTGCACACGTCCGGCGTCCCGCTTCGCCTCAAGGGCGAGGGTCGGCTTGCTCATCGGGCGGTCCAGAGTAGAGAGCCGACGACGATCGGCAGGCCGGCGATGGCGCAGATGACGACGAAGGCGATGACGATGGGAGCCAGGACTCCCCGCCACGGGTGGCGCCGCAGGCTCAACAGGCGGACCAGGCCCCGGATGACTTCCGCCCAGTCAGCATCGGGTTCATCCGCCGGACGGGGAAGGCGCGCCTGGAGCCCGTCGTGATCGTCGGACCAGCGGGAGTTCATTCCTCGGCCGCTCCTTCCGGCTCCTCGGCCTCGGCTTCCTCCGGGGCGGCCTCTCGCTTCTTGCCCTTGGCCTTCTTGGCGGGCTTCGCGGGCGGCGTCCAGCCTGGCTTCTCGTAGAGCGGGAAGGTCGGAGCGTTGTAGCCGGTCTCGTACTCCTCGGGATTGCCGCAGCCGAAGACCTGGGCCACGTCGGTGAGCAGCAGCGGCGGGTTGACGACGTTGATGGCGTCGTCGCGCACCAGGCGGACGCCCCACTGGTCGTACTTCCTGCCGTCCGTAGCCGTGACCTTGACGTTGATCGGCGCCCAGCCGTAGTCGCCGGCGAAGAGCCTGCGCAGCTCATCGACTTCGGTGAGAACCGGCGGCGGATCGGGCCACAAGGGGATGGCCTCGACCGTGTCCATCGCGGCGTCGTGGTATTCGACGTCGGGCTGATCGGCCAGCCACGTCTTCAGGACGGCGCGTCCCCGCTGGATGCCATTGATGGGGCGGCAGCGGAAGGGATGGGACACCGCGAGGCCCCTGGCGCTCACGGCCTTGATCCCGCCGTCGTAGGGCTTGTCGCTCCATACGAGGGCGACGAAGCGCTCGCCGTCCCGGTAGCTGGCCAGCGCCTTGTAGAAGTCGCCGTCCGGCATGGTCAGCTTGTGCCCGTCCTCGCGGATCGGGTGCTTCGCCAGCCAGGCCGCCGCCTGAGCCGGGCTGTAGCTGCTCTCGTAGCCGCAGTCGGCGTTGGGGCAGCGGTAGCGGTAGAGGAGGCCGGGGCCATAGTCTTCCACCAGCTCCGCCACCGCCTCGCAGTAGGGGCAGGCGGCGCGCGCTGGCGCCGATCCTCCCCCTGTGCCGCCGAGGCCAGGCAGAGCCAGGGCATTGGAGACCGCCGGCCGCATGAGCAGCGCCGGCAGTTTGGTGGCATCCATGTTGATGGGAAGGACCTTGACGAGGGCGTTCCCGCCCACCTTGCCGGATTCCTCCCATACCGCGGCGCTGACCTTGGCGCACTCGAGGGCGGCCGACTGGACCAGGCTGAAGACCTGGCCGATCACGACGCGCAGATCGTCGGCGGGCTGGGTGCGCCGCTCCACCGGCTGGTTCTCATATCTCACGATCCCGATGTATCTCACGAAGCAACTCCTTTCATTGGCGGCCGCCGTAGCCGATGGAGACCGAGGCCCGCTCCCGCACAGTGACGGCGATGGAGCACGGGCCGGGCTTCTCGCCCTTTCCCTGGCAGTAGCGCATCCAGTCCTCCAGGAAGTCCTCGCCGCCGGCGTCCGGCCAAGCGTCCCGTATGGGCTTGGCTGACCGTCTGCGGATGGCCATCTCGGCCTGGCGGTCGGTGGCGAAGTAGCCATGCTGGCTCTCGGCCCAGCCGCCCTCGAAGCGCTCGTTCAAAGCCAAGGCAAAGGGCGTGCGGTCCAGCCGGCCTCGCGGGTCCGCGGCGTCGATGTGGGCCCGGGAGATCTCCAGGCGTTGGGTGATGTCGCGGTATTCCGGAGCTCCCGGCGCGACGTTGGGCAGCGCCTCGGTCATGGCGTTGCCTCCGAGGAGGTGCAGTCTGGCGCGGCGTGCGGACAATGGGCATTGAGCAGGCGCATCGCCTCATCCACCGTCACGCGTTCGACGACGCGGCCCATCTCGATCCAGTTGGCAACCGCGTGAGCCGTGCCTAGCCGGTCGCCATCGCTGTCAACCACCGCAGCGCGGGCGCAGCCGCAAGGAGCGATTCCGACGTAGGAATGCGTTGGCTCGCTCATGGCGCCACCTCGCCCGGGCAGCTCTCGACGTGGTGGGCGACGCGGAACATCGCGGCATCCAGGTCCTTGCGGTCGAGCGAAGCGCCGACGTTCAGGAGTCGGCCGCAGATCGGACACGTGGCCGCGGCATAGAAGGCGGGATCGTCGATGGCGCCGTCCTTGGCGCGGCGGTACTGGCTGACCCGCAGAGTGACGGGGCATAGCAGATCGGCGCCCACGGCCTCCACGGAGAGGCTGACGGCGTCGCCGTCCTCGTCGCTGACGGTGACGATCTCGGGATCGTCGAAGGCGTACACCCGCATCCGGCGTCTCCAGTCCTCGGCCCGGCGCGCGATGTCGCGCCGCATCCGGGCGAGGGCTTGGCTACGCTTCTGGTCTTTTCGGGCCTGGGGGCTGACCAGCAAGGGACGGAGGCGGGATACCTCCGGTCTCACAAGGGCAGTGGTCATTGTCTTGACCTCGTGGGGTGAGCTACGATGGGTTTGTTCAGGATCCATCGCGCGCCCTGTCGGAACCCCGGTTCCGGCAGGGCGTTTTTGTTTGCCGCCCACCCTCAGCCCAAGCGGCGGCGCGGGAGCTTTCTTTGGTGGCCCTCGGCCACGGAGGCTGAAGCTCTGGCTCCTCGGGCAGGGATCGAACCTGCGATTGGCCGGTTAACAGCCGGCTGCCTTGCCGCTTGGCTACCGAGGAATAAGGGGTGAACCGGCGGATGGCCGCCGGCCCTGACTTCGCATCGGACGGTCTACGCGGGCCGCCATCTGCCCGCTGTCGTGGCCGGCTTCGTCGCCGGCGCTGAGTTGGTCGTTTGCCGCTCCCCGCTCCAAACCGCAGCGTCTTTGCCCGGCTGGTCGTCGCGAAGATAGCGAGCGTGTTTGCCCCACGGGGCCGTTTGGGTATGGGGATTTGGGTTTATTTGCCCCGCTTCCCATCCTGCGCATGTCGAGGGTCGGACGCCGTTGTCCGGCCGGTGTTGGGTCTCAGGATTCTACCGGCGCGCCGTCACACGCGCCTGGGGGACACAGGAGGGATCGAACCTCCGACGCGTGGGTTTTCAGTCCACCGCTCTACCAACTGAGCTACGTGTCCATGGCTCCCCCGAGCGGCCCCGCCGGGGGAGTTATTCGTTGGGAAACGAAGGTGTTGTGTTAAGATCGCTAGGTCATGTGAATCACCCCCTCCCGCTTGCTGATGGCGCCGGCGGCGGGAATCGAACCCTCCCGATGAGCCCCACACCGAGCTGAGCGCCTCCAGGCCGGCCTATCCTCCCCTACTGGTCCCCGGCCGTCCGCCCGAGGTCCCGCAGCCAGGCCGCTTCGTTGACGGCCTGATTGAGCATCTTCTCGTCCTCCGGCGTCCACCGATCGGGCGGGAAGAGCAGGTACTTGCCGCATCCCAGCTTCACCGCGAGCGCGTCGGGGTGCATCTCTTCCGGCAGCTCGTCAACGATCTCTGGCGCCTTGCTCATCGCTCGCTCGCCTCCGCTTCGGGCTCCGCAGGTTGGGCCGCCGCCTTCTTCGCGTATTTGGCCGCCATCACGCGTGTCCAGTCACCGGAGCGACTCAGCCGTGCGTAGACGGCTTCATAAGGCCACTTGCGACGACGGCAATAGGCCATAGCGCTTTCACCGGACTGCGCACCCCTTATCAGCCGGGCGGCTAGCTGTTTGTCTGATAGAGTTCGATGTCTCATGGACTGCCTGTCGTCAAAATGCCGACAGGCCAATGGTAACACGATGGCTTACGTGCCGTCAATATGACGACACCAGTTTTTTGCAAAGATATTGACGACACTTGTAACGGGCGGGCTGCCTGGCCCGTATTGGCTGTGAGGAGTTGTGGGATGCCCGATAGCGATGAGAGACTCGCGAGTATCGTCAGGCAAGCGATAGAACGTGCTGGGGGCTTCCGCCCTCTGGCGAGGATTCTGAGTCCTTTGACGCCGAAAGGCTTCCGGCCGCCTAGTCCTCAGCACATCAAAGACATTTCCGATGGCCTCGGCCGTCCGGACGGACGCGTCGCATCGGCGATCTTGGCTGCCTATCCAGATCTCGGCGCCGAGATGTACGCTCTGATGGGCATGCCGTCTCCGCCTTCGCCGCCGCCCTCCCCCATTCCCGACGTGCCGCCTGGCGCGAAGTGGCTGACCGAGGACGACACCCCCATCCCGTTAGGCCCCAGGGCAGCCGCAGATGACTCCATAGGGCTGGGCGACGTACCCGGCGAGCAGGAGATGGTGAACTTCGGCAAGGAGCTATTGGACGCCGGCGGAAACTACGCAATCCGGGTGACCGGAGATTGCCTCGAGCCGATGATCCAGACCGGCGATACCGTGGTCGTGCAACTCGCCGCCGACGCGCCGTCGGGGAAGGTGGTCGTGATCAGGCTCAAAGAGGACCTGGGGCGCGGCGAACTGGGGGACGGCTACAGCCTGAAGGTCTACCAACCCAAGGGGGCCAAGGGAGCGGGCTACTACCGGGCGGATGGCAGCATGGCCTTTCACGAGACCGAGGCGCAGATCGTGGGCCGGGTGGTTCGCATCATCAGCGGTCAGGAACCGCAGTGGACCATCAAGCGGGCCAAGGCTGCCACCTACCAGCACTACAAGGATCGCTACTGATCCGACACGAATGGGGTGCAGAGCGATGGGCTTCCGCGTCTACAAGCGCATCCGATTGTCCAAGGGCGTCAGTCTGAACCTATCGCGTTCGGGCATCAACACCTCGTTTGGGGTCAAGGGTTTCCGATACAGCGTCGGGTCATCCTCGCGATCGCGTTCCTCGGCTTCGGGCGGCGGCTGTCTCGGCATCCTGCTCCTGGGCGGCATCATATGGGCCGTCCTCAACGCGCAGTGGATCCTGTGGCTTTGCGGGTTGGCGGTCGTCGGCTACTTCGGTCTGAGGGCGGCGGGCGTTCTCGCTGCGGCCTCGAAGCCAGACGCGGGGAGCATCTGGAGCGAGGCCGTCACCCTCCAGGGGAAGGCGGTCGGCGGCGTCTTCACGGAAATCGATCGTCAGCATCTACTGGGATTGCGTGCGCAGGCGCAACAGGTGGATTCCGTGGACCGCGGGTCCATGGCGAACCTTTACCGGGTGCTGGGGGAGACCTTCGAGCAGGTGGACATGCCGCCGTACGCCGTGGAGATGTATCAGCTCGCGATCAGCTACAACCCGCGCGTCGGAGTGCAGCGCCGCCTGAACGCCATTCTGGACAACCCGCGGCCGGCTCCGCCGTCTCCGCAATGACTGGTGAGGATCGCGAAGGCGTGGTATGAAGGGAGCCATCTACGTACGTATTGGCCCTGGGAACGCCGACGGGTGTGCGACGCTGGTCCCCAATCTGGAGGCTGCGGCTGTCGCACACGCTGTTAGCAGCGGTTGCGAATCTGTCACGATCATCCGGGAGTACGACGATCTGGCTCTCCCGGCGCGCCGAGACCTTCTGGCCAGGATTGATGCGGGGGAATTCGGGTATGTCGTGATGTACGACCTGACGACCGGAGACGGTTGATCCAGGCTACTTCAACCATCACCGGGCGCGAAGATGCGGCTCAGGTGCAACTCGAATCTGGCTGAGGGATAGCGAATCGAGGGAAGGCAATGGAGCCTACCGAGTTGGTGACCGCTTCAGGACTGCGTGTCCAAGTGGGGGATATCGTACGCCTTAACAACGCCGCTGGGTCCGATGTAGAGCCCGGAGCGGCTACTGATGAATGCAGTACGGGGACCGTTATCGGTCTGGATCCGGACAAGTTGGTACTAATCGTTAGGACCGGCATCGGGCAGATAAGGGTGAACGCGGTCGACGTCTCACACGTGAACTGGACCGGCTCCGACGGGTGACGGGGCCGTCGACACACAGGCGGGTCAGGCCGCAAGCGCGCAACCTGGCCCCATACGGAAGACCGCTGAGCGAGGCGCGGGGGTGCGCCAAGCGGACTTCCGTATGCGACATCTGTATCATAGCCCCCAAAGGATGCACCGCGTACGCGAAACAGGAGCACTGGGGGATCCGGTGAAACCGCTAGAGATCGTGACCGCTGCCGGACTGCGTATCTGTCTTGGCGACGTTGTACTGCTGGAGGCAGCCGCTGGATCGAGGCTGGCGACCGAGGAGTCCGCCGCGGAGTGCCTCACCGGAACGGTCGTCTTCCTCGACTCGGCCGCCGGCCGGCTGTTCGTCCTGACCAGAGTCGGGAAGGTATTGGTGAGCGCCAACGAAGTGATGGAGGTGGTGGAGCCGGCTCAAGACGAGTGATGCCGGCGCCATGTAAGAGGGTGTCTGGTGACCTCCAAAGGACGGGCCAGGCCGCTGGCGACCGGGGCTTGGCCCTGACCGGAGAGGCGATGCCGCCAGGAGGCTCGCCGTCCCCTCCGGCTTGGCGCGATTGCACCAAGAGGGCATGGGTTGCGGCCAACTGCATTCCGGCCCTCCATGGTTTGGCATCGGTTGAATACTGGCAGGGCAAAGCGCTGCCGAAGCATATCGAACGCGTTGCAGATAGCGAGGGCTTGAGCGTGCTTCCACATTGTACGGCCATACGGTTTGGGCGGAAGATGAGTTGCGGCAAGACCGCTCCTTTCAGCGCGACGTGCGTCGTCACACAAGGAGCTCCCGGTTGGAATGTGGGTTCGGAGGTCGATGTAGTCATCAAGGCGAGCAACGGGCGACAGATGCGTCCAGAGCAGTTCCTCGCCGAGGCGTATGGGAACGCGCTAGCCCAGACGTTGGGGGTACTTGCTCCTGAAGCCTGCTTGGTGGAGCTGACATCCTCGTTTCTGTCTGCGGCCGAGGCCAATGGACAACTCCCATTGGGTTACTCATGCGGTGGGGCCGTAGGAACAGCTCAGATCCTTCCAGGCTTGTCTCCTTGGGTCAAGGGCTCCAAGCTCAGAGCCGTGGAGGTTTCTGCTGCGGCCGACCTTTATGCCTTCGACCAGCTCACGTATAATATCGACCGCACTCACGATCACCCGAACTGCGGTCGTCAAGCGGGCCGGCTCGTGGCGTTTGATTTCGAGATGTGTTTTGGTCAGACCCTGCCTCCGCCGCCGCAGATTTGGGAGGTGACCAATTTGAGCCCGCACTGGGCGCACCTCTTCCGGACTGCATTGAAGGGTCGTAATCCCAGCTTCCAAGCTTTTCTGCACAAGCTCAGCGGCATCTCTGACGAGCAACTTCGCGGCCTCGCCGATGGCCTTCCGAGCGCCTGGTGTGGCACTCTAGAGAGGGTCATCGATCACGTAAAGGCGTTTCGCGACCATTCCGATGAGTTCGTAAAAGAACTCCGATGGAGCGTCCAATGAAGCACTTTCAGTATGCTTACAGCGCGATTCAGTACGTACACGATCCAGTAACCGATGAGCGATTGAACATTGGCGTCCTTCTGCATGCCCCGGAGGTCGGCTTCCTGGGCATTGAAGTCGAACGCCGTATTGCACGCCTCTCAGCAGCATTCCCCGGGTTCGACAGGGCGACTTACACCGAAGTAACGCAAGCAATCAGGGCGGCCGCTCGGCGCGTGAATCGACAGCCGGACATGGTAGGTCCTCGGCTAGGGAGTAGCCTTAGCGTAACGGACATATGCGAGTTCATCCTGCCGGATCAGGATATGAGCTACCGCTTCAGCCCCGCGCGCGGCGGCATAGGGATGGATCCAGAACAGGAACTCGCGGCGATTTTCAACAGGCTAGTTCGCGCCTACATACAGCGCCCTAATCATGGAGACTCGGACGAGGAGGTCTGGAGGAGCTTCAGTGAGCCCCTTCGTGAGCGAAGGCTTACGGATTATCTCCAGAAGAAGCTCGTGCAGAGCAGGGACTTTGAGGTGGAGTTCGATTACGGCCTGAAGAATGAGGCATGGACCGTCCTGCAACCACTTTCCTTCCGGATCCACTCCGACAGGATTCAGGAGAAGGCGACCAAATGGCTAGGAAATGGCGTGGCGATCAACGAGAGTGGAGAGATCGCCAAGATGCACTTTCTCCTGGGGGCTCCAGATGGCGGTGCTGGCCGGAGCGCTTATATCAAAGCGAAGAACCTGTTGGATCGAATCTCCGTTCCGCACGAGTTCGTCGAAGAGAGTGACGCAGATTCGTTCGCCGATTATATAGCGACCTTCGTCGGAGAGCACAATGTTGAGATGAATCCCCGTTTGTCGCTTTCGAGGATCGACGGCTAGAGTACGCAAGCTGCGGAACTCTACACATAGGCCAATCTCACGAACGCCACATGAACGTCGCCATCTATGCCCGCGTCTCGCTCCAGGAGCAGGCAGCCTCCGACTACAGCAGCGTCGATGCCCAGGTCGACTGCTGCCGGGCCCACTGTGCGCATCAAACGGCCGTCACGGGCTCCACGTGGACCGTGTGCGACGTCTACCGCGACGAGGGGTTCAGTGGACGCAACACGGAACGCCCCGCCCTCACGGCCCTCCTGGAGGCCGTGAAGGGCGGTCGGTACGACGCCATCATCGTCTACAAGCTCGACAGGGCCACCCGCTCCCTCTATGACTACCTGAACCTGGACGCGACCTTGCAGCGCCACCACTGCGCTCTGGTCTCGGTCCGCGAGCAGTTCGACACCACCACCCCCATTGGCCGCGCCATGCGCGCGCTGCTGCTCGTGTTCGCCCAACTGGAACGCGAAACGCTTGTACAGAGGGTGATGGACAAACACACCGCGCTGATGGCCGCCGGCCGCTACGTCGGGGGACACGTCCCCTACGGGTACCGGATGGTGGATGGGGAGTTGCAGATCCACCCCGAGCAGTCCCCCATCGTGCTGAGGATCTTCACGGAGTTCGCGAACGGGCGGAGCACGCTCACCATCGCCCGCGGCCTCAATGCCGACGGCGTGCCAAGCCAGCTCGCCGGGCGCAAGTTCAAGGGCGGCATCCAGCGCGGGCTCTGGTCGCCCTCGGCGCTCGTCTGCGTGCTCAAGGCGGTGTGCCACCGCGGGATCATGCGGTACGGCGATCGCACTGGGAAATGGCCGGCGCCGACGTTCGTTCCGCCGGCGCTGGTGGAAGCAGTGGACGCTAGGATTGAGATGAATCGCGGGACTCGGGGGCCGAAGCGGGTGCGCCACGATCTGCACGGCCTGTTCCGTTGCTCGGAGTGCGGCGGCACGCTTCAGCAGAACAGCGTCAGCCAGCGGAATGGAGTCAGACGGGTATACCTGTACTGCCGCGACACCCGGATCGACGCGGGTCCACAATGCGCCTCCTCGCACGTTCGCATGGAGGAACTGGCTCCGATCTCCGGGGCGATCCTGGCGATGATTGAGCGTTGCCGTCCGGGCGCCACGCCGCCGGAACCGGAGGGCGCGGCCGCTCGTCGTGTTGAATTGGCGGCCCGGCGGGAGAGGGCCAACGACCTGTACCTCGACGGCCGGATCCCGAGGGATCGCTGGCAGCAGATTGTCACCGCATGTGACGATGAGGAGCAGGCGTTGTGTCCGCAGAGGTCAGGCGACATCGACCCGACCGACCTGAACGCGGAGTGGCCCAGGCTGTCCGTCGGTAAGCGGAACGCGATCCTGGCGCGCCTGGTTCGTGCGATCATCGTGTATCCGGACCGCTTTGAAGTCATCACGCTCCCGACCGAATGGGACGGCTGGGAGCCTGGGATAACCATACGGAGGTAGTTGTTTGGCATTTGCTAATAAGATGACCGTGAAGTCGCAGGAGGCCCTGCGGGCGGCGCATGACCTCGCCGCCGAGAAGGGTCAGCCGCAGATCGAGCCGCTGCATCTGCTTTCGGCTCTGCTTTCGCAGGAGGGCGGCATCGTGCGGCCGGTGCTCGGCAAACTGGGAGCGTCGGTCAGCACGCTGGACGACAGCGTTGACGCCGAACTGGCGCGCATGCCATCGGTTTCGGGAGGCCTCGGGCAGGTGTCCATTGGGCCGGGCATGAATCAGGTACTGGAGCGCGCCTGGGAGGAAATGGGCCGCCTCAAGGACGAGTACCTTTCCACGGAGCACCTTCTGCTGTCATTGGCGCAGGACCCTGGTCCCGCCGGACGCACGTTGAAGGATGGGGGCATCACCCGGGACGCCATCTACGCCGCCCTGCAAGACGTGCGCGGCAGCCAGCGCGTTACCGACGAGAACCCCGAAGACAAGTACCAGGCGCTGGAACGTTACGGACGAGACCTCACAGAGGCCGCGCGCCAGGGCAAGCTGGACCCCGTGATTGGGCGAGACGATGAGATCCGCCGCACGATTCAGGTCCTCAGCCGGCGCACGAAGAACAACCCGGTGCTCATCGGCGAACCCGGCGTGGGCAAAACCGCCATTGTCGAAGGTCTCGCCCAGCGCATCGTGCAGCGCGACGTGCCGGAGGGGCTCAAGAACAAGCGCGTCGTGGCGCTGGACCTCGGCGCTCTCATCGCCGGCGCCAAATACCGGGGTGAATTCGAGGACCGCCTGAAGGCTGTGCTGAAGGACATCGCCGACGCCAATGGGCAGATCATCCTGTTCATCGACGAGATGCACACTCTCGTAGGCGCCGGAGCGGCCGAGGGTTCCATGGATGCCAGCAACTTGCTGAAGCCGATGCTGGCGCGCGGCGAGTTGCGGGCGGTGGGCGCCACCACGCTGAACGAATACCGCAAGTACGTTGAGAAGGACGCGGCGCTGGAGCGCCGCTTCCAGCCGATCGTGGTGGGCGAACCCACCGTCGATGACACGATCGCCATCCTGCGCGGCCTGCGCGAAAAGTACGAGGTGCATCACGGCGTCAAAATCACCGATAGCGCCCTCATCGCCGCGGCCACGCTCAGCCACCGCTACATTACCGATCGGTTCCTGCCGGACAAGGCCATTGACCTGATTGACGAAGCCGGCAGCCGCCTGCGCATGGAGATCGACTCCATGCCCACCGAGATCGACGAGATCGACAGGCGCATCCGTCAGCTCACCATCGAGCGCGAAGCGATCAAGCGCGACGAAACGGTGGTCGCCCAGGAACGCCTCGCCCGCGTTGACGAGGAATTGGCCGAGCTGAACGAGAAGATCGCCGGCATGAAATCCCACTGGGAGCAGGAGAAGGACGCCATCCAGGGGATCCAAACGACCAAGGAAGGCATCGAACAAGCGCGCATCGCCGCCGAGAACGCGGAGCGCCTGGCAGACCTTCAGAAGGCCGCGGAGCTTCGCTACGGTACACTCCCCAGTCTGCAGCGACAACTGGAAACCCAGAACGCCGCCCTAGCGCAGCTTCAGAAGGAACACAAGTTCCTCAAGGAAGAAGTGGACGAGGAAGACATCGCCTCCGTGGTGGCCCGCTGGACGGGCATCCCGGTGACGCGACTGCTGCAAGGCGAGGTGGAAAAGCTGCTGAAGATGGAGGCCCGCATCCACGAACGCGTGGTTGGACAGGACGAGGCCATCTCCGCCGTCGCAAACGCCGTGCGCCGCAGCCGCGCCGGTTTGGGCGATCCAAACCGGCCCATTGGCAGCTTCCTATTCCTAGGCCCAACCGGCGTCGGGAAAACCGAGCTGGCGCGCGCATTGGCCGAGTTCCTGTTCGACGATGAGCGGTCCATGGTGCGCATTGATATGAGCGAATACATGGAGAAGCACACCGTCGCGCGGCTCATCGGCGCCCCTCCCGGCTACGTGGGCTATGAAGAGGGCGGCCAGCTTACCGAGGCGGTGCGACGCAAGCCGTTCAGCGTTATCCTGCTGGATGAAATCGAGAAGGCCCACCCGGACGTGTTCAACGTCCTCCTCCAGATACTGGATGACGGCCGCCTCACAGACGGCCAGGGCCGAACGGTGGACTTCCGCAACGTGGTGGTGGTGATGACCAGCAACATCGGCAGCCAGTACCTCCAGGACGCGGACAGCGTTCAGGAGGGCCGTGACGCCGTGATGGGCGCGCTTCGCAACTACTTCCGCCCGGAGTTCCTCAACCGCCTGGACGAGATCATCATCTTCCACCAGCTCAGCGCCGACCAGATCACCGAGATCGTGGACATCCAGCTTCGCGGCCTGCGACAGCGGCTAGAAGATCGCGGCATGGAGATTACCGTCACGGATGCCGCCAAGCGGGTGCTCGCGGCGGAAGGCTTCGACCCCGTATACGGCGCTCGTCCGCTGAAGCGCGCGATCCAGCGCGAGGTGCAGGATGTCCTTGCACTGAAGATCCTGAACGGCGAGTTCCACGACGGCGATACCATTGTGATCGACAGCGAGCACGGCGAGTTGGTGTTCACCCGCAACGGCGGAACCGATCAGTAACGACGCCACGGGCGGGGGAATCTGGCCGTGAGGCCGCGGGCAGACGATTCCCTCGGATAGGCGCGCAACTCTGATGCGCGTCAGGCCCCGTTTGGCAGTCAACTTGCACGCGCCGGGGGGATATCGCCGCAAGGCGACGCCGGACATCTGCTGGCGACCCTGGACCGTTAGGGTCGCTGAAAGGAGTGCATCATGCGGTTGTCCCATCTCATGCTCCCGGGCGCCCTCGCCGCGGCGCTCGCTCTAGCCGCTCCAAGCCGGGCCGTAACCACCTTTACAGCATATCTGGACGGAGCCCAGGAGGCTACCCCGAATAGCTCACCGGGAACCGGTTTTGGAACGGTGGACCTGAACGATGCCGAGGACTCGATCACCGTGAACGAGTCATGGGCTAACCTGACCGCCGGCGCCACTCTGTCCCACATACATACCGGCCCCATCGGAGTCGCCGGGCCCGTCACGTTCCCGTTCAACCTGGGAGGGGCCGCGGGGTCTACGTCGGGCTCCATTCCAACACAGTCCTTCGCCATCACCGCCGCTCAGGTCGCAACGCTGAAGAGCGGCGGAATGTATATGAACGTGCATACTACGAACTATCCAGCCGGTGAGATTCGCGGCCAGTGCAAGCCCGTTCCGGAGCCTGGTTCGCTCGCCCTTCTAGCATCGGCCCTACCGCTTGGGCTAGCCTTGCGCCGCCGGAAGGTCTGACTTTCCGTCGCAAAGCGCAATGCCTCACATCAGGCGCCCGCCAGCCCTCTGGGCTTGCGAGCGCCTGGTCCGTTTTTGGTGAACGTCGCGCGGCGGGCGGAAGGGCGCCGCGCGGGGCCTTTGTGATCGTTTCCTATAATGGGCGCGGAGGTTCGCACACAGGTTATGCTTTTTATCTTCGATATGGACGGGGTCATCTGGCGCGGCACGGAAGCCGTGCCCCATGCGGCGCAAGCCGTTGCCGCGCTGAGGGATTCCGGTCACACGGTCCGTTTTCTTACCAATAACGCTGCCCGCCGCCGGGCGGACTACATCCCCAGAATGGCGAGCGTTGGCATCACGGCCAGCGTTGAAGAGGTGGTTACCTCGGCGGTCGCCGTTGGGCTCTACTTCCAGGAGCAGGGCTGGCAGGGCGCCAGCGTGTATGTCATCGGGCAGTCCGGCGTGCGCGATGAGCTCACCCAGGCGGCGCGATGCCGCCTCGTGGAAACAGACGCCGAGCCCGCCGACGTGGTGGTTGTTGGCATTGACTGGGAATTCACGTATGAAATGATGCGCGTTGCCCAACAGCACATCATGAACGGCGCGCATTTCGTGTGCACGAACCGCGACCCCACCTTCCCGGTGGAGGGCGGACGTTTCGTCCCCGGCGCCGGCTCCATCGTCTCGGCTGTTGAGGTCGCTTCGGGATGCGAGCCCTTCAACATCGGCAAGCCGAATCCCTACAGCGTTCAGCTTCTCTCGCGCCTCACCGGCATTCCGTTGAGCGAGACCGTGGTGATCGGCGACCGCCTGGACACCGACATCGACTGCGGCATCGCCGCGGGGGTGCGCACGCTCCTCGTGATGACGGGAGTCACCACCCAGAGCGAAGTGGATGCCTTGCCCCCCGAGAAGCGCCCCACGTGGACGCTTCCGAACCTCGCCTGCCTGCCGGCTGGCTGGATCAAATCGTGACCCCTCCAGTCTGCCTCACCATCGCCGGCTCCGACCCGTCTGGCGGAGCCGGCATACAGGCGGATCTGCGCGCCTTCCAGGCCGCCGGCGTGGCGGGAACGTCCGTCATCACGGCCGTTCTCGCCCAGAACAGCTCGGGCGTCGACGCCGTCCTGAAAGTCGCCCCGCGCTTCATCGCCCGCCAGATCGACGTCGTGGCGAAGGATTCTCCCGTGGCCGCCGTGAAGATCGGCATGCTGGTCAACGCGCAGATTGTGAGCGTGACGGCGGAGCGGATCGCCCGGCGCAACCTGCCGAACGTTATCCTGGACCCGGTTCTCAGCGCAAAGGACGGCCACGACCTGCTGAGCCACCGAGGCATGCTCCGCCTGAAAACGGATCTCCTCCCGCGCGCGCTGGTCCTTACGCCGAACGCCCCGGAGGCCGCCATCCTGTCCGGCCTGCCGGTAACGAACCCGGCAGAGGCCCGCGAGGCTGCCAGGGCTCTTCACGCCCTCGGCGCCCGCTTCGTGCTCATCAAGGGCGGACACTACGCTGGCGAGCCCCTGGATCTGCTCTACGACGGAACGGCATTCCTGGAGTTCCCCGGCCGGAGGATAGAAGGAGCGCCTGTCCGCGGCACCGGCTGTCTCCTCTCCGCCTCGCTGGCCGCGCACATTGCGCTGGGCGCATCCGTGCCCGAAGCGGTGGACCGCGCAAAGGGCTTTGTGGCGCGCTGCATCGCGGACGCCGTCTCAATCGGCAAGGGCGCCCGCGTTTGGACCGGCGTCTAGCCCCGTTGCGGCGCCTCCGTCACCTTTTGCCCTTGGATGCGCTTGCCCAGCCGTTCATCATGAAGGAGTTGGTTTACCGTTTTTCAGAGGCTACAGGTTTGGGAGAGGTTTCATGACCAAGTACATATTCGTGACGGGCGGCGTTGTATCATCCATCGGCAAGGGCATCACAAGCGCCAGCATCGGGCGCATGTTGAAGAACCGCGGGCTTCGCGTGACAATGATCAAGGTGGACCCCTACGTCAACGTCGACGCTGGCACGATGAACCCCTATCAGCACGGCGAAGTCTTCGTTACCGACGACGGCGCCGAGACCGACCTGGACCTGGGCAACTATGAGCGGTTCGCCGACCTCAGCCTCAACAAGCTGAACAGCATCACCACGGGAAGCGTTTACGGCAGTGTCATCGCCAAGGAGCGCCGGGGTGACTACCTTGGGCGCTGCGTTCAGGTGATTCCCCACGTCACGGACGAGATAAAGGAAGCGATCCGCCGCGCGGCCCGCGACAAAGGCGCCGACGTGGCTGTCATCGAGGTGGGCGGCACCGTTGGCGATATCGAAAGCCTGCCGTTCCTGGAGGCCATTCGGCAGTTCAAGAAGGAGGCTGGCCCCGGCGGCAGCCTCTATATCCACGTCACCCTCATCCCCGGCGTTGGACCCTGGAACGAGCTGAAGACGAAGCCGACCCAGCACAGCGTGGCGAAACTGCGCGAAGTGGGCATCCACCCGGATATCCTGGTTTGCCGCAGCAAATCGCCCCTCAGCCAGGAGATGCGCGAGAAGCTGTCGCTCTTCTGCGACGTTGATGAAGAGGCCGTCATCGAGAGCATGGATGTGCCCAGCATCTACGAGGTCCCGCTGATCTTCGAACGGGAGGGCTTCGGAGACCTCGTGGCCAAGCGCCTCTACCTGTATGACAGCAAGCCTTCCGTTGCGGACCTGCAGGAATGGGAGCGCGTTACTACGGCCATCGCTCAGCCGAAACGCACCGTGGAGGTCGCGATCGTCGGAAAGTACACCGACCTGCGTGACGCCTACATGAGCGTCATTGAGGCCATCCACCACGGCGGCATTGCGAACCTCGCGAAGGTAAACCTCCGCTGGGTGGAAAGCGCGGACCTGGAGAGCAAGCCCGCCGCCGAGTTGCTGGCCGGCGTGAACGGCGTGGTGGTGCCTGGCGGGTTCGGGGAACGCGGGGTTGAGGGCAAACTGGAAGCCGTCCAGTACGCGCGCGAGAACAAGATCCCCTATCTGGGCCTCTGCTACGGCCTGCAGATGGCCGTCATCGAGTTCGCCCGCAACGTTGCCGGCCTGGAAGGCGCCAACACCACCGAAGTGGACCGTGATACGCCCCACCCGGTCATCCATATCCTCCCTGAGCAGGAGCAGGTTGAGGAGAAAGGAGCCACGATGCGCCTTGGCCTCTATCCCTGTCGCCTGGCGGAAGGCACGGTGGCCCGAGACGTTTACGGGGAAGCTCTCGTGTACGAGCGCCACCGCCATCGCTTCGAGTTCAACAACCAATACCGCGATGAGCTGGCGGCGAAGGGCCTGGTCATCAGTGGAACCAGCCCGGACGGCCGCCTGGTGGAAATTGTTGAGCTGAAGGACCACCCGTTCTTCGTGGGCACCCAGTTCCACCCGGAATTCCGCAGCCGCCCGAACCGCGCCCACCCCCTCTTCCGCCGCCTCATCGAAGCCGCCTGCGCCAACGCCGCCCCATCAAAGCGAAAGTAACCAGGCCGGGCGACCACAGAGGCACAGAGACACAGAGAGAACTGATCTCTGTGTCTCTGTGCCTCTGTGGTCGTCCGGCAGAGATCATATGCTTGCCATTATCCTGCCGATATTCGTCCTCATCGCTATTGGATACGCGCTGCGCCGGACCGGGGTGATCGAAACCGAGACCAGCTATCGGATCGTTGGGCTGATCATGAACGTCACGTACCCGGCCACGCTGTTCCTGGCGCTGGCCTATACGCCGTTCCCGGCGGGGGTATGGAAGGCGCCGCTGTGGTCGGTGGTCACGCTGCTCGGGAGCGGCCTAGTAACGCTGGCGTACGCGCGGCTGACGAACATGGACAACCCCACCGCCGGCTCTCTGGTCTTCGCCTCCGCGTTCGGCAATACGGGCTACCTGGGCGTGCCCCTGGCGATGATGGCGTATGGGGAAACGGCCCGGATCAGCGCCGTGGTGTTTGACACCTTCGGCGTGTCGATGATCCTGTACGGCTTCGGTTTCGCGATCCTCGCGGCCTTTGGCGGCGAGGTGTTCTCGTGGAAGACGGTTCTCGCGTTCTTCAGAACTCCCACGTTCCTCAGCGCCGCAGCCGCCCTCGCCGTTCGCGCCGCGCTGCCCGCCTGGAACGCTCACTTCCCGGAGCCCTGGCTCGTGGGGAAGATCGTCAGCCAGACGCTGCACCTCCTGATGCCCCTCACCTTCCCGCTGGCGGCCATCTCGCTGGGGGTGAACCTGCGGATCCGCGCTGTTACGGAATACTTCCCGCAGGTGGTCGTGGCCGTCATCGCCAAAGTGATGGTCATGCCGCTTCTCGCCTACGGCCTGATCCGCCTTCTCGGCCCCGGCGGCGTCACGGGACAGGCCATTGTGCTGGAGGCCGCGATGCCCGGCGGCCTCGTTGTGGGCGTCCTCTGCGGCCGCTTCGGCTGCAACGCCCGCCTCGGCGCCGCCATCACGGTTGGCACCACCCTGGCCACCATCGTAACGCTGCCCTTCTGGACACATTTGCTGGGCCCGTAACGCCAGCGGTGCCATGTTGCATGTGCCAACGTTATGGAACCGTGGCGTGAGGCCGGATGCACGCTCGGTTTACCCGGCTGGTTCGATATAGATGGGCGTAAGCGAAACCGGGATGTACAGCCGGCCGTGCTCCACTTTCGCGGGCACCATCCGTCCAAACGCATCGGCCGCCCTCGCCCCGCGCGCCTTCCAAGCCCAGTCATACAAACGGGCAGGCGCGTCCTCGCCCGTGAAGCTGTCCCGCTTTTCCCAGGCAACGAACATGGGATGACGTTTCCGCCCCGCCACCTCGAAAACGTAGAGCGACGGCGAGTTAGGAACGATCACCCGCGTCACCAGCCGGACGCCGGCGAGGGCCTCGGTCATCCGCTGAAAAGCATCGGCGGCGGGGTAGCGGCGTTTCAGCACACCGTCCTCATAATCCATCAATCTTTGCTTCCCGTACATCAGGGTCATCAGGTCATCGCGCTGGCTGGCATCGTGCCACAGATCCCAGAAGAGCGTTTTCTGCACGCCCGCTGAAAGTGCGAATACGTTTCGCATCACCAGATCACGGCACTGAATGCGATAGAACTTATCTTGAAGCGTCTGTGTAGCGCCCTGGAGAAACATCTGGGTTTCCGGCGCTAGCGTGTCACGTCGTTCGTAAAGGCCTGTTACCGGGTTGCTCTGCGCGGTGTTCCCCTGTCCGTTCGCGGCCTGGGATTGTGCGATGGCGGCCGCCCACTGGCTCACCATGCCCACGTACTGCCGGTTGACGGGGTATTCGAACAGGCCGGGCCCGTTGTACTCCGTACACACGATTGGCTTCACCTTTCCCAAGGCGGCCATGTGCATTCGCATCGCATCCACCCGTTCGGAAATGGTGTACGGATTGGCATACAGGCGCAGGTCGAACATATCATAATCTCCAGCGGCCAGTTTGAGGACCGTATCGAAGAACGCCAGGCCCTTCTCCTGTCCGGGCGCCGGAGCCATTCCCGGCGGGTTGAACAGGCCGTCGTATCCGCCGCACACAACCACCGCCTTCGGATCCGCATCCTTCACGGCGCGACGGAAGACCTTCAACTGCGCCGCGAACTCCTCAGCCGTTCCGGACCAGTAAACCGGATTATTGGGCTCGCAATCGTTCTGCCAGTACCGAACGTGCCCTTTGCAATGCTTCACCAGAGCGTTCACGAACCGATAGTAATCGTCGAGGTTCTTCGCTGGTGACGGGGGGAGCAGGGGGTTTGGCAGGCGGGTGGCCCACGACGAACTCGAGAACACCGCAATCAGCCCTTCGCCGGGCGTCCGCAGTTGGCGCGAGAAGGCGTCAACCGCCTGCCAATCGAAGTGTCCCTTCCGCGGTTCGATCTGGCTCCAGAACAGATAGACTTTGGTGAAACCCGCTCCCATCGCGCGCAGTTGTGGCAGAAACGTCTCGGCTTTCGCCCACGGTGGCCCATAGACAAAGCCCCAGGCCACCCCAAATGGCGATCCGGGCAGGGTAATGCGGGCCTCCTTTGCGCGGTTGCGCTCATCGGGCCCGGATTGGGCTGGCGAAGACATCATCAGGCCCGCAACAACACATATGGCAGCCGACAGCGCCGCTCTCGGTCGGGCCAAGGTGCAATGTCGGTCGGTCCGTCGGGTAGGTTTCCTCATTTCCCATCTTCCTTCCGCTGCCAGCGACGCCCACCGTGAGGCATCTGGCGCTTGCCAACTTCGGCCTTGGAGTGCTCGAACTTGCTCAGCAGGCGGGCGAAAGTGCGAACGTCCTCGGCTTCCCAATCATCAACGAACAGGGCGAACCGCGCAAGCCCAATCTGCGTGAGGCGGGCGATCTCATCGCGCCCGGAATCGGTCAGCGAAACAAAACAACTTCTCCCGTCGGCGGGATCGGCGACGATTTCCACATGCCCCGCTGCTTCCAGCCCGCGAATCTGCCGGGTGACGGATGACGCATGGACGCCCAGATCGAGGCTGATCTCAGACGGACGTGCCCGTTGCCGGGCTTGTAGAATGTACAGCGTGGCCAGAGTGTTGGCGCTTCCGTGCCGTTTGGCCCGCTCTATACCGCTCACCACGCTCATCAATGCTCCCACCATGTTCTCAACATCGGCCATCGCAGGTTTCATACAGGAAGTCTACCATTTGCTTGCGTCAATCAACTACTTCTATTACAGAGGGCGTGGCCGGGTGTGAACGGCGGTCGGCGCCTGGCAGGTTAGCCATGGGCATGCCACATCGCGCCCGCTTCGCTATAATGGAACTTGTGTTCGATTTTCCGGGAGATCCATGGCAACCATTCTTGACAACCTGAACCCTGCCCAGAGAGACGCCGTGCTGCACGGCGACGGGCCGCTGCTCATCTTCGCCGGCGCCGGCAGCGGCAAGACCCGTGTGCTGACCCATCGCATCGCGCACCTCATATCGGAGCGCAACGTTACGCCATGGCAGATCCTCGCGGTGACCTTCACCAACAAGGCCGCCAATGAGATGAAGTCACGCATTGAGGCGCTGGTGGGAGGCGCGGTGGCCCGCGACATGTGGGTGGGCACCTTCCACGCCATCTGCGCCCGTCTGCTGCGCTACGACGGCGACAAGAACGGCCTCGATCCCCGCTTCACCGTGTACGACGATTCCGATCAGATTGCCCTCGTCAAGGAATGCCTCAAGGAACTGGACCTGGCGGACAACAAGAACATCCAGCCGCGCGCCATCCTGAGCCTCATCAGCAAGGCGAAGGAAAAGCTCATCCCGTCGGAGCAGTATCGCCGCCACTTCGGCGGCGGCCACATGGAAGACATCGCCGGCTCCGTCTACCGCCTTTACGAGGAACGCCTCTCCGCCAATAATGCGCTAGACTTTGACGACCTTCTGATGCAGGCTGTCCTCCTCTTGCGCGCGCGCCCGGAAGTGCTGGAGAAGTACGCTGAGCGCTTTCGCTACGTTCTGGTGGACGAATACCAGGACATCAACACCGCCCAGTATCACCTTGTGAAACTCCTTGCGTCCCGCCACCGCAACCTCTGTTGCGTGGGTGATGACGATCAGTCGATCTACGGCTGGCGCGGAGCGAATGTGGAGCTGATTCTGGCGTTCGAGCGCGACTACCCGGATGCGCGGGTGGTGAAGCTGGAGCAGAACTACCGGTCCACGGGCAATATCCTGAGCGCGGCCCACGCTGTGGTATCGAAGAACCGCACGCGCAAGGAGAAGAAGCTCTGGACCGAGTCGGAAGCCGGAGAGAAGATCCAGCTCTTCGCGGCTCAGTCGGAGCGCGAAGAGGCGATGTGGGTGGGAGAACGCATTCGCGAATACCACGCCGGGACGAAGCGCTGCTGGTGGAAGGATTTCGCCATCCTCTACCGCACCAACGCAATGAGCCGCGTCTTTGAAGACGTGTTCATGGCGTACAAGATCCCCTATCGCATTGTGGGCGGCCTGCGGTTCTACGAGCGCAAGGAAGTGAAGGACCTGGTGGCCTATCTGCGCGTGGTGGGCAACACCAGCGACTCGGTGAGCCTCCGCCGGGTGGTGAACGTTCCGCCCCGCGGCATCGGCGCCACCTCGTTTGGGCGCGTGGAGGAATTCGCCGCGCGGAACGGCATATCGCTCTTCGACGCGTGTGCACGGGCCAGCGAGATCGACGGCGTGATCCCGAAGACGCGCGCCGCCATCACGAACTTCGTGAGCATCATCCGTACGCTGCAGGTGGACGCGGAGACTCGCACGATCACGGAACTTGCCCGCAAAGCGATGGACGATTCCGGCTACCTGGCTCATCTCAAGCAGGACAAATCCACGGAGGCGCAGGCCCGCGTGGAGAACCTGATGGAGCTTCTCACCGTCACCCAGGAGTTTGAATCGCGCGGCACGGACGGATCGCTATCAGCCTTCCTCGAAAGCGTCAGTCTGATGAGCGACATCGACGAGGCGCCGGAGAACGAAGACGCGGTGGTGCTGATGACCCTGCACTCGGCCAAGGGGCTGGAGTTCCCGATCGTCTTTCTCGTGGGCATGGAGGAGGGCATCTTCCCCCACATCCGCAGCCTCAACGACCAGAACGGACTAGAAGAGGAGCGGCGCCTCGCCTACGTGGGCATCACGCGCGCCCGCTCTGAGCTCTTCATGACCTACGCGTTCCGCCGCCAGGTGTTCGGCTCCAGCCAGGCGAACGCCGTTTCCCGTTTCGTGGGCGACGTGCCTCCGGAGCTGATTAACGACCGCCGCCCCGGCCAGTCTCTGGCGCCGCCGTGGCGGGGAGAGCCGCGCACCGGGCCCAGCCTCTGGGAACAGATGCAGCAGCGCAGCGTCTCCGGCCCGCCGCCGGCTCCGTCGCCGCGCCCCACTCCGGCCACCCCCTTCAAGCCCGGCCGCAAAGTGAAGCACGCCAAATTCGGCGAAGGCACCGTGGTGGATGTAAAGGGCGCCGGCGACGATCTTCAGGTGACGGTGGCCTTCCCGGAAGCCGGCGTCCGCAAGCTCATGCTCGCCTACGCCAAGCTGGAACTGATTGGATAGTAGTCAGTCGTCAGTCATCAGTTGTCAGCCGTCAGTTCGAGGGTGTGCACGCAACTATACCCTCGTCATGGATGAACCCTCCGGCTGACAACTGACGACTGACGACTGATGACTGACGACTGACGACTGACGACTGACGACTCCCAATCCCCTCGGTTTGTCCGGCATGCGCGGAGCGGCATACAATCGGTAAGAACTTTCAACGCCCGGAGGATACTCACTTGCCACGCATTGGCCTCATCGGCGCGGGCGGCATCGGCCGCAAGCATGCCGACGCCTATTCCCGAATCTCCAACGCCCAGCTCGTGGGCATCGCGGACCTCGACCTAGAACGCGCAGCATCGCTCGCCGGCGCACACGGCGCGAAGGCCTACGCCACCGGCGAGGCGCTGATCGCGGCCGAAAAGCCGGACGTGGTGGACATCTGCGTCCCGACGCCGGCCCACGCCGATGCCGCGCAGGCGGCCATCGCCGCGCGCATCCCCACCATCCTCGAAAAGCCGGTGGCGCGCACCCTTGCCGAGGGCAAGGCGCTCATCGCCGCATTCCAGAATGCCGGCGTTCCCGTCCTTCCCGCCCATGTGGTGCGCTTCTTCCCGGACTTCTTCAGCGCCCGCCAGCAGATCCTGGCCGGCGTTGTGGGCAACCCCGGGACCGTGCGCATCACGCGCGGCGGAGGGTTCCCGCGCGGCAAGGACAACTGGTACGGCGATCCGGACAAGTCCGGCGGCGTGTTCATCGATCTGATGCTCCACGACTTCGATTGGCTCCGCTGGACCTTCGGGGAAGTGGAACGCGTTACCGCCAACTGCCTGATGGCGTCGGACATTCGGGGAAAAGACTACGCGTTGGCCATCCTGCGCTTCCAGAGCGGCGTGATTGCCCATGTGGAGGGCACGTGGGCGCACAACGACGGCTTCCGCACCGAGCTGGAGGTCGCCGGAGATAAGGGCATCCTCGACCACTCAACGCAATACCCCTTCGCCTTCCGCCTGCGCAAGGACGAGGCCGAGGCCCGCGTGGCGGTGCCGGTGCCGGAGAGCCCGGTCCTGATCGAGCCATACACGGCCGAGCTCAGCGAGCTGATCTCCGCGCTCACCGGCGGCCCCGCCGCCCGCGTTACCGCCGAAGATGGCCTGAAGGCCCTGGAGATTGGCGACGCCTGCTGGCAGAGCGCCCGCACCGGTCAGCCCGTCACGATCTGAAGATGAAGTCGGAGTCCGGATCCCGGATTCCGGATTCCGACCCATTGTGGTGGCCTCCGTCATGTCGGGAGCCCCGGCATCCATGGCGGGGTCCGGATTCCGGATTCCGGATTCCGACCCATTGTGGTGGCTTCCCTCATGTCGGGAGCCCTGACATCCATGGCGGAATCCGGAATCCGGAATCCGGACCCCGATCCTCTTCTCACATCGGCGCCGTGAAGCGCATTCCGTCGCCGTGAAAGGCGCGCACTTTGCCTCCCGCGGCCGTGATCCGTTTGGTGAGGCGACTGATCTTCCATTCCTCGGCGCCCTGCACGAAGCAGCGGAAGTCATCGCCGATGGGAGCCTTCCAACGGGCCGGAATGGCCCGCCAGCCGTCAATGCAACCGATCAGCGAAGCCACCGTGGCCGTGTTGCAGTCGGTGTCATTCCCGCATTGAGCGGCGATCGTGATGGTCGTGTCAAAATCCCCGTCACCGTAAAGAAGCGCCAGCGTCACGATGCCGGCCTCCGCGAAGACCGGGTTACAGATGCCCGGGTACTTGTCTGTGATCTGTTTCAGCGCGTCCGGCCATGCGCGCCCCGCCCTGTGAGCGTCGATGACTGACTTCACCACGGCCGCATATTCCGAATCCGGCGGAACCTGCCGCAGCCCGGCATCGATCAGATGATGCACGTCGCTCTCCACGAAGGCCTGGGCTGTCATGGCGGCCACGAACTGCTCGCCGTAGACGCCGTTCTTCTGGTGGGCCACCACGCCGTCCCGCCGGGCGTATTCGGCGGCGAGGTCCGGCCGCCCGGGACAGATCAGCCCCCAGATCTCGCCTTTCATCTGCCCGCCGATGGCCTCGCCGATGGGGTGCTGGCCGGACTCCGGCGGCAGGATGCCCGATCGCATTCGCTGTAGCGCCAAGCCCTCCGCCAGACTGGCGTCGATGGCGGGTAAGGTGCGCACCCACTCCTGCCCGATCTCGCGCGCGGTTAGGTCCGGGCCATTCCGTTCCAGCGCCAGCAACCCCGTGATCTGATACGATGTGTCGTCGTCCGGGCCGAAGCCAGTTCGCGGCGCCATCGTGAGGTAGTCCAACGCCAACCCAAGCCGGTTATCGCCGGACAGGTGACGCGCCTCCATCGAGATGAGGATCTGCTGCCCCGGCAGAAGCTTCAGGCGGTGCGCGGCATCGTCGCGCATCTTCAGCCAGGCGCGCTCGCCGGTGAAGTCCGCCTTCACCGAACCTTCGTCCGTCCACCAGCAGGCGCTGGCGGTGGACCAGTCCGATTGCCGGAAGCTGGCGTCGTTCTCTGGTCGCAGGACGCGCACGTTGCGCAATTCGTACGATTCCTTGGCCGAGTATCGCTCCAGGCTCAAGCCAATGATCGGACTGGCAAGCGTTGTGCTGGTGTTGAACGAGGGAACCGTGGCGCGCAAGGTGACGGTTCGCCAGTCGCCGCCCTTCGGGATGAGCGTTTCCGCGAGGAATCCAGACCAGCCGGCCTGGGCGCCGCTGAAGTAACCCACATAGCCATTCAGATTGGGGTACTTCGCGCGGATATCCGCGGAGCGCCACCCTTCCAGCGGCATGCCAAGCGCGCCGCCGATGCATTTGCCGGTCCACGCGCCGCGCACCTTGTCCTGGTATCGGGCGGCGCTGAGCGTGGGCGCCGCAAGCGCGGAAGCGGAAGCCAGGGAGAGAGCAACAAGAGCTCGGACACGCATGTTTTCGGTTCCTCCGGGGATAGGTTGCGTTCAGCTTGGCGCGCCCAGGCCGAACATGGCAACCGAACGCCCAGCCGAACAAGCAGGCGAACATTCAGCCGCGCCGTGGCGCACGCCGCTGGCGCAACTGGACGTCCGCGTGTAGTATAATGTGAAGGAAGCACGATTCGTGCTGCTCCTGTAGGATTTCGCTCACGCGCGGTGTATTAGAACATGAAAGGCGCGGGAGCGGTCCATGAAGGACACTCCATGACCCCAACGCCGGACGAGGAGCTCGTTGCAGACTGCCTGGCAGGAAACAACGTGGCCTTCGAAGAACTGATGGCGCGATACGAGGACAGCCTGTTCCGGCTGGCCTACTACTGGACGGGCAATCGTGATGACGCACAGGATCTGTGCCAGGATTGCTTCATCCACCTGTATCACGTTTTGCCGAAGTATGATCGGCAATACCGGTTCGCCGTCTGGATGTACAAGGTCTGCACCAACAACTGTATCAACTGGTTGAAGCGCCACCGCCGCCGGCCGCCGGCCATGTCTTTGAGCTCGCTGCTGGGTGAGGAAGTGGAGATACCGGACACGCTTCCACTTCCGGAGCAGACTCTGCTGGCTTCGGAAGACCGCAAGGCGGTGATGGATGCCGTAAACGCCTTGCCGCCCGCGTACCGGATGCCGATCATCCTGAAGTATCTGGAGGACTTCTCCTATAAGGAGATCGCCCAGATGCTCAACATATCGGTGAAGAACGTGGAGATCCGGTTGCACCGCGCGAAGGGCATGCTGCAGAAAACGTTGCGCTCCGGAATCGGACGCGCCAAAGCGTAGGAACCGTTGGAGCAGGTTGGTCGTCATGGAAGGCGGCCTGGTGTTGGAGGTCGGACGGGATCCCAGCCGGGAGGGTAAAGGGATGAACTGCCGGGATATAAAACGATATAGCTCAGCGTATCTGGACGGCGAACTCTCGCCGGCCCAGCGCGACGCTTTCTTTGCGCACCTTCAAGAGTGCTCGGGATGCTGCGACCTCGTCGGCGAGGCCTCGTACCGTGAGGCCGCCTTCGCCGTTGCTTTGAAGCATCGCATGGCCGCGCCCTCGGCCATCCGCTATAACGTTCTGTCCGCCCTCAGCCGTGAGGCCGCCCGCCCGGTGGCCATTCCGATCTGGCGCCGCGCCGCCCTTCGCCCCGCCGCAACGATGGCCGCCGTTCTGGCCCTCGCCGGAACCGGCTGGCGCACCTTTACAAGCTCGTATGAGCCGCTGGCCCCGATGGCCGAGACTCAGGCTCAGCCCAACCGCCCGAAGCTAGCGGCCGCCTCGAAGCCCGCTCCCCGCATTGCGATGCGCGCCAGCGTTAGCCCCGTTCGGCCGGAACCGAGATATTCGCAGCCCGCCCCGCCGCCGGCGACGGTGCATCGGGCCGCCGGACCAGCGGCTAAGCCGGCGATTCAGCCTCCGGTTCAGCCCGCGCCGTCGCCCGCCGTCATGCCCCATGAGGACCCCATCGGCGTGGTAACCTATATTTCGTCTCCGGACGACGTGCTGAACGGCCGGTTCCTCGCCCGCCGCGATGGGAGAGGGCTTTGGGCCGACGCGCCCAGCGACCTGCGGCTTCGAACGCACCTCCAGAGCGCCGATGAGACCGTGGTCACCATTACGCTCCGCGACGGAACCGTCGTGAAGGCGAATCAGCGGACGGAATGGGTGATTCAGCGATCGCCCACCAAGGAAGACCCGGCTTGGGGCATTCGCCTGGTGCGGGGCGAGCTCTGGGTTCGCTCGCCCGGCGTGGTGAAGGTGGAGTCCGCTGGAGTGGTCGCCGAAGCAGATCCCGGTGAGTTTAGCGTGCGCAGCCTTGATGGCGATGACGCCACGGTTCTCGTTGCCTCCGGCGCCGTGAAATTCCATAACCTTCTCGGTTCGTCCAGCGTGGCCGCGGGCCAGGCCGGCGTAACGCAGGCCGGTGAAGCCCCGGGCGACGCCTTCAGCGTGGACGATCCCAAGAGCCAGATGGACTGGGCGTACACGCCGGCCCCGGCGTACAAGCCGCTGGAGTAAGGCGAACAGCCTGCGTGAAACGTTCCGGCGTCGCGGCCGGAAGCCTAACCTGCTTGTTTCCGCATCACAGCCCGCTCCTGACGCGGGCTGTGCGTGTTTCCGCCGTCCGGCGCTTTCCGCCCGGCCGTCGCCATAGATCGATGAAAGCTATTCGAAAATACCTGGGCATAGCGGCCATCCTCGGCCTCACCTCGTTTACCGTTCGCTCCGCCGAACTCCGCCCCGCCTGGACGTTTCCCGCGGCCGGCCACATTGCGCCGGTGAACTCCTCCCCCACCGTTTTCCACGACGTCGTCTACGTTGGCAGCGACGACGGAAAGCTGTATGCGCTGTATGCGGTGGGCGACAAAGCCGGAACGTTGTTGCCGGGCTTTCCCATTGCGTTGGACGGCTCGGTGAAGGGACGCCCGGCCGTATATGGCGCCAGCGGGCAGGAAACCGTTTACGTGGCCACCGCTCGCGGTTCCCTATACGCGTTCGCGCTGAATGGCCAGCCCGCTTGGGGCCGGAACCCGCAGCCCGTTAGCCCCGGCATCCCGATCCTCACGACCCCCGCCGTGCGCGGCAAGTACATCTACCTCACCGCATCCAACGGCAGGATCAGCCGCCGCAACGCGGCGGACGGCTCCGCGGCCGGCGGCCTGACGTACGGGCGGACGTTCGTTACCTCGCTCCCGCGCCGGCAGGCGGCGCCGCCGGCTCAGTCGTATCTGGAAGTGACCGATGCAAGCGGCCTGTTTCCGGCGGGACGCGTGAACATCCTGGGCGCGGATGCCGTCGGCAGCCCGGCGGTCTACGAGTACACGTACTCCGGCAGAAACACGGCCGTTCGGCCCAACCGGCTTCTCAACGTGGCCCCAGTGGGTAGCGGCGGCCCGCTGCTGGCGCACCCGAAGGGAGCCGCGGTATTCGGGTTCGGCCCAGGCGCCGCGTGCACTTCATCTCCCTCAGTCCCCGGCTCCGACAATGCCGACCTCGTGATCGCCGGCGTCGATACCGGCGCTTCCGGACCGCGCGTCCGGTTCGCCGACCGCGATCTCGTGGGGCTGAAGTCCGACGCCTTCGGCCTCGTGCCTCAGTGGGAGGTTTCGTACGGCGCTCGCATCGCCACTGAGCCGGTGGTGGACGAGAAGACGGGCGCCCTGTTTGTTGGAGCCTGGGAAGATGGCGCCGATCCCAAAGCGGGAGCGCGCATCTACCGGCTGACCGCGTCCAACGGTCAGGTCGACTCCCGCTGGCCGAACGGCGGATATGTTCGGATAGCGGGCGCGACGATCGACGCCAGCCCGTGGCTCGACCGCGCCGGCCAGGTGCTCTACTTCGGCGCAACCGACGGATCGCTCTCAGCTCTGAATGCCGCCGACGGCTCCACCGCACTCCCGCCCAATGTCCTGGACGGCGCGGCCGGATCGTTCCACTCTACGCCGCTCGTTGTGAACGATAAGCTGTATATCGGGAGCCACAGCGGACGCTTCTATGCGGTTCCGGTGCGCGACCCTGGCGCGTTCGCCGCATTCGCCGATCCAGATCGCGGCCCCCTGGACTCCAGCCCTTCGGCCAGCGGCTGCGTGGCGGGCCGGGACGTTGTGGTTGTCGGCAGCGCGGCCGGCAAGATCCTCGCCTTTCCGATCCAGCCGTAGACGCCAACGAACCGGCCTGATCGGGCGCCGCTGCTTCAGGGGCAGCGGCGCATCCAGTCTGCGTGAGCCGCCAACTGATGCAGCGACACGTCACACAGGGGCCAGCGTCGATACTCGGGATCGTCGAAGTGCCACCATTCCTCGTCGATGCCGGTGAAGCCGGCGGCCAGCATTACAGCGCGCAGAAGGTCCCGATTCGCCCGCGCCTCGCGGGAGCCGCCAGCGTAGCCAACGTGCGCCCGCTCCGAGAAGTCGTCGAAGCCTGAGGGCATCTCCACCTCGGCATCCAGCGGGCCGACCAGGGTCACATCCACGGCGGCGCCGCGATTGTGGCGCGACCCCCGCCCCGGGGGAGCCACAAAGTCCTCGTCCGGCAGCGCGTCCCACATCGCCCTCTGAACGGAGAGCGGGCGGTAGGCGTCCCACACCTTCAGCCGAAGGCCGGTAGAGCACAGCAGCCGTTGCGCGCGGGCCAGGCGACCGGCCGTCTTCGAGCGAAGGAAGGCCCGGTTCAACGGGTACATCGCCGCCCCGAATGCGTTGGCATTTCGGGCATACGGTAGATCCACCACGATCCCCGGCGCGATGCCGGCAACCTCCACGAACAGCTCCATGCAAACGGCCTCCTGAACGGAATGCGTCACCTCCAGCATAGGAACCCGCGCCGGGCGCGGGCTATCCTGTGAGAAGACGAACGCTTGAGAGGAGCATTCCAGAACGTGACGAATCGCAGCCAACGCGCGCTTATCGGCCTTCTGGCGCTGGCGGCACTTGCCCGCCCCGCCTCAGCCTGGGAACAGAAGGGGCATACCCTGATCAACCGCCTGGCGGCCGTGAATATGCCGGCCGATACCCCCGCCTTCTTCAAAGACGCAGCCGACCGGCTCGCCTACCTCGGCCCGGAACCGGACCGCTGGAAGGTGAACAGCGGAGACCAGCTCTATGCTGTCAATGGCCCGGACCACTTCATGGATATGGAGCCCGTGCTGGATCAGACATTTCCGAAGGACCGATATCGCTTCATCTCGATGCTGGAAACCTCCGGCATCCTCGAAAAGCACCACCTCACTCCCGATAAGCTCGGCTTCTTGCCGTACCGCATCGCGGAAGTCACCCAGACGCTCCAGAGCGAGTGGCGAGACTGGAAGAAGGCCAAAACGTCATCCGACGCGGCGGTGAAAGCGACAACGCCCCAGATCGAACTAGACATCATCTACACGGCCGGAGTCCTCGGCCACTACGTTGGCGACGGCTCCAACCCCATGCACACCACCGTGCATTTCAACGGCTGGGACACTGCGTATGCGCCGAACCCGAAGGGCTACACCACGGCGGAAGCCGAGCGGCCGCTGCGCTCAAAGGGGTTTCACGGACGCGTTGAGGGCGATTTCGTTGACGTTGTAATCGACGAGAAAGACGTCGATTCCCTTGTGGCGCCCTTGAAGCCTGTGGGGCCGATCCTGGACAGCGCCGTGGCCTATCTGAAGGTCAGCAACGGTCAGGTGGCGCGGATGTACGATCTCGAGAAGGAAGGCGCGTTCAGCGTCGCCGCGCCTGGCGCGGATGGCAAGAGGTTCATCCAGGAGCGCCTCGCCGCCGGCGCGTCGGAACTGCGCGACATCTGGGCCATGGCCATGCACGGCGTCTCACCACGCCAGCCCGCCGCGAAGGCCGAAGGGAAGGCGGATGGCGGAAATTGACTGGGGCGCGGTGGAGCGCCTCGTCCGGCCGCTCCATTCGCGTGACCCCCTGTACGACTGGGCAACCGCCAACCGGATGGCGCGCCAAACCGCCTTCCTGTGCGGCTCGGTGGACGATGTGAATGCCGACCGCGCGCGCCTTCTCTGTTGGTTTCACGCCCTGCGGGAGCGGGCAACGGATCCGGCGGAACGCCGCAAATGGACGCGCCCGCTCCGCGACGCCGGGGTTAGCCTCCCCGATCAGACGTGGCTCTGGATCGCCTTGCCGCGGTATCTGGAGCAACCGGCCACCGATGAGGAGCGCGTGGCGCACGACGCGCGCGCCCTGGAACGGGTGGGCGCCGTGGGAATCGCCCGAGCGTTCCTCCACGGCGGCCGGGAAGACCGACCCATTGAGGAGATCACGGGCGAGATCCGAAAGGGCATCGCGGAGGCCGTCTTCCTGACGCCGGCTGCCCGCCGGCTGGGAGTTCGCCGGATCGTATACGCTCGCCGGTTTCTAAAAGAACTGGAAGAAGACTGACGAAACAGAACGGGCCGCCTTCCCGTAGGAAGGCGGCCCGTTCTGTTTCGTTATGCCGCTTTCTTGCGAGGAGCGCGCTTCGGCTTCGGGGCCGCCGCGGGCTCGGGCGCCGCTTCGGCTTCGGCGACCGCCTCCACGGGGGCCTCCGCAACCGGCGCTGCTTTCTTGCGCGGGGCGCGCTTCGGTTTGGCCGGCTCGGCCACATCCGCCGGCTTGGCTACCCCTACGGGCTCATCCAGAAGGGCCACAGGCGCGGGGGGCGTATCGGCCGGGATGGGCTCGACGATCAGGACGGCGGTCGGCTCGGCGTCTTCCTCGAGAAGCTCTTCCACTTCGGCGAGGATGTCCTCATCGGAGACGTCCTCACCCATCGCCGCCTCTTCGGCCTCCTGAAGGGCCAGTTGCTCGTTGAAGAAGGCTCGGACCTCCTCGCGCACGGCGCGACGGATCACGGCCTCAATCTGGTCGATGGTAAAGGCCGGCGCCTCCGTGGCTTCCGCCTGGGGCGGCACGGGGGGCTGACGGTCTTCATAGCGAGGCGGACGCTGTCGATCGCCGCCGTATTGCGGGCGATCGCCGCCATATTGCGGGCGCGACGGCCGATCGCCGCCGTAGGGCGGTCGAGAGGGCCTATCGCCGCCAGGGCCGCCCTGGTAGCCGCCGCGGTCGCGGTCCTGATAGCCGCCGCCGCGTGGCGGTCCGCCGTAACCGCCTCGGTCGCGCGGGGGGCCGCCCTGGTAGCCGAAGCGATCATTTCCTCTGTCATTGCCGCGGTCGTTGCCCCGATCGCGGTCCTGGAAGTTTCCGCCGCCTCGTGGACCGCCGGAACTGCCGCGGTCCCGATCCTGGAATCCACCTCGTTCGCGGCCTTCGTTGCCGCCGCGAGGACGATCTTCCATCCAAGGTGGACGGCCTCGCTCCTCTTCCTGGCGGCGGTCGGCGGGGCCTTGGGCGCGCCGCGCGTTGTGTTCATCATTTTCGCGCTCATCCGCGCGCCGGTCCGGCCGGTCGCCGCCCGGGCGGGGCTTACGCCCCTTGTCATAGAAAGCCATGCACATCTCCTTCGGCGGTTCACCGCCTGTGCATCATTATAGGCCAAGGCGGAAGAACTCAGCACACAGCGCTCAGAACACAGAAGCTAGAACTCAGAACTCAGGAGACAGAACTCAGAATCCAGCGCGAACGGGCTATCCGCCATTTGATCGCCTGCATAGGGGAACGGGCCGTTCGGGCTGAGTTCTGAGTTCTAGCTACTGAGTTCTGTCTCCTGAGTTCTGAGTTCTAGCTACTGTGTTCTGTCTCCTGAATTCCGAACGCTAGATCTCCTCCACGCGGTCGTGTCGGAGGGGGGCGGCAAATGAGCCGGACGAGGCAATGCGCCGGGTGGCTTCGGAGGCTCGCGCCTTTTCCAGTTCGGAGATGACGTCTATATCGCTGCCTCCCTCGGCAGAGGCGCGGCGGCCCACCTTCACGAGGCACGGCACACGGGTTAGCTGGCCCAGAACAATGGCCTCCCCGGTGTTGAGTCCCGGAAGGTCCGCGAACAGGCTCTCGCTGAGGCTTTCGGACGCTTTGCGCACCGCCTGCTGGTCGTCAGGATTCGTCAGCTTCATGACGATCTGGCTGCCGCACTGGCTCAGCGTGTCTGGGTCGATCTTGCCCGGACGCTGCGTGATGACCACCAGAAAGACCTTGAACTTGCGACCCTCGGCCGCTATGCGGTTGATCCAGCGCGCGCACTCGCCGGGGAACTTGTCCTTGCCCGGCACAAAGTTATGCGCTTCTTCGATGACCAGGAACACCGGGTGCGTCAGCGTTCCGGTGGTGGCCCGGCGCCACACCTCTCGCAACGTCTTCTGCACCGCATACTGGGCGATGAATTGCTCCATGCCGGCCAGATCGATAACCGACAGGCTCATGGGCTTCAGCATGCGGTCCATGTAGGTGTCAACATCGCGAAAGCCCCAGATCTTGTAGGCGGTCAGCGCCTCGATGTACTTGATGGCCTTCTCGGCGCCGCCCTGCACGTCTGAGGTCACTTCGGCGGCGCCATTGCCCTTCCCCGCGCGCTTGAGGGGCGCCCCGGCCTTTTCCTCCACGGCAGCGTGGAAATCGGAGCCGAACGGGTCGGTTTCCTCGTCGTAGGCGCTGTTCTCCGCCGACACAGCCTGAAGCGGCGTTGCAGCCGTTTCCGGCATGGCCACGCCGGCCATCTTGTAGAGGCGCTTCACCAAATCCTCGGGGCGGTAATCGCGCCCCTCTTTCGTCAGGGCATCGCAGGCGCGCTTGATCGCTGTGCGGATGTTCAGCGCGTTTGCGGGGACGCCGGCAAGATCGCTTACCTCGTCCGACTCTAGTTTGGAGAACCAGATGGTATAGTCTTCCGCGCCGCCGATCTCCTCATTGGAGTAACGTCGCCCTTCGACCCCCGGAAGGCGCAACACGCTCACGTGCGAGGCGAACTTCGTGGGCCTCCGGCTGGCATCTTCCCGCATGCGCACGTAGTCGCTGTTCGGATCGAAGACGACGATGGTGCCGCCGAGTTGGAGCAGGTTCTCCAACACGAGGCCGCTGAGGTAGGATTTTCCGGCGCCCGTCTGCGCGATGATAGCGAGGTGGCGCCGAAGCCCGTTGGGGTCCAGGTTCACATCCACGTTCGGGCGGTTGATCAGGGAGCCGGCGTGGATGCCGGAGCGCACGTCGCGCGCAAAGAACCCGCGCAGGAGATCGTCCGGGGCTTCGTAGACGCGCGACCCTGGCAGCGGCGTAGAGCGCGGCACTCGAACCACTGGGCGCCCGCCGGGTTCCAGATAGAGGTAGCCAAGCACGTTGGCCGTTCCGATGATCTTGGGGTGCGGCGCGTAGTCGCCGTCGATGAGAGTGCGCGTCTCCTCATAGGTGTGCGTGTCGTCCAGCATCTGGCTGGCCACCTGGAGACGCGTAACCTGGGCCAGGATGTCCACCGTGCAGATCTCGTCATCCACCCGCTCCTGGACTCCGGGGATCACCAGGTATTCCAGCCGGGGCGGCGCAAGACTGGGGGAGGTGACGAACGTGAAGCGGTGGGTTTCCACCTCACCAACAACGTATCCAACTGCTTTGTCCACGGCGAACGGCCTTTCGGTGGGGATCACGAGCGGGCCAGCCGCCGCAAGCAGAGGAGTGCGGCGGCCTGCCGCCCGTTCGTCGGCGCAACAACCGAACGAAATCGGCGGCGAGCCGCCGCACAGCATCTGCGAGCGAGCCAAACTGGCCTACTAGGCTGGATGATGGAGCCGCCATAGGGCCATGGGCAAACAGAGGGTTTCGAAACTACTTCCCCGGAACGACAATCGTATCGAAGCGAGCGTTCAGATCGATCAGCGCGGTCATGTCCTGGGGCGGCCACTGCGGGCTGGCGCGGATGATGGCGCCGAGGCCGATGAAGTAGTCCTCAAATCCGCCTGGCGACATGGTTACCAGCATGCGCGCCGGCGTATCCGCGTTGTTGCGGAACGCGTGGACCACGCCGCGCGGCACGAAAACCGAGGATCCGGCGCCGGCGTCTACTGACTCATTGCCGGAACGGAAGACGAGCGCGCCTTCCAGAACATCGAAATGCTCGTCGATGCGGGTATGGTAGTGCGGAACGGGGCCGGAGAAACGCGGGGGAACAACGTATTCGAACTGACACCACGCGCCGCCGGTGTTCTCGGAGGGGACGCGGACCATGATGCTGCCCTCAAATGGCAGCGGCAGCAGGCGGCCCTCGCCGGGCCGCAGCACGATGGCGCCGGGCGCGCCGGAAGCGGGTTCAGGCACTCATACACTCCTCTCTGCCTGAGGGCCCCGCCGCCCAGTCGACGCGGGGCCGAAGTCGTCGAGGAGACTACCCGCGGGTAAACCGGCGAGTTCCGCGATCAGCCATCACGTAGTGGCCGGTGGCGTCGCGTAGGAGAGCCATATAGGCGCCATCAACGGTCTGGCTCGAAAGGCGGACCATGCGGTCAACAGCATAGAGCGGAGCATTGTAGACGCTGGCCCCGCCGTGCTGAGAGACGAGGCGGCGCACCACGGGCGCAACGGCGTCGGCATCACCCCATGCGCGCTTGAAGCTCAGAAGCGCTTCCGTGCAGCCAATCCCGTCGCCCGTAACGTCTACGCGCAGGGCATCCTCGCCCTGCGCCAGGCGCACGTAGAACACGGCGAAACACGGCATCTTCTGAACGCGCGACATGATGGCGTCATCGGGCTCGAACCCGGCATCGTCGCCCCGCGCCGAAGTGCCGTCTGATCCAAACAGGATGGGCCGCGTGTATCCGGGCGCTCCGCCAAGGAATCGGTGCAGAATCTCCGCGTCGCACAAGCGGTCCTTCGGGGAGGTGGTATCCAGCAGGCTCTCGCACAGCATGCTGTCGCGCGAGGACTTGGCCACCCCCACCAGCAGGATGTTCCGCTGCCGGCACCCCTCCACGAGGTCCAGGTAAGCGCCAATGAGCGCCGCGCGCAGGTCCGGGTAGCCCCCAAGGCGCATGGGGCGGAGGTAGAGCATGTGTGAGAGGTCGGACAGCAGAGAGCCATCGATGAGCAGCATGCCGCCCGCCAGGCGGTCCAGGTGATCCGCTGCAATGCGGAACTCCAGGAACTGGCGCAGGCGGTCCAATCCGCGGTTCGCGTCCCGCACATCGCCGCCGCGCACTACCTCCACAGCGACCATGCTCTCCTCCACATCCTTCCCGGCGAGCAAGCTCTGGCAGACAAGGAAGGAGGCGCCGTTCATCAGCGGGCGCGAGGCGGAAGCGCCATCCACAGCGAAGGTCGCGCGCGGGCGAGGGTCGGTCGTCTGGGGCAGGGGCATCCAGTTCCGCGCTATTTCGTCCGCCAGGCGGCGTTCCACATCGTTGCGCGGGACGCTGCCGAAGCACTCGGCGAACCGTCCACTCTTGGCTCGGATCTCGCTGGCATACTGTTCGATGAAACTGGGCATGGGCGTAGTGCGTTCCGGCCGGCGCGGCGATCCGACCCTCCCGTAAGATCACTATAGCGCCCGCACGGGGGCGGTTTGGGCGCGCGCTATAATGTGCCTATGAGCGTCCTCCCTATCGCCCTCGAGGTTATACCCCACCCCGTCAATGGCGCCGTGGCAGTTCCCTCTTCGAAGAGCTACACAAACCGCGCGCTTCTGCTGGCATCCCTTGCCGAGGGAGACAGCGTCATCCGGCATCCCCTGCAGAGCGATGACGCCGAGGCCATGACGGAGGCGTTGCGCGCTCTGGGCGTCGATATCGAGCAGCGCGGCGAGGACGTTGTTGTTCACGGACGCGGCCGGTTCCTGCCGCCCGCCGGCCCCATCGACTGCCGGGATTCCGGAACCACCATCCGCTTCCTGACCGCCGCCTGCGCCCTGTTCGACTTTCCTGTTACGCTCACGGGCTCCATCCAACTGCAACGCCGCCCGCTTGGCCCGCTTCTGGACGCTCTGCGCGCCCTAGGTGTAGAGGTCTCAGCGGATCGCATCGACGGCTGCCCACCCGTCACGGTCCGCGGCCCCATTCAGCCCGCGGCCGTCTCGGTTGACGCATCCAAGAGCAGCCAGTATGCATCCGCCCTGCTGATGGCCCTCGGCGCCGCCGGTGCGGAGGGGTCGTCGGTTCGCGTGGACAATCTCGTATCCCGCCCCTATGTGGAAATGACGCTGGACTCCATGGCCGCCTTCGGCGTGCGGTGCGCGCTCGCCAAGGGCGTCGACACGAGGTTCCGCCTTGTGCACGATGCGCCCTACGGCGCGACGGACTACGCGGTGGAGTTCGATGCTTCCGCGGCGGGGCACATCCTTGCCGCCGCCGCGCTGGCAGGCGGGGAAGTCACCATAGCCCCCGCCGCCGGCGACACCCGCCAGCCCGACTTCCGGCTAGTGAAAGTACTGGCCCACATGGGATGCACGGTTCGCGTTCGCGGCGACTCCGTTTCCCTTTCGCGGCGCGGCCCGTTGCAGGGGGCCGGCACAGTGGATATGCGCGACTGGCCCGACATGCTCAGCACGGTCGCGGTCGTCGCCGCCTTCGCCCACGGCGCCACCGCCATCACCGGCGTCGCGCATGCGCGCCTGCACGAGACCGACCGGATCGCCGCCACCGCCACCGAGCTCCGGAAGATGGGCGTCACGGTTGTGGAGCGCCCGGACGGCCTCTCCATCTTCGGCGGACACCCCCACGGCGCGCGCATCCAATCGTACGGCGATCACCGCATGGCCATGTCTTTCGCTGCGGCCGGCGCCGCCATCCACGGCATGATCATCTCGGACCCCGGCTGCGTGCGGAAAACCTACCCTCACTTCTGGGACGACCTGCGCGCTATCGGCATCGAGTCGCGGGAGCCTTCCGCGTCGTGAGCCGGGAATACCCAGCCCGGCCCATCGCCTCCGCCGCCGCGGTCATCCTGCGCGGCAGCGACGTCCTCCTGATTCGTCGGGGCTACCCGCCGCGCCAGGGCATCTGGACGTTCCCTGGCGGCGCGATAGAGGTGGGCGAAACGGCCCGCGAAGCCTGTTCCCGCGAGGTGCTGGAGGAGACCGGACTGCGCGTTCGCGTGGGCGCCGTGATTGAGGCCGTGGACGTTATGCAGCCTGAAGAGGGCCGATGGCGCTACCATTACACCATCATGGATTTCCTGGCGGAGCCCCTCCCGGGTTCCGATGAGCCCCAGGCCGCCAGCGATGCCAGCGACGCGCGCTGGGCGCCGGTCGATGCGCTGGACGACTACGGCCTCACGCCGATCGCCCTCCACGTACTGCGGCGAGCGCTCTGGATGCGCGCGAACGGCGAAGGCGAATGCCTCGCGCCGGACGCGGTTGCGCTGATCTGAGCGCCAGGTTAGGGAGGAGTTGCCAGCATTCGGTCGTCAGTCATCAACCTCCGCGTTGGGAAAACCCCTTCGTCCGCTCCTCGCCTATAGTACTCCGTCAGGGTAAGATCGGGGGGCGGGGTTGTCACTCCGAGGACCGAGGAATCCCAAATGCACTCTTCTTTGAGAGATCCCTCGATCCGCGCGGGATGACAACGCCAAACAGCCATCCTACCTTGACGGAACCCTAGCCGATGGCACAGGGCGGTAGAATGACAATTGACAACTGACGACTGAATATTGACGACTTTCCCCAACTTGGCGCTGAGTCACCTGTTCCGGCGGCGCGGGTCGCCGACATACTGGAGGCAAACATGGACGGAATCTACGTTATCACGGAGCGGAAGCGGGGCCACGTGGAGATTGCGCAGGCAGCCCTGGAAGGCGGAGCGCGCACCATCCAGCTTCGGGATAAGCTCGCAAGCACCTGGCAGATGGTTGCATGGGCCGAAAAGATGCGCCGCCTGTGCGAGCAGTATCGCGCCCTCTTCATCATCAACGACCGCCTGGACGTGGCCATGGCCGCTGGGGCATGGGGCGTGCACCTTGGCACGGAAGATATGCCGATCCCCCATGCTCGCCGCATCCTCGGCCGCGAGGCCGTCATCGGCGCCTCCGTGGCGAACGTTTTCGAGGCCCGCGCCGCGCAGGCCGCCGGCGCCAGCTACGTGGCGGTTGGCAGCATCTATCCCACCGACACGAAGCCGGATGCCGGCCCGCCCATCGGGCCCTCAATCATCTCGGAGATCCAGGCCAGCGTCACCATTCCGGTGATCGCCATTGGCGGCATCAACCTCGACAATCTGGAGGAATGCCGCAAGGCCGGCGCCTCCTCCGTGGGCGTCGTTTCCGCCGTCACCGCCGCGCAGGACATGGTACAGGCCACCCGGGCGCTCGTGGAGAGATGGAACGAAGCGGGGGCTGCGTTGACGCATGCGGGCTGAGGGAGAGCAGATCGATCAGTCGCCGTGCGACGGCTGCACCGATTGCCGCCATCGCTGCACGGCCGGCATTGCCCTCACCCGCGCTGAGTACCAGGCCATCCGCGACCTGCTGCCAACGCTTGATCCGAGTCTGCGCCAGCGCGTGCTGGCGCAGAACCACACGCAACCTTGGCCGGGCTCGGACGGCGGCGAAACCTATGAGGCGTGCGGGTTCCTCGACCTGTCCAACGGCCTCTGCCTGATATACGCCGCCCGTCCGCTGATCTGCCGCCTGTTCGGCCACGTGGAGTGGCTCCCCTGCCCCATTGAGAAGGTCCGGGCTCACTGGCCCGGCGGCCGCGCGGCATTGATCGCCCGCACCGCCGAGGAGACGCGCACTTACGAGGAATGGAACGCTCTCGAAGAGAGGCGATGAACCAGGACTCCCCGGGGGAAGCGCGGCCCGTTAGGGATATGAGAACGCGGAGCAGATGTTGGGCTCACCAGCGGCCGTACTGCTTCCGTCGACGGTCATCACGCCCGGAACCGGGTGGCGGTAGAGGATGGAACAGCCGGTGTACTCCTTGCTGGACTGGATAGCGGCGGGGTCCAGCGATTGCGCGTGGCCATCGAAGAACACGCAGTTGGCGCGACCGCCATGGCGGTTACCCGCCTTGAACATGCGGGTGTGATCCACGTCGGGGCCGTTGTCGTAGTCGAAATCGCCGTTGAATGCCTCGATCCAGCTATCCGTAACCGCGCCTCCCGAGTTCCGATCCCATTTGTCGACGATCACCATGGTCTGGGCCGGCTGGTCGATCTGAGAGAGCTGTAGCCCCTCGGCGGAGCGGCACGCCATATACGAACGAAGGACCGACGCTTTACCGTTCGCATCGTTGCTCGGCGTAGGCTTGGGATCGCTTGGGCACTGGAACACCGCGCTGCTCTTCAGGAGCGGCATCAGAACGTTCCACCAGCGCTCCGCATCTTTCTGGCTCGGCGAAATCACCGCGCCGGTGCGGCTCTGAGACGGCGACGCCGTTCCCGCGTAGAAGAACAGGCGGTCGTCATTGTCGCCTACATACAACTGCACGGCGATGCCGATTTGCTTGGTGTTCGAGAGACATGCGGTCGCTTGACCGCGTGCCTTTGCCTTGGCGAACACCGGGAACAGGATCGCCGCCAGAACCGCGATGATGGCGATGACGACGAGCAATTCGATGAGCGTAAACCCCTTGCGCACCCCTACAACTCCTTTGCGGCGCATGACAACGACGACCCGGCTCGATGACCAGCCCTTCGTCCTCCGATGGCTCCCAGCATATGTCCCGGCCTGGGGCGACCAGGCGGTGAACAACGCGCGGCCGTTTCCCTCCGCATTACCCCAACCGCACGCCTCGGGCCACGTAGGGAACCGAGAGGCGGTAAGAGCCGCTGCCCAGAGAATCCCAAAGCCTGGCCATCTCGTCTGCGCCCATCTCACCGCAGGCGATCTCAACCGTCTCGTCCGGCTCGAAGACATCCGGCGCCGCGGCGTTCACCTTCGCGGCGGAGAGAACGGGGTGTTCGTTCAACGTCATCATCACCCACCCGAGGATACGCTGCTCTTGCACAACGTCTCGTCCCCATGAGGTGATGAGGAAATTGAGCTCCAAACACAGCGGCGGGGTTTGGCGCCCTTTCTCCGGCCGGCTTCGGTTCCGCGATGACGCGTCCGGCGCAATGCGGTACAGGAAAAGGGTGATTCCGCCGGAGGCCGGCTCCACCATCTGCTCGGCGTCGCAAACGGTAAAAGTCAGCGCGTTCTTGAACCCGTCCGCGCGGTATGCATCCTCCAGCATCTGAACGATCGCCGAGCATACGGCGGCGACGCCTCTATATGTGGCCACTTGGGTCTTCCTCCTTGTCGATAGTGCGGCGGCCCGCGGCCATCACTCCCGCGTCCCCACCAGCGTGATCCGGTTCATGGGAGGATACGAGTCTCGCGACATCATCTCCCGTTGTCCGGCGCGCGGCCCGAGCTTCCAGACGCGCCAGGCGGTAACCCGAACTCCCGGACGGCCCGGGTTGGTGACGCGGCGGCTGCCCGCCGGCAACAACGCGCTTGCCTGGGTAACGCCGATGGACGGCACTGTGACGGCGCCGACCGCCTCTACCGCCGCCATCGGTCCTCGCCGTCCGCCCAGGAAGTCGAACCCCAACGTATCCCCGTCCAGCTTAGCGCGGATATGCACTGGGAAGGGATACGGGTTCCGGATGCGCAGGTCGATGTCCCGCTGGGCCACGGCGGCATCGCGCCCCGGCGAGCAGTAGTTTGGCGCCCATGTGTGCCGATGGCGTTCCACGATGTCCATCCCGGAAACCAGAGCGGCGTTGTAGAGCGTAGTGCTGGTCTGGCACACGCCGCCGCCCCAATCCGCCACCAGCTCGCCGCTGTAGCTCACCGGGGCCAGCGTATACCCCCGGTCCGGCGTCCACGAGCCCACCGCGTGGTTGAACGAGAGGGTTTGGCCGGGCTGCACAACCTGCCCATCCAACGACCGCGCGGCCAGCAGCGCGTTGTTCCGCTGACCTCGGGTACGCCCCTGCAGCGACGTGGCGTAGCCGCCCATCTCAACGCGTCCGCCGGGCAACCACGCCACCGCCGCAACGCCGCCCGCCAGCGCGGCCGCCAGCGCCCAGCGATAGGCTCCGCCTCGCCTCGCGCTCATCGGATCGTCACCTCGTGCGCCACGCCCTCGGCGCGAACCGCCGGGTTGTACATGTCGTATACCGTGGGCGGAAGCGCCGTGTAGTCGCCTGGGATCTGCGAGTAGAGACGGTACGTTATCGTGCGCGACCCCGCATCGAGGTGCTGGATGGCGAATGACACCATATGGTCGCGGACGATCTGGTCCGACCACCAGTAGCCCCACTCCCATTCCTCCACCATCCCTCGGTCGCGCGCTTCGCAGCCGGCGGGAATCGGATCTTCCAGCATCAGGTAATCGAACGACTTCTGCGCCCGAATCGTCAGCGTTACCTCAATGATGTCCCCGCTGTCTGCCCGCGTACGCCTCTCCTTGGGATCGCCCGGTCCATCGTCGCGCTTCATATCTGTAGGCGCGTATCGGCGGTAGGACCGCTCGACGGCAATGCCTGAGTCGTTCAGGACGGGCAACGTCAGATCGGCAGCCACGGTCTGTTCCAGTGTGGCGGTATAGTACAGTCGTCCGGCGCCGGCCTTCTTCACTTCGATGAAGAGCGGACCGGGGCCCAGGTCCTTATCCGGCACGGATGCGACCACGGCCGGGAGCGCAATGTCCGCGCGCGTGAACCGGCGCGATAGAACGGGGCGCCCGTTCACCGAAACGTTGGCCGTGAAGTCCGGGGTCAACTCACGGGTGATGGTGACGTAGTGACTCATCGCCTCCACAATGGCCGCCGTGTCCCGCGTGGAGCACCACGCGTCTCCGCGACGTTGCCGCATGATCCAGCCCGCCAGGTCCGACAGACGGCGGTCGCGCGGCGTCACCTGGCAGGCCGCCAGCAGGAATGCGGCGGCCTGTTCGCCATCGGCTCGCCACCAGTCGTCGCTCATAGTGGGGCGGTAGGCGGATTCAGAGAGGTGACGCCACAGGATGGCCAGGTTCTCTCGCGCTTCGTTGCTCCGGCCCATCTCGTCTAGCGCCATCGCTAGCTGCGCACGCCCCCAGTCCGTGAGCCGCGTCTTCGCCGGCGCCTCTGGCCCGGTGTTGGCCCGCGCCGCAACCTGCGCCGCCAGATCGCGCCGTCCAAGCAGCGCCAGAACGCGAGCGCAGAAGGCGCGGTTGTCCGGCGTGATGTCTTCCTCGCCCGCGCTGGCGGCAAGGGCGCGCGCCCCCCGGCTGAAGACCTCCGGGTTCACGTCGAAGCCCGCCTGCCGCGCGCGGATGAACCCGTACATCACGTACGCCGTCATCCATGGGTCGGTCTTGTCGTAGCGGAACCAGCGCCAGCCGCCGTCCTGATGCTGCATGCCATACAGGCGCAACAGGCCGGCGTTGACCATATCGGGGAGGCGCCGTTCCAGCCCGGCTGACCGGATGCCCTGGCGCTTCATCACGTCGGACACGATGATGTCCGGAAGGAACCCGGACATTGTCTGCTCCGTGCAGCCGTAGGGATATGAGGCCAGGTAATCCAGCGAAGCAAACAGTGAGGCCGCCATGGTCGGGGCGAACTTCAACGTCAGCCTCCGAGTGCTTGGAATGGCGTCCGACCGGACGTTGAGCGAGAACGTCTCCCGGCCATCCGTGGCGCCGTTCCTCGCTTCCGAGATCGGCCGTCCCTTCGGCAGAACCGGAATCGCCAACTCCATCGCGTCGGAGTAGGCGCCGGACTTCGCCCACACCCGGATCCGCGCCTCGCCAACGCCCTTTGCGCGAACCCGCCATGAGAACCGCTCTGTAGCGCCGTTGGTCACGCGGCGGCTCTGGCTCTTGCCGGGCGCATCGCAGTTCGTCGCCTCCATGCCCACCTGCGCGTCGGCGTCCTTGCCGGTCAGGTTGTGCGCCACGCCGGCCAGTTCCACTTCATCGCCCTGCACGAGGAAGCGCGGCGCCTCGAGGCGTACCAGGAAGGGCTTGGTGACGATCGCCTCCGCCGTTGTCTGTCCTACCCGGGTATCCGTCGTGGCGGCGCGGCAGGTCGCCCTCCACGTCGTCAGGCTATCCGGCATCGTCATGGTGAACGAGGCATCACCGTTCGGATCCGTGATGCTCGAAGGCGTCCAGAAGGCCGTATCCGGGAAGTTGCGGCGCGTCTTGATGTTGGCGCCGGCCTTGTCGTCCCCGGAGAGGTAGATGTCTGGATACGACCACGACGTTTGCACGCCATCCATCCGCTGCGGGTAGAAGTGCTCCACAATGTTCGGCGCGCTATCCGGCATGATCGCGTAGATCGACGCATCCACGACTCCCAGGCACACCTCGGCGCTGACGGGCTTCCCATCCGGGTCCAGCGTCTTCACGCGCCACGTAGCCTTTTCGCCCGGCTGGTAGGTCGGCTTGTCCGAGGTGACCTGAACCTTCAGGGCCTTTCGCTCGCGGGAGACGTGGATGACGCCATCGCCCGAGATCATCCCCTTGGCATGGAAGAACGACACGCTGGCGCGCACGCTGGGAACGAAATCCGACGTAATCGGAACCCGCAACACCGTGGACTTGCCGGTGAGGCGCACCAGGCGCTTCTGGAGCAAGCGCGGGCCTTCGATGGTCAGCACCGCCGTCTGATTGGCGAAGCGGGTCTGCACCAGCACTTCGGCGGTTTCGCCCTCTTTGTAGAGCTTCTTTCCGGCCTTCACTTCAAGGTCGCCGTAGGAGTAGCCAAGGTCCGCATAGTCGCCGCTCATCACCCACAAACCGCTTGCGGCGCGAATGTCGCTTCCGTGCTGGTCTCGCGAGACGGCGAGCAGGCCGTAGTCGCCTTCCTTCGCGGGCGTCACCGTCAGGACCGCCATGCCGGACGCATCCGTCTGCCATGACAACGACGTCGCCTCGCGATCCTCCTGGCGATCCTCCACCCAGATGTGGCGCGTCAACTTCAACGTGCCGCGCGCGCCGGCCACGGGATGGCCATCGTAGTCAACCGTCTTCACGGTCAGGTGCACGCCCTGGCCGGGGCGAACGAGATAGGCGTCGGTGTCCACCGATACCCGGTAGTCGCCCTGAGTCACCAACACTCCGCCGGCGCCTTCCTGCTCTCGCTTGGAAAGGTCTGTCACCGTGGCGTGCACAACGTACCGGTAGTCGCTGCCGCCTTCTTCCGGGATGTCCTGCGGCGGAACGGTGACGGTGAAGCGGCCATCCGCATCCGTGCGGCCGTCGCCCGATGCGATGGACTCGCCGGAGGAGTACTCGTCTGACCCGTCTCCATCGCCCTGAATATCGGAGTCGAAGTCGTAGGCGTCTTCGTAGTAGTACCGCTCGGACCGCGTAACGTAATAGCGAACCGCGGCATTCGGAACCGGCGCGCCGTAGTAGTAGCGGGCGGAGATAGTGGCCTTCACGTCGTCACGCTGCGTGTAGCGCTGCTTCTCCGGCGTCACGGTGACTTCGTACTCGGGCTTCCGGTACTCCGCCACGTTGAAGATCGACTCCTGCTCCTGCCCGTCTGCCCTGATATTGATCGTGTAGATGCCGGGAAGCGCGGCCCGGTTCAGGCGCACGTCCCCCCAGAACGAGCCAAAGGCGTTGGCCGTTAAGGCCTTGTGATAGAGCACATCCTGTCGCGGATCGGTAACCGTCACCGTCGCTTCAATCCCGTTGGGGATGCTGTACTGGTCGCGGTTCAGACGCCGTAGCAACGTGCGGAAGTGCACCGTATGGCCCGGGCGGTACACGGGGCGATCCGTCACCGTGTAGGCCTTCAAATCGTGACTATCGCCGCGCCAAACGCTGACGCTGGCGATCGCCGTGGATCCGCCGGAATGGCCGACCACCACAATCTCGTGCTCCGCGTCGGTCACCGGAGCTCGCAGAGTGGCGAACCCGCTGGCATCGGTGGTTCCGCGCGATACAACGGTGTCGCCGCGGCGCACTTCCAGCTCGGCGCCTTCCACCGGCTCCCCGGTCTTGATGTCGGCGGCGAAAACGAAGACCTCATCGTCCGTGGTCTTCACCAGAAGGCCAAGGTCCGTCACAACGATGACGCCGAGGGTCTTCACTTCGGCTGCATTCATCGCCACCACGTAGGTTCCAGGCGGCAGCTTGGGGAGGGAAACGTCCTGGCGGAAGACGCCTTCCACGTCGCGCTGGGCGATGGAGACGCTGGACGCATCCACCTGGCTGAGATCGGGCGATTGGTCGAGGGGCGCGTCCGCTATGTTGTCGGAACTCGTCCGCAACACATCGCGCAGGGCGCCGTGCCACGCCTTGCGGGCGCCGGAATCGGACAACCGGTAGGTGGTCACAGACATCGTCTTGGACGGCGCGAACCCGTTCACGCGCAACTTCGGGGCTTCCGCCGTCGCGAAAACGCGCTGGCTGTTGAACACCCGGATGTACGGCTCCACCGGCTTGAGCTCGTAGACGGCCTCAAGGGTCTTCCCCTCGTTTACCTGGAGCATCTCCTTCGGCTCTTCGTGGGCCTGCGCATGGGTGATGAGGTGGTACTCGCCGACTGGAATGGCGGCGAAGGCGAAGCGCCCATTGGCGTCCGTCCTGGTCATGCGGTACTTGGACTGATTATCGGCGCTATCATTGGGGGCGAGAGCGATCCGCAGGTGCGGCAGCGGGTTCCCGCTCTCGGCGGCCACAATCTGGCCGCGCACGCTGCCCACGGGCGTTTCGCCGCTCATAACGCCAACGATGCCGCCGGCGATGGCGACGACCAGCGCGATCAGCAACAGCGGTTCAAGACGCGGCTTCATCGGAGGCTCCCTCCACCGGGCGAGCGTGGCCCATCGCATCCAGCAGCAGGCGGATCACCACCACAACTCCCAGGGCGGCCACGATGCCGGTCTTCGCGCCGTTCGTCAGTTCCACGCGCTGGACAAGCGACTCCAACTGCAGCCCGACGAGCGCGGCGGCAACGAAGACAACGGATGTCTGCCCGGCAAGGGCTGAGATCCGATCGTCTCCCTGGCTCCATGCCGCGAGGGCCATCCAGGCGACCTGCCCGATGGCCAGCCCTCCGATGAGCGCATCCATGGACCGTTCGGCCCAAATCGCGGGAAGCAACACCGCTACAAGCGTCAGGAGAGCGCCCAAACCCACCGCGCGCGCCATCCGAACCGGCGCCGCCATCTGTGCGCTTTTCGCGGCGAACGCCGGTAACGCGAACGCCGCCCCCACGCAGAGCGCGATGGCCAGCAGGTTGTAGTGGAGCTGGAAATCCAGGGGATGATCCTGGTGGGTGAGTTCAACGTAGAGGCGTCCGGTCGCCAGAAGCGTAAACAGGCCTAGCGCGCCGTTCAGCAGGCCCGCCGCCAGGCCGTTCCGCTGGATCAAATACGGAGCGGCCACAATAGCGCCGGCCAGCGCTGCCAGCGCCAGCCCGTACCCCTGCAACGCTCTGAACGCCAGCGGCGCGGCGATGAGCGTCACCAGCGCCCCGCAGAACGCCGGCAAAACCGGCCGCCCGTCGCCTTCGCCTTCCAGGTGGAACACCACGGCCAGAAAGCCCATCGCGACGATCCCCACCGCCGGCGCCAGCCACCTGAGCTCCTCCATCCACTTCGCCTGCAGCACGTAGAGCGCCAACAGAGCGAACGCGGCCGCCCCGACGCCTCGCGCGATCGGCCTCCACGCGGAAGCGTTGGACGGGATGACGGCCATCGCCAACGCGCCGATCGCCAGCATAAACCCGGGCAGAGCCCAGTATGCGCCCGTGGAGGAGGTCGACACAACGCGAGGGAAGTGCTCAATCCCCAGCCGCGCCGCCACGCAGGCCGCGGCCATCGCCAGCGCGAAGGTCTCCACGCCCCGGATCTCGCGCCCCTGCGAGACGCGCGCGAACGCCGCAACGAACACCCCGCCCAGCGCGCAGCCCATGAGCGCTTCGTTTGGGTACCCGTGGAAGACGAGAAGGAGGATGCTCGGCCCAACGGCCGCGGCGGAAAGCACGCCGACCTCAGCCACGCCGGTGGCGAGCACGATCACGCCCAGGATTGCCCCCAGTAGGAAGCCCCAGCCCAGTGTTAGCCCAGCGGAGAACGGCTTCGCGGTGGGTAGGGTCAGGAGAAAGAGAACGGCCGCCAGTATGGCGGCCACGCGAGGCACGGGGGTCCAGCCCGGGGGGCGCGGCCCCTCACTGCGTGCCAGAAGCGCAATCACCCACCCAATGGCGGCCGCGCCTATCGCGGCCCCGGCGAGAACGGTCTGCATGGCGAATCTCCAGGCTGAATGATGTGGGCTCCGCGTCGCCCAGTGCGGGCTGTTCGGGGTCTCCGAGGATGAACGTGTGAGCCGATGCGATGTCACGCCAAGTCATGGCTCGTTCGCTATCTATCATATCCGCCCGAGCGGGCAGAGGCACAACGATATGGAGCGCAGCGGCGGCCCACCGCACTCCATATCGCCATCCCGGAAAGAGATCCGCGCCGGCCTACCCTTCCAGCAGCAGCGCCTCGGGATCTTCGATGAGTTCCTTCAGCTTCACGAGGAAGCGCACGGCCTCGGCGCCGTCCACGATGCGGTGGTCGTAAGAGAGCGCCAGGAACATCATCGGGCGGATCACGATCTCGCCGTTCACCACGACCGCGCGCTCCTGGATCTTGTGCATGCCCAGGATGCCGACCTGCGGGCTGTTCAGGATAGGCGTGCTGAGCAGCGAGCCGAACACGCCGCCGTTGGTGATGGTGAACGTGCCGCCCCGCAGCTCGGGCAGGGTCAGTTGGCCGGAACGCGCGCGAGCGGCGAGGTCCGCAATCCCGCTCTCTATCTGCGCGAAGGTCTTGCTGTCCGCCTCCCGCAAGACAGGCACCACAAGCCCTTCGTCCGTTGACACAGCCACGCCGATGTCGTAGTAATGCTTCAGAACGAACTCGTCTCCCTGAATCTCAGCGTTCATCAGGGGGAATGCCTTCAGCGCCCCGACGGCCGCCTTGGTGAAGAACGACATGAAACCGAGGCCCACGCCGTGCTGCTCCTTGAACGACTCCTTGCGGCGCTTCCGCACCTCCATCACGGCGCTCATGTCCACCTCGTTGAAGGTCGTTAGCATGGCCGCCGTATGCTGCGCCTCCACGAGCCGCGCCGCGATGGTTTGGCGGCGACGAGACATCTTGCGACGCTCCTCGCGAGCGCCGACCGGCGCCGGCGCGAAGGTAGCGGCCGGCTCCCCTGCCGCCGGCCTGGGCGGAGGCGGCGCAGGGATTGGACGCGGTTCCGGCGCGGCTGCCGGGGCGCTGGAAGGCGGCGTGACAGGGGCCACGGCCTCGGGCATTTCGCGCGCCTGTTCGGCGAGCTTCACGGCGGTGACGGGCGCTTCCGCCGAGCGCTCGATGTAGTTCGCCACGTCCGCTTTCGTGATCCTGCCGCCAGGACCGCTTCCGGAAACCTGGCCCAGGTCCACCTCGTTCTTCGCGGCGATGCTCCGAGCGAGAGGCGTTGCATGCGGGCCGGCCAGCGGAACAGACGGGGCTTCACGTACGGATTCCTCCGCCGACGATGCCGCCGCCTCGGCCGATGCCGTCTGCTCCGGCGAGGACTCGCCGGCCGCCGCGCTCTGGTCCGGGGTCGGCAATGTGGCGCTGGTCGAGCCCGCCTTAGCGCCGCCCGTGGATTCCTCCAGCGTTGCCAGCACTTCGCCTATCACCACCGTATCGCCTTCCGCGCGGCGCAGTTCAGACAGTATGCCCGCGCGCTCGGCCGACACATCCAGGTCCACCTTGTCCGTTTCCAGCGCCACCACCGGTTCGCCGGCCGCCACAAAGTCGCCGGGCTTCTTCAGCCAACGGGCCAGCGTGGCATCCACCACGCTCTCTCCCAACGCCGGCACAACGATCTCTACGGGCATCTTTAGCGTTTCTCCTCTTGGTAGCTGTCAGCGGTCAGCAATCAGCCGTCAGCCTGAAGCTCAAACAACGATGAGGGCAGCCTCGCGGACAAACCTCCGGCCGATGGCCGGCTGCTGACGGCTGCCAGCTCCATTACGTTCTACCGATGCGGACCTTATCGCGCGCCCCCAGGGGCTCGGGAACGGCGGATAGCGCGGCCGTGATGATCTTGCCCTGCGCGGATTGGTGCCGCCGTTGCGATCCCTCGGCCGGGCTGGCGGATTCCGGCCGGCCCACGTAGCGAAGGCCGACGCCCGCGCCGGTGGCATCGCGCATCACCTCTCGGATCCGCGGGGAGACGAAGGTCCACGCTCCCATGTTCCGGGGCTCCTCCTGCATCCAAACCACTTCGCGCAGAGACGGATAGCCAGTGAGCACGCGCCGCAGGGCCTCGGACGGGAACGGGTAGAGCTGCTCCATGCGCGCCACGGCCACGCCCTCTGCGTTCGGGAAGCCCTCCGAGCCGCTCAGGTCGTAATACACCTTGCCGCTGCACAGAACCAGCCGCGTGATGCGCTCCGCGCGATCGCGCGGCGGCGCCTCGTGCAGGATGGGCTGAAAGCGCCCGTTCGCAAGGTCCTGCAACGAAGAGGCGGCACGCGGAAGGCGCAGCAGGCTTTTCGGGCTCATCACGATCAGCGGACGCGGGGCCGACTCCAACAGCGCCGCTTGCTTGCGCAACACGTGGAAGTACTGCGCGGAGGTGGTGCAATTCACCACGCGGATGTTGTCATTTGCGGCCAACTGCAGGAATCGCTCCAAACGGGCGCTGCTATGCTCGGCCCCCTGCCCCTCATATCCGTGGGGCAACAACAGCACCAGCGACGGCGTCTGCTGCCACTTGGTCATGCCGGAAATCAGAAACTGGTCCACGATGACCTGCGCGGAGTTGATGAAATCGCCGAATTGCGCCTCCCACAGAACCAGCGCCCCGGTAGCGTGCATGGAGTAGCCGTATTCAAACCCCAGCACGGCGCACTCGCTGAGCGGGCTGTTGTAGACGTCAAACGACGCCCGGGCCTCGGGAAGTGACTGCATGGGCACGAACCGCTCCCCGGTCATCGGATCGTGGAGCACGAGGTGGCGGTGGCTGAACGTGCCGCGCTCCGCGTCCTGTCCGGTGAGCCGAATCGGCGTGCCATCATGGAGGATCGATGCGAAGGCCAGCGATTCGGCGTGCGCCCAGTCGATGCCGGCGTCGTCTTGAATGCCCTGGCGTCGGCGCTGAAGATTGCGCTCCAGCTTGGCGTTCGGCGTGAAACCCTCCGGCCGGGCAAGCAAGGCTTCATTCAGATCGATCAGGAGCTGTCGCGGAACCGCCGTATCCACCAACCGCTCACCGTCCCCCACCCCATTGGTGGAGGCTGAAGGGCGCGACGGCTGCGGCTCAACGGCTGCGCGCGCCTCGGTGAGGCGCTGCAGGCAGCTCTTGACCACCGCATCCGCTTCGTCGCGCGTCACCACCCCGTGGCGCTCCAAATCCCTCGCGAAGATCTCCCGCACCGTGGGGTGCGTGGCGATGACCTCATACATGCGAGGCTGCGTGAACGCCGGCTCATCACCCTCGTTGTGGCCCCAGCGGCGGTAGCCCACCAGGTCGATCAGGAAATCCTTGCCGAACCGCTCCCGGTAGGCATGGGCCATGCGGGCCACGGCGACACAGGCCTCGGCGTCATCCGCGTTGACATGCACAATCGGGATTTCAAAACCCTTCGCCAGGTCTGACGCATACAGCGTGCTCCGCGCATCGCGCGGGCCGGTGGTGAACCCGATCTGGTTGTTCGTGATGATGTGGATCGTGCCGCCGATGCAGTAGCCGGGAAGCTGCGAGAGGTTAAGCGTTTCCGCCACCACGCCCTGCCCCGGGAACGCCGCGTCGCCGTGGATCAGCACCGCCAAGGAGGCTGCCGGATCCTGGTAGGGCGCGCCGCGCCGGTTCCGCCGCTCCTGGGCCGCCCGAGCGCGCCCGGTTACCACCGGGTCGACGTATTCGAGGTGGCTTGGATTGGGGGCCAGCGTGATGGGCATTTCCTGGTGGCGCAGGCCCGTGTATGACCGCCTCCCCCCCAGGTGATACTTAACGTCTCCGCTCCAACCAGCCGTTCCGCGCCCGGCCACGGAGGCGCCCTCTTCCTGCTTGGCCGCCTGGAACTCGCTCAGCACAACGCTATACGGCTTTCCCAAAATGTGGGCCAGAACGTTGAGGCGGCCACGGTGGGCCATCCCCATCGCCACCTCGCGCGTGCCCGCCGCGGCCGCGTCGCGGATGATGATATCCAGCATCGGGACCAGAACGTCCACGCCTTCGATGGAGAACCGCTTCTGCCCCACGAACGTCTGGTGCAGGAAACGCTCGAACGTCTCTACCTGGGTGAGGCGCTCCAGGATTTCGCGCTTTTCGCGCGGCCCCATGCCCTCGTAGAAGCGGCGGCTTTCAATGACCTCGCGCAGCCACGCGCGTTCCTGGGGAACGTGGATGTGGTCGTAATCGTAACCGATCGACCCGGAGTAGGCCAGGCGCAACCGGCCGATGGCCTCGAGGGCGTTCGGGGCGCCCTCCGCCAGGGGACCGCCGATGATGCTGGCCGGCAGCATCGCCAGATCACGCATCTCGAGGCCCTGGTAATCAAGCTCCAGAGCGGGGTCTCCCGGGGGCGGCGTGCCCAGCGCGTCGAAGTGCGCGCCAAGGTGACCCACCTCGCGGATCATCCGGGCCAAACGGGCCGTGCCCACTATCTTGGTGATCTCCAGCTCAGACCGCGAAAGCGGCTCCGCCAGGGGAGGGGCCGGCGGCCTCTCCGCGGCGCCGGCCGCCGGCGGACCTTCAGAGGGAGGACTTGCGATGGCCGGAGCGTCACCGTTCACCGCCGCCCATTCCTGGCAGAGCGCCCGGGTCTCGGGATCCACCGAGCCGGGATCCTGACGGTACTGATCGTAGAGGTCGAGCGCGTAGCCGGCGTTCGGTCCGTAGAAAATGCTGAGGTCGGTCATAAGTCCTCTGCGGCCTTGTAAGCCCTGTGCTCCAAATAATAGCCAGCCATGGGGTTTTCGCAGCCAGCGCCAGGCATCGATAAGCGCCGCCGCCAGGCCTGGCGGCGGCGCGACATCGGCGTCTGAGCCTCGTCAGCCCATCACTTGTTATTACCCCAAACACGCTCCAGCGGTTCCCGAGGGCGAATGCCCCTCGCGCGCAGACGGACCTCTGTGCGCTATCGCTCGAAGCGGACGCCGGCGTGGTGCTGCCAGTCAACCTGGATGGCGTTGTCGGGCTTCCGGCGAACCACGGTGGCGGCCTCTTCGAGGCCGTTGGGAGCGAGGTAGGTCATCTTCCAGGGTCCGGCGGGCAGGCAGACAAACACCGGCTCATCCAACGTCCCTTCCTTCCACACGTCCACCACCTTGGGCGTCGCCTTCACGCGAAGAGTGAGGCCGTGCCAATCGATGCCTTCGACGGAGAGGCTGGGCCAATCGCGCGGAAGCCGGGGGTTCAGCCGGAAGCCGTCTCCGGTGGGGATGAAGCCCAGGAACCCGTCCAGCATCACCTGCGGCAGCAGGACGCTCTCGTGGAACTCGTGGTCCAGGCCGAGGCCGCCGGCCGTTCCGCCGCCTTGAAGGCTCACGTCCGGCTTGTCCTTGTAGTATTCGCGATAGCCGCCGGCCTGCTGCACTTCGGAGAACCAGTCGGCGATCTGCAGAAGGCGCTTCCAAGCGTTGTCCGGGCCAAGGACGGCTAACCGGGCCATCACATCGTGATAGGAGAAACCGAGAACGGCGCCCCCGTCCTGAACCTGACCGCCCCACGGAATAGACTCCGGTCCGTTCCAGAACCAACCGTACCATCCAACGTTCCGTAGCGTGCTGGAGCGAGGGCCAAAGCGGAAACGGTAGATATCCGCTCCCCGGGACGTGTCGCCTCGCACGCTGCGTTCCCCATTGAGCCAGCGCATCACCTCGCGAGCGTGGGATGACGTGGCAAACCCATAGGCGATGGCCTCGCAGTTCACAAACGTATAGCCGTAGTCGTGGGCCTTCCCATCTGCGTCCACACAGGCCACAAAGCGCCCGGTTCTCGGGTTCCAGAAGCGCTTATTCCCTACGGCCTTGACGGCGGCAGCGTGCTTCACCAGCATGTCGGGTTCGAAGGACAGCGGTCCCAGCGGCACGTTCCACTCCGGGTGGTTGCGGATATCGCGCTCAATGGCCGCCATGCGGACGGCCGCGGCGTAGTGGTGGATCGTGGCGTAGGCGTCTTCATTCCCGAAAGGCAGAAGATCCCAGTAGTTGTTTCCTACCCCGTGCCCGGGCAGGATCTCCTTTGAGCCGTCACGCTTCACCAACAGGCCCGTGCGACCATCGTGTCCCACCCAATCGGTAACGATAACGTTACGGTCCAGCGCGTGGAACTCCGTCAGGTCGTAGCGAAGCGCCTGGCGCATCCGCTGGATGTTGGCGCGGAGGAACGGCAGGTCCCTCGTCCAGTTGAAGTAGGCGGCGCATCCGTTGATGAAGCTCTGGCTGTTCGTGTTGTGGCGCGTGTCATACTGCGTGAAAAGCGCCTGGATCGTCACCTTCGCGCCGGCCGGGGCGTCGCCAAACAGCACGCGAAGCCGCGTCACCTCACCCGTCCACAGCGGGTGGCGGTACATCGGCAGCGCGGCGTGGGCAATCACGTCCCCCTCGGTAGTCGGGAAGTACATCCGCCGATCCGGCCCGAAAGCCGGTCGGTCTTTCGTAGCCCACTCCAAGCAGGGCTGTGCGCGGCCGAGGCCATGGGCCGTCCAGCGGAGCTGCACGAATGGGGCCTGGAACGTGTCGATGGGCTGCTGCGGCGGGGTTACGGAGGCGCCAGAGTCCGTGGTTTCGATAGCCCAACCGGCGTCTTCCATTCCAACGGCAACCGCGTTGCCCAGCGTCCATCCCTCCGGCTTGTCCAGGTGATCCTGGCGCCATGGGAGGCCAACCGTGTCCTTGAACGAAAAGTGCCAGCCGCAGCCGCCGGCGCCCTGGTTCCAGAATGGAAACGGCCAACCAAGCGGATGGGCGATGCTGCCATGCTGGTGCGTGGCTACATAGCCATCGGTATCCAGAATGCGGCCCGAAAGCGCATTGGCCCACGCGGCGCGGAAGGTCTCCCGCTGATCTCCCGTGGCTGGCCAGAGCGCCGCTGAGGGCAGCCACTCGTCCCACATCGTGGACTGCGGCCCGCTGCCCGGGTAGTGGAGCAGATACAGGTCTCGCAGGGCATCCATCCGCCGCTCTTCGCCCGGCACGATGAAGCGGGGAAACTGCTCAGAGCTCGATGCCATGGCCGTTCCCACCCCCATTAGCGCCATCGCCACGCACAATAGTCGTCGCATCGACGTCCTCCATCCGGCGTTCAGACCCCATAGCCCAACAGGTCCTCCTCGTCCACGGGCGGGTTCTCGCCCAACCAGGTATCCAGCACAAGCACCACGCGGCCGTTGATGCTGTCCGCGCGCGGCACGGTGAAGTAGCCGATCACCCGATCGCCATGCGCCTTGATGCCGCGGGCGCGCGCGTCCGGCGCCACCGCGGCCAACCGCGTGAAGGCTTCGTACGCTTCGGGCCGCAGGAGTACAAGGTCCCGCCGGGCGCCCTTTCGGTCCTTGTATCGCAGGGCGGCCACATTCTCCTTCGGTGAGAAGAACCAGTTGAGCTCATTGTTGAGCGATACCTCGGACGCGTCCGCCTTGCCGGAATGGAACAGGCGCGCCGGCTTCTCTGGGGTAGCGGAGGCTGGGTCATAGAACATGTCGTCCGATGCGGTGAGGCCGTTGTAGCCCGTCAGCGCGCGCAGGTCCGCCAGGGTCAGGTGGGGGAGCAGTTGCGTGTAGTCGTCCTTCACCTTGGACCACTGGAAGTAGACGGGGCGCGGGATCGGCACATCCGAGATCGCCACCGCCGGTTTGAGGCGCGCCGGCTCGAACATCGGCGGCTGCTCCGCCTGCCAGCGCAGGCCGGTCACCGGCTTGTTCTGGTAGTCGCAGAACCGCATGCTGAACCCCCATGCGTCTGGCCGCCCGTAGTAATACGGCTTCAGGGGCGGCGGGTTACCTGTGAAGCGCTCGACGTTGGAGACCTGAACCAGCACGCTGTTCCATCCGCGCCGTAGCGGCATGGCGAAGCAGATCTGATCCTTCTCGTGCGACTCCTCCCACTGGCACACTGCCCAGTAGTTGCCGGTATACACGAGGCGGTTGTTCACCCACACGCGGGCGTTGTCATCCGCTCCGAACCAGCAGCGCACGTTGCCGTCGGCCTGCGCCCACACGTAAACGTGGGCGAACGATGCCGCATTCCGCGACGCTCCGCGCTCGATGGAGCCAAGGTCCACGTAGCCGTCCTGCGCCAACGCCTGAGCCCATTTCAGGCCGGATTTGGGCGGTTCCTGCTCTGAGATCGGCGGAGCCAGCGTTTTGGTAGCGTCGCGCAGACGATCCTGCCCTTCCTGCGTCATCGGCTTCGGCGATGGCGGCAGCGCCACCGGGTCCGTGATGAGCCACTCATCCACCCACGGGGTGGTGGGCAGGTCGCTTCCGTGGATGGCGCGGTACATTCCCGGCGTCATGTAGTAACGGTTACAGGAATGGTGCCCCATCCCCATGCTGGAGATCGGCTGAAAGCCGCACCAGTCCGAAGAGTGCGTCTCCGAAACACCGATCCCCATTCCAGAGAAGGCCATCAGCCAGTCCAGCGTGTGGTTCCACTCATGGTACAGAACGTCCCACTCGCGCATGCCGATGTTCACGTCCGCGCCGCGGTTGGCGCCGCAATCCGGCCCGATGGCGTCGGAAGCGCCCCAGCCGGTGAACTTCATGAACGTCTCAATCGTGCCGGTCTCGAACAGGCCTTCATAGGGAGTGGGATCGTGCTCCGACGGGGCGGTGTTGTCGAACTCCTTGTCGTACTCCACCCAGTTGTTCACCATCCGCATCGACCCGCGGGAGGCAGCCTCGAAGACGGCCGTGCACCATTCCCACTTCAGCTTCGTCTCGGCGATCTGCTCGGGCGTGAGCGTTTGCACAACCTCCCGGTCACCCTCCCTCACGCGCAGCTTCTTGAACAGCGCCAGGTGGTTTCGGAAGGTGTTGCTGCTTGCTCGGGGGTAGAGGTCGGCCGCCTTACGGTAATAGGGATACACCTTGGCAAAGCCCGTGTCCAGGTCGGACAACACATAGCTTGCAGCGTCGCCCAGCATATACCACGCGTCCGGATCCTTTGGGTTCGCCGCGGTAGAAGCCTTGAACGACTTCTCGGCGAGCTCCCAGAACCCGTTCACCATCCCATAGAGGCCCAGGTTGTAGTAGGCTTTCGCATCCCGCTTGGCGATTTTCGGGAACTGCGTCTCAGCGCCGCACCAGCGCGCGAAGCGGCGGGCGCGCCGAGCGGCGGACGGAGACGCGATCTTTGCGGCCCTGAGAAAGGACTCGCGCGCCGGCGCGTAGGCGCCGCGAAAGAACTTCGCCAGGCCGGCAGCGTAGGCCTTCTCTTCGGCCGTTGCCGGTTTCCCAATGAACACGTTCGGCCAGTCGGAGGCGTCATCGGTGAAGTAGAGCCGGTACGCAAAGGGCGCTTCGCCCCGTGACGAGGCGACCACCGTGACGGTGGGCTGAGTTTGCGCGCCATATGCCCATACGCCCGAGGCGACCTGAACGGCGTTCGGCACAGTGGCGCGCCCCCCCACCGGGATCACCACCAGGCGTCCAGCGGGCGTGCCAAACCGCGTTTTGCGCAGGGCCGCCTCAAACTGAACCCCGTCCTTGCCGTGGATGAGTTGGAAAGCCTGTTCGCTCGGCTTCGATCCGATGTCCACGACGCCGTTCGGCAGCCAGAAAGCGTAACCATCATGCGGGTTTGACTCCGCGCGGGCAGAAGGCATCGCCAGCGCCAGCCCCGCAACAAGGGCAGATATGGTAGCTCGATCCATGGGAACTCTCTCCTCCGGAGGGCGGCCTGGCGCCGCCACACTAACCCCTATTATGGCGTGCCGTCCGTTTCGCCGCACCGCATTGTGACGCGGCGCGCTCCCTCGCCGCGCCGCGTTGCGCCCTCAAGACGCGCCAAGACCTGAACGAAAGCGGGCAATCAGCCGAACAAAGAAACGTAGGAATATCCTTTCGCGCCTCCCATGTGGTAAAATGTGGCAAAGGTACGCTCATTTATGTCAGATTCCACCGTCACGATCGGCCTCACTCGTTCGGGCCGCAAAAAGCCCGGGCCTTTACCTTACTCCGACCTGGATCCCGCCAACTGGCGGGAGTATTCCGACCTGGAGTTGGGCAGCCTGTGGATGTTCGCATCCCGCGCCCGAGGGAACGGCCACGCCAACGAGTACCACGGCAATTACATCCCTCAGATCGCCACCCAGACCCTGCGCCGCTACACGAAGCCCGGCGACGTGGTCCTGGATCTGTTCCTCGGCTCCGGCACCACCGCCATCGAAGCCAGCCGTCTAGGCCGCAAGTGCGTGGGCGTGGAGATCAAGCGGGAACTCGCCGCGGAAGTGCGCGCCAAGTTCGAAGACGCCTCAGACGTTCAGGTCGTCCATGGCGACAGCCGCTCGGCGCGCGCCCAGAATAGCGTTTCGGCGGCACTATCGCGTTGGGGCAAGGAGGAGGCGCAGATGCTGATGCTGCACCCCCCTTACCACGACATCATCAAGTTCTCCGATATCGACGGCGATCTCAGCAACGCCGCCACTCTGGACGATTTCATGATGGATTTCACGCAGGTGGCCCGCCGGGGCTACAAGCTGCTGGAGTCCGGCCGCTTTGCCGTGCTCGTGATCGGCGACAAATACGCCGCCAAGGAACTGGTGCCGCTCGGGTTCTTTTGCATGCAGGCTATGATGGAGGTGGGGTTCCGCCTGAAGAGCATTGTTGTGAAGAACATGGCGGGCAACGAAATCGGCAAGGGCCCGCGCGAGAACCTCTGGCGCTATCGCGCCCTGCGCGGCGGGTTCTACATCTTCAAGCACGAGTACGTGATGGTGCTGCAGAAGCCATAGGCTCTTGCTCTGCCCGCGTGCTTGCGCGAAGGATCACGCACTCATGAAACGTCGGGCTTTTACCCTGATCGAGCTCCTGGTCGTCATCGCCATCATCGCCATCCTGGCGGCCATCCTGTTCCCGGTCTTCGCCAGCGCTCGTCGCCGAGCCCAGCAGACCGCCTGCCTCAGCAACCTGAAGCAGATTTCCCTCGCGTTCCGCGCGTACAACGACGACAACGACAACCACTATATGCCGGCGGCGGGCTGGGGCCCTCCCAGCGGGTCCATGTGGCAGGGCGGTTCCTTCGTTCGCATCCTCGCGCCCTACGTGAAGAGCGACGCCGTCTTCCTCTGCCCGTCCGCCCCGATGAAGTTCAGCCTCGACGCCTACAACCAGGGCTCGGACGCCAACGCCGCGGACACCGGTTGGGAGTGGGACACTCCGGCCGGAACTCACCAGCGCAGCCACTACGGCAACAACATCATCCTCTCCGGCCTGGACGCCAATTCCGGCAGTTGGCGCAGTCAGATGTACACCGAGAGCCAGGTCAAAAACCCCACCAGAGTCCCGTACCTGATGGACTCCCGCTGGGTGGATCTGGATGGCGTTGCGGCGGCCATTGGGCGCATCGGGCGGGCGCGTTTCCGCCATCAGGGCGCGTTCAAGCAGGGCCAGGCCACTGGCGGCGGCCTGAATGTCGTGTTCGCCGAGGGTCACGTCGCCTTTGTGCCGGCCGACTCCGTCAAGTACTACCCAGAGAGCCCGGATGGGCTCATCCGCTGGACTCCGTAGCCGCCGCCCTCGGGATTGCCAACGGCCCCTCAGCGCCCGCGCCGCGTTGAGGGGCCGTTTGCGTCGCCAGCGTCTGGTGGCGCCGTCGCGCCGGCGAGAGGTAGAATCCAACCATAGAGACACGCTGCGGCGCCTCGGGTTGAGCGCCGTTCAGAATGACCTCCGGCGCGCCTGTGACAACGCCGGCAAGGGAGTAAGCGCCGAATGCTCAATGGATTCCACGGGACGACGGCTCCGAAGATCGGCTCGCGATGCTTATCGGCGTGGCCGCGCTCGATAGCGCTCATCGCCGCGCTCGCCGCCGGGCTGTCGACGCCGGCGGCCGCCGAGTTCGACCTTTACCGCGCCAGCCTCCACGCCCACACCGGCTACTCGGACGGCGCAGTTCTGGTCCCCGCGGACCCCACCGTGCTGACGCCCGGTACGGCCGCCGCCGCCGCAAAGGCCGCCGGGCTCACCGCCTTCTCCACCTCCGACCACGGCGAGGCCATCCCTCCGGTGAATTGGACCAACACGATGGCCCAGATGACCGCCGCCACCGTGCCCGGCTCCACAACAACGGCCGGCACGTTCGTTGGGCTGTGGGGGTTCGAATGGACGCACTGCGCGCCCAACGCGGCGCCAGCGCCAGTGGGCAATCCCGGCACCGGCCACATCAATATCTACGGGTCATCGGTCCGCTGCGGCGCCGCGAGCGCGGGCAGCGGCGACGCCTCCACCGCCATCATCGCCTCGGTCTACTGGAACCGCTACTTCGGATCCCCATCAACAAAGCAGTCGCTCTACCGGTGGGTGCTCGACCACGGCCAGTCGCCCCTGGGAGGCACGATCGTCGTACAGATCAACCACCCCAACACGTATCCCGGGGGAACGCTGGCCAACCCCACGGCCGACTGGACCACCGACTGGTGGCGCAAACTGGAGTGGGTTCCGGCTCTGGACCCGTACGTCTGCCTGATGGAAATGGGCTCGCGCGCGGAGACCGGGAACGGTTCTACAACAGGGTACTACGGCGGGGCGTACAACGAGCCATACTTCCAGGCCGCCCTGGACAACGGTTGGCATCTGGCACCAACCAACGGTGAGGACAACCACCGAGGGGCGTACGGCGCGGCGAGGACCACCGACGGCATACTCACCGAGACCGGCATCTGGTGCGCACCCACAACCGGGATGACGCAGATCAAGGCTCAGGCGGCGCTCCTGGACGCCCTGAGGTTGCGCCGAACGTTCTCGGCGGAGGATAAGGCGTCGACCCATGCCGGGGCCATCAGTCTCCAGTTCACCGTCACCCCTCCCGGCAAGGCCACGCGGTGGATGGGTAGCCGCGACTTCCAGCCGGACGATGTGCGGCGCGGCGTTTGCCGCCTCGTAGTCACCCGAGCGGCCGGGCTCCAACTGAGCGGCGGAACGGTGGAGGTCATCACGAACCGCGGCGTGGTGGCCCGATCTCTGCCGACCTCGGGCTCGTCTGGAGTGCGCATTACCGACAAGACGGCTACGTGGGAATTCACGCTTGATGGCAGCCCGGCGCCGGCGCAACTGCGCGCCGTATCCACGGCCGTGGCGAGCCGCATTCAGCGCCGCTGGGACATCGCCCCCCTGCCCGCCGCATACGGCGCGGCGCCGCTTACGGTCGCGTTCGACGCCTCGACCAGCGGACGCGCGGAACGATACTACTACGTTCGCGTTAAGCAGAGCGACGGCACATTCGCGTTCTCCGCGCCGATCTGGCTGAAGAGCGGCGCCCAAGTGGTTGGCGGCGATGACGGCATCCGCCCGCCGCGCGCCGCCAACGTCATCTCCTATTCCTGGGACTTCGGAGACGGAACGAAACAGACCGAAAGCGCTGCCGCCGCCGACGATGGGCTGTTCGACGGGCTCACCCAACACGCCTACACGGCCCTCGGCGTCTACTACCCTCGCGTTACGGTGAGGTACGCGGATGGCGGGTCCGACGTATCGGTGACCCGCGTTGTTGTGAGCGCGAGTTCGCCGCCGCCCTTCTACGGCGACGTGAACGGCGATGGCCAGATCAACCGCGACGACGTGTCAGCGTTGTCCACGCTGGCGGCCGGCCTGCAGCCGGCCGATGCCCCCACGCTGGCCCGGGCCAATGTCTACCCGCCGGCCGGCGCCGCGGCGAGCCCCGGCGGAACCACGAAGCTCGATCTGGCCGACGTTATGCGCCTGGTCCGGTTCCTCAACGGCAGGTTCGCTGCCTGGCCGTAATCCCTCGCCTTCCGCGCCGAAACGGTCCGCGCCCTGCGCCGCCACCCAAAGACGGACAACTCGGGCCTTGACCTTCGCCCGCCCGTTTGCCTCAAACTGGAGCGTTATATAACAACTCCGCGCGCCGTTTCGCGCGCCTGGCAGCAAAGGACATTTGGATCATGCGTAAGATTGCGTTCATCGGCGCGGGCTCATTCGGCTTCACCCGCGGCCTGGTGCGCGATATCCTCACCTTCCCCGCCCTGGAAGATGCCACTATCTCCCTGATGGATATCGACCCCGAACGGTTGAGCTTCGCGAAGACGGCCGTTGAGAAAATCGTCGCCGCCGGCAAATATCCGGCGAAGGTGGAAGCCACTACCTGCCGCGAGGAAGCCCTGGACGGCGCCGACGGCGTTTGCATCACCATCCTACAAGGCGGCGTCGACGTTTTCGCCAGCGACATTGAAATCCCGAAGAAGTACGGGGTGGACATCAACGTCGGCGACACGCGCGGCCCCTCCGGCATCTTCCGCGCCCTGCGCACCATGCCGGTGATGCTGGACATCGTGAAGGATGTCGACCGCCTCTGCCCCGATGCCGTGGTGCTGAACTACACCAACCCGATGGCCATGCTCTGTCGCGGCATGCAGGAGCGCAGCAACGCCACCATCACCGGCCTCTGCCACAGCGTTCAGGGAACCGCCATGATGCTGGCCCGCTGGATTGGCGCCGAGTACAAGGACATCACCTACCACTGCGCCGGCATCAACCACCAGGCCCACTACTTGGACTTCAAGTGGAACGGCAGGGACGCGTACCCGCTGATCCGCGAAGCTATCACCACCCGCCCCGAGGTCTACAACGAAGAGCAGGTGCGCAATGAGATGTACCTGAACCTCGGATACTACGTCACCGAGTCCAGCGGCCACAACAGCGAGTACAACGCCTGGTTCCGAAAGCGCCCGGACCTCATCGAGAAGTACTGCACCCACGGAACCGGCTGGAACCCCGGCCACTACGCGTACATCTTGAACGAGTACCGCAAGGTTAAGAACACCTGGCGCGACAACATCCAGGAGCAGCTCAACGCTGAGGTGGACCTGAAGCGCGGCCTCGAATACGCCGCCAGCATCTTCAACGCCACCATCGGCGACGGCGCCATGTTCAAGTTCAACGGCAACGTTCGCAACTTCGGCCTCATCGATGATTTGCCGGAAGGCTGCTGCGTGGAAGTGCCGGTGCTGGCCAGCAAGAACGGCATCGATCCGATCCATGTCGGCAAACTGCCGCCGCAGCTTGCATTGCTGAACAACATCTCGGCCCGATGCGAGGAACTGGCTGTGGAAGGTTGCCTCACCGGCAACAAGGAGATGATCTTCCACGCCATCGCCTTCGACCCGCTCACCTCCGCCGTCCTCAGCTTCGCCGAAATCCGCGACATGGTGAACGAGATGTTCGCAGCGAACGCCGGCTACCTGCCGACCTTCGGAATGTAATCTCATCGGCCCTCCCTTCCCGCTCTACGGGATTGGGAGGGCCTTTCTTCGCGCCGGGTACCGTACAATGCGTCTGTCTCTCCCTATCCTCGCCTGTGTCCTTCTTTCCGCGCCGCTCCGGGCCGAAACCATCTGGGTCGAAGACCTCGGCGCCGCCAACATGTCCTCAGGTTACAGCGTCGCGCGCGTTGGCCAGTCCATCGAGAAGAAGCCGCTAACGCTGGGCGGCGTCGTATACCAGCATGGGCTCGGCGTCTACGCGCCGAGCGAGATGCACATCCGGCTGAACGGCTCCGCGCGGCGCTTCACCGCCCTTGTTGGGATCGACAGCGCGCGGAAGAGCGGTTCCGTGGTCTTCGAGGTCCGCCTTGACGGCCGCTCCGTTCTGCGCACCCGCGTGCTGCGCGCCGGCGACGCTCCCCAGCGCATCGACGTAGACCTGCGCGGCGCCAAGCGCCTCTGGCTGCGCGTTGATGATGCGGATGACGGCGCCTCTGGAGACGTGGCGAACTGGGCGGACGCCGCCATCGAACAGAAACCCGGAGGCGATCGGCCCACGGCATTCAACCCGGGGGCCGGCCCGGCGATGCCCATCGCGCGGGCCCGGAACGATGAGCTGGGCCTCCACGGCCCCCGCGTCACCGGCGCCTCGCCCGGCAAACCCTTCCTATTCCGCATCGCGGCCACCGGACGCCGCCCCATCGCCTTCGCCGCGAAGGGCCTACCAGACGGGCTGAGCCTCAATGCCTCCACCGGAATCATCACCGGCGCTCTGAAGACCAGCGGGCGCTGGACGGTAGCGCTCACCGCTCGAAACGCTCAGGGCGCCGCCCGTCGCGATCTCGTCATCGTCGGCGGCCCCAGGGCCCTGGCTCAGACTCCACCGATAGGCTGGAGCGCGTGGAACGTGTGGGCGGGAACGGTGGACGACGCCAAGGTGCGCGCGGCGGCAGACGCCATGGTGAGGTCCGGCCTCGCGGACCACGGCTTCCAGTTCGTGAACATCGACGATTGCTGGCAGGCCAAGCGCGACGACGCCGGCCGCATCCAGCCCAAGCCCGGCTTTCCGGATATGAAGGCCCTGGCCGATTTCGTCCACTCTCACGGGCTGAAACTCGGCATCTACTCAAGCCCCGGCCCCGAGACGTGCGGCAACGCCATCGGCAGCTACCAGCACGAGGAACAGGATGCCCGAACATTCGCCGATTGGGGCATCGATTACCTTAAGTACGACCACTGCTACTACAGCCGTATCCAGAAGGACTATTCGACCCCGGAGCTGAAGAAGCCTTACGCCGTGATGGGCGCCGCCATCGCTGGATTGGACCGCGACATCACTTACAGCCTCTGCGAGTACGGCATGGGCAAGGTGTGGCAGTGGGGCCCGGAGGTAGGCGCTCAGCTCTGGCGAACGACGGGCGATATCCTGGACAACTGGGGCAACATGCGCGGCATCGGCTTCCAGCAGAACGGTCTGGCGCCCTACGCGGGCCCCGGCCACTGGAATGACGCCGATATGCTGGTGGTCGGCCAGGTGGGCTGGGGCGGTCCCTTGCGAAACACAGGCCTCACGCCGAACGAACAGATCACCCACATCACCCTCTGGTCGCTCTGCGCCGCCCCGCTGATGCTGGGGTGCGACCTCTCCCGCCTGGATCCCTTCACAATCGACCTCATGAGCAACGACGAAGTTCTGGACGTGGACCAGGATCCGTTAGGCCGCGCCGCCAGCCGGGTGGCCCGCATCGGCGACACGCAGGTCTGGGCGCGCCCCCTCTTCGACGGCTCCACCGCTGTCGGGCTCTTCAACCTCGGTCCTGAGCCCACCACCGTGTCGATCGACTGGAAATCCCTCCGCCTCCCCCCCAACCGCCGCGTGCGCGACCTCTGGCAGCGAAAAGATCTCGGCACCTTCAAGGCCGGTTACGCCGCCCTCGTACCCGCCCACGGCGCGGAACTGATAGTCGTCCGGTGATGAACCACAGAGGCACAGAGACACAGAGATCGAGAATCATCTCTGTGTCTCTGTGCCTCTGTGGTAGAATCGGCGGCTGTGGTCATCAAGGCTCCTATACTGAAACGGAAGGAGTGTTTCCGACATGATTGGCACCGGCGACTACATCAAGGACGTTTTCAACCGGGCAGTGGGCGCCCCGGTGACCGCGCGGGGTTGGGTGAAGACGCGGCGAGACAGCAAGGGGGTCCACTTCGTTCAGTTGAGCGACGGCTCCTGCTTCGCGGATCTGCAGGTGGTCATTGAGGCCGGCGCGATGCCGGAGGAGACCATGGCGCGGGTAACCACCGGCGCATGCGTTCGCGTTTCAGGCGAGTTGGTGGAGTCTCCCGCGAAGGGTCAAGCCGTTGAGCTAAAGGCCCGCGAGATCGAGGTGCTGGGCGATGCGGACCCGGCATCGTACCCGCTTCAGAAGAAGGGGCACTCGATGGAGTTCCTGCGCGACATCGCGCACCTCCGCGTACGCTCCAACACCTTCGGCGCCGTCTTTCGCGTGCGAAACGCGGTATCGTGGGCCATCCACAAGTTCTTCCAGGAACGCGGCTTCCTCTACGTCCACACCCCCATCATCACCACGTCCGACGCCGAAGGCGCCGGCGAGATGTTCGGCGTAACCACGCTGGATATGTTGAACCTGCCCCGCACGCCGGAGGGCGGCGTGGACTACGCGCAGGACTTCTTCGGCAAGGCCGCCGGCCTCACAGTTAGCGGGCAGTTGGAGGCTGAGATCTTCGCGCAGGCCTTCTCCAACGTCTACACGTTCGGCCCGACCTTCCGCGCCGAAAACAGCAACACGCCCCGCCACCTCGCCGAGTTCTGGATGGTTGAACCGGAAATGGCGTTCTGCGATCTGGACGGCGACCGCGCGTTGGCCGAGGAGTTCCTGAAGTCCATCATCCAGCACGTCATGGATACCTGCATGCCGGACCTGGAGTTCTTCAACAAGCGCGTGGACAACACCGTTGTGGAGACGCTGGAGAACGTCGCCACCAACGACTTCCAGCACGTTTCCTACACCGAGGCTATCTCGGTCCTGGAAAAGGCTGGAAAGGACTTCGAGTATCCGGTGAAGTGGGGCATCGACCTCCAGGCGGAGCACGAGCGCTACCTCACCGAGGTGACGTTCAAGAAGCCCGTCATCGTCACCGACTACCCGAAGGAGATCAAGGCGTTTTACATGCGCCTGAACGACGACGGCAAGACGGTGCGCGCGATGGACGTGCTGGCTCCCCGCATCGGCGAGATCATCGGCGGCAGCCAGCGCGAGGAGCGCCACGACGTGCTGCTGGCGAAGATCCGCGCCCAGGGCCTGGAGGAATCCGCCTATAGCTGGTACCTCGACCTGCGCCGTTATGGTTCGGCCCCCCACGCCGGCTTCGGCCTCGGCCTGGAGCGCCTGATGATGTACCTGACGGGCATGAAGAACGTGCGCGACGTGATCCCCTTCCCCCGCACCCCCGGCTCCGCGGAGTTCTAGGCTACGCTTGGCGCTCGGGCCATAAGGAGTGCGGCGGCAAGCCGCCGCACTCCTTATGCCCAGTTGCACCTCCGCGGGATCGTGCGCAAAAACGCCGATAGCCGCCTGTCCGGTGTGGACGGGCGGCTATCGGTTGCTGGTGGACCTGAGGGGATTCGAACCCCTGACCTCCTCAATGCCATTGAGGCGCGCTCCCAACTGCGCCACAGGCCCGCAACACCAGTATTCTAACAGGCCTGCGGGCATCGTGTCAAACGCAACCGCGCCTGCGATGCGCCATCGGCCGTCGCGCTCATGAGCCGAATGCCAGCACGGCCGCCAGGACCGCCACAATGATGAGGTTGTGCGTCGTATGGTAGACCGTGCTGCGCTCCACGCCGCCCCGTTTGTACTGATAGGTGAGCCAGAGCCCGCTCACAGTGAGCGCCAGCCCCGCGTATACCGGCACGCCGGCCCACACGGAATGAGCCAGCCCGAACCGCAGGCTGCGCTTGGCAGCGTCCCGCCAGCCGCGCGTGCCCTCCCGGAACTCCAACTCCTCGACGCGCGCAAACCAGGGAATGCAGGCCGTGAGTGCCACGAGGAAGACCGGCCCGACGTATCTCAACTGCACCGGCAACAGACCAATGTTTAGCGCGCTCCCAGAATTGCCGGGGATCAAGTACAGCCACGATCGGTCCAGAAATGGAAAGGCCCAACGTAAAGCTGCGCCAACGGCAACCGTGGCCCCCAATGCCAGAACGCTGCCGACTGCAACGCCGGGCGTGATCCGGCGATAGACGCCCCACTGCTCGCGGACCTTTGGCGTCATGATCTTGTGAACAAGCCAACCCGTCAGCAGCGCGGCAAGTCCAACGGTCCACGGGGAAGCGGGGAAGACCTGGCCAAGCGGACCATCCGTTGCCGCTTCGGGTGGACGCGGCGTAACGACGAAGCGATACGCCAACCATACCAGCCCACCCGCGAGGGACACGACAAGCGGCATGAGTAGGCAGCCCGCCAATGTCATCAGATCACTCTTCCAGGAGGCGTCGTCATCTCTGATCCGCGCCAGGTTCGGCCTGTTGTGGTCGCAGTACGCATCGACGAGGCAGCGCGCTTCCTCATTTCGAAAGCCGCCCTCGCTGACCAGAAGGCGCACGAGAATCTGCCTGCTGGAGGCGCGCTGGTTGGCAATTTGGGCGGCGAGGAACTGCTCCACGCTCTGTTGCGGCTGGGTATCGGGGATGACGGGCGATTCGTTCATCGTCGGCGACCTGATCGGCGTGGGTTGTCTTCATGGCGGGCGGGCGCGGCGAATCGCCGCGCCCG
>DASXUL010000123.1:0-95106 GCA_036504855.1 Armatimonadota bacterium | reverse complement strand
CCCCCGCCTCACTGAGTTCCATGCGGGTTCACCCCGCCTTGGCTGGCGTCGGTTCGGGCCGCGATATCCGGGCTACATCTTCATCCCCTTCATCTTGCCCTTCATCATGCCCTTGCCGTGGCCCATCCGGGATCGGGATCCCTCCAGCCCCTCAATCATCTTCAAGTGGTCTTGGATCACGGGGAGCGTGCGCGACGCGAATGCCTTGACGTCTGGGTTCCTCGCTTTGCCGGCGGCTTTCGAGAACTCGGCCACGTCCGCTCGGTGGTCGCCAACCATGCCCTTCACGTAGGCGCTGTCGAATGCGGCGCCGTGAAGGCGGCTCAGCTTGGCCTTCATCGTGGAGCCTTCCGGTCCGAGGTCGGATGGGAGCCGGATGCTGAGCTTGGATGCCACGGATTTCAGATCGGCGTTGGCCTTGCTGTGGTCTCTAACCATGCGCTGGCCGAATTCCTTCACCTGGGAGGAGCCGCGCTCGGCGGCCAGCTTGCCGAGGGTCACTTCGGTCATGCCTCCCTGAGCGGCCTTGCGCAGGAAGGCGCGATCGGCGGAACTGGCGGCGCCTCCAGCGCCTCGCATTGACCTCATGTCCTTCATTTTGGCGGCGGCGGTCGATGAAGCGGCCACCGAAGCGCAGATACAGGCTGCCAGCAGGAATCTCGTGTTCATATGCTACAGCCCTCCTTTCGGAGGGAGTATACCAAGCCTGAGCCGCGAACAAACGCCGCGTCGACCATGATACAGGGCGCCTGCTAGGATGGGGCTTATCCCGCACAACGAAAGGACCCTCTGATGGCGAACCACGTGGTCTCCCTCAAACACCCGATCAAGCTGAAAGACATCGACCCGGCGGATACCGACGGCGTGAAGAAGACACCGGAAGTCGAAGCGTCCATGGATAAGGACCTGGAGCGACTCGGCGCGCTGCAGGAGTTGCTCTACGTGGCGGGCGCCAATGCCGTTCTCGTGGTGCTGCAGGGGATGGACACCAGCGGGAAAGACGGCACGATCCGGCACGTGTTCCGTGGCGTTAGTCCGCTCGGTTGCTCCGTTGCGGCGTTCAAGGCGCCCACCGCCGAAGAGCTGGCGCATGACTATCTGTGGCGCATCCATAACGCATGCCCCGAGAAGGGGATGCTCACCATCTTCAACCGTTCGCACTACGAGAGCGTGCTGGTGGAGAAGGTCCATAACATTATCGACAAGGACAAGCTGGAACGACGGTACGACGAGATCAACAACTTCGAGCGCACCCTCTCCCGCGAGGGCACGATCATCGTGAAGTTCATGCTCCACATCAGCAAGGGCGAACAGGCCGAACGTCTGGAGGAACGGATCGACACCCCGGAGAAGCAGTGGAAGGTGGCGGCCGGAGACTGGACAGAGCGCGAGAAGTGGGATGAGTACCAGGCGCTGTACGAGGAACTACTGAACCGAACGAGCACAGAGTGGGCGCCGTGGACGGTCGTGCCCGCCGATCACAAGTGGAGCCGAAACTACGTTGTGGCGTCGCGCCTGCTGGACGTGTTGGGCCGGTACGAAGATGAGTGGACCCAGGCCCTCCGTGCGCGCGGCGATGCCCAGATGGCGGAGCTGCGAAGCAGCGGAGTTCATAGGAAATAAGCGTAGAGACGGCGATTGCCGCCGGAAGAGAGGCATCTCCTCCGGCGGCAGCAGCTATCCGGGGCAGAGCTACGCTGGCGCGTTTCGCCGGAGGCGTTTCGTGGTTCGGTCGCGCCCCAGAACGGCGATGGCGTCGAAGAGGCCGGGCCCGACGGTTCGGCCTGTGACCGCGGCGCGGACCGGGTGGATGACCTCGCCCGCCTTGACTCCGCGGCGGTCGACCACGGCCCGAACGGCGGCCTCAATGGACTCCAGCGTCCACTCGGGCGCGGCATCCAGCGCATCGGCTACGTCAGCCAGGATCTCAGAGGCTCCCTCGGCCTGAACGCGCTTCAGCGCCTTTTCCTCCCAATTCAGCTCATCGCGGAAGAAGAACTCGGTGAGCGCCGGAGCCTCCCCGAGCTTCTTCAAACGCTCCTGCTCCAGGGCCAGAACGGCCTCAACGTAGGGGCGCTGATCGGCCGGAATCGGCTCCGGCACGAGACCGGCCCCCTGCAGGAACGGGATGCACCGATCGGCCAACTCAGCCAGCGGCATCTGACGGATGGCGAGGCCGCTCATCCAGTCCAGCTTGCTCGAATCGAAGATCGCCGGATGGCGCGTAATGCCGTCGAGGCTGAACTTCTGGCTCAGCTCCTCCAGGGAGTAGATCTCCTGGTCCGTGCCCTCGCTCCACCCCAGAAGCGCGAGGAAGTTGAGCAGCACCTCCGGCATGTAGCCGGCCGCCTGGAAATCCGAAAGGGCGGCGTCGCCGTTGCGCTTGCTGAGTTTCTTCTTGTCCGGCCCCAGGATCAGCGGCAAGTGCGCGTAGACCGGCGGCTCCTTGCCGAGGGCGCGGGAGACGAGGATGTTCTTGGTGGCGCTGCTGATCCACTCCTCGCCGCGGATGATGTGGGTGATCTCCATCTCCAGGTCGTCGAACGGCGCGGCGAGTTGGTAGGTAGGATAGCCGTCGGATTTCAGAAGCACGAAGTCATCGAGGAGGGCGCTGTCGAAGGTGATCTCGCCGCGCACGGCGTCCTCAAAAGTGACGCTCCCCTCCAAAGGCATGGCGAAGCGGACCACCGACTTCAGGCCCAGCGCCTCGTTCGCGGCACGCTGTTCGGGCGTGAGATTGCGGCAGGTGCGGTCGTAGCCCGGCGGCAGCTTGGCGGCCTGCTGGGCGGCCCGCATGTCATCCAGTCGCTCCTTCGTGCAGTAGCACCGATAGGCGTTGCCCTGGGCGATCAGGCGATCGGCTGCCTCCTGATACATGGGCAGCCGCTCGCTCTGGATATACGGGGCGTGCGGACCGCCCACTTCCGGGCCTTCGTCCCACGTCAGGCCCATCCAGCGCAGCGCCGCCTTGATGCCTTCCTCGGCCTCAACGGAGTAGCGTTCGCGGTCGGTATCCTCAAGGCGCAGGATGAACTTGCCCCCGGTGCGTTTGGCCAGCAGCCAGGAATAGAGCGCCGTGCGAACGTTGCCGATGTGCATAGGCCCCGTAGGGCTCGGCGCGAACCGCGTTCGCGCCGCCTGCTGGGTACTCATGGGAATTCCTTTCTAGCGGAGCATTCATCATTCCGCAATCGGCATTCAGCCCCGAGAGCTGATATCGATGAAGACGGTGACCTCATCGAACCTAGCCTCCGGGGCTGATTGCTGACTGCTGAGCGCCGAATGCTCTCTTACACGACGTACTTGCGCTTCGCCTTCTTGAAGCCCTTGTCCACCTCACGCGGATCGAAGGACCAGGTGCCGTTCTTGTTCTGCTTGAAGCAGTAATACCCGCTCAGAAGGGAGGCGATGAGGTTGGCGGAAGCCGGGCGGATCACCCACATTTCGGCGAGGATCGTATGGAAGTCGGCGCCCTTGCGATGGCGTTCAAGGAATTCGCCCACCAGGTCAAAGGTGCTGGTTTCGGCGAAGGTCTTCCGGGCCGCGATGTTGCGCAGCTCCTTGAGCCGGCTCTCCTCGATGCCGATCAACGGGTCCAGGCCTTCCTGGATCTCCAGGCGATACTCGCCCGGGCGGTTCGCCGGAGTGATAACGAAGACGCCGCCGGATTCCGGAAGCAGAGCGTACACTTCATCAAGGCCGAAAGCCAGGCCCAGCATGTTGTTCACCCAGAGGCTGAAACGGCCGTTCGGTCCGGTGATGGTAGCCTCAATGATGGCCGGCTCCGCCGGGAAGAACGGTTTGTCGCCGCCAACGGGCAGCGTGCCGCTGATGTTGTGCAGGATGCTGACGGTGCAGCGCGCGGAGCCGTCCTTCTGAGGTACGCATTGCCCGCCCATGGCGGCCAACGGCTGGCTTACCTGGTCCGCCAGCTTGCCGTCCAGCCCGTCAACGGAGAGTTCAACATCCAGTTCCTCACCCTCCAGGGTGTGGAACGAGAAGGTCTGGAAGTTCAGGGTTTCCGGCGCATCCAGGATGGTGGTGGGGATACTCTCCAGCTTGCGCCATCGATCCCAGCCCACGCTGATGAGTTCGCCTTGCTCGGCGAGCGCCGCGGCGAGAGTCTGCTCCCAACGCCGGTAATCGGCGTCGGAGGGGCTGACTTCCATCACCTGCTCCAGGATCTGGCGCGAAGTGATGAGGCCGTCGACGCGGCGCACGATCGCCGCGATCTCCTCCATATCAGATGGCGTGATCGCCACTTCGCCGGCGGGCCGCGAGGCCTCCTCCGGGGCGCCTTCAACCGGCGGCTCGTCCGCCATCTGGTCCCACACGGGGACAAAGGCTGAGACGAGCGCGGGGGTGAGCCACATCCCGTCGGAACCCAGGGTCAGGTCGCTCTTCAGCAGGCACTGGTGGAACTCCGCGCCGTCAAATCCCTCTGGTTGAGACTCGAAGGCGAGGAACGCCATGACCTTGCCGGACACGGGGCGCGCGGCCTTCGTAATGAGTTCGGTTGCGGCGGCGGCGGGATCGGACCAGTTCAGCCCCTCGGCCAGCGGCGAAAGCTCGTCGAGTTCCGTCTCGTCATCGAAGTTAGCAAACAGGACGTCGTCCGCATCCTCGTCCGAAGTGTCGAGAAGCCACTCGGTGACCGTCAGTCTGTCCTCGGGGAGCACCCGGAAGCGCGGACGTGTAACAGCAAGCCGGCGGACGGTTTCTGTTTCCGCCTCCGGTGAAATGCCGGTGGCCTTCGCGATCTCTACTCCCACGGTCTCAATGAAGAGCGGGCGTCCAACGCTCAGCAGGAAGTCGGCGATGGTGCGCTCCAGGGGGTGGTGCGTGTCGATGTCTCTGGCCATCAGGTCCCAGCGCCGTTCTCGCTGAACGAAGCGGGGATCCAGTGTGAGCGCGTCACGGACGACCTTTCCTGAGATCGGAGTCTCTTCACTGACGAACCCGGTGATCTGGCCGGTTTTCGCCGGCTCGCCCACCTGGAGGAGATACTGGATGGCGCGATCGGCCACATAGCGAAGCGCGGCTTCGCGCAGCCCGTCTGGCGTCATTGTGTCGGACAAAGGTATTGCCTCCTATGGCTGCCCGTGGGATGCGGGCGGCGGTTATGAATGCTGTTCGTTTGGCTTGGGCCGGTCTAGCCTGAGGCCAGCGTCCCAGAGAGATCGTGCGCGCCGCTTCCGGTCACGCGAACCGAGACGATATCGCCCAGCCGGGCCTCCGCGGCCGAGAAGGCCACGGCGCCGTCGATTTCCGGCGCGTCGCGGTATGACCGTCCAAGATACTCGCCCGGCGCCGTTTCCTTCTCCACCAGCACATCCAGCGTCTGGCCGAGAAGCCGGCGGTTCTTTTCACGGGAAACGGCGGCCTGGACCTTCATCAATTCCCCGCGGCGCTTTTCCGCCGTGCGCGATCCCACGGAACCGCCCATCTCCGCGGAGGGCGTTCCGTCTTCGCGACAGAACGTGAAGACCCCAACTCGGTCCAATTGAGCGTCTCGCAGGAAGCTCTTCAGAGAGGCAAACGCCTCCGGGGTCTCGCCCGGGTGACCAACGATGAAAGTGCTGCGGATGGCGATCTCGGGGCAGGCCGCTCGGAATCGTTCCAAGATCTTCAGGTACCGCCCGCCATCACCGGGGCGGTTCATCGCCTTCAGCACGCTCCGGTCCGCATGCTGAAGCGGGATATCCAGATATTTCACGACCTTTGGTTCACTGGCGATCGCCTCGATCACCGTGTCCGTCACCGTGGCCGGGTAGGCGTACATCACGCGGATCCAGCGGATTCCGTCCACGCGGGCTAAGGCGTGGAGCAGCTTCGGCAAGGCCAACGTTCCATACAAATCCCATCCGTAACGCATCGAGTCCTGGGCAACCAGAACGATCTCTTTCACGCCCTCGGAGGCAAGCCGCTCGGTCTCGCCGACGATGGCCTCAATCGGCCGGCTGGCATGATCGCCGCGAATGGACGGAATCGTGCAGAACGAGCAGCGATAATCGCAGCCGTCGCTGATGCGCACGTAGGCGGTCCACGGCGGAGTGCTGAGTACCCGTCGCCCCTGTTCGTGCGGGATGGCTCGCGGCGGACCGATCTGCAACAGCGGCGCCGCCGGGCCGGCGAGGATGGTCCTCACCTGTTCGGCGAGGCCATCGTACTGCCCAACGCCTACGAAGGCGTCGACCTCAGGAAGCTCGGTCGCCAGATCGGCCCCGTACCGTTGCACCAGGCATCCGGCCGCCACCACGGCGCGTCCCTTGGACCGCTTCTTCCATTGCGACGAGCGGAGCAGAGCGTCCACGCTCTCGCGGGCCGCGTCTTCCTTGAATCCGCAGGTATTCACGATGAGGACGTCGGCGTCTTCCTCGTTTGTACACACTTCCATGCCGGCGTCAACCAGTTGGCCCAGCATGGTCTCCGAATCCACCGTGTTTTTCGGACACCCAAGGCTGATGAGGCCTACTTTTACCGCCATGCACGTACTCCATGACGGGAGACCTCCCCGCCCGCACACACGAAGAAACGAGTCAAGCCCCGGAGGCCTGCTCGTTTCCGTCAAACGCTGACTTTGTACACGTTCATTCTACCGGATACGGCGAACGGGAGTCCAACCGCGCCGGAGCGTCGGAACGGCGGTTTGTGCGGCGCCGCGGGCATAAACCGCCAGCGGCGCCGCACCGAATCGTCACGGAGTCAGGGCTGTTCGGCAAGGTGGCCGGCCATGGCCGCGGCGCGCGGGTCCATCAACAGAAGGCCCCGCAGCCGACTTGGCAGAGAGGCGCCCTGGTACATAGTTTCGGTTCCCGTGAGGAAGTCCGAGAGGCTGCTGCCGCCCATCTTGTGCACCATCGGGTCGGGGCCGAGGTGGGCCTGCTCGCCGGCGTAGGAGATGGCGTCGCGCAGATTGCCGATCTCGTCAACCAGACCGTTCTTGACGGCCTGGCGCCCGGTGTAGACGCGACCATCCGCCAGGGGGCGAAGGGTAGCCACCGGGATGCGCCTAGCCTTGCTGACGGCGTTCAGGAACTGCCCATAGATGTCATCCACCATCTGCTGGAAGAGGGCTCTCTCCTCGCGGGTCATGGGGCGCATGGGGTTTCCCATGTCCTTGAACTTACCGGACTTGATTACCTCGGCGTCCATCAGGCCGCTCTTCTTCGCCCAGGAGTTGGGATTGCTGTAGTTGGGGATCTCGGAGATGACGCCGATGCTGCCGGTGAGCGTAGCGCCGTTAGCGTAGATGCGATCCGCGGCGCTGGCGATGTAATAACCGCCGGACGCGGCAACGTCACCCATGGCCACCACGACCTTCTTGCCCGAGGTTCGAACCTTCTGAACTTCGGTGTAGACGGCGTCGGAACCCGCGGCGCTGCCGCCAGGGCTGTTGATCCAAAGGACGACGGCCTTGATATGGCGGTTCGTGCGCGTCTTTTCCAACTGCTCGATGATGTACTGCGCATCGGCGCCGCTGGAACCGAACGGGCTGCGCGTCAGCTCACCAGAGGTGATGACGCCCGAAACGTCGATGACGGCCACGGAATCGCGCGACGGCCCCACTCCGGACGAGGATCCGCTGCCCATCAGCGCGCCAATGCTGGCTGAGAAGAGCAGGAACGCCACAAGCGGCAGGCAGCCGCATCCCAACACGGCGCCGCCGAGGAAGAGCCCCCAGTTGGCGCCTTTCTTTCGCGGCGGAGGGGCAGCCGGGGCATAGAAAGACGGCGGCGGGGGAGGCGGGGGCGTAGGAGGAGTCGGAGGCGGTGGGGGCGGCGGCGCCGGCCGCTCTTCCGGCTCAAAGGTCTGCTCGAAGGCGCCAGGCTCGGCGGAGGGGGTTCGGTCTTGCGGCGGTGCTGAGTACTGCTGATCGTCCACGGGACCAGCCTTTCTGACGCGCAACGCGCGTCCGGGCATTCGGTTGACAGCGTGCGGCAAACGTGTTAAAGTGGAACCGGGCCGAAGTGGCGGAATGGCAGACGCAACGGTCTCAAAAACCGTCGGGGGCAACCCCGTGCGGGTTCGAATCCCGCCTTCGGCACCACGCTTATCGCATCTTCGGATGATAGCACAGGAGAGCCACGCTTTACGCAAGCGTGGCTCTCTTGCTTTTTGGGGCGAGATGACGCTTGCGCTACGTTTCCCCTGGCGACCGGCCGATGCTATCCTTGTAGTGGTTTCCCGTCAATTACATCCCGGTGGAACGGCAGAACCGGGGAACCGCTGGTGAGCGTGCTGAGGGAGCACAGGTCAGAGGAAACATGGCCACTCGCGGCCGCCTCCCCCATCTCGATCGCCTCCTAGAGAATCTGCCCCCACCATGAGGAGGAGCGCATGAGGAAACTCATCGCAACATTCGGCGCTGTCGCCATTGTGGCCACAGTCGCCCACGCCCAGGCTCCGTTCGCGGATGTCCCTCAGGACCATTGGGCTTACCAGGCGGTCAACACCCTCGCTCAGCGCGGGCTCGTGATTGGCTACCCGGACGGCACCTTCGGCGGTAAGCGGGCCATGACCCGCTACGAGTTCGCGGTGGTCATCGCTCGTATGATCCCGCAGCTCGAAACCTATATCAAGGACCAGGTCAGCGCCGTCAAGCCAGGGGAGACCCCGAACCTGTCCAACCTCGCCACCAAGGATCAGCTAAACGGATTCGTCTCCAAGGACGACTTCGATACGCTGAAGAAGCTGGTGGACCAGTTCACCCCCGAACTCCAGATGCTGCAGGTGGACGTCGCCGGCGTGAAGAAAGATCTCGCCGACCTCACCCGCCGCGTGGGCATCCTGGAGGACGAAGTCAGCCGCGTTAAGATCAACGGTGAGCTGAACGCCATCGGCAGAGGCACCAGCACGGATCGCGGCTCTCGCAACCGCGGCGTGTCGCCGTTGGACCTCAACGGCCGCAGCCTGAACCCGAGCTCCAACATCCTGGAGCGCTACCAGGTTCTGTATGACATGGACCTCGCGCTCCGCGCCAAGGTCAACAAGACCGTCACCGCCAACCTGCTGCTGAACGCCGGCAACTACACCGGCGGCTTCGCCGCTGGCACGAGCGTTGGCCCCACGCCCTTCCCGTTCCCCTACGGCGCCGCCACCAACGGCAGCAACAACGCCGAGATCACGCCTTGGAAGGCCTACATCTCAGCGCCGCTCTCCGCTGGCCCGCTGGGCAAGATGGACATCGAGGCCGGCAAGACGGGCGTTCAGTTTACCCCGTACACCCTTAAGCTTCAGGACTACGACGCTTACACGAACATCACCCGCACCGACAACGGCGACGTTGTCTTCACGGGTCTGAAGTCGACGTTCAACCTGGGCAAGATCGGCGTTGTCGCTTACGGCGGCACGCATGCCACCCAGGCCGCTGGCGGCGGATTCCCGCTGTACGTTACCGCGAACTACACGCCGCGCACCCAGAACCCGTACGCGGAGTGGCAGCTCGCCCTGTTCCCGGGCATCCCGACCACGGTCGCGGAGATCACGCAAAGCGCCGGCTTCCACGCCACCATGCCGACTCCGCTCTCCGGCCAACTGGGACTGACCTTCATTGAGGCCGCCCTCCAGAACAACCAGCTCGTCAACAACAGCACGACTCCCGCCGACCGCGCGCAGGTCTACGGCGCCGACCTCAAGTTGAAGCTCTTCGGCAAGCTTGGCTTCGCCGGCGAGTTCTCCTCCAGCAACCTCGAGAGCCGCGGCAAGTTCAAGATCGACAATGAGACCGCGTTCCCGCGTGACCTGCACAACGCCTACGACGGTCGCCTCTCACTGAACGCGGGCGGCCTGGCCGTTACCGCCGGTTACCGCCAGGTGGACCCGTTCTTCGGAGCACCCGGATCCTGGGGCGCCCTGGGCTCCTGGCAGAACCCGACGAACATCAAGGGCATCGTAACCACCGCCGCATACGCCTTCAGCAGCCGCCTGGCTGTTACGGGCGGATTCGACGACTACCGCTCCGTGGTGCGCGGGTACGGCGCCAATGCGCTGGAAACCGCTAACGACACCAAGCTCCAGCACGTGACCGCCGGCCTGCGCTACGGGCTCACCTCAGCCAGCCGCGTGGACCTTGGCATGGAGCAGGTGCTCTACAAGGACATCAACCCCACCTACGCTTCCGCCAATGGCGACGCGAAGGAAAACTACTACAACATCGGCCTGGGCAGCGACCTCGGCGAGAACACCTCGCTGAAGTTGCTCTACCAGATCATCGACTACAAGAACCACTTCCTCACCAACGGTGAAGATGCGAAGGGCAACGTTGCCGTCGCGCAGTTCCAGGTGAAGTTCTAGGTTCGGGGACGATCCCAAAAACGGAAGGGGCTCTCCTTCGGGAGGGCCCCTTTTGCTTTGGCTCCAGCGGCGCTAAGAGGCTCGGCGTCAGCCCTGACCGGCGCGGACGACGAGGAATGTGCGCGCCGCCGGCAGTCTCAGGAGCTGAACGTCCAGGATCGTGGTTCGGTGCGGGCGAATCCATGCGCTGAGCTGGTCTTCCGAAATCCGCAGGCGCAACGGCACGAATCGGATGCGGTCCTCGGAGCCGTCTATGCTGTCGATCTCCAGGTCCAGCCCCTTGATGTCAGGGATTCGCGGAAACCAGCCCGCCGCGCCGTCGCGGACTTGGTAGGCATCGGTGCGGAGATAGAACGTGCAGTTTCCGCGGGCGCCAGCGTTGACGTGCGTGTCCTCGATGAGCTCGTTGACCATGGTGTGCGGCTCGGCGCCTCCCCCGAACGAGTTGAAGCTCACGGAGCAGTTCCTGACGGGGCGGCCGTGGTGGTCGCGCACGCGCACAATGACCTGAGCGTGTTTGTCATATTGCCCTGGCGGATTCTGCCACTGCTCCTGGATGGGCTTGATGAACTCGCCCAGCACCCGATCAAACCAGTCCTTGTGCGCCTGGCTCAACACCGTCTCGTAGGTCCGCGAGGTAGCGCCGTCGTAGTACCGGGCAGCCGCTTCGTAGGCGGCCAGGTCTACGGCGCCGCCGGCGTCGCGCGTGCATGCGAATGCATGGTCGATGAGATCGTCGACCTCGCTCTTTGTCTGTTCTCCGTGTACGATGCCAATGTCGTCGCCGGAGTGGGAGGTGCGGTAGGGGATGGCGAACGGTGTTCGAGCCCGTACGTGGGTGAAGGGTCCCGGAGAGGCCACGCTCAGCGCGGCGGCCGAGTCCATCGAGTCCGCCGGCCGGCAATCTCTGAGCACGCCGTAATACGTGGCGTCGATGCCGCCTCGCGCCGCCTCGTCTTCGGCCGCGGCGCCTTCGCCCGGGGCCTCGCCGGGCGCTCTGGTTACATCGTCCAGCTTGCGCCCTATCGTCGCCAGTCGATCCGCCTCCTGGTCGGCGTGTGCGATTGCGGCCTCCCAGTCGCGATCCGCGTCCGGCGTTGGGCCGATCTCAATGTAGTGGTGGTTCAGGTTGCTGGCGCAGACGCGGACGACGCCATCTGATCCATCTTCCTTGCCGTAGCGGATGGGCAGGTGCACCGCGGCGCCCAGGGAGACCTGACTGCCGACGATGTTGAACTCCATCACGCCGTAGTCGCGCAGCATGTTGTTGCCGTCTTCGAGGAAATAGCGGTGGAGGTCGATGGCGAAGCTGGACCCCAACTCGAGGCCCTCAAGCACGGCGATGCCGCGCTCCGTGCCGCCGGCGAACAGCAGGCGCCCCCACTTGACCAGGTCGCTTTCGCCAACGCTGGCCCAGCCGCTGCCGAAGTTGGCCCCCGCGAGGTGGATCACGCGCCGTAGCGGCGAAGGCTTGGGGCTGCACCGCCTAACCCAGTTGCGGATCACGAGAGCGCCTGTGCTGTGGATGATGGCGTTGAAGCCTGTGCTCAGAAGGCCGCGGTACGGGTCCGAATGCAGTACGCGGTCCAGGGCGAGGGTCAGGTCTTCCAGGTCGACGTTGTCATAGAGGGAGGTATAGCGGCTCATATCGACGCCGGCCACCTCCAGGTCTGGGTACCGCCTCCTCAATCGCGCGGGAAGATCGCCATATATCTCCCCGGTTGGCCCGGCGACGTCTGCGCCCTCCGGCAGGTCGCGGCCCTCCGAGCTATATCCATGTATCAAGAGCACGGGTTCCATACGATGGCCTCCTCGCCGAAGGGGAAACGTTAGGAAGGAGCGTCAGGTGTACTGCGGCCCTCTATAGCCGGCAGCGCCTAGCCGCGATCGCCGGCCTGGAGCCAAATGGTATCACGGCAGTCGCCCGGAGGGCGAGGGAAGGGGACTTGTGATCGCAAGCGGTCGGGGGCGACGGGCGGACGGCGCTTCCGCGCTTCATGGCGCACCCAAAACGGAAAACGGGGCCGGGTATCCCCGGCCCCGCTCCACTTATCCGCTTCCGGCGTTCGAAGGCTACGCCGCGGTCCACTCGAGGTGCACTTCGCGGGTCTCCGGGATGATTCGCGCGGTGGCGCGCCCGTCTAGGGTGGCCAGAAGCTCCTCGCCGAAGGCTCCGCGACGCCATCCGCGCATCAGCGAGATGTCCGCCTCGGCGCCTCGTACGGCGAGTTGGCTCATGTCGCTGCGGGTGGCAACCATTCCGGTGGCGACAGACTTCTCAACGGCCAGAGAGCGCAGGCACACAAACAGGAAATCCACGGTAGGTTCCATGGCGGAGGGGAAGGAGGTCCTTCCCGGCACCTTCGGCACGGGCCGGCGGGAGCCTTCAACAACCGCGTTCAGCATCTGACGTCCAAATCGCTCGGCCTGCTGCGATGTGAGGCCGCGGATGTCGCGCAGTTGCTTCAACTCCGCCGGGGGGCGGCGGGCCAGTTCCACCATCACTTCATCGCGCGCGATGCGCCCGGAGGGGATGTTCTCGGCGCGAGCAGTCTCTTCGCGCCAGGCCACGAGCTCCTGCAGGATGGCCAGCGTGCGGCCGCCGAGGCGATCCACGTTGCGGATGCGGAGGAACAAGCTCTCAGGATCCTGAGGGGCAAAGGTTTCGGCGCGTTCGAAGCGGGTGAACTCCTCGCGGGCCCACTCGGTGCGGCCCATCTCTTCCAGGCGTTTCACCTGGGCCTGATGGACGGGGATGAGGTAGCGCACATCATCCAGGGCGTAGTCGATCTGCCCGGGGGCCAGGGGACGCTGTAGCCAGTTGGTGAAAGAGTGTTCTTTGCGCAGCCGGTTTCCGGTAATGCGTTCCACGAGGTGTACGAACGCGATCTGCTCATCGGGCCCGAGCAGGGCTGCGGCAAGCTGCGTGTCGTAGACGGGCGCCATTGGGACGCCCATCAGCCGATAGAATATCGCGAGGTCCTGGCTGGCGGCGTGGAAGACCTTTTCCTTGGTGGGGTCGGCGAGGAGTTCCAGGAAGGGGGTCAGGTCTTGAATGGCGATCGGGTCGATCAGGGCCGCGGTATCACCGGCAGCCACCTGGATGGCGCCCAGGTCGGGGTAGTATCGGCCTTCGCCGACGAATTCCGTATCCAAGTAGAGCGTGGGTTCGTTAGCGAGCTCCTCGCAGAGGATCGCGAGGTCTCCGTGGGTCTGAATGAGCATAGACAACCGTGTTTCCAGGGCGGCGCGGGTCATTCCACGACGGTAGGCTGCGCGGGCGCCCCTATCACTGTAGCGCGCGAAACACGGCCCCGGCATGGAGAACGTGGCCGGATGCTAGCGTCGGACGGGATCGGCGGACAGAGTGCGCCAGATCGACAGCAGATTTGCCTGGGTAAGCCAGACCGAAACCGATGTAAACCCAACGCGCCAAACGGCAACCACGGGGGGAAGCCCGGCGATGGCGGAATGGATGGCCACAATCAGCCCGGCAAGGAGCCCGGCGAAGATGCATGTAAGCGCGGTCCAACGGAGTCGATGCATCGATCAGACCTCCCCATCCGGCGGCAGGCCGGGGAGTTCATCGTACGGGGTTTCGCGCAGACGCCGCTCGCGCTCGCGGCGGAAGACGTACGAAGTGATGTGGTCCCGCGCGTCCAGGGTGATTTCCACAAACTTGATGGCCGAGTGGCAATCGTCGGTGCGAACGACCTCCCCGGTGGCCTCAATCGACTCTCGGCCCAGGGCGATTCCCATCTTGACTTGCTCGCCGAGGACCACACCCGGCTGTTCGGGCCACCCGAGCAAGAGCCCCCGCTCACTGATGTTCACCGCCGGCAGCACGCGAGCCTCGGAGTGCTCCTCGCCGGCCTGCACCCGCACGCGCACCGGCTCATCCAGTCGGTGGGTGGCCCGCCGCTCCAGGCGCTGCACGTTGGCGAACGAATCCAGCAGCACAGCGGCATCCTCACGGCCGGGGAGCTCGGTAAGGCGCGCCGAAGCCTGCACCATCAGTCCTTCCATCGGAAAACGGAGCAGCACCCGGCCCGCTGGCGGCGGAGTGTCCTCGGGGCTGACGATGAGCCGGCCCAGTTCCGCGGAGACGATTGAGGCCAGAGCGGATGCGCCCGGCGCAAGCAACTCCACCACCATTCCGGGACGAAGCGAGAGAGGTAGGTTGGCAGGTGTCAAGATCATGAGAGGTTCCACAGGTTTCATGCCACATCCGGCGGCGAAGTTCCCCGGTCAGACCGGATGACTTTATGAGCTCTGAACAGCAATTGCCGTGCCGGCCTGGTTCCCAAAAATGGGGAAGGCCCCCGGCCGAGGTACGGAGCCTGGGCGGGGACCCTCCATGCACGGAGATCGGGATCAGTGGGCGGCGCGTTCCACAACCCACTGGCCCATCTTGCGGAACTTCTGATAGCGCTGCTCAACGAGGGCGTCTGGTTCGAGGCGCGCCAGCGAGTCCAGCGACGCCAACACGGCGTCGCGGATGATGATTGCGGTGAGTTCCGCGTTGCGGTGGGCGCCGCCCATAGGTTCCGGCAACACCTCGTCGATGACGCCCAGCCGCAGGGCATCCTGGGCGGTGAGCTTCAATGCGTCGGCGGCTTCGTTGGCGCGGGCCGAATCCCGCCAGAGGATGTTGGCGCACCCTTCCGGGGGGATCACCGAGTAGACGGCGTGCTCCATCATCACAACGCGGTCTCCAACGCCGATGCCGATAGCTCCGCCGCTTCCGCCTTCGCCGATCACAACGACAATGATCGGCACGCGGAGCATGGCCATCTCCTCCATCGCCTTCGCGATGGCCTCGCTGATGCCGCGCTCTTCGCTGCCCAGAGAGGAATCCGCCGCGCTGGTATCGATGAGGGTCACCACGGGCCTGTTGGCCCTCTCGGCCAGTTTCATGAGGCGAACGGCCTTGCGGTAACCTTCGGGCTTGGCGCTGCCGTAGTTGCGGCGCACCTTGTCCTTCAGATCGCGGCCCTTCTCATGGCCAACGATCAAAATGGGGCGGCCTGAGATAGTGGCCATTCCGCCGATGATGGCGGGATCGTCCGCGAAACCGCGGTCTCCCTTCAGTTCGAAGAAGTCATCGGTGAGGAGGCGAATAAGGTCGATCGTGTGCGGCCGGTCTTTATGGCGCGCCACCTGTGTCTTCTCCCATGGAGTGAGTTTTCCGAAGATGTCTTTCATGAGGCGCTCCCGATCTCGCTTCAACTGCTGCAGGCCGTTGTCCAGATCAGCGATCTCGGCGGCATAATCGCGGTCGTGATCTCGACACCAGTGCTCCAGGCCGGGACTGCGCATATGCTCTTGCAGGCTATCGATCTGGGCATCCAGTTCCGCGACGGGCTTCTCGAAGTCCAGTGCGTTCTTCAACATATAAATGGTTCCGCGTTAGGCCGTTGGGCTCCAACCGGCTTCCGAAGGTTCGGCGCCTGCTGAGGCCGGACGGCAACCGTTCACGCCGCCCAGGTCAGGATGCGGGTGATAGCGTCTCGGAGGTCCTTCCGGTGCACGACGGCGTCCACCTGACCGTGCTCCTCCTGGAACTCGCTGGTTTGGTAATTGGCGGGCGTCTTTCCGCTCTGCACCTGCGCGGAGACGCGTTGCCCGGCGAACCCGACCATGGCGCCCGGCTCGGCCAGCGCCACGTGGCCCAGGCTGGCCCATGAAGCCAGCGTTCCGCCCATCGACGGGTCGGTGAGGACCGAGATGAAGAAGCGACGCGTTTCGCGCTTGAAGCGGCCCAGCACGGCGGAGGTCTTCGCCATCTGCATCAGGCTGAGGATGCCTTCCTCCATGCGGGCGCCGCCGCCGCTGCCGCACACCAGGATCAACGGCATATCATCGTCAATCGCGCGCTCGGCGCATCGGGCGATGCGTTCTCCCACCACGCTGTTCATCGTGCCCATCTTGAAGTGCGGGTCCGTGATGCCCAGCGCCACGGGGATGCCTCCGACGCTGGCGCGCCCGGTGACCACGGCCTCGGTGAGCCCTGTGTTCACGCGGTGGCTCTCCAGCTTCTCGAGGTATTGCGGGAAGGCGAGGGGATTGACGGTGACCAGGTCCTCGTCCCAGAGCTCCAGAACGCCGTCATCGGCAAGAAGGTCGATGCGTTCCCGCGCGGTGAGGCGGAAATGGAACGCGCACTTCTTGCAGACCTTCAGGTTGCGCGCAAGCTCTGCCGTATATTGGATCTCGGCGCACTTGGGGCACTTCACCCAGAGTCCCTCGGCAACGTCCGAGAGCTGCGCCTGAATTTCGTCGCGCTTGAAGCGCTTGCCAAACCAGCGTTCGGGCACTCTATCCCTCCAGGACCGTTAGTGCCGGTTCCGCGTGGAGGAACGACACGAAATGGTTGTCGTCGTCCACGAGGACCATGCGGGGCTCAACGGTCTCATCGGTCCAGCAGAATGCGGCGATGATCACCTTGTGGCCAGGTTGAACGTGATGGGCCGCCGCGCCGTTGATGGCGATGATGCCGGAGTGGCGGGGGGCCTTGATTGCATATGTTTCGAGGCGCGCGCCGTTGGTCACGTCCCAGATGTGGACGCGCTCATCCGGCGCAATGCCCGTGAGCTCCAAAAGCTCTTCGTCGATGGCGATGGACCCAACGTAATCCACGTCGGCATCCGTCACCGTCGCCCGGTGAATCTTGCTTTTCAGTAACGATATGAGTGTCATCAGTCGTCAGTCGTCAGTTGTCAGTCATCAGTCGTCAGTCATCAGCCCGATCCGACGACTGATGACTGATGACTGACGACTGATAACTCTAGTCCGTGAATTCCTGCGTGAACATGATGCCGTGCGGGCCGGCGCGCAGGGCGCCGATGCCGATGCGGCGGTAATCCGGGTCCAGAATATTCTTGCGGTGTCCGGGGCTTCGCATCAAGCCGTCGTGGGCAACTTCCAGCGTAAGGGCGAAGGCCAGGTTCTCTCCGGCGGCCGTGTAGCGGATCTTTGCGGCGCGCATGCGCTGAAACGGGTTCTTACCCTCCGGAGTTTCGTGGGCGAAATAGCCGCGGGCCAGCATATCGCGGGCATGAGCGCGCGCCAGGTCCCGCAGTTTGTCGTCGGGCGTGAGGGTCTTCAGGCCGCGAGAGGCCCGCTCTCTGTTCACCATCGTGAGCATTTGCGTTTCCGCGCCGGCGTCCACCTGCACGGCCGTGGTGCGGAAGGGCAGCTTGCGGTAGCCCTCCACCACCGGGTTTCCGCCGGTTGCCTCCTGGAGCTCGCGGAAGGCGTCCATGAACGTGTTGTTCGCCGCGCGAGCGTAATCGGTGGTGACGCCCACCATGGCGCTTCCGAGCCGCGAGCGGTCCACATCGGCGGAAGCCGTGCCCCACGGCGAGAGGCTGAGCAGCGTAACGAACAGCGCGGCGCCCACCACGCCTTTAATGGCGGAGGCGGGGAAGCCCCAGAGCCGGTTAGCGGCGCCCTTGCGGGTTTCCTCCGGCAGCCGGCGGACGAGGCGGCGAAGGGCGAAGTCCAGCAAGAGGTAGACAACGACCCACAGCACGATGAAGGCGACGCCCTGGGAGAGCCCGGGGCCGAATCCGCGCGTTGCCGCAATGGCCCTGCCCAGCGGCCGGAAACCGGCCAGCGCCGCGCCATAGCCTGCCGTCAGCGCCGCCAGTTCCGTGGCAACCATCAGGAAGCCCCGCTTATATCCGATGAGCCCGTACACGAGTACGATGCCCAGTATGGCCGCATCCACCCAATTCACAGGGGTAGTATAGTGCACGCAAGGCGGGGCGGGGGAGCGCGGATCGCCGGCGGCGCGCCGATCCGCCCGCCTGGCTGCACGCGTGAGCGTGCAGGCTACCTGTTTGGCGGCGCCGAAACCGCAGGCTGCTAAGTGGCCGCGGACGCCTGAGTCTGTTCCTCTACGCCTCTCTCTCAGGGATGTAGGTCATCGTTCCGACGGCTTCAACGATCGGTTTCAGGAGGCTCCACTGGCGGCTGTCGGTTGTCGATACTACCAGGTCGTAGTCCGCAACCCAAATCGTGCACGAACGGTCGGCCGCGTACAGGAAGCCCTCCCAGTTGAAGGCGAACAGGCAGTGGAGCAATTCTGCGATGGCGCGAGCCTGGTGCGGCTGCTCGGATGAGAGCAGGTGCCCGGGAGCGTCAATGAGGCGGCCGGCCTTCCCGGAGCGATTTCGGATTCCTTCGAATATCCGCATCATTTCCTCGCTGTAGATCGGCCAATCCGTCATCCACAGCATCGCCTCGCCGTCGCCGAACCACTCGGCCAGATCGTAGGCCAGCACAAGCTGGTCGCAAGGCTGATTCGGCATCATGAACACGAGATGGAACTCGTTGGCGTCCACAACGGGCACTTGGTTCGGCGTGGGCGCGAAACCGTGGTCTTCAATCCATTGGATAGTCTCTGCGCGCGACAGAACCGTCATCGTATGCCTCCGTACGGCAGAGCCTCGCGAACGATGCGATTCCGGCAATGGTGATCTTGCCGGAATCGCGCGTGGGGGATAGCGGCCCTCATTTACGGCAATCTGCCCGCTCAGGGCTCCAGGAGGCGGAGTCCATCTGGCGGCGCCCCCAGGCGCCGCGTGGGCCAGGCTCAGTCCGCGGGCTTTGGCCTATCACCATCTGTCGAGCCATCCTCTTCATCCATCCGGTCACGGTAGCGAACGAGCCAGACGCGGGTTGTCAGGCCCGCAGCGAAGGCCATACCGCCCTTCAAATGGATCTCAAGAGCCGGAAACAGTGAGCCAACGATCCCACCAACGGCCATACCGACGAGCAACGCGGCCGCGATTGGAATTGGATCGGAGTCATACCCGTTCTTCCTGGACATTACGCTTTCCTCGCCAGCCTCTACGGCGAAAGTCGAAGGGGCTGAACGTATCCTCGACGGTCACCCGGGACTCCCGTTGAGCAGCCGGATGCCGGTGTAAAGCCAGTGGTGACAACCAGAATGATCGGTGGTCCAAACATGCGGCAGAAACCCGGCTCGTGAACAAGAGCCTCGTCCTCAAAGCGGTTCAGCCTCCTGCTGCGGCGATGAGGGCTCGGCGGATGAATACCGGGGTAAGTTTGCGCTTCGCGCGGCGATGGCCATTTGCTGCCGCCGTTCGATACAGGTCGTGAGCGGCCACGATGTCCTGGTCCACGCCCACGCCTTCTTCGTAGCAGACGCCCAGGTTGAACTGGGCGATCCCGTCACCCAGTTCGGCCGCCCGCGTATAGCATTCTATCGCTCGGGCAACGTCAATAGGCGTGCCGCAGCCGTCCATGCAGGCGACGCCGAGGTTGCAGAGGCACTTCGCCTGGTTCATCTGCGCGCCGCGTTGATACCAGTAGAACGCCTTCTCGTGGTTTTCCGCGCGATCATGCATCAGGGCCAGGTTGATGCAGGCTTCGGAATGGCCCAGGTCGGCCGCGCGCTCGTACCACAGGGCCGCCATCTCAAACTCCGAGCGCTCCTCGTGGCGACGGCCCAGAATGAAGGCAGCGGAGCCATGCCGTTGGGCTGCGGCGCGCTCGAACCAGATCTCGGCCTCATCGTGGCGGCCCAGCTCGCTGCAGATCGTTCCGGCCGCGAACTGGGCGGCCCGGTCGCCCAGTTCGCCAGCCATGGCGAACCAGTGCAGGGCTGTTCCGCGATTCGATCGCACGCCGTCGCCGGCGGCATAGGCCAGGCCGAGGTTGTACTGCGCGTGGGTTGACCCGTGGAGCGCGGCGCGGCGATACCAGCGCGTCGCCTCCTCCTTGATTACTGGCAGGCCGTTGCCTTCGTCATAGCTCACCGCTACGACGAACTCCGCTTCTGCGTCGCCCTGCTCGGCGGCCCGGGTATACCACGCCATGGCCTCCTCCGGGTCCGAGGGAACCCCGAAGCCATCGGCATAGCATTCCGCCAGAAGCCGCTGCGCGGTTGCGCTGCCGCGTTGGGCCAGTTCCATGTATGTGCGTGTGATGTCGTTCACTGGGACACGTCCTCTATAGTACTGCCGGCCCGGCAAGCGTCGACGCTTCCCCGGCATCCCATCGGGAACGGCCCTCTGCTCCGATCAAGGGGACGATCTGGGACCCGGCTTATGCACCGAGTGACTATCGCCCGTGGCCCATATGCAGAACGCGGCCTGTCTTTCTCGATACTACCGCATCGGCCACGCCGCCCGCTTGCCCTTTAGGTAACGACCCATGGACGCGCCACACCTCTCCGTCCAGGGTGGCCTGGATCGGGCGCTGTCTGTCGATATTCGCTCTCCCGTAGACGCGCGTCCAAGCGGCTTCGGCGATCCGAATGGCTGCCTCCCGATCCGGAGCACGCCCGGCCTTCGACCGTATGGCGGCGGCCTCCGCCGGGCGGCCCGCTTTCAGCAGGGCGTCGGCGTAACGCGTGTAGATTTCCGCCATGGAGGGGTGCTCCGACCCGATGCTCTTCTCCAGGTTGCCGATCCCTTGCTGGAAGAGGCGAAGCGCCAGATCGACGCGCCGTTGCTTCATGTCGATAGAGGCTAGAACGGCTTGTGCCCGTCCAATCGCTACCGGGTTGGGATCCTTCTGCTTTTGAAAGGCGGCAAGCCCTGTGGCGACCGACGCTTCGGCCTCTGCGTACTTCGCCGCGCCGGCATAGGCGCATCCCAACTCGAGATCGCCGATCGCGAGGTTGGTGTCTTGGTCGAAAGTGGATTGGCGCGCAATCGCTAGATACTGCTTCGCGAGGGCGATGGCTTCCGCGTGTCGACCGGTCCTCGATGCCAGCTTTGCATCGGCAAGTATGTGATCGAGTCGCTTGACGTCGTTGGGCTTTAGGCGAGCATCGTCCAGCGCGTGCATCTGCCGCGCGGCCAGATTCGCCTCGTGGAAACGTCCCTCAAAGGCGCAGTTGGCGACGATGGCCGCCAGGCGATCGGGAACAAAGTCCGGGCTAACGTCGGGCCAGCGCGCCGCTTCGTGGATGGCGCGACGGTCCCACGTTACCGCCTCCCCGAACTCATACGCCCAGGTGCAAGCATTGGCGATTTCCACCATCGTTTCGGCGCGGTCTTCGGCGACGCCATGGCTCTGTGCACAGCGCAGGGCTGCCCGGTAATGGCCGGCGGCTTCCCGGTACCGATATGCGTCCATCGCCGAGTCGCCCCTTGCATGCTCGGCCAGAAAGCGAGCCTCGGCCTGATCGACGGGTGAGGGGGGCGGCTTTCGGCAACCCGACGCAACGATGACGGCTCCACAGAGCGCCAGGAGGGCAACGACGTGCAATGCGCGGTTCATCCAGTAATTCCCTTCGGATGTTCCCGCAGCGCTCTCTGCCACGCCCAGAGCGCTGCGGGAAACGTGCCCGCACTCTCCGGCATGAGCATTTTCAGCACCAAATCCAAGCCGTCCTCCGCTCTCTTCGGGGTCGGACGGAGGTTCTTTCGGATTTTCCGTTCACAAACGGTCTCTTCATCATCGATATGCTGCGCGTCGGGATCATTCCTTGGGTCATCGTCCTTCGTGACTTCGTCACGATCCCGGTAGACCGTGTTCGTCAGGTTGACAACATCGGAGCACCAAGTGACAACCTTGGTGATTTTGACCGCTTCGCTGATTGTGGAGTTGATGGATCGGACTCGCATATCATAGACGGATGCAGCGCGAATGACCCGTCCGCCGGTGCTGTTCCATGCATCCAATACGCTCATCCGGCACGGCTGTTTCATTGGCTTGGATTGTTTCTTCAGGAGCCCCCACGGGTCGGCCCAGTTCACCGGGTCACCGTCGCAGTAGCCGTAGAGATTGGCGCCGCCGTTGTAGCCGATGGGATCGCGCGTAAGGAAGCGGCCGGCGGCGGGATCGTAGTAGCGCCAGCCCATCGGCGCCAGGCCCGTCTCGCTGACCACATCGCGCTAACGGGACGTGTTGTCGATTGTCGACGCCTTTGTCGGTAGCTCCGGACCGAAGCGAATCGAATACTGCCGGGGCTTCTTGACCGGGCAGACGACTGTGCCCACGACGACGCCCTTCGGGTTCCTGGCGATGACCGTGAATGGCGCCTGGTGGGCGACTTTCCCCTCCTTGCGCATGCTGTGTGGAGGAATCGAGCCCCAGTGTCCTTCCGTCGTCAACGGGCCGCCAAAGGCCTTGTACGTCTGCGTATAGCCCACGGTCAGCGGGAACGAGCAGTCATTGTAAATAGTGATGGAATCGCCCGGGTCGCACCCAGCCAGCGCGGCACTCACGGCGATGGCGCCCAGAAGCCCCACTAATCGCAGCCAGACTCTCATTTCACAATACCTCCGACGGATTTGGAGCACCGCGGCGCGGCGCAAAGCGCATGTGCCTACATGCGATCGCCATCCGGCCCCATCACGCGTGGATTCCAGCCGCTCAGGTCTTCGACCGCCTTGGCGATGACTCCCTGATCTGTCGAGACCACATGGCAGTAGTCGTCATGGCTGATGTGGACGAAGTGACCTCCGTGGACGGGGACCATGTTGGCGTCCCAACCAGCGAGGAGGATGGCGGCCAGCAGCACAACGTGATCGAGGTATTCCGTTGGGTCCAGCAGCCAGCCCATTCGGTCGTCGAAGGCTGGGCGGCAGCCGTAGCTCAGCAGGAGTTGCCGGAACATGCGAATCGGCGGCTTGTCGCTCATCGTCCCAAACAGGTCGAAGTTCGACACCCAGAAGGCGGATCCGAAATAGCCATCCTGTTCCGGCCCCAGGCGGATGACGCTTTCGGCAAACATGTAGACGGCGGAGCATCCCTGCGGGATATCCATCTCCAAGCGGAATTCCGGTCTGCCCAAATAGCGAGGGCGGACGCTGTCCTCGGGCAACTCCAGGCGGCGTTTGGCGCACCACGCTTGGAGTTCGGGTTGCGGTAGTTCAACCATCAGCCCACCGGCCTTCCGTGAACGCCGGAGCGGCGGACCAGGGTGCTCAACCGGATCGTCACCCACACTTCGCGGCTTGGCCGGGCGGAAGCGCGCCACGGCGCCCACATCTCTGCCCGGAACCGCAGCCGCTTGGAGGATGACCACGTTAAGCGCTTGAAGTACAGATGGCTGTAATCCGCCCGTTCTGGGTCTTTCACGTAGGCCGTGAAGTTCTGGCGGCCGATGGTCTGCTCACGTCGGCCGGTTCGCAGCGCCACGATGAACAGGCGATCCTCGTTCGACCCAAAGTGGTCCAGAACCGCCGCCCGTTCGTCACCCGGCGACCAGAAGACCTCGGCCGAACGTTCTACGCGAATGCGGAAAACGACCCGTCGGCTTGATCGGCGGAAGATCAGGAAGTCGCCGCGACCAGCATCTGGTCGAGTTGACCGGGCTGGCGCGAGGCGGGCTTCATAGCCGCGATGCGGCGAGGTGGAGACCGGAGGCTCCTGGGCGTCCACGGCGCCTGGGAGCGCCGGGCGGTGGGCCATTGGCGGACCGATGGCGGTCGTCGCGCCCACTGAAGCGCGCGGGGCGAACATCAGGAGGGAGCAGGCAAGCAAGGTAGGAACGCGGCATCGCTTCATCGGTATCTCCGACGCTATGGCATTGGGCGCACGACGAAGCGGGGCGGCGGACGGCGATGCCCTCCGCCGCCCCGCTGGTTATTGGGAAGCTATACCTCGACGATGACGGGCAGCACCATGGGCTGGCGGCGCGTTTCGGCGCGGAAGAACTTGTTCAGGGCGCGGCGAAGATCCGTCTTCACCACGGACCAGTCACCGGTGAAGTCCGCCTCTATGGTCGCCAGTTCGCGGATGACGACTTCCTTGGCGCGCTCGTAGAGGTCCTCGCTCTCCGCCTCGATGACGAAACCGCGGCTGACGATATCCGGGCCGGAAACCACCTCGCCGGTGCTGCTGTCGAGGCCCAGGGTAACGATCACCACTCCTTCGTCGGCTAGGTGACGGCGGTCGCGAAGGACAACCTCGCCGACGTCGCCAACGCCGATGCCGTCCACCATCACGCTGCCGGAGGTGGGAACGCGGCCCACAATGTCCGCGCCTTCATCGGTGAACTCCAGGATGTCGCCCACCTCGGGGGTGAGGATCTCTTCCTGTTTGTATCCGAGGTCGAAGGCCATGCGACCAAAGGTGACCACGTGGCGGTACTCGCCGTGCACCGGCACCAGGTACTTGGGACGCGTGAGGTTCACCATCATGGTGATCTCATCGCGGCTGCCGTGCCCGGAAACGTGCACGCCCTTGTTCTGTTCGCTGTAGATGACGTTGGCGCCCAGCCGGAACAGGTTGTTCACGGTGCGATACACGGAATCCTCGTTGCCAGGGATCGGGGTGCTGGAGAGGACGATGGTGTCGCCTGGATCAATATGGATCTTCTTGTGCTCGTCGGTGGCCATCCGCGAGAGGGCCGATAATGGCTCGCCCTGGCTGCCGGTTGTGAGCACGCAGATCTCGTTGGCCGGGTGATTCTCGGCATGGGCCAGCGGGATGATGGTGCTTTCCTGCGCCGTAATGTAATCCATGCCCCGGGCGATGCGAACGTTCTGTTCCATGCTGCGCCCGGCGAGGGCCACCTTGCGCCCGTGCTTCTCCGCCATGGAGATGACCTGCTGGAGGCGGTTGATGTTGCTGGCGAAGCTGGCGATGATGATGCGTCCGCGCGCCGTTCGGAAGATGTCGTCCAGCACCGGGGTGATGGTGCGCTCGCTGGGGGTGTGGCCCGCTCGGACTACGTTCGTCGTGTCGCACACAAGCGCGAGAACCCCTTCGTCGCCGTAGCGGCTGAACGAAGCGTAGTCGCTGGGCTTGTTGTCCACCGGCGTCTGGTCGAACTTGAAATCCGAGGTCTGGATGATCGTGCCCATCTCGGTGCGGATGGCGATGGAGCACGCATCGGGGATGGAGTGAGCCACGTGGATGAACTGGCACGTAAACGAGCCAATTGTCACGATCTCGCCGTCCTCCACCTCGTGGGCATCGGTGGACGGCCACATGTCGTATTCGTCGAGCTTGCTCTTGATCAGCCCCATAGTCAGCCGGCGCGTATAGATCGGCACCGGGAGCTGGGCCAGAACGTAGGGGAGGGCGCCGATATGGTCCTCATGCCCATGCGTCAGCAGGATGGCGCGGACCTTGTCTTTGTGCTCCAGCAGGTAAGTGATGTCGGGGATCACAACGTCCACGCCCAACTGCTCTTCGCCGGGAAACATCAGCCCGCAGTCGACAACGATGATGTCGTCGCCCTGCTCGTAGACCGTCATGTTCTTCCCGATTTCGCAGGCCCCGCCCAGGGGGATGATGGACAAGGATGTGTATCGGATGTCTTCCGGGATGGCCGGAGCGTGGTAGTTCGTCTCCGGGTGCTGCTGGGCCGCGGGCGGCGCCTTTACCGCCTTCTTCCGCGTCCTCTTTTTTGGCGCTTCCTTCGCTGTCGGGTTCACGTCGTCCATGAAGCCAGTGTCTCCTGTGTGAAATTGCAGGCGGCTCCCCAGCAGAAGGACGCGACCCCCGTCAAGGGGCCCCGGCATTCCGCCGAAGAACCGCCGTCGCGAGCGAATGTGCCGCGACTCCGCCACCAATGATAGCAGCCTTGGTCCAAATTCACCACGCCCGCCGCGCGGCTACGCTCCGGTGAAGGGGAATTCGCCGATCCGCAGGTTGGTGCTGCCGTAGGGGATGAGGGCCACCTCTTCCACGGGTTCGGCCGTCTCCACCGGACTCCGGGGCACGGGACCCGCTGAGTCGTTTTCAAGCGTCCAGGCAGGGATGATCCGCGCCTTCGCGGTGAGCGTCACCGGCGCCGCATCCGGGTCGAACGGCGTATCCGACACCGGGCGAACGGACTCGTCCAATACCGGAAAGCCGTTCTCCATCACCAGCGCGTAGTTCCACGGCGTGTTGTGCAACACCTCATAGTCGGCGTGCGGTTCCTCGCCCTTCAAGCGGCGGAACTCCTCGCCGATCTTCAGCCCGAAAACCAGCGGCCCTCGCAGCAGGGATACCGCTCCGTTGAAGCGCGTTTCCGTGCGAACGGCCATCGGGAGCGACAGCGTGATCTCGTCGCCGTCCTCCCACGTCCGCTCGACGCAGTGATACCCCCCGGCGATGGCAGGCGTCGGTTCGCCGCCGTTGATCTGAACGACCGCTCCGCCGGCCCACGCCGGGATGCGCAGCAGCAGCGGGAACGCGGCGCTCCGATCCAGACCGATCGAAAGCCGGATTTCGCCTTGGAATGGGTATTCCGTCTGTTCCGTGATGGTCGCTGTCGCGCCGTTTGCCACCCTGGCGGTGACCACGCACGGCCCATACGCCACGGCGGCCAGGCCGTTATCCGGCGTGGCCATCCACAGGCTCTTCACCAGTTTCGGCCAGCCCTGGTGGTAGTTCGCCGTGCAGCATCCGAAATTCGGTTCGAGGCCGTAGATGTTGGAGTCGGGGAGGTTATTGGTCCACGAACGCGGCGCCACTGTGCAGAGGACCTGGTTGACCTGCTGATCGTACTGATGGGCCCACATATCCGGCGTCAGGGTGGCCGGCAGGGCGTTGTAGGCGATGCTCTCCAGGCGGTCGCCGAACGCCGCGTCGCCGAGATCGGAGGCGAGAGTCTCCAGGGAGAACATGTACTCCACGACGGCGCACAGCTCAGTGCCCTGGGTGGGGGATTTGCCGGCGTAGTGCTCGTCGCCGGTGAACACCCCGGTGACCTGCCCGTGGTACGCATCCAGAGTTTCAATGGCAGCGGCAACGCTGTCGCGGTCCGAGGGATCGCCGGTTTGCGCGAAGGCCACGCCGCCGGCCTTTATCGCCATGGCGCTGTTCACAACATGGTTGTCGCGCGTACAGTCCGCTAGCGCGGTCTTCTCCGGGTAGCGGAAGTTGGTAAAGTGGTCTTTCCAGTCGTAGCCCTGGCGGCGCACCGTATCCAGCACCTCGACCAACCATGGTTCGCCGGTCCGGTTGTAGAGCCACTGGATGGAGATGGCGAGGTCAGCCCAACGGTGGGCGCCCCAGTCGAACAGCGGTCGGTCCGCCAGCGTGGCGTGCAGGTAGCGGCAGAAACCGGTGAGAACGGGGATGACGCGTTCGTCGCCGGTAGCCTCGGCGTGCTGGGTCAGGGCCTTCAGCACGATGGCCACGGGCCACTGGTCGTACGCCTGCCGGTCCGGCGCCTGCACCGGGCCGATCCATCCCGCGGCATCCTGCATACCAAGTATGGAATCCACCCACCGCTGGGCCATCGCCTTCAGGCGCGAGTCGTTCAGTACATGGGCCAGCGGGATGAGGCCGTCCAAATAGTAGGGTCCGCGCTCCCAGCCCTCACTCTTCCCGCCGAGCCACATGTTGTCTGGGCCCAGGTCGGGCCAGAACTCCTCGATGTGCCCCGTGAGGCCGTTGGCCTGGATGCGGCACTGGTCTTTCAGCCACCCGGCCGCGTGGATGGAGCCGAGCGGCAGTGCGGCAAAGGCCGACGGCTGCAGCGGCGGGCGGTTGGATGGATAGTGCGTATTCATACGGAATTCTCACCCCTTCGCGCGGGCCTCCGGGCCCGGTCGCGTCGATACATGCTGAATCGCCGCGCCGCCGCCAAACAAGACGCCGCCGCCCTTTTCAGGCGCGCCAGATGATGCCCCTTCGCGAGCACCCCGCGACGAGCGCAGCCATCAGCGCCGCGCCCGCCACAGCGTAAGCGAGCTGGGCCCAAGGCGACGGCGCGCGCATGTTCACGAAGGCCGTCACCCCGGCGAGGATCAGGGCCGGCTGCACCACATTGCTGAAGCCCAGATACGCCATCATCGGGTTCTGTCCGGCCCCGCCCAGCCACGCCAGCGGCCTGCGCAACGCCGCCGTTTGGGAGGCGACGGTCAGGGCCATCAGGCAAAGCGCCGCGAGACCGGCGGTGACGAGGTAGAAGCTCAGGGTGGCTGGTTCCTTCTTGATGCCGCCCTCAAGCGGTTCCAGCGCCAGCCCCACCGCCAGCCAGGCCAATCCGGAACGGAACAACCAGGCGAGAAGGGCCTCGGCGCCGGTTGCCGCTCCGATGGAGAGTCGCCAACCGGCGAGCCCCAACAGCGCGGAACCGAGCGCCGCAGTGGCAACGTGACGCGTGAACAGGCCCCAGATGCAAACGCCGGTGAGCAAAAGCGCTATGGCCGCCAGCGCCATCCGGCGTGACCGCGACCATGCGGAGGCCGCTCCGGCGCCGTCGTTCCGCATCCGGATGAGCAAACGCTCTCCGGCCAGGGAACCCGGCAGAGCGATCATCAGCATCTCCAGGTATTCATTCCGCCACAGCCACGGCAGGCGCGTGGCATGCGACCAGAACGCGGCAGGCGCGCCGGGGGTCCAACTCCATGCGGCGTGGACCCATCCCACGCCGCCGCAGAGGTGGATGGCCGCCAGCGCCGCGATCAGCGCCAGGCGCACACCGCGGCGGCGGCGCGTAACCAACCAGACCAGAGCCGTGGCGACAGCAACGTTCGACAGGGTCCAGATGACAGAGTCTACCCGCGGAAGCACGGCGGCGCCCGCCGGCAAGGGGCCGGAGCCGTCTTCGAACCGCGCCGTCACCACGAATCCAATGCATGCGATCCACCCTCCGGTGCGCACGCCGAATCGCATCAGCGCCGGCCACTTCCGCGGTAGGCGCAGGAACACGGGGAAGAGCGCCGCGTAAGCGACCATGGCGCGCACCCAGGCCAGCCGCGTGGGATCGCCACTCAACTCCCAGGGGCGCACATGAGGGATGTAGAAGGCGAAGAGGGCCAGCAGAAGGCCGCGCCAGAGCGTGTCTGCAACAATGCGCCACACCGGTGCGCCCGCTTCAAGGCGGCGGGTGAGGGCGAGGGGCGTCGCCGCGCCCAGGCAGAACACGAAGAACGGGAACACGAGGTCGATGCCGTTGATGCCTGGCAAGGCCGGGTTGAAGACATGGCTGGGCGGCGGCGTTTGAGCGTGCACCAGCCAGCGCTCCACGCCCAGCGGCAGGTTCCATGGCACGTTCGCCGTGAGGACCATCAGCAGGATCGACGCTCCGCGCAACGCATCCAGTGCAACGGCCCTTCGCGGAGCCGCCATGGCCATGCGTTCGGGGGCCAAGGAGCCGTTCGGTTGCAGCATCTCGTTGGGCATCTCAGGCGGTCTGGAGGCTGGCACACGTGGAAAAGCCCTCCTATCCCGGTGGGCGGAGGGCCAAGCGATGGGGGGCGGCGTTCCCCCGGATGAACTTTGTGGTGGACCTGGGGGGATTCGAACCCCCGACCTCCTCGTTGCGAACGAGGCGCTCTCCCAACTGAGCCACAGGCCCCAACCGACTCCAGTATAACACGCGCCAACAGGCTCACGCCAAGTGAATGTTGGCTGCCCGCTCTGAACTCCTCCCTTTCCCGCGCCGCGGGGCCCGCCGTCCGTGGCCGAGTCCCCTATCGGGAGCATATCACGACACGCCTGTCACCGCCAGCAACACCGGGGCAGCCTCGCCGATCGCCGAGGTCAGGGTCAGGGATGCTATGGGGGAAGTTGGGCGCGGGTTCGCCCATGTCCAGCGGCGCACGCTGGCGGCGGCGCCGTTCGCGTCCTTGCCGCGCCACACCGTCGCTGTCTCAGATCCCGCCCTGGAGTCCAGGAAGCTAAACACCTGGCGACCGTACGCGAGCGGGACCTGGGCGCATCTGCCATCGGCGTATCGGATCGCGAGGGTCGCCACAACGCTGCCGCCCTGCGCCACGCGGGTCGCCCCGAGAAGCAGGTGCAGCGCCTTCGCTTTGCGCCCGCCGAGCGCAAAGGAGGCCAATGCGGGGCGGTTGCGTCCCTCCAGCGCGCCGCGAAGGATCAGCGGACGGCCGATCTGGAACGTCGTGCCCGCAAGCGATCGCCGGTCGGCCGCCCAGCTTCCGGCCTTCGCGGACCGCTTGCCGGCTAGCCACGACCACATCGCCCCATTTCCTTGCACGTCCATAGCGAAGCCGGGGTGGGTGACGCGGTCCACGCGCTTGCGGTCCCAGAGTGTGCGGAAGACCTCCGAGGCGTCGTAGCCAAGCGCGTTCAGGCCCGGGTTCCCGCCCGTCCAGGCGAACTCGGCCGCCAGCACGTAGGCCACGTATTGGGCGCGCCCCCCTCCCGATACCGCGTTTTCCGACATGCTCCAGCCGTCCCACGTGGTTTCAATCAGCCCCAGTGCTCTCCGCCCTGCCAACGCGCGGGCGAAGTTCTGGATGTTGGCCGGCTCGTACCAGGATGCCCCCACCACGCCGAATCCGGCCTTCTGCAACACGTCCACGCTGGGGAACTCGGGGGGGCTGGCCTGATAGTGCCAGTCGTTCAGGATGACGTCCTTCGGCGTTTCACTGCGTAGCCGTTTCGCCATGTCCGCGTCTTCCGCCCAGGCGTTATCGGCGGTGTCGGTGGGAGAGTGGAGGAACTGATCACCCCACACCATGGTCTGGATTCCCCTCGCCTTCAGCCAGGAGTGCAGGCGGTCGAGATCCTCCAGATAGAGCTGCGCGGTTGTCTTGGGGCTGCCCTTCGGCGGGAATTTCGCCCACATGCGCACTTCGTCCCGCCCCAGGTGGATGATCTTCGGATGGAAGAGGTCGATGGTCTCCTGGAGGACCGGGAAGATGACGTCGGAGTACACCCGGGGCTTGTCCGGATCGTAAGCGTAGGCGCGCTCGGTATCTGGGTCCGCCACGAGGTCGCGGTTTTGCCCGTTCTGGAAGATCCAGTCGCAATGCCCCAGCGTTTCCACCAGGGGGATCGGCTCGAGGAAATGGGCGCGAGCGAAGTCCACGGTCCGCCGCACGCTGGCCTTCGAGGTGGAAAGGGCCTTGCTCCAGATCCTCGGCTGGCTCTCCCATTCCGTGAAAGAGCACTCGAAGAGCATGGCGTTCATTTTCAGCGGCGCCGCGATGCGGGCGATCATGCCGCGGTGAAAGGGCCAGGACTGCGGACCGCCGTACCAGTGGACGCCGCGCATCGCCAGCGTCGGCCAGTCTCGAATCGTCGCCGGTTTCATGTAGATCCCGCCATTCGGATCCACGCGGATGAGCTGCTTCACCGTCTGCGCGCCGTTGTACACCCCCCGCGGACTTGCGGCGAGCACGCAGACCCGTTTGCCGCCTGCCATCAGGCTGTAGCCCTCGCGTTGGGCGGGCGGGCCGCCAGGAGGCGCGGCGAGGAATGGATTGCCCGTGGGCGCCGCCTCGCGTCGCGCCAGGTAGATCGTGGCTCCGGACGCGGATCGGCGACGGAGAGCCTCGCGGTATCGGGCAATCCGGATGCCCAGGCCCCATACGTCTTTGAGCTCCGCCTGCACTTCCCGGGCGGCCTGGAGTTCCTCCGGCGCGGGCCGGTCTGGAATCACGATCAGCGAACCGGGCGCCAGCCTCACCGCTTTGCCGACCTCCCGAAGTTCCTTGGGGTGGGGGATGATCGGCGTATCAGGCGTCCATGGACGCTCCGCCGCGGGCAGGGAAACGGGCTGACCGCTTGGGCGGACCGCATCGGGCTTGACGGGCGCCGGCCGATCAAAGGCGTAGGTAACGGTGATCGTGTCGCCGGCGGGCGCCGCCACGGCCCCAAGCCCGAACCAGAACATGTGGTTGCGCTGCGCCCAATCACGCTGCAGAAGGCGGCTGTCGAACAGGCGGAAGGCGCCGGTCTCGGGCCGGCTGGCTTCCACGCGGATGCGCATCCTGCCCAGCGCGGTATCGAATGCGATTGACTTCAGCAGCGGGCAGAGGGCCGCCTTCCACTCGTCGGCGGTCATCGGGTTCACGGGGGCTGCGCCAACGATGCGGCCTTCCACGGTGTCGGCTTCGAAATGCTGACCTTGCAGCAGGTTGGCATTCAGGAAACCGGCGGCGTACTCGATTTCGGTTGGTTCCGCCACCTTCGGCTGAATGTGCAGCGCAACCTGCATAACGTCGTTCGGCAGCAGGTGGTACGAAAACGTTGCGCTCGCCTCTTTAGCCTCATAGCTAGCCGTGGCCGACGTGGGCGTAACATCGCTAACCTTGGGGGCAAGGTCGTCCTGGTTGAGATACCAGTGCGTCCATCCAGGCTTCACCAGCGAAAGGTGGGACTCGCGGATGACCGGCACGTTGTCCACCAAGAGACACATGCCTGCCCCATCGGAAACCGTGAGCCGCAGGCGGCCGGAGGAGAGCGAGATACGTTGCGCGGAGGCAGGGAGTGATACAAGCGCGAACGCGCCAAGAGCGAGAGCCAGAGGTTTCATCGCTTCAGTATATGCCCGAGCGCCAGTAGGCGGCGGGGCAGCCGGCTTGCGAAACGAGACCTCGGGCAGAGGAGCACCAAGATGCCGTTTAAGATCCGACAACCTGGTACGCACACGTTCTACACGGATGCCGGCGAAGACTTTGAGTTCGACTCCGTGGCGGATGCCGAGAAGTTCATAGCGATGGGCGGCCTCGCGGACGCCGATGAGCCGCTGGTCGGCTATGAGGTAGTGGAGACCGACCTGGAGGGATACGAGAAGAACGAGTGAGAGCGGCCCTTAATTGTCAGTCGTCAGTCATCAGTCATCAGTCGTCAGCAAGCAATTCCGTGAACGACCGTAGCCGACGGCTGGTGATTGACGGTCGATGACTGATGACTGATGACTGATGACTGACAACTGAGCACTGATGCCTGCTGACTCACGACTCACGCCAGAAGCATTTCCACCGTTCGGCCGAAGGCGTCTTCCGGCGAGCCGATGCCGATGACGTCGGCGGCTTCCAGGATGTCCTGCGGGGAGTACGGCATCACGACGCCCAACGCGGCGCCTACGATCATAGGGAGGTCGTTGGGGCTGTCGCCAAATGTGGCCACCTGGGAATCCGGGATGCCATAGCGACGGGCCACAGCCTGAACGCCGGCCCACTTGTTGACGTCCGGATGGAGGAATTCCAGGTACTCCACGGCCGTGCGAACGATGTATGCCCTGTCGCCCAGCCGGTCCACCCACAGGTCCCGGCATGCCAGCGTTTCATGCGGCTCATCCACCAGGATGATCTTCGTCGGCTGCTCGCCATCGAACTGATTCAGGGCGCCCACCGGTTCGATGGGTGAGCCGGTTCGGGAGTGGTAGAGATCGGACCACCGGTCGGCCTCGGCCACGTACAAATGGTCGTTGAGGTAGTAATTGAGGTGGCGGCCCTCGTCCGCCGCCCATTCAACCACCTCCGAGGCGATGTCGGCATCCAGAGGCGTGTGGGAGATCATCTCGCCCGTAGCTGGGTTGTAGACCATGGCGCCGTTGTAGGATACCACCGGCGTGTCCAGCCCCAGGTCACGCCACGTCGGCTCCGATGCGGCGTGCATGCGGCCCGACGCGATGACAACCGTGATGCCGGCCTCACGCAGGGTCCCTATCGCGGCGCGGTTTCGGGCGCCGACCCGACCGTCGGGACCAAGCAGCGTGCCGTCAAGGTCAATGGCGGCCAACCGAAAAGTTGGATAGGGCATGGTCAACATTCAGGGATCCGCATCCAGCGCTCAGTCCGAAAGGGCATCCTGGTTGCCCGACGGTGAATCCTGGTCGCTCTCCGCCTGGTATTCCTCTTCCAGGGCCTGTTCGAAGTCGTCGCCAAAGTCCTCACCCATTTCGCCGCCCATCTGTTTCATGAAGCGGGCGACGGAAGCGGGATCGTTCTCGTCCACGCCGCCAACATCGGCGGAGTCTGCCAGGTTATCCAGCACCTCGTCCTCGGACCGCACCCGGGCGAAGCGAGACATGAGGCGACCGGCATCGGTGGAACCACAGCGCGGACACTCGATAGGCTTCGTATTGGCGACAACGCCAACCAGCACGCTGAAGCGACGGCGGCACGCGCTGCATCGGTATTCGTAGATCGGCATCAGCGTACGGGCTCGGGCGCCGTCAACGCGCGGGAAGGGCGTTCCAACACCTGGCGGACGCGCGAGACGATGCCTTCCGCGCTGAGGCCGTAACGCTCCAGTAGCGCAGTGCGGGGCGAGTGCTCGATGAAACGATCGGGAAGGCCCATGCGATGCACGCGCGCCGAGTAGATATCGCGGCTCTCCAGCATCTCCAGAACGGCCCCGCCGAACCCGCCGCAGAGGCAACCCTCCTCGATGGTGACGATATGCGGGATGTCGCGAGCCAGGTTGGACAACAACTCAACGTCCAGCGGCTTCACGAAACGCGCATTCACCACCGTCGCCTCGATGCCCTCGGCGGCCAACTGCTTGGCGGCTTGCAGGGCGGGGTAGACCATTGACCCGATGGCCACGAGGGCGATATCCGCGCCGTCTCGAACGATCTCCGCCTGCCCGATGGGCAGAGGTTCCATCTCAGCGGAAATGGGGGAACCCTGGGCGGTGGATCGCGGGAAGCGCAGCGCAGCCGGACCGGGGTACTCTACCGCCGTGCGCAACATGCGGCGCAGTTCCTCTTCATCGGACGGAGCCATCACCACGAGGTTCGGCACACAGCGGAGGAACGCCAAGTCGAAAGCCCCTTGATGCGTGGCGCCGTCTTCGCCGGCGATTCCGGCTCGATCGAGGGCGTACGTAACGGGCAGGTTCTGAATGCACGCGTCATGGATAATCGAATCGTAAGCGCGCTGCAGGAATGTGCTGTAGATCGCCACAACGGGATGGATGCCCTCGCACGCCAGGCCAGCGCCGAACGTGGCGGCGTGTTGTTCCGCCATGCCGACGTCGAAGGTGCGATCCGGGAACTCCTGCTGGAACTTCACCAGGCCCGTGCCCTCCAGCATCGCCGCCGTGATGGCCACCAGCTTGTCATCCTTGCGGGCGAGTTCGCGCATGGCCTGCACGAACACTTCGGAGTAGGTTGACGTGGAGGATTTCTTCTTGGCCAGCCCCGTCTCAATCTCGAACGGCACAACCCCGTGGAACTTCACCGAGTTCTCTTCAGCGGGATTGTAGCCCTTGCCCTTCACCGTCAGGATGTGCAGGAGCACCGGGCCATTCAGCTTGCGCGCCTGATTCAGAGTGTCTTCCAACAGGGCCAGGTTGTGGCCGTCGATGGGACCGAGGTACGTGAACCCGAGGCTTTCGAAGAAGGCTCCGGGGGTTCCCACCGTGGTCACGGCGTCACGCGCCTTATCCGCGAACTCGACGACCTGCTCGCCCATCGGAAGCCGGCGCGCAATGCTCTCCACACGCGACTTCGCCTTGATGTAGGTCTGGTTCGTGCGGATGCGCGTGAACGTGGCATGCAGGGCGCCGACGTTCGGCGAGATAGACATCTCGTTGTCGTTCAGCACCACCAGCAACTTCGTATTCAGGTGGCCCGCGTGGTTCAGAGCCTCAAACGCCATGCCGCCGGTCATCGACCCGTCGCCGATGATGGCAACTACGTTCTCGGTTCCGCCGTTCAGATCGCGCGCGGCGGCGAGGCCAAGGGCAGCGCTGATGGAGGTGCTGCCGTGACCGGCGCCGAAGAAGTCATGCTTCGATTCATCGCGGCGACAATACCCGCTAATGCCGCCAGGCTGACGGATGGTGTTGAACACCTTCTCCCGCCCGGTGACGAGTTTGTGCACGTAGGCCTGATGGCCAACATCCCAGACGAACTTGTCGCGCGGGCTGTCGAAAACGCGATGTAGCGCGAGGGTGAGTTCAGTAGTGCCCAAGTTGGGGGCAAGGTGCCCGCCGTTGACGCTGACGGTCTTGATCAGGCGGTCGCGGATCTCCGCGGCAAGTTGGGTCGTTTGTTCGCGCGTGAGGGCCTTCAAGTCCTCCGGACCGTTGATTCTTTCGAGCAAGCTCATACTCCATCCCCTACGCGGGCAAGTGGCCCACAGTTCCATTGGGGGAACAGCCAGTTGGCGCGTCGGGGCGCATCCGTATCAGTCTATCATATGCAACGAATGGGGGCAAAGCCTGTCACCTTCCACCCATCAACCGCTTCACCCGCCACACGGTTGGTAATGCCGCGCAGATGAGGACAGCCTTGCCCAACTCGCCGGGCACGAATGGCAGAAGCCCCACCGTGGCCGCCCTGGCGGCTCCGTGCAAGAGGAGGCTGAGCCATGCGGCGCCGGGGATGAGCACGCATATGGATGCCAGCATCGCCGTCGCGAATGCCCCCAGGGGCGTCCGGTCCCACCCGATCTCGGCAAGCGATCCCGCCAGCCAGGCGGCGAAAGGCATCGCCACGAGATAGCCGCCGGTGGGGCCGATGAAGGCCAACGGGCCGCCAGTGAGCCCCGCGAATACCGGAGCGCCCAGGGCGCCTTGCGCCAGATAGAGGGCCACAGCGGCCGCGCCGCGGCGCGACCCGAGCAGGATCCCGATCAGCGCGACGGCGAGGGTCTGCCCAGTGATGGGGACCGGCGAGAACGGTAGGCCAAACCTGGCTTGAGCCGCCAGGGCCAGGAATAGGCTGGCGGAGATGATCAAGGCGGCATCGCGCGCGCGCGTTGACGGCCGGAGCTCGACATTGGGAAGGAGAAGGGTACTTGCAGTCATACGCCCATTCTAGACGTGTAGGGCAACCGGGTCACAAGGAGAATCTCGCTTGAACATCGTAATCAGCGCCGCTACCTGGTACGAGGACGACCAAAGCCGGGTAGATGGGTTCGCGGAGAGGGTTCGTCGCGCCGCCGAAGGCCACGCCGTTACGCTCGTCCCGCCCAGCGGAGACCTGTTCTCCGCGCTGGCGGATGCAGAGGTCTTCTTTCCATTCTCAGGGCTCACCGTAACGCCCGAAGTCGTCGCCGCGGGGCCCAAACTGAAGTGGATCCACTCTCCCAGCGCTGGAGTGGAGCACGCGCTCTTCCCGTCGTTGGTGCAGCGGCCAATCATCTTGACGAACTCGGCGGGCGTTTACGCCGTGCCGATTTCCGAGCACGTCATTGCCATGATGCTCGCCCTGTCGCGGGGCATCCCGGCCATCGTTCTCCGGCAGAGCGAGCGCGATTGGCGGGGCTGGCGGGGCGATGAGCTTCTGGACAGCAGTGCGCTGATCGTGGGATTGGGTGGGATCGGGCGGCGCGTTGCCCGTCTCTGTCGCGCATTCGAGATGCGCGTGCTTGCTACACGCCGCAGGCCCGAGAACCCCGATCCCGATGCCGACCGCGTCCTCCCTCCCAACGAGCTGGCATCGGCCCTGCCTGAAGCGGACTGGGTGATCGTCTGCGCTCCGGCCACGGCGGGGACGCGCCACATCATCGGAGCGCCGGAGCTGGCTCTGATGAAGCCGAGCGCTCGAATCGTGAACATTGCGCGCGGTTCTCTAATTGATGAGCCCGCTCTCGTACAGGCCCTGCGCGACGGCCGCCTCGGCGGCGCGGCGCTGGACGTGTTTGAGGAGGAGCCGCTGCCCCAGGGGAGCCCTCTCTGGGACCTGCCGAACGTGCTTGTTTCGCCGCACACGTCTGGATCCAGCCCCCGTGGTTTGGAGCGGGTGTTGGAGCTGTTTGAAGACAATCTCGCCCGATTCCTCGCCGGACAGCCGCTGCGCAACGTGGTGGACAAGTCGGAAGGGTATTGAGATAGTCGTCAGTTGTCAGTAATCAGTCGTCAGCCCGGAGCCTTGCGCAGGGCCGCTGAGACCGTTCGCCGGTGGCTCTGAGCCATCGACACAGGTGACGTGGGAGAGAGGGGCCAACGCCAAGTCATGAACTGATGACTGATCACTGATGACTGATCACTGATGACTGATCACTGATGACTGATCACTGACGACTGATTACTGACGCCAACTCCGCTCCTCGGCCAGTCTGGCGAAACAGAGGGCCGTGAAGGCGCGCGTGAGGGGGAAGGTGTTCAGGGCGGCGATCTCGGATTCGGCGTACCAGGCAATGCCGTCGGACTCGCCGGGGTCGTGGAAGATCACCGCCGACTCGGCGAGGCCCATATACAGCGCATCCAGGTGATAGTGCTCGGGAACGCTTCCGTGGGGCGGGATGGTTTCCTCGACGACAAGTTCCGGCTGAGCGAAGACCGCCTCGCCGGGCTCGGAGCGCACGGGCAGCGGCGCCCGCAGCGGAACTAGGCGCACGGTCAGGCCCGTCTCCTCCAGCGCCTCGCGCAAGGCGGCTTCGGCGGGGTTCTCATGGGGCTCCACGTGTCCGCCTGGCGGAAGCCACTTTCCCAGCTTGCGATGGAGGACCATGCATGTCTTCCATACGCCGTCTACGCGCGCGAAGGTATAGACGGTCGCTGCCCAGTGTTTTTCGCCGCGGCGGGTCACGCCGCGCGCCCGGGCCGGAGGCAGCGGCCCGGCAGGTTTCCGGTGACGCGGCCGTCGTCCACAACCGCCACGCCGTTCGTGAAGACGTAGGGGATGCCCTCCGCAAGCCGGAAGGGGTCCGCGAACGTGGCGGCATCCCGGACGCTATCGGCGTCGAAGAGCACAAGATCGGCCGCGAACCCTGGCGCGATGCGGCCCCGGTCCGCAAGGCGCAGCCGCGATGCCGGCAGGCTGGTCATCTTGCGCACGGCTTCCTCCAGCGCTATGACGCCCCGCTCGCGCACGTAATGGGCGAGCACACGCGGCATTGTGCCGAACGTGCGCGGATGCGGCTTCCCATGCGCCAGCGGGCCGGTGAGCCCCCTGGAAGTGGCGTCTGAGCCGAACATGACATTCGGGGACGCCATGACGGTTTCAACGTCCTCCTCGCACATGGCGAAGTGGATCATGCCAACCTCGCACCGCTCGTCGATCAGGAGGCGCACCATTGCCTCAAAGGGCGGCAGACCCATCTGTTCGGCGATGGCCGCAACGCTGAGCCCCTCGGTCCACTTGTTGGCAACGGTGTCTACGTTGCTCACGACCACGTTGCGCCAGCCCTGCATCGGATCTGTGTGCCCGCGTTCTACGTGGGCGACGGTCTCCTCGCGCATCCGGGGCAGCAACCCGGGGTCACTGAGGCGCGCGGCCATGCGCTCACGCCCGCCGTCGTGCGCCCATTGCGGAAGGTTGACATCCAGGCTGGTGCATGTGGCGATGTAGGGATACTGGTCGGCGGCCACATCCAGGCCGCGTCCGCGAGCATCTTCAATCATCCGCAGGCTGTCGCGTACCTTGCCCCAGTTGGCCGGGCCACAGGATTTGTGGTGCGAGATCTGAAGGCGCGCGCCGCTCTGCTCACTGATGGCGATGCTCTCTTCCACGGCTTCCAGTAGCGTGTCGCCTTCGTTTCGCATATGGGTGCTGTAGAGCCCGCCGACGGCGCCCACGGGCTTGCACAACTCCGTGACCTCCGCGGTTCCGCCGAAGCATCCCGGCGCATAGATGAGGCCGCTGGCGAGGCCCACGGCGCCTTCATCCATGCTCCTCGCTACCAGCGCCCTCATCTCGGTCATCTCCGCTTCGCTGGCCGGACGCGCATCGTAGCCAACCACGCTGGCGCGTACCGTTCCATGGCCGACGAACGTCATGAAGTTCACCGCCATCCCGGCGTCGTCCAGCGTGCTCATCAACTCGCCGACGCTTGACCACTGCGCGCTTACGCCGTTCTTCGCCAGAAAGCCGAAGGCGGCCTCCCGTTCCGCGGGAGCAACCAACGGCGCCGAAGAGGAGCCGCAGTTGCCGCAAACTTCCAGCGTTACGCCCTGAGTGACCTTGCTCTCCGAGGTGGGGTTCACCAACAGGAAGTGATCGGAATGGCTGTGCATATCGATGAAGCCGGGCGCCAGGCACAGGCCGTCCGCGTCGAGCGTGCGCCGGGCAGGTCCATCGGCTGTTCCGACGGCGGTGATCTTCCCGTCCGTTACGGCAACGTCGCCACGCGCGCGCGGAGCGCCGCTGCCGTCGAGGATGGCGGCATTTCGGATGATAAGGTCGGTCATGAAGTTGGTTTCCTGTGGCGATCCGGCCCAGAGGGGCAGGCTCAGAGAACGAACGACGCAATCGCGCCGTGAGATCACGGCGCGATGACGTTGTCCAGGTTAACAGCCAGTCCCTCGGGGACCAGGCGAATCAGCTCTTGCGGCAGAGCAGCGGCTTACCGGTCATCTCCGGCGGGATGGGAAGGCCGAGGCGGCTCAACATTGTGGGCGCGATATCAGACAGAATGCCGTCCCGCAGCGTCCATTCCGCGGCGTCGCGCGCGACGTAGAAGAGGTTCACCGGATAGGTTGTGTGCGATGTGAACGGCTTTCCGTCAACGTCCAGAAGGCGTTCGGCGTTTCCGTGGTCAGCGGTGACGAACACGCAGCCGCCCTGTTCCAGAACCGTCTCCAGCACCTGGCCGACGCACTTGTCCACCGTCTCAACGGCCTCGATGGCGGCTTCAAGGACGCCCGTGTGTCCCACCATGTCCGCGTTGGCATAGTTCAAGATCACCACGTCATACATGCCGGCCTTCAGACGCTTCAACAGCTCTTCGGTCACTTCGTTGGCGCTCATCGACGGCTTCATGTCGTACGTGGCGACCTTGGGGGAGGGGACCAGATACCTATCCTCACCTGGCGATGGGACTTCATCACCGCCGTTGAAGAAGTAGGTTACGTGCGGGTACTTCTCCGTTTCGGCGATGCGAAGCTGTTTGAGGCCATGGGCGGCGAGCACGTCGGATAGGGTGTTGGATAACTGGGAAGACGGGAACGCCACCGGGAGGCCGAATTTCTCATCGTACTCGGTGAGGCACACGAACTCGATCTTCGGAACGATGGCGCGCTCGAATCCCTTGAAGTCCTCGAAGGCGAGGGCCGTAGTGATCTCGCGAGCGCGGTCCGCGCGGAAGTTGAAGAAGATGACGGCGTCGCCGTCGCGGATTGTGTTCTCCGGCAGGGCGGCGTCTCCGGCAGCGATGACGGTGGGCGGGACGAACTCATCCGTCGTCCCCTCGCCATACCAGGTCCGCATCGCGGCAACCGGGTCGGGAAGCACGCGCCCCGCGCCCAACGTAAGCGCTTCGTAGGCCTTTGCCACGCGATCCCAGCGCTTATCGCGGTCCATCGCGAAGTAGCGGCCGATCACGGTGGCGATGTGCCCTACGCCGATCTCGGCGATGGCATCCTGGATCTGCTGGAGGTATTCGACCCCGCTGGTGGGGGAGGTGTCCCGCCCGTCCATCAGGCAATGGATCGCCACGCGGCTGAGCCCGCGATCCCGTGCCAGGCGCAGCAGCGCGTAGAGATGATCCAGATGGCTGTGGACGCCGCCGTCGGAGCAGAGCCCGATGAGGTGCAGCGTGCCGCCGTCCTGCTTAACGCGCTCCACGGCGCCCACCAACGCCTGCGCCTCGAAGAAGTCGCCGTCGACGATGGCCTTGGAGATGCGGGTGAGCTCCTGGTAGACTACTCGACCGGCGCCGATGTTGAGGTGCCCAACCTCGGAGTTGCCCATCTGTCCTTCCGGGAGGCCAACGGCCATTCCCGATGTGGTGAGTAGCGAATGCGGGCACTCCGCCAGCATCCGGTCCTGCACCGGCGTTTTCGCCATCAGAACCGCATTGCCGTCGGCGTTCACCATATCGCGCGGGTCTGGGTTCACTCCCCAGCCGTCGCGGATGATGAGGACCATCGGGGTGGCCTTCCGGCCGTCTGTTTCTGCTGATGCCATATGGTAACCATCTCTCCCGTTTGGCGGCGCGGCCACTAGCGCGGGCCACACCCGAAAACCGCGTTCGATTCCATCGCGAATGCGCGCGCCGCCCTCGGAGGCGGCCATACATGCCAACACCACAACGCGCGCATCGTCTCCCTTACGTCAACAAGCCCGCCGTCGCGCCGGCGCTAGCCGTTCCGCGATGCGGGCTTCTCAAACGATTATACGACGCCTGCCGGAGGCCGGCCAAATCCGCGCGGCAGCGGTAGGACACTGCCACGGACCGGTTACTCTCGCTCTTTGCGAGCGTTCTTATCCGCGTACATATGGGCGTTAGCGATCTCAATCAACTCGCGGGCGTTCAGGCCATCATCGGGGTAGACAGCGCATCCAATGCTGGCGCCCATTCGCAGATGGTCATGCCGGCCGATGCTGGCGACGGAGTCGGCGAGGCGATGGCAGAGTTGCCGCACCATCTCCGGGTCCGAGTTTGGGATCACGAGGATGAACTCGTCGCTGGCGTAGCGAGCCAGCATGTCCGCGGATCGCACGCAGTTCTGCATCGCCGCGGCGGCTTCCCGGAGGATATCATCACCCCGTTCGTGCCCCAGAGTCTCATTCACCAGCGCGAAATCGTCGAGATCGATCAAGACGACCGCAAAGGCCTCGCGGGTCTGCCTAGATTCCTCCAGGCGCATCGTCATCCAGTTATTCAGCATACGGGCGTTGGGGAGACCGGTCAGAAGATCGGTTAGGCCCAGGTCCTGCGAGTTCTGGAGGCGCCGCGCCGCTTCCACGGTGTTGGCGGTGTGTTCCGCTACCAGCACCAGCAGGCGGGCATGGTCCGATGTGTAGATGTTGTAGCTGGAATGGTAGACGGCGAGGGCGCCAAGGGTCTTGCCGTTGGCCCGCAGGGGAACCACCAGAGAGGAGTTCAGCTCAAGCGTCTGCGTGTAAGGCACCTTGCGGCCGACGTCGTGCGACGCGGGGGCGTTGACGACGGGCTCCAGATCGCGGAACACGCGGCCGGCCAGCCCCTCGCCGATCTCCACCTTCATCCCAAACAGCAGGTCGCTGTACATGCCGGAGACGGCCTCAACGCGCAGTTCCGCATCGCTGTGTTCCAGGAAGATGGCGCAAGTGTCGAACGGAACGAGCTTCTGGACCTTCTCGATGACGGCTTGCATGGAGGCATCGAGGCTGAACGTTCCCCGCACATTCTGGCTGGGGTCGTACATGGCGAAGAACTCGGAGTTCGCTCGCGCGATTTGCTCCATCACTTCATCGCTGATCTTGTGATGGATAGTAACGTCGCCCAGGCCTTCGGGTTCGCCGTCGCCCAACTCGGCCATCTGTCGTTCGCAGAGCTCCATCACCGAAACGAGCGCTTCCACCACACGCGGATCGAAATGCGTTCCAGAGTGCTTGCAGATGTACGAATACGCCTCTTCGTGGGCCATGGCCTTGCGGTAGGGGCGGTCCGAAGTGAGGGCGTCGAAAACATCGGCCAGCGCGATCACCCGCGCGCCAATGGGGATCTCCTCGCCCTTCAGCCCGTTCGGATAGCCCAGGCCGTCCCACCGCTCGTGGTGGCCCAGAACGACGTCAACCACCGGCCAGGGGAAGTTCACTGGGCGCAAGATGGCGGCTCCGATGGCCACGTGCTGCTTCATGCGGTCGAATTCCGCCGGGGTGAGCTTGCCGGGCTTGGTGAGGATGTGCTCGGGAACTCCCAGCTTGCCAATGTCATGCACGAGGGCCGCGCAGCGCACAGCCTCCCGCTCCGCCGCGCAGAGGCCAAGATGGTCTGAGATAGCGAGCGCGTAGCACTGAACGCGGGAGAGGTGCTTGTTGGTGTAGTGGTCCTTCGCGTCGATGGCGGTGGCCAGCGACGTGATGATCGAGTTATTCAGGGTGTTGAGGGCGCTGATGTGATCCAGGTCGTGCCGGATCTTGTCCATGTACAGGCGGTACGAGTAATAGACCACCCACACCGGCGGGATCACGAGGAAGACGATCCACGCCGTCTGCATGGCGCTATAGATCCAGAGGCCAACCAGAACGGCGGAGTAGGACATAAGGCTCTGCGGCGCCGTCCAGAGGAAGTTCTCATGCCAGACTTCCACAATGTCCAACTGCTTGGAGGTTGCCACAACCGCCGCGGTGCCCCACGTGTTCACCTGGAAGTAAGCCATCGTCGCCAGCAACGCGGGGACAATGGCGTTCTGGTTCACCCAGCCCACCGTGCCGCCGGCCCAAACATACACGAGCCCGGCCATGCTGGCGCTGAGGGAATGGTTGAAGGTGTTGAAGACCAGCTTCTTCGCGTCTGGCATCGCGAAATGGCGTCGGTGCGTCTGGGGATCGTGCCGGACGAAGTTGCCGGTTGCGCCCTCCACGAGGCCAACAAGCGCGCCGGTCGCCGGGCCGAACATCATCACCACGCCGAGAAGGCCGGCGAAGCTGAGACTCATGCGGCTCTTTTCGGCGGTGAGCTCGATCTGAAGCAGCTCGAGGGCCGAACACATCGCGCAGCAGAGGGCTAACTGAAAGGGGGTGATGGAGAACTGGTGGACATAGGCGAGCGTAGAGGAGCCGGCGGCCGTGGCGATGACCACGGTTACCAGTATGACGTTCTGTGTAGCCTTCGGTAATTCGTGAAAGCGCATTGTCGCCTTTGGCAATCCGCGTTCCGGGTTTCCGCCACGACGGACGAAGCGCGTGGAGAGGCCGGAACATTCGCATCAGCCCGATCCCGTTGTGCCTCAACGAGCCGGCTTCTTCATCTCATGGGCGGCGCCCGATCGCGTCTGCGCCATCAATGGCCGCACCGCCGGTCCGGCGCCTCCAGCATCTCACATCCGGATATCACTGTCAACCTAACGGACATTCACATGCGGTCCTTCGCACGCGCTTACCGCCCGTCGCGATACCGTTTCAGCGGCCCGAAGAAGTCGGGCGTTTCGTCGCCCAGGCGCCAGATCGACACGCCGCCGACGCCTGTTTCGCGAGCCACCTGCAGGCGGGCCGAGACGGATCCGGAGTCCTCAAAATATGCTGTTCTCTCAACGCCTGCCGCGTCTTTGTACTTCAGCCAATGGGCCTGCGCCTCCGCATCCCACTCCGGCTTGCGCCCTTCGGTCTTCAGCAATTCCTGTGCCCGGACGCCAGTAACTTCATTCGCGCTTCCGCTGGGCGGCCAGTCATAGCCGTAGAACGGGATGCCGATGATGATCTTCTCTTTCGGGGCCACGCTTTTCGCGTACTCCGCCACCTTGCGCACCCATTCGATTGGCGCTATCGGGCCGGCCGGGCCGCCGCTCCAGTGATAGTCGTAGCACATCAACTGAAGCTGATCCAGGTGCTTCCCCAGAAACGCGTAGTCCGCGAACCCGGCCCAATCAGCGTTCGGAGAGTCCGAAGTCTTCGCCGGCAGGTCGGCTGTTACAACCAACTTCCGAGCGTGGAAGGCCTCGCAGAGCGCCTCTATGAACTTGTTGTAGAGCCCACGGTCGGCCGGAGCCACGCCCTCAATATCAACGTTGATGCCGTCCGCGCCGAGGCCGGCGATGGTCTTCAGCAGCAAGTCCACGTTGCGGGTTACCGCGGCGTCGTCGGCGAAGATAAGGCGCGCTACGTCGGCCCGGAATGGGCTGTTCGCCACAAGCGGCGTGACCTTAAGGCCCCGCCCCTTCGCGAACTTGAGCGTCCGCGGGTCCGAATTGTTGTTGAACTTGCCCGATGCGTCGTAGCTCAGCCAGGTGGGAGCGATGGCTGTAAGGCAATCGGAATGATCCGCCAGCGTCCAGTAGGGCGACGAATCGTTGTCGGGAACCCAGAAATAGCCTACAACATCCCGCTGCATCGGTTTCGCCAGGGCCGGCGCACAGACCGCGAGGGCAAGCGCCAGTTTCACGCTCAATCTTGTACTGAACATAGTGTCGGCATCCTGTGGCTGGAAGAGTAGGGGAAGTTGGTAGTTGTAAGCCGTCAGTCATCAGTTGTCAGCCAGAAGGCTTGCCCATGCCGAGGCCCTCATGTCGTGGAAGACCCTCTGACTGAAACTGATCACTGACGACCTACGACTATCCGATCAGCGCCGCGCTCAGTTCGGCAAGGAACCGGGCATTCTCGGCGGGAGTTCCGATGGTGACGCGCAGGTAGGTCGGCAACCCGAAGATGTCGCCGGTACGCACGATGACTCCCTTGCTGAGGAGCATCTGGTACACTGGGCGGCAGTCTGTGCCGATGTTCACGAAGATGAAGTTCCCCTGGCTGGGAGCGTAGGTCAGCCCCATCGCCGTGAAGGCAGACTCCAGCGCGCGGCGGCCCGCCGTATTGTTGGCGCGGCTGCGCTCCAAGTGCTCCGTATCCGAGAGGGCGGCCAGGGCGCCCACCTGGGCCAGCGTGTTCACGTTGAACGGCTCGCGAACCTGCTCCACAGCGCGGATGATGTCCGGCCGAGCGAGGCCATAGCCCACTCTCAGGCCCGCAATCCCGTAGATCTTGCTGAATGTCTTCAACACGATTACCGGCTTTCCGGCCTTCACGTAGTCCAAGGAGTTGGGATAGTCGGGGCTGGTGACGTACTCGGCGTAAGCCTCGTCGAGGACCAGGAGGGCCTGGGGGGGCAGCCGGTCGATCAGGCGCTCCACCTCGGCCTTCGTGTTCATCGTGCCGGTGGGGTTGCAGGGGTTGGCGAGGAACACGAGGCGCGTGCGGTCATTGAGAGCATCCGCGATGGCGTCCACGTCGTGCGTGAGATCCTTCAGGGGGACGCTGATGCAGTTGGCTTCGTTCAGCACGGCGGCGGACTCGTAGCGCACAAAAGTGGGGCTGCCTTGCACGATGTTATCGCCGGTGCGCAGGTAGGCAATGCCGAGGTAGTGGATCAGCTCGTCCGAGCCGTTACCGATAGCGATGCACTCGGACGGCACGCCGCAATGGGCCGCCAGAGCCTCCTTCAGGGAGAAGGCGGCGCCGTCCGGATAGAGGTGCAGTTCCGCCAGAGCGCACTGCATGGCCTGGACGGCCTTTGGGGATGGGCCCAGCGGGTTCTCGTTCGATCCTAGCTTGATGACGTCCGTTAGTCCGAACTCGCGCTTGGTTTCCGCGATGGGCTTGCCGGGCGAATAGGGCACCAGGCGATTAACGGCCGCGCGGGGCGTTAGGCCCGCATTCGGGGTTCGTTCTGCCTCCATGGATGATCCTTCCGTAGTGTGTTTGTGTCATTGTAGCGCGATCGGTTCCGGAATCTGGGAAGCGGGCGTTCACGGAGCGCCGGACGGGTCCGCTGCCACGTTGAGCCCGTATCCCCCCACGCGCTATAATACAGATAGGACTATGGAGGCTTCTAGACGTATTTGAGGGCAAGCCGAAAGAGGGAATTGTGGCTAAAGATCGAAATCTGAGCAACGACCAGTTTGAAAACCGAGACAGTTACGACGCCGACCAGATTCAGGTGTTGAAGGGGCTGGAGGCGGTGCGCCGCCGGCCCGCTATGTATATCGGCAGCACGGATGTGCGCGGTTTGCATCACCTGTTCATCGAAGTCGTGGACAACTCCATCGACGAAGCGCTCGCCGGCTATGCGAAGAACATCGAGGTCATTCTGCACGATGACGGCTCGATGAGCGTGCGAGACGATGGGCGCGGCATTCCCACGGGCATCAACACCCAGGAGGGCGTTTCCGGCCTGGAACTCGCCCTGACGCAGTTGCACGCCGGCGGCAAGTTCAAGGAAGACGGCAAGGCCAGCGCCTACAAATTCTCCGGCGGCCTCCACGGCGTCGGCGTCTCCTGCGTGAACGCCGTGTCCGATTGGACGAACGTGGATGTGTTCCAACTGGGCAAGCACTTCAGGATGACCTTCTCTCGCGGGTACAAGACAAGCGAGATCGAAGAGATCGGCCCGTCCGATGAGACTGGCACCCTTGTGCGCTTCCACCCCGATCCAGACATCTTCAGCAGCATTCACTGGCACGCCGACATCATCCGGGATCGCCTGCGCGACCTTTCCTACCTCAACAGCGGAATCCGCATCACCTTTGAGGACCTGCGGCCCATTGAGGTAGAAGAGGCGGAAGAGGGAGAGGCTCCCATTGAGGCCCCGGAGCGCCCACCCAAGGACGTTTTCTACCACGAGGGCGGCATGGCCGCGTTCGTTCAGGCGTTGAACAAGAACAAGGACGCCATCCATCCGCCGATCGTGCTGCAGAGAAAAACGCAGGACCCTCTGGGCCGTGACGTTGAGGTGGAGGTGGCTCTGCAGTACAACGACGGCTATGCGGAGAACCTTCGCAGCTATGCGAACAACATCCACACGCTGTTCGGAGGCACCCACGTTTCGGGCCTGAAGACGGCGCTCACCCGCGTGCTGAACAACTACGCGCGAAAGACGAGCGCGCTCAAAGAGAAGGACCAGAACTTCCAGGGTGACGACGTGCGCGAGGGCCTCACGGCCATCGTGAGCGTTCACTTGCTGGACCCGCAGTTCGAGAGCCAGACGAAGGTGAAACTCGCCAACCCCGAGGTCGAGGGAATCGTGAACTCCTCCGTGGGCGAAGGCCTCACCGAGTTCCTGGAAGAGAACCCGGCTGTGGGCAAGCGCATCATGGATAAGGCCACCACGGCTCAGCGGGCTCGGGAAGCGGCCCGCAAGGCGGCCGAGTTGGTGAAGCGCCAAAGCGCCCTCGAAAGCGCTGCCCTTCCCGGCAAGCTGGCCGACTGCAGCGAACGCGACCCCAGCAAGTGCGAGCTCTTCCTGGTGGAAGGCGACTCCGCTGGCGGCTCCGCCAAAATGGGGCGAGACCGCCGGTTCCAGGCCATTTTGCCGCTTCGCGGCAAGGTGATCAACGTGGAAAAGGTGCAGGCGCATCGCGCTCTCGAGAACCTGGAGATCCGCTCTCTGATCACGGCGATGGGCACTGGCATCTCTACAACGGCCACCAGCGAAGGCGGCGAAAACAACGACGATGCCGACAACGGAGGTAATGGGGGCGGCAACGGAAACGGCAATGGCCGCGATAGCGGCGTGACGTTCAACATGGAGAAGCTCCGCTATGACCGCCTCATCATCATGACCGATGCGGACGTCGACGGCGCTCACATTCGCACCCTGCTGCTGACCTTCCTGTTTCGCTATATGCGCCCGCTGGTTGAAGAGGGCCACGTGTACATCGCGCAGCCGCCGCTCTACCGGGTTCGCGTGGGCAAGGAGACGCAGTACGTCTACGACGACAAGGCGCTGAAGGATATCCGCAAAAGCCTCCGCGGCAAGAAGCATGAGATCGGCCGCTTCAAAGGCCTCGGCGAGATGAACGCCGAGGAACTGGCGGACACCACGATGAAACCGGAGTTCCGCACTATCGTGCAGGTCCAGATGGAGGACGCCATCGCGGCGGACGAGACGTTCACCATGCTGATGGGCGACAAAGTCGAGCCGCGCCGCGACTTCATCACCACCAACGCCCGCTACGCGAAGGACTTGGACGTGTAGCGTCCTCACGGATCAATTCGCGCGAATCCGCCGGGCCCGCCCGTTTGCCATTGAAGAGTGACGAACGGGCGGGCCCTAATTCCGGGCAAGACGAACCCTGAGCCCTTCGAACTAAAGCACAGATGCCTCCGAGCAGGAGTCTGACACGGTGCGGGAATGGCTGTGCGTCGCCCTCTTCACGGTTGTGTTCCTCGGTCTCGTCTTCGCTTGCGGCCAAGTTGCGTGGCTGACGCAGATTGGAGATAACTATGGCAAGACGCCCGCGTACCGGATTTGCTGCTCTTCTCGCGCTGTCGGCATCAGCCGGGAGCAGTCCCGCAAAGCTGCCCCTGCGCGCTGAGCCGCCAGGCGTCCTGACGGTGTCGTCATCTACGACCTGGCGCGATGGGCTTCCGTTCGCCTTTGATATCGCGTTGAGGCAGCCCGACGGGGGCAAGGCAGTTCTTTTCCCCCACACCTCCGAGGAGGAATTCGACCCAGAATGGTCCCCAGACGGAACGCAGATCGCGTTCGCAATGGTGGCGAAACCCACCGAGAGGTGCACGAATATCTGGGTCATGGATGCCAAGGGCGGCAATCGGAAGCGGTTGACCAGTTTTCCAAGCGGTACGATCTCCGCATCGCCGACGTGGTCGCCCGATGGCAAGCGAATCGCGTTCTGCGCCGGGGTCCCGGGCCAGGGTGGTGGGATTCGCGTCATGGATTCCAATGGAAAGCATTCGAAGGTCATCGGGCCAGGGATGTCTCCAGCATGGTCACCCACGGCGAACCGGCTACTCTATTTGTACTCGCCGAGGGGCATCACCATCCTCAACCTGTCAACGGGCCGGCGATCGCGGGTAGCCCAGCGGGAGGTTGTCTCGGCCGCGGCATGGTCACCGGATGGGCGTTCAATTGTCTATATCGCGCCGCTTGAGGAGACAGCCAGTCGCGGCCCATCGCGCTATCCGCTTGGGGCATGGCGGATGCGCATCCTGGATATGCAGACAGGAAAGCTCACGCCCGTGATGCAAGGAATCGGCCAGGCCCCGGCGATACAGTGGCATTCCCCACGCTGGATAGTTTACACAAGGTTTGTAGAAGAGGCGCTTGGGATACCAGCGGACTCAACGGTTTTTGCCTTCAATGTGTCCGGCAAGAAGACACATGCTCTGACCAGTCCCTCAACAATTTGGTTCACCGGCGGAGGAGCCAGCGGGCTGTGGCTGTCCATGGTCCTCCTCGAATTCCTCGAACACGAGGGCGCGATGGGATCATCCTCTGGCAGGATCAAACGGAGTGGCTCAGCGGCTCAGGCCCGCCGCCGCCTTTTCGATGGCGGGGGCAGAAGCGAACTCAGCCCAGAGAAAGCGCAATGCCTGGCCTGGGGCTTGCCGGCGGCAGAATCCACTCGAGGGAGCGGGCAAGCTCTTCGGGCGCGTCGCGGAAGTCGAGCAGGAGCATAGTCAACTCCGGAGGGGGAATGCCCGCGTTCTGCGTTCTGGCGTCTTTAATCGATAGCACCGTCTACGCCTTCGTGTTCGCGTTCTTGATCGCCTCCGCCGCCCGCTGGCTGGCGCCATCCGTGCTTCGCTGATCCGCTTAGCCCGCCCGTCCGCCATTACGGAGTGACGAACGGGCGGGCTCTTTCATCTTGGGGACTGCTGATATGCCTGCTTCCTGGAACCCGAGAAACCTCTTGCGCCGGTTGCTGCCGGCGCCTTTGATCCTCTACATCGTGCTGCTCGCGTTGGCGTATGCCCTGCTGGGAATCGCCTTCGGCTCCCGGAATGCACCGGGCGGACGCACCGCGACTGAGATTTGGCTCGACGCGGCAGCGCCGTGGCTCGCATATGCCCTCTACGTTCCCGTGTGGCGCCGCATTATCAAGTGGAAACCCGCGTACGCGGCGATGCCGGACGAGGGCGGCATGTCCGACATCCTCTACTGGGCACAGCTCCTCTTTGTGTTAGCGCTGCTGGAGAAGGCCATTCCGCACCCGATCGTGCGTCCCATCTGCTCGGTCTTCGTGGTTCAGGTGGCCAGGTCTTCATGCAGGGCTTGGCGCCGCCGCTGGGCGCGAGGGATGGCCCGGCCCATCGGCTGATCCCGCCCCGCCATTGGAAATAGCCGGCTACCATGGCAAGGTCCCCCTTCGGGGACCGAACCGGCGGCGGCCAGTCTAGTGTTGCGTTCGGTAGGATCAGTTCGTAAGCCCGGCGCAGGTTCCATACGGGACATGTCCCTACGGAATCGAGGGGGCGGACACGGCAAGCCGTGTCCCTACAGGTCGGCCCGACCGGCCACCGCTCGGTGGATGGTAGCAGGTAGGCGTAGGGACACGGCTTGCCGTGTCCGCCCCGTAACGCGTGGGGTACACAGGCGCCGGATGGAATCAGCAGCCGTGCGGACCAACTGATCCTCGCGCACGCGGCACTGGCCGTGGCGCACCGCCGGTTTCACCTGGGGCCGAAGAGCGCCTTCAGGGCTCCGGCGTTCAGGTTGGCGTCGCGGCCGTTGGTTACGCCGAAGCCGCCGCCGTCATCCCAGATCGTCCAGGGGACCTTGTACCCCTCGGCGGCGCCGCGGGCATCGTGCAGCCAGCGCAGGCGGCTATCTTCGGGGCCGTTCCTGTAGGCGCCGAACTCACCGAGGTTGATGGCGACGCCGTATTTCCTCGCCCAGTCCACAGCGAAGCGCATGTCCTCCACCAGCTTCTTCGCATCCCAACGTTCCGATCCGTATTGCGTGATGTAGTCCTTCTGCGGCTCCGGGTAGCGGTCCGCGGCGGCGGCCACCGCGGCAGGGCTAGACGGGTAGGGGATGCCGGACAGGCCCTTCACGCCGTCCCACGACCATGTTGCGCCCTGATGAGTGAACAGGAACGGGTTGTAGTAGTGGAACGTGTAGAGCACGTTTCGGTCCGCCACGGGGCGGAACGTCTCCAGCACCTTCTTCACATCCCAGTTGCCCGCCGTGATGCACATGTTCGGCGTGGCGACCAGGGTGTGGCGCGGCGCGGCCTTGCGCATTGCGGCCAGACAGCGCGCCTGGAGGGCGGCCCAATGCGCGGGGTCATCGCTGGTCGGTTCGTTGGCGACCTCCATGAACAGCCGCTCCGGATCGCGACGCGAAAGCTCCTTCGCCATCGCGCCCCAGAATGCCACGAACCTGTCGCCCCACGCATCATCGTTCCAGATGCGCTTATCCGGGTCGTGCATATCCACGCTCACGGCGAATCCAGCCTTCAGGAGCACGTCCAGAGTCGCGTTCAGCTTGGCGACGCCGGCCGGATTCAGGGCGGCGGGATCATCAGGGTTCAGGAGCGTGGAAGGGTCGACGGGCAGCCGAACGTGCCGGAACCCGGCCTTTCGCAGCGCCCGCGCCAGCTCCGGCGTTACCGCCGCGTCGCTGTACCGATACGCGCCGAGGTTGATGCCATGGTTCAACCGGTTGAGGCGGGCGGCCGGGATGCCCGGCTTAGCGAGCGCTGCGGAGGCCAGCGCGGCGGCCGCCGCGAGGACGAGCGGAATTCTGAACATGCTTCTTGTCTCCGGGACGGGCGAGCGAGGCGCCAAGCCTGCCCGATCGCATTCGGTCGTGGCGATACTGGGGCCAGTCGAGCCGGTCCGCATGAAAGGTGTTCGGGCCGCAATCGAGGGCAATGAGGCGCCCGAAGCCCTGCCATTGGTGCGTGGGCGTGTCGACAATGTAGCGCTGGGCGGTAGGCACGACGACAATCATATGGCCGTCGCCGCGCAGATTGCAGAGAGCCGGCGCGCCGAAGATGCTCTCCAAGCGCATCCCTTCCAGCGTCGGCGCGGCCGGCATGGGGACCTGCCAGAGAAGGGCGCCTGTCTCGCCGTCGAAGGCGTACACGTAGCCATCGGTCCCGCCCACGACGACATCCTGAGAGCCGTCTCCATTCACGTCGCCGATCGATGGCTCGGCCTCAACGGGCATGCCGGGCGTTGTGGGCGATCGCCAGAATACGCTTCCGTTTGGACGCCAGACGGTGACCCACCCTGCCTGGTCGCCGGCAACAATATCGCGCTCCGGCCGGTTCCCTCGACGCAGGCGGCCCACGGCAACCCCGGAAGTGAGGGGGGCCGGCAGCGCCGGGTTGGCGAGCGCGCGCCACAATAGCTTCCCCCCGCGCGTCCACGCGTACATAGCGCCGTCGTATCCCCCGCCCATCACCTCGTCGCCTAGCCGGCCGTCGATGTCGGCGGCGGCGATGGCGCCGCGCAACAGGGCGTTGTTCCGGGTCTGCGTTTCGGCGCGCGCCGATGGAAACCAACCGGGCACGTCGTTGCCCCGGTTATCCCAGGCGTACACCTTACCGGTGAACGTTGCGGCGATGACCTCCAGCCGGCCGTCGCCATCCAGGTCCGCGGTCACGGGCGGGGCATCCATGGCGAACCCGGGCAGGGTGCGCCACGGCAGGCGGTCGGTATCGCCCTGGGTCCTCGCCAGGATGCGGCCGTTCGGCGACCAGAGCCGCATGCTCCCGCGCTCGAACCTGTCGGTAATCCACTCGCCCTGGGAGGCGTGCAGGATTTCCAGCCGGCCGTCGCCGTTGAGGTCGGCGATGCAGGGCGCCGCGTAGGCGTGGCCCGCGGCGATCCCGGCGCCGTCGTCTGTGGCCGGATACCATGGCGCAAACGGCCGCCCGTCGCCCCGCCATACATACAGGCGGGAGCTCAACCAGAGGCCGGACTTCTGCATCAGCGGCGATGCGAAGTCCTGCCCACACGCTCCGATAACTTCGTCGCGGCCGTCGCCATCCAGGTCGGCCAGGGCGAGTCCAAGGGTTGCGTCTCGGGTGGGCTGTGGCCAGCCGGGGTGCGGACGAAGCGCTCCGCGGTCCCATCGGTACAGGCGAACGGCGTTCACGTTGCGCGGGTCGTCGCGATCGCGGGTCTTGTCGCCGATGTTGTCTGATGTGATGGCCACGCTGAGCCGGCCGGTCCCATCCACATCGCCCACGGCGGGGGACGAACTGGAGGTATACGGCAGGCGGATCGAAGCGACGATGCGCGGGCGCGGAGGAAGGGCCAGCAGCGGAAGCAGGAGAAGGGCGCGGTTCATGTGTGATTCAGCGGTTCCATCTGGATCAGGGCGTCTCCGTAGAACGCCGAGATGAAGGTCCGGTTTCGTTCCCGATACAGGCGCGCCGCCGCGCGATCCGCAATGGGCAGCACGATCTGCTCGTGGGCGCATACGACCGGTGAAATGCCTCCCAGACCGCCGGTGGCCTGAAGGTTTTGGCAGGCGCACGTATGCAGGCAACGGTCTCGGATGGCGCAGCCATTACATTCGGCGGCGCCATCCAACTTGATCGCCGACACGCGACGCCGGGCCTCGTCGTCCAGGCCTGTGGAGGCGTGTCCGATACAGTATAGGTCCGACCGGCCATCGCCCACGAACTGAACGCACGGGTAGAGCCGGCCAGAGGGCGCCACGCTGATCTGCCGCTGCGCCAGATGGCAGCCGGCCTCGCGGGCGCCGCCGGGGCGGACCCAAGCGTAGACCTTGTGGTCGAACGGCGCGAAGCGAACGCCGCCATTTCGATAGGCTTCGCAGTACCAGTCGGCCAGTAGTTCGTACTGGCGGGCCAGCGTGCGGAAGTGGCGCGGCTCCCAGCGTCCGCCGTGGTCCAGACTGACGTTGAAGTTTCGAAAGCCCTTCGCGTACAGCCGGCGGACGGAAGGCGCATACCACCGCGCCGTAAAGGGCGTAACCGTCATCTGCGCCATGGCGTCGGGCTGACGATCCAGCAGGAGGGACGCCGCGCGTTCGGCTGCCGCCCACGACCCTCCGCAGCGCGCGTCGATGCGCTGCGAGTCGTGCGCCGCGGGGGTTCCGTCGATGCTCAGCGAGACGGAGACCCGCCCTGTGTCGGGATCATCGAGGAACGCGGCGTCCAGGAGCAAACCGTTGGTGGGCATGAAGTAGCCGAACCGCTGCCCCGTGGCCAACGTCACCCGTTCGCAATGGCGGATGACTCCAGCGATCAGGTCACGCCGCAATAGGGGTTCGCCGCCGAAGAACACGATGTCCACGCGCTGCCCCGGCGTTTCCCGCCCGGTGACGCCAATAGCGAGAGCCACTGCATCCCGCGCCGTTTGAAGCGCCATATCCCCGCCCGCGTGTGGCGCCTCGTAGCAGTACCGACATCGCAGGTTGCAGCGCGCGGTGAGGTGAAGAGTAAGGTCCAAGCGTCAGGCCCCTAGCTTACTTGCCGGGCGCCGGAGGCGCTGCCGGCTCGCCCCGCAGCGGCGGGGGCTTCGGAATCGCCGGCTTTCCCAGAAGCGGAGTCGGCCCGGGCGGCGCCGAGGTCGGGGCAACGCCGCTGGTTCGAGGAGGTTGCGCCGATTGCCGGCGGAGGACCAAGACGCGATGTGCCTGCTCGTTCAGGAGAGTCACCTTGTCCCGCTGAACGGTTACGCGCAGGCCGAGGGCCTTGCCAATCTCCTCCGCGGGAAGCATCAACCCGTCGCCGCTCCGAACTGGGGGCGTGGAAAGGCGTATCTGCATGCGGCCCTGCTGAACAACCTGACTGCCGGCCCTAATGGTGACTTGCCGGGCGCCGCTTCCGATGGTCCACGCCGGGGACGTCGAATACGGGGATGGGGTTACCGGGATCCCCAGAGCCTCCCGCAGGTCGCGCGTTGAGATCATCGCCGTGTTGCGAACGACAGGACACGGGCGCATCTGCGCTGCCGCCCGCGGCGGAGGAGCCGGTCTGCCTTTGATGAGCAGGCGTCCCGAAGCCGGAGCGGCAGCAGATATGCCGGGCGTTGCGCCAACGGCCAGGGCGCATGCAATGACCGGATACGCCGGCGCGAGATAACTGGCAACGGGCTTGACCTTCATCGTGTCCTCCTGGGCCGTCGCGATCAACGGCTATGGATATGAGCGTCTGTGGTCGCCTTACCTTCAGTATGGAATCGCCTGCCCGCCAGAACTACATTGGCCGCGTACGCCTCGGGGCCCAGGGCCGGCAGATTCCCCGGTCACTGAGACCCGTCGGCCGCGGTTCGTCCAGATATCTTCCTCGCTCAGGACACAGGGGCAATGCGGCCGCCGACCACGGTCATAGCCGGAACCATCGTCTCAATGGACTTCGGGTCGGCGGTGAACGGGTCCGCATCGAGCGCGATGAAGTCGCACACCATGCCGGGTTCCAGCGTTCCGCGCGAAGCCTCGTCGAAGCCGGAGTACGCGCTGCCGGTGGTGTAGAGGCGCCATGCCTGCTCAACCGACAGGCGCTCATCGGCCAGGTAGCCCTGTGAAATGCTCTCGCCGCGCCATGGGGCGTCGCGCGTAACGGCGCGGCCGATGGCCTCCAGGGGCGAGAGGCGTTCCACCGGGCAATCCGTGCCGCCGGAGAGGATGCATCCGGCCTTCAGCATGGAGGCGAACGGGTAGATCCACGCCTTCCGCTCCTCGCCCAGGCGTTGAACGGTCCAGAAATCCGTGACGGTGAACTGCGGCTGAACGCAACAGACGATGCCGGTATCGGCGAGTCGGCGGACCTGATCCGGCCGGACGATGCTGGCGTGTTCAATGCGATGGCGCGCGGCGCGCGTGTTCTCGCCGGCCGCCGCCGTGATGGCATCCATTGCCACGTCCATTGCTTCGTCGCCGATGGCGTGGATCACTGCCTGGCAGCCGGCGTCGTGCACCTCGCGCACCATCTCCGCGAGGCGCGCCGGCGGGTGAATCAACTCGCCGCAGTTGCCGGGATCGTCGGTGTAATCGGTGGTGAGGGCCGCGGTCCGGGCGCCCATGGAGCCATCCGCGAACATCTTGATGCCGCCGATGCTCAGCCATTCGTCCCCAAACGTGGTCCGCAACCCGGTGGCTGTCAGCTCGTGGAAAAGAGCGAAAGGCATCTGCATGCGCACGCGGATGCTCAGCTCACCGTTGGCGCGCAACGTTTGGAACGCCTCAACCTCTTCGCGGGAGGCGATCAGCACGTGGCAGCCGGTGAATCCGGCCTTTGCGGCCAGTGCCATCGCGTGGCGCGCTACCTCCAACGTCTGCGCCTTCGTGAGCTTTGGAATGGCCGCGTAAACGGGGTCCATCCGGTCTTCCGACAGGATTCCAGACTCGCTTTCGATGCCAGTGAGGCGCAGCGCTTCGCTGTTGGCCGAGATCACGTGGTAGCAGAGTCGGGCGACCATGGCCGGGCGGTTCGGCGCCGCGCGGTCGAGATCGGCCCTCGTCGGCATGGCGTGGGTGGGGAACATCTCGTGGTCAAATCCAGCCCCCAGCAGCCACCCTTCCGGCCGTCTCTTGCCGTGCGCGCTCAAGCGCTCCAATAGCTCGTCGAGGGTGCGGCACCCGCCAAGATCCGCCTGGTAGAGGTCGTTCTCGGCATACTGAAGCAGGTGGACGTGCGCGTCTACCGGGCCCGGGAGGACGGCGCGTCCGCCAAGATCCACGGCAGCGGCGCCAGCGGCCAGCGGATGCGCGCGGGCCGCTTCGCCCACGGCAACGATGTGCCCGCCTTCCTCGGCGAGGAGGCAGTCGACGGAGCCAGATGGCCCAAGGGTCCGGATATGAGCGTTGTGAAACAGGGTTGCCATGGTTTCAGAACTTTTCGTGGCCGATGGTGGGGCAGATTACCACGCCGGTTCGCGGATCATACTGGTAGGGTTGGTGAGTGGCCGGGCAGACCAGCATCTGCGGGATGATGCCGTCCTTCGACAGGCTCTGGAGGGTGGGGGGAGGGCCGTTACCTTCGGCGCTGGAGGTCTCTTCCATCTGGATGGCCAGCCGGAGCTGCTTCAGGTTGTTCTGGCAGTCAACGCCGCGGCCACGGTCCACCGCGATGCCCATCCGGGTGGACGGTCCGCCGGGACGAATGGGCTGTGTCTGCTTGTTGGAACGCCCGTAAATCAGTACGGCGGCGACGGCGATGATCAGTACCGCCACGAGCATCCCGAGCAGCGAGAATCCGCGATGGCCGCGCCTCATTCGTCGACCCCATCGGAGAGGACGAACAGGACCTGACCAAACTCCACCGGCTGGCCGTCCTCCACGTGCACTTCCTCCACGCGCCCATCCATCGGAGCGCGGACCTCATTGCGGAGCGCCAATGCCTCAATGGAGCCGAGCGCCTCCCCGGCGCGGACGATTTGGCCCTGCGCCACAGGATGGGAAGCCTCGTGGAACACGCCCACCATCGTGGCCTCAACAGGCGTCTCCGCCCTCGCCTCTAGCGCGGATGGAGCAGGCGTTGAAGCCGCCGTCGCCACGCCTGGCGGAGCCGGAGGGCGCTCGAGTTCAACGTTCCAGCCGTCGCCTTCCACGCTGATGCGGGTCACGACCGTCTTCTGCAGCAGGCCGGCCAGTTCGTCAATCGTCTCTATCGTCACTTTGGTACCGGCCTCCCTGCCGGAGTTGCGCGGGATTCCGCTACAGTTTCGCGCTGAAGCACCAGTACTCCAGCAAACGCGCGGCCATGGTGATGAGGACCACGGCCAGCACGGTGTAGACCATCCACTCCATCAGCGGCACGTCGAAGGCGATGTGTATCTGGTTGTGCAGGTTGGCCGTCTGGTTGGGATCAAACGCCAGGTGTAACGCGAAGCGATCCATCGCGGCGAGGCCGCTGGAATACCAGGAGTGTAGATTCTCCGCCCGGTAGTACATCAGCGCCGGGATCCCCAGGGTCATGATCGGCGCGAGGATGCGGTGCTTCTGGAGTTCATGGTAGTTGTAAATGGGGCAGTCCGCGCAAGCGATCTTCTGATACGCCACACGGTGGTGGGTGGAACGGAAGCGGTCGGCGAATGTTGGCGCCGGGGCCTTGGACGGCGTTCCGAGGAACATCGCCGCTTTGTCGCCCATCGAGTGGCGCGCGGAGGCGAGCATGGCGTCGCCGATGCTCTCATCGCAGTAGCAGCCGCTCTTGTACCGCCAGCAGGACGCGTGGTAACCCCGCTTGCCCGGCGTGCAGAGCTTGTTGATCTCTTCCTTGCAGTGGTGGGTCTGCCAGCATGCGCTATAGAAGGGGACCTTCAGGCCGCCGGCGGCGCGCCGAGGGGCGCTGAGGGTGGCCTGCAGGAGGTCCCACGTCCACGCGAGACAGAAAAGCCCGGCCTCCACGAAGAAGGCCATTCCGCAGATCCGCCATGCGAAGATGATCTCGGCGCCCGGATGGTTCTGGCGCGCCAGATCCATTGAGGGAGCGCTAAGGTGCGGCACGCCAAAATACGGCAGCCCCACGTAGAATATCGCCCCCGCAGCGGCGAACAGCGGACCGGCCCATTCCCAGCCCCACCACAGCGTCAACACGGCCACGCAGAACGTCACGGCCGATCCGATGAGCACGTGCTGCGCAACCTGCGCATTGTGCGTGAGTTGGTTCGAGAGAGCCGCGGTAAAGTAATCCGGGTAGGACTTCAGACCGCCGCCAAACGTGGCGTAGGCCGTGTAAACCAGCGTCGCGAGGAAGGCGATGGCCGCCAGCTTGGCAATCAAGCTGAGGGCCTCGTTCAGGATGTCGCCCACCGATGATGTATGCTGCGGCGGTCTGTAGGGGCGGTTGGCAGACACGTGGGGCTTCTCCTTCGCGGGCGCCGACGGCCGTGTTCAGCGCTGACCGCAAGGCGGCGGTCAGCGCGCGCCCATCAATTGCTCACGCGGCCCAGATATTGGTCCGTTCGCGTGTCGACCTTCACCTTGTCGCCCACGTTCAGGAAGAGGGGAACGGTAACCACGGCGCCGGTTTCCAAGGTGGCCGGCTTGCCTCCCCCGCTTGCGGTATCGCCCCGGAGGCCGGGGTCGGTTGCGGTGACTTCCAACTCCACCGATGTGGGCAATTCCACGCCCAACACGTCGGCCTGGTGGGTCAGCACGATGACTTCCATGTTCTCTTTCAGGTATTTCACCTGGGAGCCAATGGACGCCTTGCTGATCTCCACCTGATCGTAATCTTCGGTATCCATGAAGATATAGGCGTCGCCCGTGGTGTAGAGATACTGCATGGACTTCTTTTCCAGGATGGCTTGTTCCATTTTCTCGCCGGCCCTGAAGGTCTTCTCCACCACGTTGCCGGAGCGAACGTCTCGCAGCTTGCTGCGCACGAAAGCCGGGCCCTTGCCAGGCTTCACGTGCTGGAACTCAACGATCTGCCAGATCTTCCCGTCCAGGACCATGCTCAGCCCGTTCCTAAAGTCGCTAGTGTCAATAGCCAAATCGATTCTCCATAATATAGCGCGGCGCCCCGCCGTCCCCGGCCGGCGCCGAATTCCCGTGTCATGTTACCACGGGCCCGCGTGGCGGTCAAACGAGCGCCTCAACGAGGCGGTCCCCCTTGAAACCTTGGCGCCCCGCCGATGTAAAGTGAAGGGACCGAATGTAGCCGTTTGTGCGGCGCGGCGCGAGGAATAACACAGGGCGATGATACGAGGGCGGGCTGGGCCCGCCGGAAGGAGGCCAACCGTGCCCATCATCGACCCCATCCCGAGCATCGGCATCGATGCCGTGCGCTTCCCTCAGCGCGCCAGCTAGAATGGCCGCATATACGCTTTCGCCAGCCTGGAAACACTCCAGCGGCATCAGCGGAACCCAGATCTACACGCCGACCCCAGTCAGGCGATCGACAATCAGGAAGAGTGACGCACCTTCGCTTTCGCTGCGCCGAGAGCCGCGGCCTCGTGCCGCCGTTCCCGCAACGCCCGCGGAATGTGCGCCATGGCACAAGGAGACCCATCCATGGACCGTAACCGTGGGTTCGACATCAACGCATTGCGCCAGCAGATGGAAGATCTGCTGGAGGACTTCATCCCGGGCGGCGCCGCTCGCCGCCCCGCTGGCGGGCGCCCAGCCCCCGACCAGACCCAGACCCTCGCCGTGAACCTGTTGGACGCGGACGGCAGTCTCGTCCTCACCGCGCCGCTTCCCGGCATGCAGCCCGAGGACATCGAGATCAGCGTGCGCGGCCAGAGCCTCAACATCCGGGCGCAGCGAAAGGGCCAGCAGGCGGATCGTTCCGGCTACATCCGCCGCGAATGGGGTTTCGCCTCATACCAGCGCGGCCTGGAATTGCCCAGCGCCGTAGAAGCGGATAAGGCCACCGCCTCCTACCGACACGGCGTTATCACCATCACGCTGCCAAAGGCGGACGCCAACCGCGCCCAGTCTATCAAGATCGAAGACGCCGAGGCCGAGAGCGAGGCCGAAACCTCTGAGGCGCCCGCTGAGAAAGCGGAGGCTCCGGCCGCCGAGATCTTGGAAACTGCCGCCGTGGAAGTGGAAACAGCCGAGCCGCCGGCAGTAGAAGCGGCCGTTGAGGCCCCCACCGAGGCGCAACCGGCCCCGTCGGGACGCGAGCGATCGCGCGGCGGGTTCTATATGCAGCGCGGCCGTAACCGGGGCCGCGGCAATCAGGCTGCCAAGCAGGCGGCCGCCGAGACGTCCGAGGCCGCCCCTGAAGGTGACGCGGCTGTAGACGTGCCCGTGGTCGAGTCCGATGCCCCTCAGGCAGCGGTACAGGCCCCGGCAACGGCGCCGGAATCCCCGGTCGTCGAGCACGCCGCGCCTGCCGCCAAGCCTGAGGCGCCAGGCGCCGAAGCGCCCGCCGCTCCTTCGGAATCTCCGGAAGAGGCGAAGTCCACCGACTGACGCGTGGGCCCAGTTCCGAACTCCGCGGCACATGCCGGAGACCCGCCTGCCTCGTGCAATCCTGGCCAGGCGGGTCTTGTTCGGATGGCGCCGGCCGCTCGGCGGGCGCAAAAGTGGGAACCCCGGCCGGCCGCGGTTCGCCATGAATCTGAGGGCGCCGCCCGGCAGCCCCACCAAATGCTTGAGAGGAGTTCCCTTTTGAGATTGCAGACCCTCTTCGTGTGTGGGTTGGCCGCCTCAGTGTCGCTTCCGGCGTGGGCACAAGCGGCCAAACCGCTCCCGGTCGGAGTGGTGGCTCGCGTAAACGGCGTGCCGGTCTCCGAGGCGGCCGTCGCAGACAGGCTGTGGCGCGAGTTCGGCCCTACCTTCGTGGACGTCGCCGTGAAGCAGACAGTCGTGCGCGCCGAGGCGAAGGCCCGAGGGATCACGGTAACGCCCGAAGAGCTTGAGCAGCGGATGACCGACTATCACGCTGCGTTCACATCGGCTCCAGGACACCAGCCGCAGGACTGGGATGACTTCGTGGCTCGCTTCACGCTCAAGCGCATTGAAGAGCAGCAGCGCGACGACCTACTGGCTCGGAAGATCGGCGAGGCGGAATCGAAAGCAGCTTCGCTGACCGACGAAGAGAAGGCGCGAGCGCTGGCCGATCTCGATCGCGACGCCCACCAGGTGCGCATCAGCGCGGTCTTCGTTGGCGCCGGCGTTGAGTACGGAGGCCGCAGTGACTCGGACGCGCATGCCCGCGCCGAGGGGGCTCGGTCGAAGCTCGCCGGCGGCGCCGCCTGGAACGACGCTGCGGCCGAATACTCAGACGACGTGTCTACCCGCAAACGCGGCGGCGACATGGGGTTCCTCACCCGCGGCCAGATGCTCCCCGAACTCGAGGCCGCCGCCTTCGAGACGACCGCTGGATCCTCCACCGTACGGCTCGTGAAGGTGGACGGCGGTTACTGCGTCTTTCAGGTGGCCGAGCGGAAAGACACGCCGCCGACCGAGGCAGACAAGGCGGCTGCGCTGGAGAAGACCCTGCAGCGAAAGCGCGGCATTGTGGCCCAGGTGGATTCGTGGTACCCGGACGCCGAGCGGCGCATGGTTATCCAGAAGCGCCTGCCGTATGAGACTTCCGGCCCGCCGTTGCGGAAGGGCGTGGTGGCGAACATTGGCAACCAGGCCATCCTCGCCTCCGCCATTCAAGAGCGCCTATGGCGCGAGGATGGACAGAGCGAGACGGACCGCGAGATCAACAAGCTGATCACGCGCCTGGAAGCGAAGAAGCGCGGCATATCGGTGACCCCGGCCGAAGTGGCCAAGGAGCGCCAGGCAGCCCATCGTGACTTTATTACCTACCCGGGCGTCACCGAGGCGAATTGGAACGCCATGCTGGCCAGGGCCGGCGAGAACAACTGGGATGACGATGCCGCCGTTCGGGTACTGGCCCGCAAGATCGGTGACGCGGAGGCCGCCAAGCTAACGCTCACAGCCGCTGAAACGGCCAAGGCGCGCGCGGAAGTGAAACGTAGAGCGCATCGCATCCACGCTCGACACATCTGGATCGGCATTGGCGATAACTTCGGCGGAAGGTCTAGCGCCGACGGCGAGAGGATGGCCAACGACGTGTTGGCCAAGTTGAACGCCGGCGGGACGTGGGACGATCTTGCCAAGCAGTTCTCGGCCGACTACTCCACAAAATCTAGCGGTGGAGACCTCGGAGAGTTCTCGCCCAGCAATGACGACCGCATCCCGACTGAGGTGGACGACGTGGCTCTTTCGGCGGCTCCAGGAAGCCCGGCCCAGGTTGTGAAGGCGGCTGACGGTTACCACGTGTTCCAGGTGCTGTCTCGCGCCGAAATGCCCATCGCGGATTCCGACTACAAACAGGCCCTGGACAGAGCTCTCGCGGCAAAACAGGCCGGAGCGCGCGCGATTAGCGCGTGGTTCCCGAAGGTGATGCTGCGCTACAAGGTGGAGTGCACGATGCCGTACTCCCGGGGCTGACTTCCATCCTGCCGCCCAGATGCAATAGAATCATCGTGGTCAAGTTCACGCCGGTATCCAGGCCGGCAATGGCGCGTAGCGCCGCAATTCCCGTATCAACCCACCCTCTACTGGAAAGGAGTTTCCGCTTGAAACCCTCACCGTTCGCCGGCTTGTCTGCCCTGCTGTTCGTGGCCGGCGCCGCCGTGGCCGCGCCCCCCAAGACCGCGGCGCCCACCCCGACCGCGCCCGCTCCTAAGCCGGCCGCCAAACCGGCCCCGAAGCCGAAGCTGCCCGCTGGCGTCGTGGCCACTGTCAATGGAACCCCAATCACCGCCAAGCTTATCGACGCCCGCCTGTGGCGCAAGGGCGGCCAGAGCGAGACCGACACGGAGGTCAACAAGACCATCGTGCGCCTCGAAGCCAAGAAGCGCGGCATCAAGATCACCAAAGCCCAGGTGCAGCAGGAATATGACCTGCAGAAGCAGAAGTTCATCAGCAGCCCCGGCCGCCAGCCCGGCGACTGGGACAAGTTCGTGGAGCGCTACGGCAAGCCCGACCTGATGGACGACATGGAAATCCAGGTTCTGGCTACTCGCATCGGCGAAGCCGAGGCTGCCAAGGCGAAGCTCACCCCCGCCGAGGTGAAAGCCGCTGACGACCAGGTGGAGCGCGAGTCCAACCAGGTTCACGCCCGCCATATCCTCGTGGGCATTGGCGACCAGTTCGGCGGCCGCACCGACGCCGATGCGCAGAAGCGCATCGCTGAGGTTCAGGCGAAGCTGAAAGCCGGCGGCAAGTGGGAAGACCTGGCCAAGGAATACTCTGACGATTCGACGAACAAGGATCGCGGCGGTGACCTGGGCTTCTTCTCGCACGGCCAGATGGTCCCCGAATTCGAGAATGCGGCATTCTCGATGAAGAAGGACGAGATCACGCCGAACGCGGTGAAGACACAGTTCGGCTACCACCTGATCCAGGTGCTCGAAGTGAAGAACACCCCCGTTACGGCGGCCGATAAGAAGAAGTCCGAGGACGAGGCCCTGAAGCGCAAGCGCGAGAGCGCCAAGTCCCCCGGCGTCTGGTTCCAGAAGCTCCGCGCCTCCTACAAGATCCAGACTCGCATGCCGTTCGAGTGATGATAGCCGTTAGCTGTCAGCGATCAGCCGTCAGCTTCGGACAAGATGATGCCCGTGAGGATGCATTCCTCACGGGCATTGTCATGTCCGACGCTGGCGGCTGATCGCTACTTTGGCGCGAACAGGAACGTGAGGGGCTTGTCCACGCGGGCGGCCCAGGCGGCCTCATTGTGTTCGCCGCCCTCTATGACGTTAGCCACGAAGTCCTTGCCTTCATCCCAGCCGGCGCCCTTCAAGCGATTGCGGACGATCTCCAAAGTGTCGGCCAGTTGCCGGCCCTGCGGGCCGGGCATCTCCGCCGTGCCCATGTCCATATAGGCGCGGATGGGAGGCTTCCATCCGCCGCCCAGGCGGCTCTCGAACGCCTCCGCGTACTGGAGAGAGGGTGACAGTCCGGCAGCCTGAGCAAAGACGTCAGAGCGCGTCACCGCGGCCCACAGGGAGATGATGCCGCCCATGCTGCTGCCCATGATGGCCGTGTTCTTTGCGTCCTTCATGGTGCGGAACCGGTTGTCAATGAACGGCTTTAGCTCGGACGTGAGGAACTTCACGTATTTGTCTCCGCCGGAGCCAGGCATGTATTCCGTCATCCGGTTGGCGCCGTTATTTCCGATGCCAACCACGATGATCTCCGGCAGGCGCTTCTCGGCCCACATCTTCTGGAGCGTTTCGTCCAACTGCCATTCCTTGCCCATGAATCCCGTGCGCTCGCTGAAGAGGTTCTGGCCGTCCTGGGCGTAGAGAACTGGGTATCGACGCTCAGATTCCTTGTCATAGGACGGCGGCAGGAGGACGGAAACGGGCCGCGTGTTGTTCAGGATCGTGGATGGGAAGGCGGGGAAGTCGCGGAAGTCGCCCACGCGCGTATCCGGCGCGTCCGCGGCGTGAGCGGACGCGGCCAGGACGACCAGGCCGACGAGTGTAAACAGCTTCAACACTTCATTGCTCCTTGTTTGGTAATCGCTCTGTGAGGATGGCGTCTGAAACGCGCGCCACCTCGACGGCGGCGGCGACATCGTGTACGCGCACCACGGCGGCCCCCTGCGCTACAGCCAGCGCCACGGTGGCCAGCGTGGCGATGACCCTGTCTTCAGGGGCCGCGTCATCCAGTACCTTGCCCAGCGTGCTCTTTCGGGACGTACCCACCAGAACAGGGTAGCCGGTGTCCACGAAAGCGTGCAACCGGCGCAAGAGATCCAGGTTCTCGTCCACGCTCTTGCCGAACCCGAAGCCGGGATCGATCCAAATGCGGTCGCGCGCGACTCCCGCGGCCTCCGCCGCCTTCGCCCGATCCAGCAGAAACGCCCGCACCTCGCTGACCACGTTCGCATAGGTGGGATTTCGCGCGGTGGACCAGCCCATCGCCCCGACATCCAGCGGCGAGTGCATCAGGCAGAGGAAGGCGTTCGCGGATGCGGCGGCAGCCAGAATGCCAGGGTCGAACACCCCGCCGCTGACGTCGTTGACGATGACGGCTCCCACTTCGATGGCCGCCTGCGCCACCGCAGCTTTGCGCGTGTCGATCGAGATGGGCGCGCCGCTCCCAGCAAGGGCCTCCACCACCGGCGTCACACGGCGGATCTCCTCTTCAACCGACACCGTATCGGCGCCGGGCCTTGTGGACTCGCCGCCAATGTCCAGGAGGTCGGCCCCCTCATCGATCAAGCGTAGGCCGTGGTCAATCGCCGCGCGGGCGTCTGGGCAGCGTCCCTCGGCCTGAAAGGAGTCCGGGGTCGCGTTGACGATACCCATAACCAGAGTGGGGTGGGGGAATTGCCCGCGCCACGGCAGTCTCAACGCCTCGCGCAGGGGTATCATATCGCCACGCCGTAGCCCGCGCCGTCGCGGGCAGACTCAATGCGCACTCGCACAACCTGCCCATGGAGTTCGGCGTCTGAAGGCCAGTGAACGCGTACGTAGGCGCCGGAGAGGCCGGAATACAGCCCGGTTGCGGGATCCCTCGGCTCGGCAATCACATCTACCACTTCTCCAACGTGACGGTCCGCCCACCACCGGGCTCCGTCGTCCGAGAGCGCGATGAGCCGCGCCGTGCGCTCCTTACGGCGTTCTGGGCCGACCTCGTCCCTCAAGGCCGCGGCCGGCGTCCCAGCGCGCGGGCTGAACGGGAAGACGTGGATCTTAGCGAAGTCCATCTCTTCGCAGAACCGCACGGTGCGCTCGAACTGCTCGTCCGTCTCCGTTGGGAAGCCGGTGATGACGTCCGTGGAGATGCCGGCGTCCGGCATCCGCTGCCGGATGCGCTCGATGAGGCGCGCGAAGGTGGCCGTATCGTAGTAGCGATTCATCGCCTTCAGCGTGGCGTCCTCGCCAGCCTGAAGCGGGATGTGGAAATGCCGGCAGCACTGAGGCAGTTCGGCGAACGCGTCGATGAGCGGGGCGGAAACCGTCTTCGGTTCAATGCTGGACATGCGGATGTGGGCAAGGCCGGATACTTCCGCCAGGCGACGCACGAGGTGGTGGAGCCGCCGTTGCCCCTCGCGCCATGACCCGATCGAGATGCCGGTCAGCACGATCTCCCGGTAGCCGTCCGCCGCCAGGGCCTCGGCCTCCTCGATGATGGCGTCAAAGGGCCGGCTAACGCGCACGGGTCGCGCGGTCGGAATGATGCAGTAGGAGCACTTGTAGCCACACCCGTCTTGCACCATTAACAGTGCGCGCGTGCGCCCGAGGCTGGGCAGGCGACAACTGGCGGCGTTGGCCGGCGTCGCATCTTCACTGAGCGTGGGCAGGGGGTAACCGCGCCGGGCGCCGAGCGCGATGGCGTTGCCCACCAGCGACGCCTTGGCCCGGTTTGGGACCACCAGGTCAATCCCGGCGGCGGCCGCAATGCCCGCCGGGTCAATCTCAGCGGCGCATCCCGTGGCCACCACCAGCGCCTGCGGGTTCAACCGCTTCATCCGCCGTATCTGACGGCGCGACTTGCTGTCCGCCACGTTCGTGACGGTGCACGTATTGATCACCAGGATGTCGGCCGGCTCGGATTCGGCCACGATATCGTAACCGCGCGCGGCGAAATCCGCCGCCATTCTGCCGCTCTCATACTGGTTCGCCTTGCAACCCAGCGTGGCCACAGCCACGCGCGGCCGCGCGTTGGTCTTGCTGTTCATACAAACCATTCTACACAACACGCGGCAGTCACCGCTCCGGCGGCGCCAGGGCAGTGAACTGGAGATTGCCTTCCGGGTCCGGGATGCGGGCGGCAACGCCCCACGCGCCGCCGCCCTGAACAACCTTCATGACGATCTGATTCCAGCCCGCCTTGAGATTGGCGGCAACGCGGTCCTGGTCAATCTGGAGCGATCTCGTGATCGGGTTCGCGTAGATCGCCTTGCCGTTCAGCCAGACCTCCACGCCATCGTCGGAGCCCAAGAGAATGGGCACGGTGCGGGCCGCCGACGAGTTGACCGCAAATGCCACATACGCCGCCGCGTTCTCGTTTGGAGTGAGCGTAGCCGCCAGGTCCAACACGCCGCTGGGAGCGCGGAGCACCGTCCATTTCACCGGCCCGTTATCGGTGCGGAAGGATGCAGACAGGTCCGGCGCGAGACCGTCTGGGCGCAAGGGCGTCTTAACGTCCTCCCCCTTCTTCAAAGGGAACGGGCCCAGAACGGCGAAATCCTTCACCAGGGGTGATCGCGGGATGAGCCGGATCGCCGCTACGCCAATCGACGACCCGCTCTTCAGCGCGATGCCCAGCGTGTGCCGGCCCTCCGTAAAGGTCAGCGGGCCGTAGGATATCTTGCGCAGGGGCAGCGGGCCCGCGCCGTCGAGTAGGGGCTGTCCCACTTCCGCGCCGTCCACCTGAAGCGCGGCCATGGAGGACGTGTTGGACCCGGAAACATAGACGTCCACGTCGTAGCGGTCGGTGAAGCGAACTTCCAGCGGGAGGTTCATCACGGCGCCGGGGCGGCCCTTCAGGAGCGCTCGTCCTCCGCCTCTATAGGGGCTGATGTCCTGCCACGCCTGTCTTCGAAGCGTTCCGCCCTTCACGGCCCAGGTGGCGGTTTGAGCCTGTACGGCGCCCTCAATGGGTGGAGCGTATGGTTTCGGCAGCAGCGCCGATCCCTTCGGCATCGGAGGCGCCGCGCTCTTCGCGCCCGGCGCGCCGTACCAGTAGAGCACGCTGGCGTACTCGGACCCCGGCGCGTCGTCTCCGCCGCCGTGCTCCATATGGAAATCCAGGCTGCGCGTGAAGGGGATGGCATCAGGAATCTCAAATCGCCAGGCGGCGATCTCATTGTCCGTCTTGTGGCTGAGGCCGTGCGTAGCTACGTTCACCAATCCTGTGTCGAAATACCAGCCGCAGTTGTAGAAATCCTCGGTGCCGGTGCCGTAGATGCTGGGCACGCCTTCGCCATCCACGTAGACTTTCTCATCTCCCTCAAGGAATCCAAGGCCGCCCGTGCCGCGCATGTTCTCGGTAACGCCCACCACATGCCCTCGCCCGCGTAGCCGGCCGAAGACGTAATCGGATCCAGCCACGTTGACGGCGCTGTGATAGTCGGCGTGGAAGTAGCCCCATTCCTTCGCCGGCGCCCCGGACCGGGCCGTGCCCGTGAAAGTCGCCACGAACGGCTCGCGGCTCTCGTTGTTCACTTCGATGCGGGCTGTCTTGCGGAAAGGCATCCGGAAGAAGCACCACGCCCCATCGCGACCAGCGCCAAGCGGGAGGGACTTCCACTCCGTTCCATCGAACCCGATCCCAAAGAAGTCGGCGAGCGGGGCCTGAACGCAGTAGTTCCCGTCAAACGAGATCCGCAACACCGTCTGCCGCAACTGAGCGAAGGTAGCCGTTTCCGGGAACTTGAACCTCAACTCCGTTATGGCGCCCGGGCCCTGGATGGGCTGGGCCCAGGAGCCGCCGGGCGGGAGGTTCAGGCTGCGCTTCGGCAATGGCACGGCGTGGCTGTTGTTCGGGTTCTCGCCCAGCGAGTTCCATCCCTGCAGCGCATTGGCGTAGCCGGCCCTATCCGATTCTGAGTAGCGACCGGTGTACGACACGAGGTTGTCGCGATCGGGAACCTTCTGCCAGGTAACCTGATAGTAGAAAAAGTCGCCGTCGGTTACGGTGATCAGGCAGGATTTGCGGAAAGGGATCGGCACATAGGAATACCAGCCGCCGCTGCTTTGTCCTGCCAGAGGCGGCAGGAAGCCGGGCGCCTTGTCCTGGAAGATGTCGGCGAAGGGCACATCCACGGCGGGCCGGCTGGCGCCGTCGATGGTGATGCGCAGGCGGCCGCTGGGGTTCGCCGACCAGATGCGCCGCACGATTCCTGGACCCTGCAGGTCCGCCAAAACGGCCGTCTTGCCGGTTACGCGCACGAAGTGGCCGGCGTCGGCGTTTCCGCCGGTCGGGTCATGGCTGGAGACCTGGTAGGTGCGTACGCCGGGCTTCATGAGCGGCAGGTCGTCCAGGTCGTAGAGGGCGCGGAAGGGGCTGGCCGCATTGGCCGCCGAGGCCAGCGCCAGCCCAACCAGCGCCGTCACGGTTCTTGAGCGCATTCGAGAGCCTTTCTGAAACGGGTCTGGCCGGTGAAGGGCGCCGGATCTCATTGTTCGGTGACGATAACGAGCGGAGCCAGGCGATCAACTTCCTCGCGAGTGGCGTGCCCGGCAACGTCGTACTGCATATTGGCGACGCCCGCCGCAAGTCCGTGGCGAACGGCATCCACCCATTCCCCGCCGAGACAGAGGGTTGCGACGGTGGCGGCAAGGAGGGCGTTTCCGCTTCCGGCCGGGTTCCAGGGTCGACGGGGAGGAGGCGCGAATCGCAACGGGCGGTCTCCCGGTCTCAGCAGGAGAGCGCCGTTCCTCCCTTCAGAGAGGAGGATGGTGGCGCCGCGCTCGCAGAGAGCCACGGGATCCAGGCCCTCCGCCATGGCATCCTGCATTTCCTGAGCATTCGGTTTCCAGAGGTCTGGCACCTCGTCGAGCGCGGCCAGCAACACCGCCCCTCGGGCATCCACGGCAACGCGCGCTCCGCGAGCCCGGGCCGCTCGGGTCAGTCTGGCGTAAAGGTCGACCGGGGCTCCCGTCGGCAGCCGCCCGGACACGATCACCCAGTCTCCGGCGTTCGACAGGGACGCAACGCGTTCCACAAGATGCTCCGCGTCGGCCTCGGTGACGGAGGGACCGGGCCCCGGAAGCTCCACCATGAAACCGCGGCTCTCATCGAGGATGAGCACGGTACCCCGAGTCTCCTCGCGGATGGGTACGAAATCATGGGGCAAACCGGCCTCGTCCATGAGTTGAGCGTGCCAGGCGCCCGAACCGCCGCCACGGAACCCCGTGACGGTCACCGGAGCTCCCATCTCGCGTACGACGTTCCCGATGCGTACCCCTGAGCCGCCGGGGATCACGGTCCACCGCACCGGCTCCACCTTGCCGCCCATCTTGAACCCGCGCGTTACCAGCACCTGGTCCAGAGAAGGGTTCGCGCTCACGCAGATCACCACGGGCATGCCTCTCAGACGACCGGACAGAGGATTTGCCAGTCGCTCACATTGTAGACACGCGGGAGCGTCACGGTCGAAGGCGCGGCGCTGAGGGTCCGGCTATGCAACGCGCCGCCGCCCCTGCTCTCGGATACCGACGGCGGGGAGTGCCCAAGGGCAAACGTTTGCGCTCCAAAAAGCAGCAATGGCGCCGCCGGACACGGGTCCGGGGCGCCATGCGAGGCGGGCAGCGTCACTCCGCCTTGGAGCGCTCTTCTACACGGTTGCGGATGATGGCGTTGGCGATCTCTTCACTGCTGGGATCGTAGGCGCCGCTCCACACCGATTTCGCTAACTCATCGACGAACGATTCACGCTCGGCGTCATGCTTGGCCATGGCCTGGCGAGCAAGCAGCTCGTCTTTGCAGTAGCGCGTGCGCCCGGCCCGGCCACGCGAACAGTTAGGAGGCGTTTCCTCGGCGGTTCTGGAGCGGAGTCCCATCTTGCTACCTCAACTCAACCAGTCCGGTGTCCGTCTAGCGTTGGCGCCGCGACACCGGCGTGAACTACATGCTTATATCGGTCATATGTTCGATAGATTTTAGGGCGAAACACCGAAAATGCAAATCCCGAAGCGCACGATTCACCCATTCTGCCGGCGCCCGCGTCCCGTTTGGTGTTAAACTGTGGCCGCCAAATGGACCATCAACCTAGATATATCCCCAGCTAATGGTTCGAGGCAAGCATCCAACCGCTGTGTACCCGCATCGCGAGCGCTCCAAACAAGCAGGCCTTCCACGGAATTTAACGTGGAAGGCCTGCAATACGTTCCCTTGGCAATGGTTATCGAACTGAGGCGCCTGGCGGCAGGTCGCCCAGCGGACCCAGCAGGATCACCTTACCGTCCGCCTCGGCGGCCAGGAGCATTCCGTTGCTCTGCACGCCTCGGATCTTCGCGGGCTGGAGGTTCGCCACCACGATAATGGATTTCCCCACCATCTCCTCCGGCGTGTAGTGCTGCGCAACGCCGGCGACGAGGCTGCGGGGCTCCGGCTCGCCCACATCGATGGTCATGTGCAACAGCTTGTCCGCCTTGGGCACCCTCTCGGCGGTAAGCACGCGCGCTACCTTCAGTTCCACCTTGCGAAAGTCATCAATCGTGATGCGGGGCGATTCCGGCTCGGCGGCCGGCGAGGCCGGCGGCTCCGGCCGATTTGCGGTTTCGGCGGCGACCGGCGCCGGCGTCTGATCCATCTGTGCCATGGTTTCCTGTTTCCTTCTGGGGTCGATGCGCGGGAAGATGGGCGCGCCTGAGTGCGCCGGTATTCGGCTGGGGAGGCGGCCGGAGGCGGCCGCGGACTCCCAAGATTGCGCCGCCAACTCCTCGGGGATGCCGAGTTGTGTCCAGATCGCCTGCGCGGCCACCGGCATGAACGGCTGTATGAGAATGGCCACGCTGCGAACGGCGTCCAGCACCGTGTACAGCACGTGGCCGGCCTCCGCCGTGTTGCCTTCCTTCTGGAGTTTCCAGGGCGCGCGCTCGTCGATGAACTTGTTTCCGGCCGACACAATCGTCCAGATCGCCTCCAGCGCTTCCTGGAACCGGATATCCTCCAGGGCGGCAGCGGCGTCCGCGGCGGCCTTGGACACGATGGCCGCCATGCCGTCTTCCGCCCGCAGCCGTTCCGGGAGCACTCCCTGGAAGTACTTGTCCACCAGCGCCAGCGTGCGGTTCAGGAGGTTGCCGAGGTCGTTGGCCAGTTCGCCGTTGAAGCGCGCCTTCAACGCGGAGCGGCTGAAATCGGCGTCCTGCCCAAACGGGATCTCGCGGAACACGAAATAGCGGATGGCATCCACGGCGATGTCCGGCAGGCAGCCGCTTTCGCGCGACAGGTCCAGGGCCAGTTCGTGAGGGTCAACCGCGTTGCCCTTGGATTTGCCGATCTTCTCGCCATCCACCGTGAAGAAGCCGTGCCCAACCAGTCGTTCCGGGAGGGGCAGCCCAAGCGCCATGAGCATGCCCGGCCAGAAGGTGCAGTGGAAGCGCACAAAGATGTCTTTGCCCATGAGCTGCACATTGCAGGGCCACCACTTGTTGAAAGTGGCGTCGTCCTTGCCGTAGCCCACCGCGGTAAGGTAGTTGATGAGGGCGTCGAACCAGATGTAAACGACGAAATCCGGGTCGCCAGGCACCGGTATGCCCCAGCCCTGCCCCTTTCGCGTGATGGACACGTCGCGGAGACCGTCCTTGATGAAGGACAGCACCTCGTTCTTCCGGAACTCAGGCGCCAGCATCTTCGGGTTGGCCTGAATGGCCTTCAGCAGGCGGTCGGAGTAGGCGGACAGTCGGAAGAAGTAGTTCTCCTCCTGCACGCGCTGAACGGGGCGGCGGCATTCCGGATTAGGGCAGTGCGCCTGCCCGCTTTCGTCCATGACCACCTGTGTGTCGGTCCAGAACGTTTCGTCCGGGATGCAGTAGTAACCCTCGTACGTGCCCTTGTAGATGTCGCCCTGATCGCGCAAGCGGGCGAAGATGTCCTGCACGAGGTCTACGTGGCGCTGTTCCGTGGTGCGGATGAACTGATCGTAGGAAATGTTGAGGCGTTTCCAGGTCTTCTGGAACTCCGCCGACATTTCGTCCACGAACTCCTGTGGATCGCGCCCAGCCAGGCGCGCCACTTCGGCCACCTTGGGCGCATTCTCATCGGTGCCGGTCAGGAAGAGAACGTCGTCGCCGCGCAGGCGGTGGAAGCGAGCCAGCACATCGGCGGCGATGCTCGTGTAGCTCGTCCCGATATGCGGCAGCCCGTTTACGTAATAGATGGGGGTTGTAATGTAGAATGTGTTGGCCATGGCCTGATTATCCCTGAAAGACGGGCGCGCCAAAGCGCGCAACGATTTCAGTATAGCGGCCTCGGCGAGGGCGCGCGGGCGGCAGCCCGAACGCTACCCCAACCCAAGTGATATCTTGGCGATGGAACGAGAGGCGATTTCCTGATGATCGATTTCCCCTATCTGTGGAATCTTGCGGGCGCCGCGACGGCCGTCGCGGCGATCGCGATGTGTACCGCCCACGCCGGCACGCCGGCGGAATGGAGACGCGAGACGATGAATGACCGCCAGGCGCTGGCGACGGACCCTCAGCGTCCGACCTACCACTTCGTTGCGCCGAAGAGTTGGATGAACGATCCGAACGGGTTGATCCAGTTCCGCGGCGTGTACCACCTCTTCTATCAACACGACCCCGTGAATCCGGCCGGCGGGAATGTGCACTGGGGGCACGCCACGAGCCGGGACCTCGTGCACTGGCAGGACGAACCTATCGCGCTCCGGCCGGACGCGCCCTATGACAAGAACGGCGTCTGGTCCGGGTGCGTGGTGGATGATGCGGGAACCGCCACCGCCATATACACCGGAGTCCATCCGCAGGTCCAGTGCGTGGCCACCAGTAAGGACCTGATGACCTGGGAGAAGCTGGCGTCCAATCCGGTGATCGCCGGGCCGCCGGAAGGCCTGGACGTGGTGGGGTTCCGCGACCCGTACGTGTGGAAGGAAGGCGCCGAGTGGCGCGCCGTAATCGGAACGGGGCTCATGGACGTGGGCGGCGCCGTTCTGCTGTATCGGTCCGCCGATCTTCGTCACTGGGAGTACCTGCACCCCGCCTTGGTGGGAGACAAGGCGAAGACCGGCGACATGTGGGAGTGCCCGAACCTGTTTCCGCTGGGAGATAAGTGGGTGCTGATGGTCTCCACGTTGGGCCAGTCGCACCAGTTCATTGGGGAGTTCCGGGACGGCAGGTTCACCCCGGAGCGCGAAGCGAACACCGACTCCGGCGGCGCTTTGTATGCGCCTCTGACATTCAGAGACGCCAAGGGGCGCCGCATTCTGTTCGGTTGGCTCTGGGAGCAGCGCGGCGGGGCGGAGAAGTACGGATGGCAGGGCGTTCAATCCCTTCCGCGCGTGCTGACGATGGGCGCAGACGGCTACCTCCGCTACGCGCCCGCCCGCGAAGTCGTCGCCTTGCGCGGCAAGCGAACCCGCGTGCAATCCATAGCCATTGCGCCGGACGGCTCCGGCTTCCTGCCCGGCGTGCATGGTGACGCCATCGAGATCGACGCGAAGCTGACGGTCGGCGATGCCGCCCGAGTCGGGTTGGTGGTGCGGCGGTCTCCGGGCGGAGAGGAGCAAACGCGCATTGCATATGATGCAAAGGCCGGCTCCCTGAGCGTGGACCGGACGCGATCCAGCACAGACGCAACCGCCGTGAAGGACGTGCGCTCCACACCCTTCCGCCTGGCCAATGGCGAGTCTCTGGACCTGCACGTGTTTGTGGATCACTCAGTGCTCGAGGTATTCGCGAACGGACGGGCATGCATCACGTCGCGCATCTACCCTTCCCGCGTGGACAGCCTGGGCGTCGACGCATTCGCCGAGGGAGCCACAGCGTCGATCGTTTCGCTGGACGCATGGACGATGAAGCCGATCTGGCCCGAAGCGAAGGGGTAGGGCACGCTTGCCGGCGTACGTCTGTTTGACGTTCGGCTCAGGAGTCAGGTATACTAGTTCGGGTGTGCGCAGTTTACCCTGTCTGTCGCGCCGGCCCTGTGGCGCGCGACGAATTTTGACCGGAAGGAGGGGATAACCATGGCACAAGTACAAGTCAAGGCGAATGAGTCTATCGACAGCGCCCTCCGTCGGTTCAAGAAGCAGATCCAGGAGAGCGGCATTCTCAAAGAGGCTCGTGAGCACGAGCACTACGAGAAGCCAAGCGAGCGTCGCCGAAAGGCCGCCGCTGCCCGCCTTCGGAAGATTCTGAAGGCCGCTGAAAAGGAAGCCACCCGCTGACCTTTTCACGGCGAGACGTTTGAGGCCCGTCCCCGGACGGGCCTCGCGTTCGTTTTGGCGCACTGCGCCGGAATCCGGATGACGCTCAATGAAGGTTACCAGCTTAGCAGGCGTCCTGTTCCTCCTCATCGTCCAGTGCCGAGCGATTCAGGCCGCGCCGGCGCCCGCCGATCGACCAACGGTGTCCCTCGTCGACGCAACGACCATCGGCGACGGAGCCGGATCGTCCGCAACGATTGGCCGCGATGGAAACGCCTTCCGCCTGACGTTCCAGCCGGCGGATTGGCCAAACGTCATGTGGAGGGCGCCGCAAGCCAAGCCGTGGGACTGGAGCGCGGCCGAGGCCATGGTCATCGACCTGGCCAACCCCGATCCTCAGCCGCTGCAACTCAGCGTTCGTATCGACGACGCCCCGGAAGCCGACGGCATCCGCCACTGCCGCTCAACGACGTTCGATCTGCCTGGCAAGGCATCCGGACTGTACGTAGTGCCGCTGCGCGACGCGGGCGGCGCTGACGACCGCGGTATGCGCGGAGCGCCGCCTCTCTTGCCCGGCGGCGCAATGCAACTCGGCGCCGCCACCGGCGCCATTGAGCTGACCCACATCCACGCTTTCCAGTTGTTCATGCACAGCCCCGCCGGGCCTCGCTCGATCCGCGTACACTCCATCCGCCTGGCCGAACCGAAAGGCGACCGGTACGCGGGGCTGCTCGATCGCTTTGGGCAGTATACGGGGGCCGATTGGCCCGGCAAGGTGCGCTCAGACTCTGACCTGAAGAAGCGAGACTCCGAGGAGCGTGAGGCGCTGAAGGCCGGCGCGGCTCCGAGCGGCCTCGACGCTTACGGCGGCGCGCTTGGCGGCCTCCCGTCCCGGGCGACCGGGTTCTTTCGCGCCGAAAAGCTGGCCGGACGCTGGACGCTGGTAACGCCGAATGGTTACCCGTTCATCTCGATCGGCGTGGACGTGGTGCAGCCCCGATCGGAGACCCTGGTGCAGACGCGGGAGTCGATGTTCACGTGGCTGCCGGAACCGGAGAGCCCGCTGGCTGCCCACTTCTCGCAGGTGGCCAACATCCATCGCGGGCCGGTGAAGGGTGGACGCGCGTTCGATTTCTACGGCGCGAACCTTGAGCGGAAGTACGGCGCGGCCTACGAGGCCGCCTGGACCGAGCGCACCCTCGACCGACTGCGCGCCTGGAGCTTCAACACGATCGGCAACTGGTCCAGCGAGCCTCTGGAGGCTGCCGGGCGCATGCCCTATACCGCAACCCTCGGCGTCGGCGGCGCTTTCGCGCGCGTGCCGTCGGGCGCGGACCTGTGGGGCGAGATGCCCGACCCGTTCGACCCCGAGTTCGCCCGCGCCGCCGAGGCCAGCCTGGGCGCCGCCGCCGACCGACGGAAGGCCGACCAATCCTGTATCGGCTACTTTGTCGATAACGAGCTTTCCTGGGCTGGGTGGGATGACGCCGGACGCTACGCCCTCGTGCGCGGCGTCTTCTCCACCGGCCCGGCCCAACCCGCCAAACGCGCCCTGGTAGGCAACCTCCTGGCGAAATACGGCACGGTGGAAAAGCTGAACGCCGCGTGGGGAACGACGTTTGCATCCTGGGACGAGGTCCGCAAGCCATTCAAGGAGCCGTCCTCGGTCACCCCGGCGCTGAAGGCCGATGAATCCGCCTTCCTTTCGGTGTACGCGGCGACGTACTTCGCCATCGTCAGGTCGACGCTGAGGAAACACGATCCCAACCATCTCTACCTCGGTTGCCGGTTCGCGGCCTGGACCCCGGAAACGGTTAAGGAAGCCGCCCTGGCCTGCGACGTGGTGTCGTTCAACATTTACTCCCGCACTCTGGACCCGTCCAAGTGGGCATTCACGGACACCTTGGCGGCGCCCTGCATCGTCGGCGAGTTCCACTTCGGCGCGCTGGACCGAGGCATGTTCCATCCGGGGCTAGTGCAGGCCTCCGATCAGCGGGAACGGGGTCGGTTCTACGCGGAGTACATGCGGTCCGTTGCGGCGCGTCCGGCCTTCGTTGGCGCCCACTGGTTCCAGTACGTGGACGAACCCACCACAGGGCGCTACTTCGATGGCGAAAACTACAACATCGGGCTTGTGAGCATAACGGACACGCCGTATCCCGAACTGACGGCAGCGGCCACGGCGGCGAACGCGTCGGCGCTTGGCTGGCACATGGCCGACTGAGTGCTGTGTTCGCGTGTAGCTGGGAGCCCGCCGACGATGTGCGTAGCGCTTCTCCACAAAGGGTAGGGGGCGGACACGGCGCGCCGTGTCCCTACCGATAGGCCCGGCCGTCTACCGTTCAGTGGATGGACAGAGCGAGGCGTGCGGAAACCGATTGCCGTGTCCGCCCCTATCCTCTGTGGCGAGGAGTCGCCTCATACGGCCCGGTCCTCTGGGGCCCGGCGTGGTATAATGAGACCGAACAGATGAGCGATTACAGCACTATGGAGAGGAACGGGAAACCAGTGGAGATTATACGGCCGGCGCTGCTTGGACGCACGCGCGAGGAATTGCGTGAGGCGGCGGCGGGGCTGAGGCAGCCCGCCTACCGCGGGAACCAGCTTGCCGCATGGCTCTACGAGCGGCGCGCTTCCGCGTTCGAGGATATGTCGGACTTGCCGAAGGGCATGCGCGAGTCGCTGGGCCACCGGTATTCCGTGGGGCGGCCAGCGGTGGCGGCCGCGCAGGAAGCGCCGGATCACACAACGAAGTTCCTCTTGCGCCTGGCAGACGGCGTGGCCGTTGAGGCCGTTCTTCTGCCGTACGCCGACCGCGCCACGGTGTGCGTATCATCGCAGGTGGGTTGCGCGGCCGGGTGCAGCTTTTGCGCCACGGCCACCATGGGCTTCACGCGCAACCTCACAGCCGGCGAGATCGTGGGGCAGGCGCTAGCGGCCGCGGACGTCCTGGCGGCCGCCCGTTGGGCAGGACCGGTTGAGGGGCGTCGGGTGGACCACGTTGTGTTCATGGGAATGGGCGAGCCGCTCTGGAACCTGGACAACGTGCTGAAGGCGGTCCGCCTCCTGAACGAAGAGGTTGGCATCGGGATGCGAGGCATCACGATCAGCACCGTGGGCATCCCCGATGAGATGCGACGGCTTGCCGACGAGCGCCTTCAACTGACCCTGGCGGTCAGCTTGCACGCCGGCACGGATGATACGCGCAAGGCCCTGGTTCCGGTAGCGCGAAAGCACAGTTTCGACGCCGTGCTGGATGCGGCCCGCTATTACTTCAACCGCACGGGCCGCCGGGTTACCTTCGAGTACGTGATGTTGGGTGGAGACAACGATACCGAAGAGGAAGCTCTCGCCCTGGCGCGCCGGCTCCGCGGTACGCCGTCTCATGTGAACCTGATCCCCTGGAACCCCGCCCTCTCCCGGGTTGAGCATTTCGCGCCCGATCCGCGTTCCCTCCGCGGCTTCCGAGGCGTCCTGGAGGCGGCCGGCATTGCCGTTACCCAACGGCAGGAGCGCGGACAGGGAATCGCCGCCGCGTGTGGACAGCTTGCGGTGAAGGAAGAGGCCTTCGCGGAATGGTGACGGACAAGCTGCACCAGATACTTGCGGAGCTCCCTCGCTACGAGCCCCGGCCCCAGCAGGAGCGCATGGCGCAACTGGTGGAGCGGGCCATCGCCGAGGGGATGAACGCCGTCATCGAAGCCGGAACCGGCAGCGGAAAGACGATGGCCTATCTGGTGCCGCTGCTTGGCCAGGACACGCGCGCGGTCATCTCAACGGGAACCATCGCCTTGCAGAGCCAGCTCATGGACAAGGACCTCAAGTTCCTGGAGCGCACGTATGGCCGCCCGTTCAAGTACGTGCTGGCGAAGGGTCGCCAGAACTACCTCTGCCCGCTCCACCTGGAAGAGGCAGACCGGCTGTTGCCGCCTGTGGGTGAGGACCGCGAACAGCTCGACCAGGTGATGGAGATCTGGCGAGACGGCGCGTGGGACGGCGACGTCGCCACCTTGCCGTTCCGCGTAAACAACACCCTCTGGCGACAGGAGCTCACCTGCGCCAGCGAAGAGTGCCACGGCCCTCGCTGCGATCATTACCACCGTTGTCCCTACGTGGAGGCGCGTCGCGGGCTGGAAGAGGCGGACATCATCGTGGCCAACCACGCCATGTACATGACCGACGTGGCCAGCGGCGGCGCCGTGTTGCCAAAGCACAAGATCGTGGTCTTCGATGAGGCGCACAAGGTTGAAGACGCCGCCACAAACGCTTTCACCGTTTCCGTGGGCCGCTTCGCCGCTCGCAACCTGCTCCGCAAGATCGTGAAGCGCCTCAAAGGCATTCCCTGGGCCGAGGAGCAGGCGCTTGGCGATGCGGATGAGCGTTTCCTCCAGTGGGCGGAGAAGTTCGGGTTCCGCACGCGCCGCCTCTACCGCGACCCGCGCCTTTTGGAGATTGCCCAAGCGTTCGTAACCGCCCTCTCGGACATCCTCGACTTTATCAAGGATGCGCCCGTGGACGAGTATATCCTGCTGGATGACAGCGCGGAGTCCGCCAAACAGAAGGCGCTCCTCCAGCGCGATGCTCTTGTGGCGCAAACTCAGGGCCTGATGCTCAGATGGATGCACTTCGAGGAGGTGATGAGCGAGGAACCGGGGCCAAACGCCAACCACGTCCATTGGCTTCAGTGCACCGGGATGGGGCAGCGGACGGCGCTTGGCAAGGCGGACGCGGCAATCATGTTCTCCATCAACTCCGCCCCCCTGGATGTGGCCTCCCATCTCCGGGACCACCTCTGGCCCTTCAAGATCAGCATCCTCACCTCCGCCACGCTGGGCACGGACGACAGCCTGGACTTTATCAAGCGCCGCTGGGGACTGGATGCCAGCATGGACGTCATCCTGCCGCCGGCCTTCGACTACAGCCAGCAGGCCGTGCTCTATGCCCCGTCCGGCCTTCCGTCGCCGAATGCCCCGACGTACAACGAGGCGATTGCTCGCGCGGCTGTGCCGCTGATCGAGCGCACGTCGGGCCGCGCGCTGTACCTGTTTACGTCTTACAAGGCGATGCGGGAAGTGGCCGAAGTGTTGCGCGAACACCACATGCCATTTCCCATCAAGACCCAGGATGACTGGCCGCGCCCGAAGCTGCTCAACTGGTTCCGGGCCGAGAGCAACCCCATCCTGTTGGCGACGGCCTCGTTTTGGGAGGGCGTGGACATCCCCGGAGACACGCTTTCGTGCGTCATCATCGACCGCCTGCCGTTTGCGCATCCGGAAGACCCCGTGGTGCAAGCGAACACGGAGCGCCTGAAGGCCACCGGCCAGGACTGGTTCAACGACTACAGCCTGCCCGCCGCCATCCTCGTGCTGAAGCAGGGGTTCGGCCGTCTCATCCGTTCTCACGAAGACACCGGCGTGGTGTGCATCATGGACCCGCGCCTCATGACGATGCGTTACGGCGAGATCATCCGTCGTTCATTGCCCAACGCTCCGGTCGTCCGCTCTCTCGACGACGAGCGGTTCCGCCGGCTCTTTCCCGACGCGTAACGCGGTCTCCTAACAGCCGTTAGGCGCCGTAATGGAATAACCTGTGCAGGTGAACCCAGCCGTCGCCCCACGTCACCCCGAGGAACGAGGGGTCTCGGCCTTGCCATTCAACACGAAATGCGTGACCGCCAATGCCGTACGACCTTTGCCGGAGTGTCTGGAAGCCCGTCTGTGTAGTTCGGTCAGGCCGAGACCCTTCGCTTCGCTCAGCGTGACGTGGGGCGACAGGGGAACTCGCACAGGTTGTTTCTGCACGACGCCTTAGGGGAGAGCATCGCATGCATGCCGACCTGTTTACGTTGAAGCCGTTCTCGTTTTTCGAACAGGTGTGGCTGCTCCAAACGGTCGCGGGGGCGATGGTGTGGTGGTTGGCCGTCACCGTCGTGGCGGTGATCCACAAGCGCCTCGGCCCAGGAGGCGCTGCGCTGGCGTTTCTGGCGTTCGGCATCGCGGCGGCAAGCCACGAGCGGGCGCCCTACGAGGGCTTGGGCCGCTGGGTGGACGTAGCCGTGCTAACATGCCTCGCTCTCACCGCGTTCGTGGCGTTTCGCCTCATGAAGCCCTCCTGGGAGCGGCGGCTCGCGGCACTCGCGCCAATCTGGATCGGGCTCGTTCTCCTATACTCCTCCTTCCAGGTGGCGAAGGCATTTGCCTTTCCTCTGGGAGGGGAAAAGGCCCGGAGCATCGCCGCCGCAAACGCCATCCGCTTGCTTTCTGGCAGTGCTCCCAACGCCCGGCTGATCAGGCCACCCGAATCAGCGGGCTATTGGGCGCCCGGGAACGTGCACTCGTTCGCCTGCCGGTATGTAAGCGCGCCGGGACGGTCACCCGAGGCAATCGTAATCAGCATTGATCGGTACGGCAGCGCCGATACCCCGCCCACGTGATGGGCTGATTCTACTTCAGGTCCACCGTTTGACCCGGCCTGATCGTAACCGGGCCGATCAGGCCGGATTTGGGCAGAGGATCGGCGGCCCGCCACAGGCGCCATGTGGTGAACGTGAGACGGCCGGTGGGACTGGGTTGGACATCCAGCAGCCAGTTCGGCCAATCCTTCAACGTGCCATCGGGATTGCGATCGCTGTCCTCCGGCAGCCCCTCATCGCCGATGAGGCGATTGGGCCAGAGGTTGGTCACCTTCACGACCAACTCGTTCCTCCCGGGCCGCAACGCTGAGGTAACATCGACGCAATACGGCGGCTTCCAGAGGATGCCGAGGCGCTTTCCGTTCAGCGCCGCCTCGGCGATCACCTGCACGTCACCGAGGTCGAGCATCGCCCGCCGGCCCTTGCCGAACAGCGACGGCGGCGCCGGAAACGATGCTGTCCAGGTCGCCGTGCCGGAGAAGTGCCGCACGCCTTCGTCCGCGTCCTCCGAGAGCGACGCCAGCCGTTTTCGCGCTATCCGGGCGGGGGCGCCGGCTCCAGACGGGAACCGGACTGCCCACGGCCCAGCAACTGTCAAGGGCGGCGGAACCCTGGAAACGGTAACGACGCGATCCTTGCCGCTCGACTGCGACAACGCATACCGGCCCGCCTTCCATACGGTGAGGCGGACGCCGCCGCCCGCGCCGGTCAACTCAACGGGCGGGTAATGCGGCGCCGGCGCTTCCAGCGAGACGGTTTCGGGATCCGTGCCGGACAACGCGGCGCGCTTCCCGCCGACTGTATACTCCGCCCTCAGGGTTTTCACGATGCCGTACGCGGGGTCGTCGCCATCGGCCATGCGCGCTACCTGAAAGGTCCGCTCTCCGGCGTCGATGATGCGCTGCAACCGGACACGAACGTCGCGGGTGCGGATCTCGTCGCCGGGCACGCCATACACGGCCTTCTGGACCACGATCTTCGGCTCCGCGACATCGGTGAGCGAGATGAGCGCCGCGCCGTTGCGCCGAACGGCCACCACGGGCGCGATCTTGTTCGACTTCGCGCGGAACAGGACGAACACAGAGCCGCTTGGGCCCAGCGACAGGTACACGCGGGTGGTCCCGTTGGCCGCGCGGAACACGGGCGCGCGTTCCATTCGCCCAGTGTCGGGCCACCACAACTCCGGGGTCTTGCCGGTAACGCGGAACGTACACACGCTCGCCCAACGGTTCGGGGAGGGGTTCGCCACAAAGTAGATTTCCGTATCCCCGTCGGTGCGGTGGATCCAGTTGAGGAGCGCGCCGCCGGCGAAATCCGGGCCGACCCCCGCATTGGCGAGCGCCTGCTCGGGCGTTGATCCCCACAGCACGCGCCCCTTGCCAGCCCGGCGTGCCATGGCGCTCTGAGCCGCGCCGTCTCCCCACAACTCCGCGCCAAGGCGGGCCACCTCGTCGTCGCAGCCCGGGAACGCGCTCAGGCTGGGCGACCGCATCGGACGGGGACCGGGCGCCGTAACGGTTGCGCCGGCCTTCACGAGGGCGGCGATCTTGCGCAGGAGGGCCGGAGTCATCGTTGTCGTGGAGGGCAACGCCAGCACGCGATACGTCATTCCGCCGGGCAGCGCGATTCGACCGTTCCTAACCGACATGCGGTCGAGAACCACTTCAGCGCTGCACTCATCCCATGCGTACCCGCGTAGCTTGTGACCGTTGAACCCCTGCGGCGGAGCCTCCGCCTGGAGGTAGCAGATGTCGGCTGCGTACCTGCCCTGGCGCAGCATGTACTGACAGCGCGCGAGATACGTGTGCCACCCTCGGGACTGCTCCCACCACGTTTGCGTGCGCTCGTAGTGGAGCCCCCACGGGCCCATGGTCATCCCGGGCCGGCGGTTGTCCACCCAGGGCTGCATCGCGTAGCGGTGGAACACGAAGCGGTTGATGCCTTCGCAGAACGCTCGGTCTCCAAGCGCCTTGATGGACGCCGGGTGTTGTAGCCATCGCTCTTCGCTTCCCGCCGTAAAGGACTCCGCGCCGACGATTGGCTTGCCGTAGACATGCGCCGCCGAGGCCATTCCCCGGCACGTCTCCATCGAACCTCCGCCCATCCAGAACTCGCCCATGGGCTCATCCGCCTGCCCGCCGTACGGGATATCATCACACGGTCCCCCATAGGCTTCGGTGGTGAACCGCAGGCCGTTCGCGTGCGCCAGGTCCCGGATCGTGCCGGCGTACTTCTCCACAACAAGCTCCGAAATGGTGCGCCGCAGATCCCACAGGAACCGTTCAGAGGTCTCGGAGCTGCCCACCACGCGGCCGGTGATCACGGGGAGGAACGGCAGCGGGTCATAGCCGCGCCGTTTCGTGAACTCTTCGCGCATAGCGCCGGTCCAGTTCTGTGATCCGTTCTCCCAGCTATCGACGTGAGTGGCAACGAGGGCGCCGCCGGCGCGGGGGCGCTCGCGCGCAGCAAGCAGTGCCATCATCGCGTTGAAGTTGGCCTCGGCGCCTTCCGCGCTCAGCTTGTCGCACTCAAGGCCGCGACCGCTCAGCGGGGCCGGCGCGTTGACCGCCCCGGTGCTGGTATGACCGAACCGCGCCACCGTCCATTCGCCGGGCGGGACGTCCCACACGAAGCGGCCGCTTGCGTCCATTTTGGCGGTGACGTCGACGATTTGCGCGCGGTCGATGACCATTTCGCGCGCCACGTCCTCTGAAGCAGATGGGCTGACAGAGCCGACCTGGAACGCCGCCTTCACCAGGATGCCCGGAATGCGGTAGGGTCCCGGCTTCGGGAAGGCCAGAACGGCGGTGTCGCGGTAGTAGCCGGCGATGGTCTCGGGCTGCGGCAGCGCGGCAGCGTAATGGCGCGGCCCCTGGACGTCGGTATCAGTCCAAACGACCTTCTGCATGGATTGCTCGGGCTTGATCCACGGTCCGCCGCTGCCGTTCCAGCCGGCGTCGTTGTTCATGTTGATCTCGAGGCCGAGGCGCTTCGCCTCGGCTGAGGCGTGGTGGAACAGGTCCATCCAGGATGGGCTCATGAACCCGATGGGGCCCTGGGGCGCGCCCTGGTCCACCTCCATGATCAGCGCGCCGCCGATGCCGACGCGTTTCATCGCCTCCAGGTCCGCGGTGATCCCTTCTCTGGTGGTATTGCCGTTGAGCCAGAACCAGTATACCCACGGCCGCGCCGACGCCGGAGGAGATGAGAAGGCGCTCGCCATCTTCTCCGCGCGGCAAGTCGGAGCAGAGCCGAGGGCGCACAAGGCCAGCGCAAGCCAAACAGTGGATCGCATCGTCAAACCCGCCTTCCGGGGAATCGCCGTTCATCCGTATCAGGCCGGAGGCATCACGGCGAGGAGAGGCTCTCCAACGGCAGGAACCCGCGGAAGAGCGCCAGGTGCAGATGGCTGGATGGTGACGGCTACCTGTCCGTCAGTTCAATATAGTGGCCGTCGGGATCATCGAGGAACCACGATCGGCGGCCCGAGGCGAACTCCACTGGCCCCTTCACGGAGACGCCGTCGGCGCCAAGGCGATGCGCCATAGGGTCCAGCCTATCTGGGTCCACCCGAAAGGCGATGTGGTAGACGTCGCCGCGGGGTCCGCCGGTTCGCGCCAGGTATTCCTCGGCCAGCGCGGTCCCCGGATCGGCAGGCGAAAAGAGCACGAGCAGGAAGTCGCCAGCCCGCAGGAATGCATTCTGCCCGGGGCTGAAGCTCTCAACCGCAAAACCCAGCCTGTCGCGGTAGAACGCAACCGCTCGGTCTATGTCGCCCACCCAGAGGGCCACTTCCGATACGCTGAGAATCTCGCTGCTATCCATGGTTCGCCTCCCGTGCGGCGGCCTTCCGGCGCCGAGTTCGCGGAACCCGCTGGTTCCCGCTCAGCGGGTCCTCCTGCCTGCTATCCTATCACATTCAGCCTCCGCCCAACCTTCCTGCAGATTCGACCATCATCCGTGGGTCGGGCGCGCTTGGGAACTCGCCTCAAGGGGCGCGCGTCATGCTTGCATTGGAGGGAACATCCCATGAAGAAAGTAGCGGCCCTGTTGTGCCTGGGCCTCGTGATAGGGGGAATCGTGGCGCTGAGCAATCAGAGGGGATACGCGAAGGTGCGCGCTCCCGAATTCGCGGGTGACGCGGGCGACTGGATCAACAGCCCGCCGCTCTCCATGAAGGAGATTGTGCGCACGCACCGGCTGCCAGGGGGACAGCCCGTTCACGCGGTTCTGGTGGACTTCTGGGAGTACACATGCGTCAACTGCGTGCGCACCTTCCCGTATCTGAAGTCATGGAACGAGCGCTACGCCAAAGCTGGCCTTCTCATCGTCGGTATCCATACCCCGGAATTCGGTTTCGCCCACGACAAAGCCAATGTACAAGCCGCCGTGAAGCGGTTCGACCTTCCATACCCGATCCTCGTTGACTCGGGTTACAAGAACTGGCAGGCATACGCGAACCAGTACTGGCCGCGCCACTACCTGATCAATGACGAGGGGGTGATCGTTGATGACCACGCCGGCGAGGGCGGCTACCGCGAAACCGAACTGCAGATCCAGGCTCTGCTGAAGAAGGCGAACCCGTCGATCGTACTGCCGAAACCGATGGCCCCGGTGCGCGACACCGACTCCGAAAACGCCGTGTGCTATCCCACCACCCCGGAAGTCTACGCCGGCTACCAGCGCGGGCGCCTCAGCAACCCCGGCGGCTTCGCGCCGGATCGCACGGGGACCTACCGGGAACCGTCGACCTACGAGGACGGCGCTCCAGTGCTGGTCGGCCGCTGGGAGGCCACGCCGGAGGCGGTGATCCACGCCTCGCGGAACCCGGACGAGTTCGTTGCCCTCGCGTACCATGCCCTGGATGCTCACGCGGTCATCAAACCGGAAGACGGAAAGCCGCTCCGCGTTTACGTTACCCAGGACGGCAAGGCCGTGGAGAAAGCCGACAAGGGGGCGGACATCCATTACGCCCCGGATGGTCGGTCGTACATCACGGTGGATGCCCCGCGCATGTACGATCTGACGAAGAACGCGAAGTTCGGGCGCCATATCTTGCGCCTTTCCTCCGATTCCGATCGGTTCGGCCTCTACTCCTTCACGTTTGGATCGTGTACCGTCTCATGACTTTGGCCACTCTTGGACCGCCGTTAAGGGGCGCGTAAGGCCCGCGAGGCAACATGCCGATGAGGTCCAAAAGGAGGTATCGGCATGTTGACCCGCCCTCGCAAGCTCAAGACAGTATTCGTGAATCACCACGCTGTGGCCCTGGCGGATGTCGCCACGGTGCGAGACGCCGTGCGGTTCTACGACCGCCGTTTCATTGAAGAGATTGAACGAGACGCCGCCGAGGTGATGGACGCGAATGGCTGGCCGCTGGAGTTGGATGCCGTCGCCTCCGAACGTCAGAACATCTATGTGTGCCTGCTGCCCTGGGCGGAGCGGGCGTCGAACCCCCATGATGGGCTCGGTTGGGCGGCCCCGATGGGGGATTAGCGGCCATACGGTTCAAGATGGGAGGGAACAGAGCCAGGCGCCAACACGCTTCCGATTGTTCGGAAGTTGTCAGCGTCCGAGCGGTCGATTCGCAGACGGGGTCCGCACTGCCGGAACGGCTGCACGGCGCGCCGCAGCCGGATCCTCCCGAGAAACGCGAACGGAGAGCCCTGCCGCCAGATCGCCCCGGGGACTGAGCTGTACGGTCCACACCGTCCGCGGATCCTCGCCGGCCCCTTGCCCCGACAGAGCCCCTGGGTCCATCCGATCGAGCACTCGGTGGGTGCACGGCAAACCGGCCACGGGGGAACTCAACAGCGTCGCCGCGCCAAAGGGCCTGATGAACCGAGTTAAAGACTGCTTCCGTACCGACCGTCTGCCGCTTCTCAGGCAGATGAAACCTTGAAGATGCGCCATCGCCGCCCAATAAACTCAGCAGGAACGACGAACAGGAGGCATCGATGGAAGCATCTGTGACAGAGTGTGACGAAGGCTTGGTCTTTCGGCTCTCCGACGTGGCTCCGGGCCAACGGGGCCTGGTCGAGAGCGACTACTTCACCCGAGACGGAGACGATTACGTAAAAACGCTGTCCCCGAGCCTGCCGCACGTCGATTGCGCGGCCGCCAACTTCGTCCGCTACGCCGAGCTGGTCTACGGCGAGGCGAGGCGTTCAGGCAGCCCGCACTGGCGCGAAGGCCTGCTGCATTTCCTCAGGACCATCGACGGCCGCGGCCTGGAGTGGTTCCTCTTCGGCAGCGCGGCGATGGCCATCCGCGGCATCGAGGTCGTGCCCGCCGGGATCGACATCATGTTCCCCCACGTTTCGGACCTCGTCCAGGTGCGCAACCTGTTCGCGCCGGATACGCTCCGGCCGCTAACCGAGTGCGAGGGCTGGGTGTGCGGGGCCTTCGGGTCGGTCTTCCACGGGTGCGAGATCACCATGGCGTTCGAGCCGCAGGACAGTCTCGACGCCCCAGACCCGAACGACTCCGGGCGGTATGCCGCGAGCCACTTGCAGACCGTCTCCTGGGAGGGCTGGGCCATCCCGGTTCCGCCGATGCAGCTCCTCCTGAACATCAACCGTCGCCGCGGCCGCGACGAGCGAGTACGGATGATCATGGAGCACATGGCCACAGAGTGAGGCGCACGCCGCCGATTCGATGCCACAGCCCTCATGCCTTCGAGCAACCAGCGGCCGGATGATGCACTGGGCCCGCTTGGGGTAGTCCTTTCCCCTGACGTGCACGAGACCGATCCACATGGAATACGACCATGTGGGGATTCAGTCTGTGAGCGTTGGGGGAAATCCGGTGTCGATCAAGCAGTCGGGTCTTGCGGAGGCATATCAGTTGGCGGCCACGGAGATAGAGCGGGTGCAAAAACTCCCGTGGACCGAGCTGGCGCCCTGCGCGGACGCTCCCTGGCGCTTCAACGGCCAACGCCTGGCGACCCTGCCCGACGCTCAGGGCCGGCTCAGCATCGTGGACGGCTTTGACGGCGACCCGGCCGTCAAACAGATCATCGTGGCTCTGGAGTTCCGGCACGTCCGCCAGGGCCGCCGCACCGTCCGCCTCGTCACGCTCGTCAACAGGGTGCTCGAAGTGCAACCTGTTGCGGAACAGCGAGCGCGGCTTAGCTGAACCAGAGCGCGATCTCGGAATGCGCGGTCTCCACGCTGTCGGAGCCGTGCACGAGGTTTTGCTGGGTTGTGCTGGCGAAATCGCCGCGGATGGACCCCGGCGCGGCGTCCCATGGAGCGGTTGCCCCCATCATCTGGCGCACCATGGCCACGCTGTTCTCAGGGCCCTCCAGCACCATCGCCACCACCGGACCGGATGTAATGAAGTCCACAACCGCATCGTAGAACGGTTTGCCGCGATGGACCGCATAGTGCTCCTCCGCCAAGGCGCGAGAGGGGGTGAGGTGACGCATCTCCACGATGCGCAGGCCCTTTCGCTCGAAGCGGCCGATGATCTCGCCAACCAGGCCGCGTCGCACGGCATCCGGCTTCAGCATCACAAACGTCTTTTCCATCTGCTCTCCCGTTGCGAAGTGCGGGCGCTGCAACGCCCGGTGCATTATGCCACGCTCGGCGGCTTTCGCGCCAGAAGCAGTGATTCCCGCACGGGAGGCGGGGCCGCAAAACCATCCGCCGCCCAACGACGCGCCTCCGGCCGCGGGTCCGGCGAAGAGTCGCCGCGCATCGCCCACTCGCGGGCGGCCTGCAACGCCACGTCTTCGGCGAACTCCTCCAGCGTGCCGCAGGCCGGCGTCTCGACGGCGTCCACCGAGACCACGCTCAAGCCTGCATCCTCCACGAGTGCGGCGATGCGCGGCGTGTCCGGGATGGCCAACAACGCCGACTCCAGTAAGCGCGGCATCCACTGGACGCGCGGATCGGCCCTCAGGTCCGCATGCGAGGCGAAACGGATCAAAAACGCTCCGCCGGGAGTGAGCACGCGAGCCGCCTCACGCACGGCGACGCCCGGATCCTCCAAATGATGGAGAACGTGGCTGAACAGAACGGCATCGAAGCTGTTCGGATCGGACGGCAGGGCCTCGGCGCGAGCGTCCACCCAGGCGGGGGCGAGAGGGGCGGGGCGGGGGTCGGCAACGCAGACGTAGGCGCAGCCGGCGTCCCGGATGGCCGCCGCCAGCGCTCCCGGAGCGCCCCCCACATCCAGAAGCCGGGAGTTGGCGCCCAGACCGGCGGTTTCGCACACTCGCCCGGCCCACAGGGCGAGGGCGTCCGCGCTCAAGCCCCCTCCACCCGGAACCGGGTCTCACCGAAGCGGATCTCATCTCCCGTGTGCAGAGCGCGGCGCTGCACCCGCGCGCCGTTCACGAATGTGCCGTTGGAAGAGCCCTCGTCCAGCACCTCCACGTTGGCGGATGCGACAATCAGGCGGGCGTGCCGTCGGGACACCGCGGCGTCGTTCGCGAGCGGGATATCCTGATCCGGGGAGCGTCCTACCGTAACTTCCGCCTTCTCGAGCGGGAAGGACTGCCCGGCGTGCGGGCCGGCAAGCGCTACAAGCCGGGGCGCGCCAGGCGCTGGCACGGGCGCGTCAACAGGAGCAGCTCCCGTCGCCGCTGACGGCGAACAGGCGCAGGCCCCCTTCGCGTCCTTCCTCTGACCACAGAACGGGCAGAGGCCTTCGGGCAGCGGCGGAGGCGCGATGACCGGGCGCGCCACGTCTACGGCGCCAACAACCCGGGGCGAGCCTTTCTGATGGAATTCGATCTCGCGGCCGGCCACAGAGATCACGTCTCCATCCTGCAGCGGGGCGCGCTGCACCGGCTGCCCGTTCACCGCTACGCCCTCAGCGAGGGCATCAATGACATACGTGCCGCGGGAACCGCTGATGGTCGCGTGCTGCCGTTCCACCTGCATGTCACCGAACAGCGGGACGTCGCACAACTCATCGCGCCCAACCGAGTTCACCGGCTTCTCCAACAGGTACTCCATGCCTTCATTGCGGCCCAGGCGAACGCGTACCCATGCGCGACGGAGCATCCGCTCCGTGAGGCCCACAAACAAGCCGATGGCGCTGCCCATCAGCGTGAGGGCGATGGCGCGGTTCGCTTCACCGGTGAGGAAGAAGAACGGAGAGGCTCCCGTGAGGGAATCGGTTGTCACGCGCACCAGCAACGAGAGAAGCGCGAAGATAAGCCCGCCCGCGAATCCGCCGAGAGCGCCGCCCACCAACCCGTTCCGGCTGCGCGGCCATGACCCGTTGATGGCGCCCTGCAGGATTCCCAGCCCCGCGCCGATCCCGGCCCAGCCCAGCGAACGCGCGGCGATGAGACCTAGGTAGCCCAGCGGGCCCGCCATGCGATTCTCGGCGCCGGCCTCGGAGATCCCGCCAATGAGCTGGTAAACCGATTGGCCGAGCAGCAGCCCGATGGCCCCGCCGGCGGCTCCGGAGATGAAACCAAGAAACAGATAACGGTTGCGGCGGGCGGGCGCGCCCGCCCCATAGGCCGCCGCTATGAGCGCGCCGATGCACGCTCCGACCACGAGGCCGAAGGTCATCAGCTGCGCCGCTGACATGGGGATCGGCGGCTGGCCCGGGCCCGGGTCCGTTGTCAACCACGGGCAGGGTTCCACCAGGCACCAGCCGAGGAATCCGCCAACGGCGCCGGCCAGCCACTGCAGCAGGATGCGAGACCGCATGCGTCTACTCCTCGTACCGGAAGCGCGACGCTCCCAAAGTGATCTCGTCGCCGGCGCGAAGCGACTGGCGCTGCACCCGGCGGCCGTTGACGAAGGCGCCGTTGGAGGACCCTAGATCAGCGATCTCGGCCCCGGCGGCGCTCATCTCGATGCTCGCATGACGTCGCGACAGCGCCGAGTCATCCACGATCGCCAGATCGCACGCGGGGTCGCGTCCGATGCTGAGGGAGGTGGAGAGCGGGATCGTTTCGCCCATCCGCGGCCCCGCCACAACCACCAGACGTTTCTGACCTGCCGAGCGCGCAAAGGGCTGCGGCGCTGCCGAGCCAACCTCGCAGTTGGCGCACGCTGCGCCAGGTTCCTTGCGAGCGCCGCAGAACTGGCACACGCTGGGGTCCGGCGGGGGCGGCGGAGGGGCCGCCACGGTAGGGATGTCCTCGGGTTGATCCGGCAGTTGGATGCCCAACTTCAGGAGTGCGGATTCCGCGGTAACGCCGCGCTGCCGCAATGACCGGACCGCCAAGGCCGTTGCGGCGGCCAACACCGCCAATGCAATGAGAAACCCAAGCGCGCCGCTCAGAATGCCTGGCCTCGCCACCGGACGCGGACGCGTTGGGGCATCCGGGCTGGCGGCATCCGCAGCGGACGGCAGGAGGAGGATGGGGGACTTGCGCGTGAGCGGCAGGTCGACAAGCGCAGTTCGGGGCTTGCGTCGCACTTCCCGGATCGTAAACGAAGCGGCGCCGGCCGGAACATCGCGGAAAACGGCTGTGCCTTTGTCCGCCGGCGTCACGTTCACGGTGCGGTCACTCCCGGTCGAGGGATGAAGGGTGACTTTCGCTGTTGAGGGGATGCGCCCTGCGTCCCGGATCTGGTAGCGCACTTCGGCGATGAGGCTGAAGTCTCCCGGGGCGACCCGAATGCTCGGTTGGGCCGTTGGGGGCAGCGGGAGGCGAGCCGCGTTGCCCGTGGCCTCATCTTCAACGATCAATGCCCAACCGGCCTTGGGAGGGCCGGCGGCCGGCAGCTTGCAGGCGGCGCCTTGCATGTGCACGTATCCGTCCGGAGCGCCGGGCCCGTCTACGTGAAGCAGGGCCGAGAGGGGCCTGTCGGAGGTGACAGATATATCGCATATGGCTGGCGAGCCGGCGAGGGCCAGAAGGCCCGTAGCGACGGCCGCGAACCGGCGCGGACTACAGTATGACTTCGGTCTCATGGTCTGTGAGCAGGGCTTCCCGGGCGCGTGACAGGAATCGCAGGATATCGGTCGCGCCCAACGTACCGCCCCATTTTGACGCCGCCAGCACGCCCGCTGTTCCGTGAAGGCGGACGCCGCAGACGGCGGCATCGTACGGGGAGGCTCCCTGGGCGAGCAGGGCGCCGATGATTCCGCTCAGCAGATCGCCGCTTCCGGCGGTGCCGAGTACAGGGTGGCTGACCGTGTTCACCGCGGTGACGCGGCCAGGCTGGGCAATGATGGTGTGGGCTCCCTTCAGCACAACCACGCTCCTGAACCGCTCCGCCGCCTCGCGGGCCGCCGCCGGGCGATCGCGCTGCACATCGGGAACCGTACACCCCAGCAGACGGGCCATTTCGCCTGGGTGCGGCGTGAGGACGCTGTCTGGCGGCGGCATCAGCCCTCCCGCAGCGATGATGTTCAGGGCATCCGCGTCGATGATGGACGGCCGGTCCAGGCGCGGCAGCAAGCGCTCCACGAAATCCGGCGTGGCCCCCTGCGCGCCAAGCCCAGGGCCCAGGACGACGGCATCCGCCGTGCCCATCGCTTGCAGCACGCCATCCAGGGCTTGCGGAATCAGACGCCCGGAGCCTTCATCCGGCGCGGGACGCAGAACGATCTCGGTAAGCTTGCCCTCGTAGACCGGGGTGAGCGCATCGGGACACGCGAGGTAGACGAGGCCCGCGCCGGTTCGCACGGCGGCGTTGGCGCACATCGCCGCGGCCCCGGCCATCCCCCGGGAGCCAGCCAATACCAGCAGTGATCCGCGAGCGCCTTTGTGGGTCTCGCGTCCCCACGACGGCAGCGCGATTCGAACGAAGGAGGAACTAACCACCACGGAGTCCGGCCGGGGGTACAGGCTCGGCGGGAACCCGATGTCAGCCAGTATAACGCGCCCAGCCCACTCGGCCGCCGGGAAGTGCACCAAGCCTCTTTTGTAGGCGGAAAGCGCCACGGTGACCGTGGCGCGCACCGCCAGACCCGGTTCTCCATAGGCGTCGGCATCCATGCCGGATGGGACGTCAACGCTGAGTTTCGGGCAATCCGCTGCATTAATGGCGGCGATGGCGGAGGCGATGGGCTCTCGGACATCGCCGGACGCCCCCGTGCCCATCAACGCGTCGATGATGAGGTCCGCGGCTTCCCAGTTGGCTTCCTCCAGGGAGACCACGAACCCGCCGACTTCGAGAAAGCGGTCCGCCGCCAACCGAGCGATACCGGTTAGCTGCGCCACCGGCCGCACGCACGCCACGGAGACTCGCGCTCCTCGGCCCCGGAGGAACCGCGCCGCCACGAATCCGTCGCCGCCGTTGTTGCCGCCGCCGGCCGCCACGAGGATGCGCCGCGCGCCGAATGTCGCGGCGGCATCGGCAACGGTTCGGCCGGCGTTCTCCATCAACAGCGCCAGCGGCAGGCCGTATTCCGGCGCCCGGGCATCCATCTGGCGCGTCTCATCGGCCGTGAGGATCGGGTATCCCTCGGGTTCTCGTTTCATGTCATGGTCCAACGTTGAGGATGCCGTGCGCGGCCAGGGACTTCAAGTTGGCCGC
>DASXUL010000122.1:0-91201 GCA_036504855.1 Armatimonadota bacterium | reverse complement strand
GGGGGAACGTCATACGTTCCCCCGCACGCTTCTTTTGTAAGCGGACCTAACGTCCGCGGCGCCATCGGCTGGCCCCTGGCCAAAGCATGCGGAAGCCATTGCGAGGCGCATCGGCGCTTAGCCTGTTGCGCCCGGTGGTATAATCGAGTTACGCCGTCTGGCGCAATAGCCGTCTTGCCCCCCGATCGCTCGGAGCCCCAGCGCGTCTGCAAGCATGAAGACCAGATTTGTTTCAGTGGTGGCGTGCCTTTTCGCGCTTTGCGCGCGAACACCCGGCACGAGCCCGCAACGAAGCGTCTCGCCGGCCGAGTCGTATCCCTACGGCAGCCCGGCGTTCCACCGTTTCGTGCAGGACTCGTACCGAGCGACCGGTAAGGGTGACCCGCTCTCCTTCCAGAGGTGGATGGAGGGGGTTGCTCCCGCCCGCAGTCGGGCGGCGCGCTCTGATCCGCCCAAGGCATGGGTGGCCGAACTCGAGTCCCGCGGAGGCGATCGGCGTCGCGCGCGCACTCCCGAAGCGATGGCCGCCGCCGAGCGCAGGCAGGCCATCGATCTCCACCACTGGGAGAAGCGCGCTATTCCCCGCTTCAGCCTCGACCGCGGATTTGAGTTTTCATCAGTTGTAGACCGCGGCGAACGGCAGTGTCTCCTGCAGTCGGTGCTGCTTGCCGCCCTGCTCCAGAAATCCGGCAGCGACGCGGGGGCGGTGATGGTTTTCCGAAACGGCGCGGGCGAGGAGAGCAACATCGGCCACGTGGTTACCCTGTTGAAACTCTCGAACGGCCGTGACGTGCTGACAGATGCATCACACAAGGAGCCTTTCGTCCGGTATACCGGGCTGTTCGCGCGCGTAAGGGGCTTCGGGTACCGGTTTGTTGAGCCCATCTTCGCCTCGGGCACGCAAGACATTGTGGCTTACCGCCTTGTTGCCACCGGCCGCCGGACGCCGTTGAGCTCGGTCCGCGGCCTCGACACCGCATACTTACGCTCGCAGTTCGCTTACTACCGTGGCGAGCGGACTCCCGGCGGCATATTGTCCGGCCGGCCGACATCCGTAGGCCTTGAAGTCCAGGCCAAACGCCTTAGGGAGAGCCTGGCGCAATGCTCCGCGAATCCGATTTCAACGTACCTGCTCGGACGAGTCTGCCTGAAGATGGGCCGCCTGTCCGAAGCGTACAGCTTGCTGGATAGGGCATGCCGGCTGTACCGCGAGGCAGGATGGGTTCCGATAGATCCACAAGAGGCGCTGGTCCGCGCGCGTTCCGCCGTCGCGCGAGAGGTTGCCGCCGGTTCCAGACCTGCCGGGCGAACCTCGTCGAGCCGGGCGAACCGCGGATAGCCGCTCCGGTGCAGTGGAGAGCGCTCCATACGCGCCATCCCCGCCGTTACTCGAAGGTAGGAACGCCGGCGCGGTAGCGCGCCACGGACTGCTCCACGAAGTCCTGGATGCGCTGTCGGAAGAGCGCGCTGTCAAAGCCTTCCGCGTGGGCGCGGATGGCAGCCGGATCGTATACATCCGGGTCGAAGGCCGTGAGAGCCGCGGCCAGAGAGTCCACGGTGGGCTCGATGAAGAAGCTGCCGGTAACCCCGGGGATCACGGTGTCCAGGGCGCCCCCCGCGCCGTAGGCGATTACCGGCCGCCCGCTTGCCATTGCCTCCAGCGGAGTAATGCCGAAATCCTCTTCGCCGGGGAACAGGAACGCCTTACACCGCGCGTACAGGGTACGCATCTGCTCGTCGTTCACGCGCCCAACGAACTCAACAGTTGGGCCAGCCAGCCGCTTGAGCGACTCCGCGTCGCGCCCGCTGCCGGCCACGATCAGCCGCTTGCCCAACCGCGTGCAAGCTTCGACGGCCAGGTCGATCCTCTTGTATCCAATGAGGCGGCTCAACACCAGGTAGTAGTCGTCGTGCCCACTGGCTGGCTGGAAGCGCGTCGTATTCACGGGCGGGTGGATAACCGTGCTGGACCGGCGATAGAACTTGGCGATGCGCTGCTGCACCACCCGGCTATTGGCCATCCAGTAATCCACGCGGTCCGCCGCCGCCTTATCCCAAGGGCGCAGCCGGAAGAGAATTGGCGCTAACGCCCGCTGCGTCATCCGCCCCAGGTTTTCGCGCTTCACATAATGGAAGTAGTCCCACATAAACCGGGTTGGCGTGTGGCAGTAGCACACATGGCACGTTTCCGCGCGCGTCAGCACGCCATGGCAGAAGGCGCTGGAACTGCTGAGTACCACGTCGTACCCGGAGAGATCGAAGCTCTCGAACGCAATCGGGTAGAGCGGCATGAACGGCTGGTGCTTCTTCTTCACAAGTGGGAGGCGCTGCATCCATGTGGTCCGGATGTCCCAGTCCCGGTACTCGGCGGGCATGCGCTCCCGGTCGTACATGCTCACAAATACCGGCGCCTCTGGATATAGCGTGTGGAAGTCCTCGAGAACACGCTCCGCGCCGCCGTACTGGTTCAGCCAGTCGTGCACCAATGCGACTTTCATTGCGTTGCCTCGGCGTAGACGGCCATGGTTTCCCGCGCCGCCTTGTCCCAACTGAACCGCGCCGCCTGCTTGAGGCCGGCGGCGCTCATGGCCGCCCGGCAATCCACGTTGTTCGCCACTTCCAGTAGACGGTCCGCAATCTCGTCCACGCTCGTGGGCGTCGCATAGGCCGCCGCCGCGCCGCCCACCTCGGGCATTGATGACGTGTTACTGGTGATAACCGGCGTTCCGCACGCCATGGCTTCCGCAACGGGGAGACCGAACCCCTCAAGTAGCGACGGGTAGACGAAGGCGTCGGCAGCTCCGTACCAGAGCGGCATCTCCTCCGCCGGCGCGAAGCCGGCGAAGGCGACCCCATCATCGAGGCCATCTTCGCGCACGCGGCGCAGCATGTCCTCATACATCCATCCGGCGCCGCCCACCACAACCAGTCGGTGCTTCAGACCGCGTTTCCGGGCCTGCGCGAACGCCTTTAGCAGGTTGCCCAAATTCTTCCGCGGCTCCAGCGTTCCGACGAACAGGATATACGGATCGGTCAGGCCTTTCACGGCTCGGAATGCCGCCACATCGGCGGCGGGACGCGGGTGATAGAAGGGGTCCACTCCACAATAGACAACGCGAACGCGCTCGCGATCAGCGCCGAGCAGCGACACGCAGTCATCGGCCGTGGCCTGGCTAACGGCGATGATGCGTTTGGCTCTCCGAACGCTGAGCCGGCTGATCGCAGAAAGGTACCGTCGATTGGAGGAATGGTGAGCATCCCGAAACCATCGGAAGCTGACGTCGTGTATGCTCACAACTCCCGCGCATGGGAGCATGAGGGGCAGCGCGAAGGCCGTTCCATGCAGGACATCCAGCTTGAGGCGCCGCGCCGCTATCGGAAGCGTGTACTGCTCGAATAGGATGCGGTCGAGCGGCTTATCCCCGAAGCCGCTCGCCTGAACGATGCGCGTATTCGGGAACAGATCGCGCTCGGAGAAGCCGCCGTTTACAAACGCAGTGACATCATGGCCTGTGATCTCCGCCTGCATCGCCGTGAGCAGTTGGCGGATATACTGGCTGATCCCCGCGTTCCGGTAGCTGTCGCCACTGTTCAGCAGATAAGCATGGAATCCGATACGCAAGCAGTGGGCCTCCTGTCGGCTTTAGTATAGCGCCAGGCGCGGCGCAGACCGAGGCGCATTGCCGGGCGGGCGATGATGACCTGGCGGCGCCCCTTCAGCGGCGGCGCGCCGGCGATAGTGCCTCTGCGTAGAGCGCGCTCAGGTCAGCGGCGAACCGCTCGGGCGAGAATCTACTGATTACGGATTCCCGCGCCGCCGCGCCCAGTTCCGGGCGAGTTAGGGCCGCGAACAACGCGTCCGCCATTGCCGCTGCATCTGAGGGCGGCGCCAGCAGGCCCGTCCGCCCGTCGTCAACGATCTCTTCCGGGCCCCCTGTGCGTGTCGCCACCACCGGCCTGCCCATAGCCATCGCTTCCGCAACAACCAACCCAAAGGCTTCCGGCTCAACAGACGCGTGAGCCACCACGTCCATGGACGTCATCCAGGCCCTCGCATCGGGCTCATAGCCATGGATGATGACCCGCCCTCGAAGCGGCGGCCGCTCTGCACGCGCCTGCAGCGCATCCAGGTACGGCTGGTCGTTCTGGTGCGCCAAAGCGCCGATGAGGTGGAACCGGGCGCTCGGGATCCGGTCGGCCAGCAATTCGGCGGCTTCCAGAAACACGTGTTGTCCCTTCCACGGCGCAACCTGCGCGAACAGCCCAATGTGGGGGCCAGGACCCAGTTCCATCCGCGGGGGCGGCTCGGTGAAGTACGCTGCGTCGAGACAGTTGTACAGCACGGTCGTCTGGTCCGGCGGAATGCCGAGCCCAACGACCATCCGCTGCACGGTTCCGCTCACGCACAAGAACCGGCTCACCCTCCGCGCCTGCCACCGGATCGCTTCCCGCCGCGCCCGCTTCGGCGTCTGGGCGTCGTGCATATGGAGGAACACAGGCAGATGCAGATCCGTAGCGGCGCGCGTTGCGTAAAGGCCCGCTACCGGGCTGGCCGGGTGCAGAAGGCGCACGTTGCGCTCGCGGCACAGAGCGCGAACGCGTCGGCCCAGCCACGCGATTCCCGCCAGGTACGAAACCACAATCCGCGGACCCAGACGGTTCTCCATCCACGCAAACTCAAGCGGAATGGCCTCAAATCCCTCGGCTGCCGCGGCTTCGTTCAGGCGTCCGCCCGGCGGACAAGCCAAGAGCGGCGTATAGCCGTCGGCCTGCGCCACTCGCATGGAGGCCAGCATGATGCGTTCGGCGCCGCCCAGCACTGTAGCCTGGTTCATGAAAAGGATCGAGGGTTCAGCGCTCATCCGGCCAACCGTTCGTAGATGGCGGCCAGTTGTTCGGCGGCGGCTCGCCAGGTGTAGCCTTCCGCCATCCGGCGCGCGGCGTCAGTGTTGGCGTCCCGGCAGTCGCGCGCCTCCCATATGCCGCGCACAGCTTGGGCCATTCCATCTACATCGTCCCGGGGGAAGGCGGGGGCGAACCCTCTGGTGACCTCGACCAGGGCAGGGGTGTCGCTCACAACGACCGGCAGCCCCGCTCGCATCGCCTCGAGCGGCGGAAGCCCAAACCCTTCGTACGTCGATGGGAACACCATCGCATCCGCGGCGTTGTATGCCTCATTCAGCGCATCGTCGCTGATGCCGGTCAGGCGGTGGAGCTCGACGCGCGTGTCGGCGGCGGCAGCGAGGAATTCATCGGTAACCCCGCCGACCTTCAGCAGAACCGCGCGGATCCCCATCTGGCCAAGCCGCGCCACAACCCGCACAACCTGTACCGCGTTCTTGTATGGCTGGCAGTGCCCCACGTGCAGCACCACGCAGGCGTCGTCGGGAAATCCCAGCCTGTGCCGTACTGCTGTCCTGTCGTCTGAAGGAAGCGCGTGAAACGTAGACGATACCCCGTTTGGGATCACCGACGTCCGCTCGGGCGAAAGCCCAATCCGCTCCAAAACGTCGCGACGGGTGCATTCGGAGACGCACACCACATGTCCCGCCAGCTTCATCGCCCGAACGCTCCGCTCCCACAAGGGCAGGCCAATGGCGCGCCCGATGCGACGGCTGAAGATCTCTGGAACCAACCAGGGCATCAGGTCGTGGCACGTAACAACGGTGCGCTCCGCGGGAAGAGCGAGCACAAGGTGCCCGAAGCTGTGGTCGGTCACATGGAAAACGTCCGATCGCCGCCGACGAGCGATCACGGGGTACAGCGCGTGCCGCGAGAACTCCGCTGAAGCCAACCGTAATGAACGGGGACCAAATGTCGGCAACGATCGGCCGAACACCAGTTGAGGGTCCCAACCGAGATCGGGCAACTCAGCCCAGATCGATCGGGCATATCGATCCATACTGGGCGTCGGCGCTCCCTGCACGCCTCCGAACAGCGTTACGGACCTCTGGACCGGCGTGCCGGAATTCAGGCGCGAAGGCGTCGTTGCGCGCATGCGGAGGGGCTGATCGGAGTCGTCCTCACGAAGGGCCATAGAGTCGTCACGCCTTCCCATTGCGCGGCATCCCGACGAGCCGTTGCGGCGCCGTTCCGCTCGGATTGCCCGAGAATTGGCCGGTCACGCCTTCGCTCCAGCCGCTATGGCCACTGGCGCGGCCTCCAGCGCTGGAGCGTCGTCAAGGCTCGGAAGGATGACCAGAAGGCCCACCAATGCCCAGATGTTGTAGCTGAAGAGCGGAGTCGTAAGCATCGGGCCGCTGAAATTGTATATGACGAAGAATATCATCACCCCGAACAGGCCGAGGGCAAGGTCCCGTATGTAGGGATCGCGTGAGTTCCGGTACAGCTCCATGGATGTATAGAGCACAGTTCCAAGGAACCACAGGTAGATCCCCAACCCGAGCCAGCCTAGCTCGATGGCAACCAGGAGAAACCCGTTGTGGATGCGCCCCCTCCCCAGAAGCATGTCGGCGGGGCTGCCGCCGCCCCACACTTGAATCGAGCCCACCGCCGACATGCTCCCCGTCCCTGCCCCAAAGGGGTGGGACAGCACAAATGGGAGGGTGACGGTGCTGAACTCGAGTTCGCGGTCGTTCCGGCTGACGTCCTCAGTATCGAAGGCGGAGGCCGCCCGCTCGGCAACATTCAGAGGGAACACCGCTTGAACAACGGAGGCGGCGATCAGCGCTAGAACGGCAGCCTGTACTAGCTGCGTTCGCCGGCTCCAGATCATCATGCCGGCGAACGCGATGGAAGTACATGCCCAAACTCCGCGGGCCAGAGCCGCGATGATGCCGGCCAAAGCAATCATCACAACCACATAAACCAGCACCCGATGCCACGATCGATAGCTTGGCGCGGTGGCAATCGCCAGGATCACGCCGGGCGCCAGGAAGATCGACGTTCCAGAGAAGTGCAGCATCAAGGCGCCGGGGAGCGTACGGCCATCACGCCCTGGCGGGAAGTAACCGATCGGCATAGTAGACCGCCAGACATCGTACACGCCGAGACAGAAGGCGCCGAACAGGATGGCAGCTAGCAAGGTGCGCACATCGTCTTTCGACCGGACCATGTCGGGCAGCACGTAAAACCACGCCATGTAGAACACGGTGTTCTTGAGGCCGAGGATCGCCTGCCGGTAATCCGGGGTCAACACGCACATCGCGAAGAAGTAGAGCACGATCAGCGTCAACGGGATCGCGATGCGATGCCGTATCACCAGCGGCCGTCGGAGGGCAATGCATCGCATCAGCCAGCCGCCGAGCACGAGCAGGAGCAGGACATCCTTCCATGCCGTGAACTGGGTAGTCGGCATGAAATCCCCCATCACGGCGTTCACCCACAGGAACGCCATACAGAACGCGGCGATTACGAGCGGGCGAGCGAGCGACATCGCCACGGCGACAGCCACCGCCATCAGCGCGGCGCCATACAGCGGCTTGACGAAGTACAGCAGCAGCGCGGCGGCGTGCAGCGCAATGATCAGCGCCGATGTCGCGTCAGGAGCCGACTTGGGTTGATCCTTGGGGGATCTCAGGAACGGAATGTCCATAATGCCTGTTCGATGGGGGGGTGAATCAAGCCTTGCCAGTGCGGCGCGCCACGAGCTCGCGATACTCCGCGGGGCGGCCGAAGAGATGGGCTCGGAAGCAGTAGGCCGCAACGCCGGCGGCTCGGCTGGCCCGCTCCCGTAACGGCGGGCAGAGGCTCACCGCGCGAGCCGCGCCCCACTGCGCGGCAAGGCCGGCCACAGCCATCGCGCGCACCAGCCACAAGGGCCGCGCATATCCGTTCTTCGCCAGAAACCGGTACTTGCTGTCATACATCGCCATTCTCAGCTCGCGCCGCATGGTCCCGCTGCTCTGGCCGCCCAGATGGGTGATCCGCGCCTCTGGCAGCAGGTACGTTTTCCAACCCGCGGCGCCGATGCGGGCGCACCAATCCGCATCCTCGGCGTACATGAAGAAATCTTCGTCCAGTCCGCCAACGCGATCGTAGACCGCGCGGGTGATCATTAGGACGGCGCCCGTCACCCAATCGACCAGGGTTGCCTCATGCGGCCTGGGGTAACTGAGCCTCATTATCACGCGCGCGCGATCCGGCAGCTTCCACAAGCGCGTATGCTCGCAGAACTCGCTCCAGAGGGTGTTGAAACGGTAGGCAGCCTGTTGATAGCTTCCATCCCCATTCAGGAGGACGCTGGACACAGCGCCCGCCTCCGGGTGGGCTGCCAGGAACCCCGCCATGCGGCCAAGCGCGTCGCCGTGCACAATGGTGTCGCAGTTCAGCAGCAGGATGAAATCGCCCGTCGCGACGGCCATCGCCTGATTGTTCGCGGTAGCGAAGCCCAGGTTCCGATCGTTGGCAATCACCGTGGCCCACGGAAACTCGCGGCAAACCATTTGGACGCTTCCGTCGTGGCTCGCGTTGTCCACAACCAGAGTCTCCAGCGCGTAACCGGGAGCGGACTCCGGCAGCGATGCGAGGCAGTCGCGCAGCACATTGCACGCGTTGAAATTGACAATGATGACGGAGATAGTTGGCATCAGGCGGCTCAACCCCAAGCTAGCAGATGAAAGATGGAATGGGCGCAAATGGAACACACGGGGACACGCGCCCGGCTGGATCGACCCCGAATCCCGTGACCGCCGGCCGTCGCAACCGCGGAGCAGGAGTTCAGCCTCCCGTTTGCGTCCAGCGCGTGGCGCAGACGGCAGATACGGGCGCTGCCCGAAGAGGCCCTGATCGCATACGCCCCGCGCGGCTATCAGCACTCATTATAGCGGCGCCCTGGCTCCCGCGTGACAGGTCCGCCTCTGGGACGTTTGGATGGGTGGCGGCGCGGCTTTCGCCCGGATGGCCGTCTTTACGCCCGCCCTACAGATGACCTAACATCCAGAGTGGAATGAGACAACAAACGCAACGGGGTCGCCGGCGTCGACCATCGCGGTTCCGATACGTCAAATACGTCTTTCAGATGGGCTGCCTGCTCTCTTTGCTCGTCGTGGCTAGCGTGGGAGCCGTGGCTCTCTACCAGGTTACCCGGCGCCTTCCAACGATCGAGGAACTGGGCCTTTCGTCGGCCGCCACGCGGATCTACTCCGACGACGGCGTCTTGCTTGCTCGCATCTACCGCGAAAACCGCGATTACGTCCACCTCAAGGATATACCTCAGGGGCTACAGGATGCCACCGTAGCGATTGAGGATGATCGCTTCTACACCCACGCTGGTCTCGACCTGCGCGGCATCGGACGCGCCGTGGTCTCCAACGTGCGCGGGGGACGCCTCGGCCAGGGCGGATCCACGATCACCCAGCAGCTCGCCCGCAACGCGTACGACCTCGGCAAACAGAAGACCTTTGGTCGGAAGCTACAGGAAGCCGTGGTGGCCATCCGGCTGGAGAAGAAGTACTCGAAGAAGGAGATTCTCGAGGGCTATCTGAACGAAGTGTACTACGGGGCCAAGGCTTACGGGGTGCAGGCGGCGGCCATGGAGTACTTCGGTAAGCCAGCTTCCCGGCTCACCTTGGCGGAATCCGCCATGATCGCCGGGCTGCCGCAGCGCCCCACCGAGTACAACCCCTTCAAGAACAAGGACGCGGCACAGAGACGTCGTGACGTCGTGCTGGCCCGCATGGCCGAGCTCGGCTACATCACCGCTCAGCAATCCGACGCAGCCCAGAACGAGCCCATCCATCTCGCGCCCAGGCGTCTGAATGCCACCAACGAATGGAAGGCGCCGTACTTCGTGGATTACACGATGCGCCTCCTCGAGGAGCGTTACGGGGTTGATACCGTATACCGCGGCGGTCTCGTTGTGCGCACAACTCTCAACTACGCGATGCAGCAGGCAGCCGAGACAGCGGTACGGGAGGGCGTGGCGGATGCGATTCGCTACCATCTCGCTTCACCCCACGCGCAGTGCGCCCTCACTTGCGTGGACCCTCATAACGGATACGTGCGCGCCATGGTCGGCGGGCTAGACTGGCGGAAGTCGCAGTTCAACCGCGCCATCAACAACACGCGTCAGCCCGGCTCCACGTACAAGCTCTTTGTGTATACTTCGGCCCTCAACGAAGGCTGGAGCCAATACCGCACAGTCAACGACAGCCCGAAATCCTGGAAACGCGGAAACGGACGCTGGTGGTCACCGAAGAACTACGATCACAGATGGCGCGGCCCCATAACGCTGAGGCGGGCCGTTGCCCTCTCGGTCAACATGGTTGCCATCAAGGTTGCCGAAGCCGTCGGCATCCGCAAGTCGATTGAGCTGGCCCGGAAGTTGGGTCTGCGCGGCGACCTTCAGCCGTATCTGGCCACCGCCATCGGCGCCGGCGGAGCAAGCACGATGGAACTGGCTTCCGCGTATGGAGCGTTCGCCGCGAAGGGCAAATACGTGCCGGCGAATCCCATTCTGCAGGTGAAGGATCGCGACGGCAACGTCTTGGAGGAATCCACGCCCCAGGCGATCCAGGTGGTTGACCCCGCGGTCGCCAACTCGATGAACGATATGCTCCGAGCGGTGGTCACCGAGGGAACCGGCCGCGTGGCCGGCGCGATCCCAGACTCGTTCGGAAAGACCGGCACCACACAGGACCTGCGCGACGCATGGTTCGTGGGATTCACTCCGGCGCTCTCTACAGCCGTCTGGATGGGAACAGACCGTAACGAACCGATGCCTGGCGCTTCGGGCGGCCACGCCTGCGCTCCCATCTGGGTGCGCTTCATGAAACGTGCGCTGGAAGTGAACCCCCGAAACCGGCTGGACGTCACGAGCCCGCCGTCCGTCAGGCCGGACGGCCCGGACGTCCCGGTTCCGACCGATGCGCAGGGCGAGGTGGTCCTGAAGATCTGCCCGGACAGTGGGCTCATCGCTACGAACCACTGCCCTCACTGGCATACGGTGCACTTCAAGCCTGGAGAAGCGCCCACCCGCGCTTGCGACATCCACACCGGCACGCCTCTCAACCCCGAGGCGGTGCGCCAGAAGCCAACGCCGGTGCAAACTACCGAAGGCGCGGCCAGCCCTGCCTCAGCGAATTCGCCGCCCGCTGAGACTGCCGAGCCAAGCAATCCGCCGGCATCCGGCGCGAGCGCCGAGACGACGGCTGTGTTCTGCGCGGACACCGGTCTGCGGGCGAACGCGTACTGCCCGCGTACAGTTACCCGCCGCGTTACCCCCACGAGCCCGACGGCAACATGCACGGTCCACGGCCCCAATAATCCGGGGTAGCAGCGGAACGCAAGACGCCTCATGCGAAGATGCCCGGCCGCACACGGCCGGGCATCTTCGCGTACAACACCATCGCCCTACAGATCCGGCGGCAGAGCCGCCTCGTCCGGAGCGCTCTCATCCGGCATCATCTCGGCCAGGATGCGCCTCGCATCCTCAGCGCGGGATGCCGGCACGCTGATCTCCACACCGGGCGAGCTTGGTACCATTGGCGCCCCCAGCCGATAGGCCGTGAGGCCACGGGCCACGGCCATCACCGGGATGCCGGCGCCTCTCAGCCACCCCTCCACGAGCCCCGCTTCCCACTCGTCCGGGGTCCGGTACACAACTTCGCTCACGCCGCGGTCACTTTCGCTCATCTTGTCCTCTCCTCTGGGACGCGGGCATACGGCAGGAACTTCCCCGTTGCCTCCGCCACGAGGCGCCCTTCTTCGTCGCGGGCCTCGGCCCTGCAGACTAGCAGCCGGCGGCCCTGGGGCCGCGTGGCCGTGAGCCGCAGCGGCTCGCTGCACGGATGGGGTCGTCGAAATCGGACTTGGAGATCCGCCGTGGGGGTTAGATAGCCGGATCGGTTCACGGCATGCGCCATCACCTCATCCAGCACGAGCGCCAGCATCCCTCCGTGCACATAACCCGCCCAGCCCTGGTGTTCGGGCCGCGGCGCATAGGTCGACACCATGAGGTCGCCTTCCCATTCGAAGGTCAGGCGGAGGCCAATGGGGTTGTTGCGCCCGCAGGCGATGCAAACGCCGTCGTCACGCCACTCTGTCTTGCTATCGTCGTCCATTGTAATAGTCGCAATCATCGCGCACCGGGCAGTCCGGGCACTTCGGGTTCGTCGGCCGACAAAGGGCGCGACCATGGCGGATCATCTCGATGTGGAACGGGTAGACCAGTTCCGGCGGCGTGATGCGCTCCAGGGAATCGTGCGCCTCCTCGTAAGATGCCTTCGGCGGCAGCAGCCCCAGCCGTCCAGCGATCCGGTAAACGTGGGTGTCCACCGGCATCACGGGCCGTCCCATGGCGAACATCAATACGCAGGCCGCCGTCTTCGGCCCCACGCCCGGATAGGACGTCAGAAAGGCCTTCACCCGATCCGATGGCCAGTTCTCCAGTTCGCCCAGCGAAAGCTCGCCGAATTGCCGTTCAATGTCGTGAAGGACAGCCAGCATGCGCGGGGCCTTCTGCTTGGAGAGGCCGGCCGGGGCTATGGCGGCCTCCAGTTCCCCTACGTCCGCCGCCGCCGTCTGGTTCCATGTGGGAAACCGCTCCTTCAGTTGCCGGAATCCCTTATCGCGGTTCACGTCCGACGTGTTCTGGCTGAGGATGGTGAGCATCAACTCGTCCAGCGGGTCACCCGGTCCCGCCCATTCCGGCCGCCCGTACCGCTCCGCCAGCTTCGCCTCAACGCGCCGGACCTTCTCCGTGAGCTTTTCACTCACCGAACGCCTCCGCCTGATAGATGCGCTTCGTGATCTCCTCCTGCAAACGGGGCAGCCCCTTCAGCAGGCCGTCCTCCCCATTCAGAGCCGGCCATGCCTCACGGCGGAACTCGTCGCAGATCTGAGATAATATCGTCAACCGCTGCTCCGGAGAACGCGCCGCCGTAATCCCGCTGGCCAGCAGACGAACATTCTGGCAACCGCTCAGAACGGAGTCGCACCGTTGGCGCAACCAGAGCCCCTTGGGAATCGCCCAGTCCGGCGCCGGATGCGTCGCTCGCGTCGCGCCTGGCCGCCCGCTAAGGCGATCGACCGGATGCGCCAGCCGCGCATCCGGCGGGCATATCGCACACAGATCAGCCGCCGCGGGATCGACAGCGCGCCAATGGGCCCCCACTTCGCGAGCCCTCATGAGAATGGAACTCACAGCCATTCCCATCTTCTTCGGCGTCGGATCCGGCAACTCGCCCCCAACGAATCCGATGCCCTCCGCGAGGCGGTCCAGCGCGCGCAGGAAGTGAAACGTGGACTCGGCAATGGACGTCGAATAGTCGGGCACAACCGCCGCAAGCGCGGCGGCAAGGTCATCCCGCACCTGTTCCGGCAAATGAGCGATCACCTTCCGTGCGCGCTCGCTATCGTCAGCGGATGGCGTGTGACACAAATCCATTGGCCTCCTCCAGCCGATTGGCGGCTTCCTCGGCGGTGAGGCCGGACAGGATCATCACAGTGGCCACCTTCACGCGACAGCCCGAGGCCTGCAGCGCCGCGGCCGCCTCCTCGGGGCCGCAACCGGTGGCCGTCACGAGGATGCGTCGCGCGCGGTCGCGCAGCTTGGCGTTGGTGGGCATTACGTCCACCATCAGGTTCCCGTAGGTCTTGCCAATGCGAACCATCGCCAGTGTGGAGATCATGTTCAGCACCAGTTTTTGGGCTGTGCCCGCCTTTAGCCGCGTGGAGCCGGTAATCACCTCAGGGCCGGTAACTGGCAGAATCGCTATGGTGCAATGGCTCGAGATGCTGGAGGGATCGCAGTTGCTGACGCCGATAGTAGCGGCTCCGGCGTTGCGCGCGCGGTCGAGCGCGCCCGTTACGTAGGGAGTACGGCCACTGGCGCTAATGCCCACCACAACGTCGCGTTCGCAAATGCCCAGAGCCTCGATATCGGCCGCCCCTGCCTGCGGCGAGTCCTCGACGCCTTCTACCGCGTCGGTGAGCGCCGTCGTCCCGCCGGCGATGAGGCCCACCACCATCTCCTTCGGCGCTCCGAACGTTGGGGGACACTCGCTGGCATCCAGCACGCCCAAACGTCCGCTGGTGCCGGCGCCCACATAGATCAAGCGTCCCCCGGCCCGGATCGCCGCCGCCGTCAGATCGACCGCCGCGGCTATCTGGGGGAGCACACTCTGCACGGCATCGGCCACAATGTGGTCTTCGTCATTCATCCGCCGGCATGCTTCCAGGGTGGAAAGCGTGTCGATGTCCGTGGTGCGCGCGTTACGCGCTTCGGTCTGTAGATTCGCCAGATTCATGGACGTCCCTCCACCGCTAAATATAGCCTGGAGCGGTTCGCCACGATGACAGAACGGCACAAAGGAGCAAAACCTTTGTGCCGTTCCGTGCCAGATGTGATCCGCCCGAGCTAGCTTCGCGCGGCGACGGCCAGCGGGGTGGTCTCCGAGACAGCGGTCTGGAACTTCTTGAAGTTTTCGTGGAACCGCTGGGCCAGCGCCTTTGCGCGAATGTCGTACTCGTCCTTGTCCGCCCAGGTGTTGCGCGGGTTCAGGATCTCCTTGGGCACGCCAGGCACCTCAGTGGGAATCGTGAGGCCGAAGATAGGATCGGTGACGGTGGGAACGTCCCTGAGGCTGCCGTCCAGCGCGGCATTGACCATGGCTCGGGTGTACGTGATGTCGATGCGATTCCCGACGCCGTACGCGCCTCCGCTCCAGCCCGTGTTCACGAGATACACCGGCACGCCGGTTTCCTTCAGCTTCGCGGACAGCATATCGCCGTACACCTTCGGCGGATGCGGCAGGAACGGCTGGCCGAAGCAGGAGCTGAACGTAGCCTCCGGCTCGGTGACGCCCTTTTCCGTGCCGGCCAGCTTAGCGGTGTACCCGTTCAGGAAGTGAAACATGGCCTGCTCGGGGGTGAGGATGGAGATGGGCGGCATCACGCCGAAGGCGTCGGCGGTGAGGAAGACAACGGCGCTGGGGGCGGCGGCGACGCCTCCCGGCACGGCGTTCGGGATGAACTCCAGCGGGTAGGCCACGCGGGTGTTCTCGGTCTTGCTGCCGTCGTTGTAATCCGGCGTGCGCGTCTTTTCATCGAGAGCGACGTTTTCCATCACCGTGCCGAACCGGATGGCGCGGTAGATCTCAGGCTCCTTGTCCTCGCGGAGCTTGATGGCCTTGGCGTAGCAGCCGCCCTCCACGTTGAAGGTGCTGTTATCGGTCCATACATGCTCGTCGTCGCCGATGAGGCCGCGATGAGGGTCCGCGGAGAGGCTGGTTTTCCCCGTTCCGGAGAGGCCGAAGAAGAGAGCCACGTCGCCCTTCGGGCCAACGTTCGCGGAGCAGTGCATCGAGAGCGCTCCCCGCAGGGGCATCAGGTAGTTCATCACCGTGAAGATGGACTTCTTCATCTCACCGGCGTATTCCGTTCCGCAGATGGTAACAAGCCGCTTCTCGGTATCCAGCACAATGGCGGTGGAAGTGCGCAGGCCCAGTTCCTCGGCGGGAGCGTGGAATTTCGGCGCATACATAACGGTCCACCGCTCATCATCCTTGCCTTCCACCAGCTCGCGGCGGAAAAGGCTCTGTCCGAACAGGGCCTGCCACGCATAGGGGGTTACCACGCGAACCGGGATGGCGTAGTCGGCGTCAGCGCCTGCGGAAGCGTCGACAACGAAGAGGTCCTGGCCACACAGGTGCTCGGCCACGAGAGCCTGCAGACGTTCCGCCTTATCGGCGTCGAGGGCGGGGTTAACGGGCCCCCACCAGATATTCGCCTCGCTGCTGGCGCGGCGCACAACGTACTTATCCTTCGGACTTCGCCCCGTGTGAACGCCGGTGTCAACGGAGATGGCTCCGTTCGACGCCAGAACGCCCTGGCCGCGCTTCACGGACTCCTCCATCAAGTGGGCGGGCGATAGGTTCTCATAAACGTGGCCGGGCACGATGCCCAGATCCTGCAGGTAAGTGTACGACATAACTCTCCTCACGAGCCTTTCATAATCAGCCGGCGCCCGCCGCGGATCGCTAGTCAGCGGGGCGTCTCGATAACCTACGCGACATTGTATGGCCCCATTTGCGCTGGAATCAATGACTCATCGCGTCAACAATGACTTTTTGCGTCAAATGTTTCAGCAACGCGCCGCCCGCCCGAGGTCCCCTGCTTGTCCAAACGGCGCCCGCTCGCCTGCTGTTTCTAGCATGCCATTACAAGGAGGAAATAATCCTATAAATCCAACAAACGAACGGCCCCGCGCTCATAAGCGCGAGGCCGTTGGTTAACACCGCGGCGCTGGTCACAATTGCGTCGTCGTCCGTCCCGTCAGCAGGTTCACGATGAACACTACCACAGCCACCACCAGCAGAAGGTGAATCAGAGAGCCGCCAATGTGCCCAACGAGGCCCAAAAGCCAAAGCACAATCAGAATCGCCACAATCGTGTACAGCATACTTGCGTTCCTCCCCACTTGCGGAGGCCCTAACAGCCTCAAGACGCTTGTACCCTTCCGGATGGATGGCATAAACTCGGCCGCCGCGTCTGAGGCGGTTAAGCCAGCAGATTCAGCAAGGCATCGAAGTCCACGGGCTTCACCAGATGGTGGTCGAACCCGCTTCGGCGCGCCCGCTCGCGATCCTCGTCTCGACCGTAGCCGGTGAGGGCAACCAGCGTTGCGGAGCGCAGGCCATCGTCCGCGCGGAACTGCCGAGCAACTTCATATCCATCCAGCCCCGGCAGGCCGATATCCAGAAGGACCGTGTCGGGGCGTTCCACGCGGGCCAGCTCGATTGCCTCCGGTCCGGAGTGCGCCACGAACACGGCGTGTCCGGCGGAGGCCACGATGCGCGCCAGCATCCGCGCCGCGAAAGCGTTGTCCTCCACCACCAGAACGCGGCGCGTCCGCCCGGAACCGCGAGGGGGCCGAACCGCTTCACGTTTCAATGACTGAACGACGCGCTCCGACGCAATGGGCAGGCGCACTTCAAAGGACGACCCGCATCCCGGTCCGTCGCTGTTCGCGGTCACTGTGCCGCCGTGCAGTTCCACCAGGCTCTTCACGAGCGATAGCCCGATGCCCAGTCCGCCCTCCGCCCGATCCAGCGTCCGGTCTCCCTGACTGAAGACGTTGAACACGCGCGGCAAAAGGTGAACGGAGATCCCCACCCCGTTATCCTCCACGGTAACCGAGGCGAACCCATCCTCCACTCTCGCGTTCAGGCGGATCTCACCGCCGCGGTGAGTGTACTTCGCAGCATTGTGAAGGAGGTTGGCGATGATCTGGTGGAGGCGCACGGGATCCGCGTCCAGTTCCACGGGTTCGTCTGGAAGCGAGGCGGTGAGCGTCTGGTTCCGAGCGGCCATCATCGCCCTGAGCGGCTGGATGGCCTGGTTCACGGCCTGCCGCAAATCCACGCGCTCTCGACGAAGCGTGATACGACCGTGGGTGATGCGCGCAACGTCGAGGAGGTCGTTTACGAGTCGCGTCATGTGCTGCACCTGGGCCTGCAACTCGGGCCGCGCCTCGGCGAGTTCCACGCCGCCCGTCTCCGGATCCAGGGCGTGCAACGCATTGCAGATGGCGCCCAACGGATTTCGGAGTTCATGGCTCAGCATGGCCAGGAACTCGTCCTTCGCGCGGCTCATCTCCTGCATCTCAAGGTAAAGACGAGCGTTGTCGATGGCTAGCGCGCAGCGGCGCGCCAGATCGTCGGACAACGCCAGATCCGCCGCGCAGTAGCGCCGCCCAGACTCCGCGGTGAGGAACGACATGGCGCCCAACGTTCGGCCCCGGGCGATCAGCGGAACAACAATGGACGACACCATTCCCACGGCGTGCATCAGGCGCAGGTGTTCTTCATCCCGCGCGGCCGCCACGAGCCACTCGTCCAGCGTCTCCGCCTCCATCTCGGAGCGCCCCGTGCGAACCACAGCCGGCACGCCGTATGTTGCGTCGGGCATAAAGGGGTACTTCGAGCGCAGTTCCACCATCAGGCGCTCGCGCTCCGGGTCCGTGTGAGCCACGGCCACGCGCCGGTAGCCGCCTCCATCCTCAAGGAGGTCCACCACGCAGTAGTCCGCCAGGCGCGGGACCGCCAGGCGCGTTACGCTCTCAAGCGTCGTCCCATAGTCGAGGGATGCGGAGAGCAACTCACCAGCCTCGGCGAGGAACCGCTGTCGCTCTTCCGCGCGGCGCGCATCGGTCACGTCGCGGGCAACCGAAAGGCATGAGAGGACGGCGTCGTTCTCGCCAAACTCGGGAACGATCCGCGTCTGGTAGTAACGGCGGCCGTCTGGTCCGTCATACTCGAAGTCGGCCGTCACCTCTGTTCCGCGTCGGAACGCCTCGGTGAGGTTCCGCGTCCAGAATGCCCTCATCTCGGGTGACGAGGAGGTCTCCGCTACGGTGCGTCCCACGAAGGCGCTAGGGGGATACCCGGTGACCCTGTGGATTGCGGGGTTCACATAGACGTAACGGAGGTTTGAGTCGAAGCGAGAGATGACATCAAGCGCATTTTCGCTCACCGCCCGGAACTGGCGCTCGTGCCATCGCAGGTCCTCAGCGGCGGACGCGTGCTCGCTGATGTCGGTCAGTACCGCCAGAAAGCCGCCTTCGGAGGCGCCCACCGAGAGTGCGGCGCAGAGTGGGGCTCCGTCGGCGCGGAGAAAGCCGATGGTGACCCGGGCCAGAAGGCCCGCCGCCGCCGATACGAGCGCGCCCCGGAGAGCGTCATGGTCACGCTCATCCGCAAGGTCCACGAGGGCGCGGCCGAGTAGGGTTTCCGATGGAATACCGAACAACTCCACAAGCCGCAAGTTGGCTGAAAGGATGACGCCGTCGGAACCGAGGCGCGCGACGCCAACAGGCAGGCGTAAGAGCGCCTCGCTATCGCGCGGGAGAGGGCCGTTGGCCGGAGAGGGCGGTGGAACTTGCATACGCGGCTTCGTGCGCGCCCGCGGGCCGCACATGCCCATTATGTGGACGGCCCCCTTAGAGTTCAAGGGACGCCCTGGCGCAAGAACACCACCCGATGGGCGCTGCCGGCCGCAACCAAAGCAGCGCGATGAGTTGGAGGCGAAGGACCATGGTCGTTCCGATTGCCGGGTCGGATGCTATCCTGCCTATGTGAAACTCCTTGTCGGCCTGGGAAATCCAGGCGCCCAATACGAGACAACTCGGCACAACGTCGGCTGGATGGCCCTGGACCGATTCGCCCAACAACGCTCGCTGAAGTTCCGCTCCGACCGCCGATTCCGCGCGGACCTGGCGGAAACGGAAGCGCCTGGCTCCGGTGAGAAGCTGCTCCTGGTAAAGCCCCTCACCTACATGAACCTGTCTGGAGAGGCCGTGCGCGCCGTGATGCAGTTCTACAAGGTCGGGCCAGCCGATGTGATGGTCATCACGGATGATTTCGATCTGCCGCTGGGGCGCATCCGCATCCGGCCCGATGGCTCGGCCGGCACGCACAACGGCATGAAGTCCTTGGTGGCGCACCTCGGCCCCGGCTTCCCCCGTGTTCGCATCGGCGTCGGCTCGCCGACAGGTGATGCCATCGACCACGTTCTGGGCACATTCCGCAAAGAGGAATGGGAGACCGTTCACGAGGCAACGGAACTCGCAGTAGAGGCGGCGCTGATGGCAATGCGCGACGGCGTCGCCCCGGCGATGAACCGCTTCAACCCGAAGCCGCAGAGGCAAAAACCGCCCGCCGCGGAAACGCCGCCCGCAGAGACGGTGTAGAACCTTCAGACGCAACATACAGAGAGGACGCAACTATGTGTGGGATCACCGGATATGTGGGCTCCCGTTCTAGCACGCCGCTCATCCTTGAGGCCCTGAAGAAACTGGAATACCGCGGCTATGATTCAGCCGGCATCGCCGTTGTGGATGCCGATGGGCTCGAAGTAACGAAGTCGGTCGGAAAGATCGCCGAACTGGAACGCATCGTTCACGAGGAGCGCCCGCTGGCCACCACCGGCATCGCCCACACGCGTTGGGCCACGCACGGGGTTCCTAGCACGGCTAACGCTCACCCCCACACGGATGCGTCCGGCCGCTTCGCCGTGGTCCACAACGGCATTGTGGAGAACCACCGCGTTCTCCGCGCGCGCCTGGAGGCGGAGGGCGTGCCGTTCGCCTCTCAAACCGACACCGAAGTCATCCCTCAGTTGATCGCCCGTTACTATGAGGGCGACTTCCTCGCCGCCTTCCGCCAAGCCCTCGGCGAACTCCACGGATCGTACGCGGTGGCCGCGGTCTGCGCCATGGAACCGGGGAAGATCCTGGTTGCCCGAAAGGACAGCCCGCTGGTCATCGGACCCGCACCGGACGGCGTCTACGTGGCCTCTGATATCCCGGCCGTCCTGGAACACACGCGCGACGTGCTGGTGCTGGAAGACGGCGACGTTGGAGTGGTCACCCCCAGCGGGGTGGAGCTCACATCTCTCTCCGGAGAGCCGCGCGAGCGCGCGCCGCTGCACGTCACATGGGACGCGGAGTCCGCCACCAAGGGCGGGTACGAGCATTTCATGCGCAAGGAGATCCATGACCAGCCCGCGACGCTACGCGACGCCTTCCGCGGACGCCTGACCGACGACAACCGGGTGGACCTCTCCGATGAACTGGGCCTTTCGGCGGAAGCCATCCGGGGATACCGGCGCATCGTGGTGGTCGCCTGCGGCACCGCCTACCACGCCGGCTATGTGGCCAAGCTGTTCTGGGAGACCATCCTGCGCCTCCCGGTTGAGGCCCAGATGGCCAGCGAGTTCCGTTACCGCGAACCGCTCCTCCTCGAAGATGCCCTCGTGGTCGTCGTCAGCCAAAGCGGTGAGACCGCCGACACGCTGGCGGCGCTGCGCGCGGCCCGCGAGCAGGGCTCCACAGCGGTGGCCGTGGTGAATGCCGTCGGGAGCACGATCGCGCGGGAGGCCGACCACGTGCTCTACACCTGGGCGGGTCCTGAGATCTGTGTGGCCTCCACCAAAGCGTATCTGACGCAACTCGCCGTGCTCTATCAACTGGGTCTCCACCTCGCCGCCGTGCGGGGCACGCTTCCGCCGGACCGGCTTTGCCATTACGTAACGGAGCTGAAGCGGCTTCCGGACCTGGTTCAGCGCGTTCTGGAGCATGAAAACCTGGTCATCAACCTCGCCCAACGCCTCTGGAACACGCAGGACTTCTTCTACATTGGCCGCGGATTGGATTACGCCGTGGCGATGGAAGGCGCCCTCAAGCTGAAGGAGATCTCCTACATCCACGCCGAAGCGTACGCCGCGGGCGAGCTGAAGCATGGCCCCCTGGCCCTCGTGGCGCCGCAGGTGCCCGTGGTGTGCCTGGCCACACAGACAGCGCTGCGCGACAAGATGATGAGCAACATCCAGGAGGTCTCCGCGCGCAATGCCCGCACCATCGGCGTGGTCCGGGCCAGCGACCTGGACACGGCTCGCATTGTGGACCATGTCATCAACGTGCCGGACACCGATGACGCCTTCATGCCGATCCTCTCCATCGTTCCGCTCCAGTTGCTTGCCTACTATATTGCGCGCGAACTGAAGCGCGAGATCGACCAGCCCCGCAACCTCGCGAAGAGCGTGACGGTGGAATGAACCACACAGCCCGGCTCGCCATCGTCCTCGGCCTCGCCTGCACGGAAGCGGCCACGGCCGAAGCCCACGTCGTACGCCGGCCGGCCTTCCGCCCCTACCAGGCGGGCGCCGCAGTCCGGCGCTCAGCGGTGAAGGGACCGGAGGTCAACGCTTCACAAGATCCGCGCTCCGTGTTTTCCGAAACGTTCGTCGCCGTCAACCCCGCCGATCCTGCCGTGATTGTGGCCGGCTCCAACCACATCCAGTTCAGCGCGCCCATGGCCGGCTTCGTCAGCCGCGATCGGGGCGCTTCGTTCTCACGATTGGACCCGCCCCAGCGCCTCGGTGGAGCGCTCTACGCCGAGACCACCGATCCCAGCATCGCTTTCGATCGGCACGGAAACGCCTACTGCTCGTTCTTGATGGCTCAGAACGCGGTTGGGTTATACCGGCCGGTGGTGGCCGTTATGCCCGCGGGACAGACCGCCTGGTTGGGCCCGTTCGCCGTCTCCAGCGCTGTCGCCGACGATGACAAGAGCATGATGACGGTTGATGCATCCCCAACCAGTCCCTTCGCCGGGCGAGTGTACGTAGCGTGGGACCGGAACGCGGCGGACGGTTCGCAGACCGTTTACCTGGGACGGTCTGACGGCGGTCAGACGTGGCTCCAGCCGGCGCGCGTGGATGACGCGACTTCGTCGGGCTCCGCCATCTACGCGGCTCCCGCGTGCGGTCCGAACGGTGAGGTCTACGTCGTATGGAATGACTACGCCGCGGCAAACGCGGGGTCCATCCTCATCGACCGTTCGCTGGACGGCGGCGTCACTTTCGGCGGCGACATCTCCGTTACCGACCTGCGGGTGAATCTCCAGCCCAACCCCGCGGATTCGCGGTCGATCTACGCCATCCCGGCGCAACCCCATCGCGGCATTGCGGCCTGCCCCAGCGTGGGCGTGGACATCACCTCCGGTCCACGGCGCGGCTGGGTGTACGTGTGCTATTGCGATTGCTCACCCGGCAAGGCGCACGACGACGTTGACATTTTCGTGCGCCGGTCCGTAGATAGCGGCGTCACCTGGAGCGCGCCCGTTCGCGTCAACGATGATCTCGGCGCAACCAGCCAGTTCTGGCCATGGATGAGCGTGGATCCCGTGGACGGATCGCTGAACGTCGTCTTCTACGACTGCCGTGACGACTCCGGCAACAAGAAGGCGAACGTATACTACGCGCGGAGCCGAAACGGCGGCGTTACCTTTGAGCCCAACGTGAAGGTGACCGCCATCCCATCCGATCAGTCCACGGGATCGGCCGACCCGTCCGGGAACGATTACGGCGATTACCTCGGCGTCTCCGCCTGGGGCGGACAGATCTGCGCCGCGTGGACGGACAGCCGCGACGGTTACAACCAGGCGTTCGCCGAAACGCTTGTTCAGTCCGCCGCCGCTCCAACCGGGTTGGCGCAGACCGCCTGCAAGGTAACCGTTCCCTCTGGCGCGGCCCTGTCTTCTCGCGGCATCATCCTGTCCGCGCTGCTGGACGGCCCAGCGCAGAACCTCGTTGCGGAGTGGGAGGTAAAACCCGCCGCGACGGCCTTCAACGGCGCCGGAACCACGCTGAGCCCTGCTGTAGCCTACTCCGGCGAGCCGGCGCCCGTCTCGCTCTCGCTCACAGGGCTCTCCTCCGGCGGGTATCGCTGGCGAGTCCGGGGCGTCCGAGCCGACGGCCTTGGCGCCCCGGGCGACTGGTCCGCGCCTGGCGGAAATCCGGATTTCACCATCGGCGGCCCGCCGATCACAACCTTAGATGTTGCCCGCGCGGCGCGTCTGGCTGCCGGCGGAGTGGCGGCATCCGCGTTGGACGCGCTTCGCCTGGATGTAAGCGCCGCGGACGGCCGGAAGGAATGTGACGGCGCCGTGTCACTGGTGGACGCTGTCCGGCTTGCTCGATCACTGGCCGGCCTGGACACCATCCCCTAACGCGCCCCGCCGAGGGCGAGTGTAACTCCCGCGCATCCGCGCGAATCGACCAAAGGTGAGAACATGAGCGAAACGAAACCCGTGGTGGCCCTGATTATGGCCGCCGGCAAGAGCACGCGGATGAAGTCACGCACCCCAAAAGTGCTCCACCGCGTAGCGGGCCGCGCGGTGGTGGATTACATCGTGCAAGCCGCCCAGGAAGGCTGCGGGGTCCAGCGGACCATCGCCATCGTGGGGCACGAAGCGGATCGCGTCCGCGAATACCTCACGAGCCGATGGGGCGAGGACATGGGCTTCGCGCTCCAGTCGCCCCAGAACGGCACCGGTCACGCCGTCATGCAGGCCGAGCCCCTGCTCCAGGGGTTCGACGGAGACGTGCTGACACTGGCCGGCGACACGCCGCTTGTAACGTCGGACGTGCTGAGGTCGCTCCTTGAGCACCATCGGATCTCCGGCGCAACGGCAACCGTGCTGACAGCGGTGATGGAGAATCCGGGCGCCTACGGCCGGGTGGTGCGAACCCCAGCCGGCGCGGTGGCCCGCATCGTTGAGGCCAAGGACGCGACCGCCGAAGAGAAGGCTATCGGCGAGATCAACACCAGCATCTACTGCTTCCGCTCGGAGCCGTTGTTCCGCGCGCTGGCGCGCATCCGCCCGGAGAACGCTCAGGGCGAGTACTATCTCACCGATGTCATCGCGCTCCTCGCCGCCGACGGCGAGCGGGTGGAGGCGGTGGTCTCCCCGGATCCCGCCGTCGTGATGGGCGTTAATACCCGCAGCGAGCTGGCCATCGCCGCCGATGCGGTGCGCCGTCGCACCAACAAGCGCTTGATGCTGAGCGGAGTAACCATCATCGACCCGGCCAACACCTATATCGACGTGGAGGTCGCCATCGGGCCAGACACCGTCATCTATCCGGGCTGCGTCATTGAAGGCGCCACCACCATCGGCTCGGATTGCGTGATCGGACCGCACACCCACCTCGTGGATTGCGCTTTGGGCGACGACGTACGCTGCGAACACAGCAAGGCCAACCTGGTGGAAATGGCGGACCACTCGCGCGTTGGCCCGTTCGCCCACCTGCGCCCCGGAACATCGCTGGCCGAGGAGGCCAAAATCGGCTCCTTCGTTGAGTTGAAAAAGGCCACCGTGGGTAGAGACGTACATATCTCCCACCTCACCTACGCCGGGGACGTTACGATCGGCGACAACTCCAACATCGGAGGCGGAACCATTACCTGCAACTTCGACGGACGGAAGAAGAACCCAACCACCATCGGAAGCAACGTCTTCGTGGGCAGCAACAACACCCTTGTGGCGCCGGTCACCATCGGCGACGGCGCATACACCGCGGCCGGAAGCGTCATAACCGAGGATGTTCCCGCCGATGCGCTCGCCCTGGGCCGCGCGCGTCAGGTAGTGAAGGAGGGGTGGGCAGCGGAGCGGCGTGACCGCCCCGAGTGCTCCTGACCTCGTCTCGGAGGGCTGGCTGCCACGCTGGCGACTTTTTACCACCCTGCTATCGGCGCACGCTGGGCCCATAATGGGTACGGGAAATGCATTCCCAATGACCATGGTACCGGCACGAAAGGAATGGACGGATGGCTGAGACACTTCTCGCCCGGGCGGGCTTTGCGGAATCTGCGCAATTCCCGAAGCCGGCCCGTCTCGCCCGCAAGGCCACGGAGTCACCGTTGTATCCCCTCCCAGCCCTCAAACTCTATTCTGGAACGGCAAACCGCCCGCTGGCGGAAGAGATCGCCCACATCCTGGGCACCCCGATCACCAGCACAGTCTGCCGGCGATTCTCCGACGGCGAGATCTTCGTGAAAATCGAAGAGAGCAACCGCGGAGCCGACGCGTTTGTTATCCAACCGACCTGTGCACCGGTGAACGACCATCTGATGGAGGCGCTCATTCTGGTGGACGCCCTTCGTCGATCCTCAGCCCGGCGCATCACACTGGTGCTCCCCTACTACGGCTACGCCCGTCAAGACAAGAAACTTGGTCCGCGAGAGCCTGTCACCGCGAAACTGGTGGCCAACCTCATCACAACCGCGGGCATCGACCGCGTCTTGACGGTGGATCTCCACGCGGAACAGATCTCAGCCTTCTTCGATGTGCCGGTCGACCATCTACCGGCCGCGCCGATCATCGCGGAATACCTGCTGGGGCAGGGACTGTGCGGACCAGACGTTGTGGTGGTCTCTCCAGACGTCGGCGGTACGGCCCGCGCGAGGCGACTGGCGGAACGCCTGAAGAGTCCGCTGGCCATCATCGCCAAGCGCCGCCCCGAACCCAACATGTGTGAGGTCGTGGAGGTCATTGGCGACGTCTCGGGCAAAACCGTGGTCATGATCGACGACATGATCGATACAGCCGGCAGCATCGCCGCCGGCGCGGCGGCCATGGTGGAACGCGGCGCCATCCGAATCTTCGCCTGCTGCACCCACGGCGTCCTCAGCGGCCCCGCCATAGAGCGCATCCAGGCGGCTCCCATTGAGGAGCTGGTGATCACCAACACCATCCCGGTCCCTTCCTCGGCCGGCTGTGATAAGATCGTGTGCCTCAGCGTTGCTCCGCTTCTCGCCCGCGCCATCCAGCGCATTCACGAGGATCGCAGCGTGTCGGAGATCTTCGCGCAGTTCTGACCCATCACTAATCGTGCTTATTATACGGCCCAATGCCCCTGCCTCGCGGTGTCCCGCGAGGCAGGGGCATTGGGCCGTATAGGCTGTGGGCTCGACGTCACATGTGGAGACCGAACTCCGATGTGATCAGCCACTCATCCAGCTCGTCTACGGGCATGGGGCGTCCCATGTAATAGCCTTGGGCGGCGTCACAGCCCAGAAGCTTCAACAGCGCCCATACGGACTGGCTCTCCACGCCTTCCGCCACTACCTTCTTTCGGAGGTTGTGAGCCAACTCGATGGTTGCTCGCACAATGGCGGAATCGTCATCGTCGTTCTCATCCATGCCCAACACGAAGGACTTGTCGATCTTGATCTCGTGCACGGGAAGCTGTTTCAGATAAGTGAGTGAGGAATAGCCGGTGCCGAAGTCATCCAGGCTCAGCCTCACGCCCATTCCACTGAGATCGCCGAGGATCTGCATCGCCCGCGGCGGGTTGATCATGACGGCGCTCTCGGTGATCTCCAGTTTCAGGCTACCGGGGGATAGACCCGTTTCCTGCAACCCGGCGGCAACCCGCTCGGCGAACCGGGGTTCGTGGAGGTTCTGCACGGAGAGGTTCACGCTGACATTCAGGAACTTGCCCGCCCGCTGCCACTTGAGACATTGGGACTGCGCCTCGTTCAGCACCCACATGGTAAACGGCTCTATGAGGCCAATCTGCTCCTGCACCGGAACGAACTCGTCCGGGGGCATCAGGCCAAAGCGCGGGTGCTGCCAGCGCACCAGGGCCTCAACGCCAATCGTTCTCTGGGTATCGAGGAGCACAATCGGCTGATAGTACACCTGGAACTCATTTCGCTCAATTGCCCGGCGCAGATCGGTCTCCAGTTGGAGGCGCTCGCGGGCCTCTCCGTTGCCGGCCCGGTGGGAAACCGCGTGCTTCGCCCGTCCTCCGGACTTGGCTTCGTACATAGCGATGTCCGCATCCCGCACCATGTCATCGGCTCGCGCTGAACCGTCGAGGCTAACGGCCACCCCAACGCTGGCCGTCATAAACACCTCCTGACCGGCGATCTCGAACGGCGCCTCCAAGCGCCGGATGATGCGATCGGCCGACATTGAGGCCTCACCCTCGGTTGAGATCCCCTCCAAGAGAATGGTAAACTCATCGCCGCCGAAGCGAGCGGCCGTATCCATCGCGCGGATGCAGGCCTTCAGGCGGCCGGCGATCGCCACCAGCAGTTGGTCACCCGCAGGGTGTCCCAGACTGTCGTTAACGATCTTGAAGCGGTCTACGTCCAGGAACAGCACGCCGACTCCGTCCTGCCGCCGACTGCTCGACGTGAGAGCGTGCTCCAGACGGTCCATGAACAGCGCGCGGTTCGGCAGGCCGGTTAGCGGGTCGTGGAACGCCTGATGCGTAAGCTGCTCCTCGAAGGCCGCACGTTCCGTGGTGTCTCGGGCTACCGCGAGAACAACCCGGTTCTCCCCCGTACTGGCGCTCTGAATGCTAACCTCCGCCGGGAAGGTGGAGCCGTCTTTCCGCCGGTGTAGACTCTGGAAGACCTGCGGCGAGAAGTCGCCTGCAGCGACCTGGCGGAGCAGCGGGCTCTCATCCCCCGTGGCGCGCAGATCCCGAATCGACATGCCGACAATCTCGTCATGCGGATACCCATACGAACGCTCCGCCGCCGCGTTGGCCTCGATGATGGTCCCGTTGGCGTCGATGAACAGCATGATGTCGTTGGAGTGTTCGGCCAACAGGCGGTAACGCGCCAGCGCCGCCTCGGAGCGTTTCCGCTCCGTGATATCCCGGAACGTGGATAGGACCATGGGCGCTCGTCCTTCGGCCTCGATGAGCGTGTGGTTCACCTCCAGGCTGACCACGCGGCCCGACGTGAACGCCATATCCGCCGCGCCGTAGTGCACGATGTCCCGTTGCGCTACGCGGCCGCGCAACTCCGCCATGGCGTCCACTACGTTGCATTCGTACACATCCGCGTAGGCTCTGCCCACCATCTGGTCCGCAGCGAACCCCACCATGCGACAGTAGGCGTCATTCACCATGACCACGATGCCGTCCGCATCGAGCAATCGCAACCCCTCTGACGAGCTTTCCCATACCTCGCGGAACCGCGCCTCGCTGTTGCGAAGGGCCTCCTCGGCGCGCCGAGCCTCTGAGATGTCCTGTATCTGAGAGAGAAAATGCGCGGGGCGCCCCGCTTCGTCGCGGATCGCCGTCAGGCTCAGAGTTGCCCACATCAGCGAGCCGTCCTTACGGACGTACCGCTTCACCCTTTCCGCCACGCGGCGTCCGCCTTCCACCAAGGCGGCCGTGTTTTCCGCATCGCCCGGCCGGTCTTCCGGATAGGTGATGTCATCGTAGTGGATCCCGACAAGCTCTTCCTCGGTGTAGCCCAGCATTCGGCAAAGCGATCGGTTCACGCGGATGTAATGCCCTGAGGTGGCTACCAGCGCAAGGCCAATGGGAGCGCTCTCGAACATGCCGCGGAAGTGGGCCTCGCTCTCCTTAAGCGACTCAACGGCCGCCCGCTCATCCGTTACGTCGCGGGAATTGAGAATGATTCCCTGTACGGCCGGATTGCGCAGTTCATTGTGCCCGGTTACCTCCAGGGTGCGATAGGCGCCGTCCGAATGCCGCAAACGGACGATCATCCGATCAACGCCGCCCGGGCTGCTCACAAGCTTCGAGAATCGCTCTGATACGGATTCCAGGTCATCCGGGTGCACGAACTCGAAGCACTTCTGCCGCACGCGCATCACCGGGTTGAGGCCCAGTTGTCGCTGGACTGACGGCGATTCATATACGACGGCGCCGCTTGCGTCGACGATGGAGATTGCGTCAGAGCTGTTCTCCAACAGGGCCTGGAGACGCTCTTCGCTGGCCTGTAGCGCATCCCGCGCGGACTTCCCTTCCGTGATGTCCTGCACGTGGGCAAGCAGGTAATCGGGACGTCCCTCCGGCGTATGCACCAGCGTGATGTTCACCCAGACCCAGATCGTGCGCCCGGTGCAATGAACGTAGCGTTTCTCGACATGCAGCGAACTCACTTCCCCGGCAATGAGCTGATCGACGCGAATCTGTTCAACGCCGCAATCGTCCGGGTGCGACATATCGGCCCAGGTGCAGCCCATCAGGTCTTCCTCGGAATACCCGAGGATGCCGCACAGCGCCCGGTTTACGCGCAGCCAGTATCCGTCCAGGGACATGAGAGCTACCCCGATCGGCGCGTCATCGAACGCTCCCCGAAACCGGTCCTCGCTCTCCCGCAGGAACCCCGTTGCTCCGCGACGATCTGTGATATCGCGCGCGTTCACGATGATGCCGTTGACACTGGGATGCGCCAGGAGGTTCCTTCCGCTCGCCTCCATCCAACGCCACGCGCCATCACTCCGGCGCACACGGATCTCGCGAACCAGCGGGACGTCTGGCCGCTCCATGAACTCAGCCAGCGCGCTCCTGAAGAGGGCGTGATCATCAGGGTGTATGAAGTCCTTAACGATCTGGCCCACCACTGCCTCGGGATCGTACCCTAGAATCGACCGCACGGAGGGCCCCACGTACTGGATCATCCCATGGGCGTCCAGCACCGTCACGACGTCGGAAGCCCCCTCGATTAGCGATCGGAATCGCTCTTCGCTGTTCCGTTTCTCCTCCTCCACCTGCTTTCGCCGAGAGATGTCGCGCGTAATGACGTGGAACTCGACGACCTCTTGCGTTACGGGGTCGCGCAGTGCGCTCGCGGAGGTTTCAACCCATATGTATGAACCATCCGCGCGCCGGAAGCGGTATTCCAGCTCCGACACGGTCCCTTCGGCCGAGAGGGTTGCCTCGGCGGCCTGCAGGATGGGGAGGTCGTCCGGGTGCACGAAATCCGCCGGGTGAGCCCCAATGAGGGCGCTGGGCGGGTAACTCGCCATCGCGGCTGAGGCCCGCGAGACATAGAGGAAACGAAGATCGGGGCCGTGTCTGGATACGACATCGAGAGCATTCTCCGCCAACATGCGGAAGGCTCCCTCGCTGCTCTGGACGGCGGCCTGCGCCGCCGCGCAGTCGGTAACATCCTCCACTGTACCGTCGCAATAGAGGATCGCCCCATCGGCGCCGAAAACGGCTCGGGCGCTCTCGCGCACACTCACGGCGGCGCCATCAGAGCGCAACCAGACCGTTTGGAACCCATGCACCGATCCGTCGCGCACGACGATTTCCTGGAATTCGGCAAGCGCGCTTGGATCGGCGTATCTTCCGGCAATTCCGGTCTGCTCGGTCGCCGAGAGGAGGCTGGGAACGGAGGCGTGCCCAAGGATGTGCGCCAACGCGGCATTAGCGGCCAGGAGCCGCCCATCGCCATCTATCCGGTACAGGCCAATCGCCGAGTTCTCGAAGAGGCTGCGGTAACAGTCGTCGTATGGCATAGGGCACGCTCGAGCCGGACAAGCGCTTCCCGCGCCCACTCCATCTGCGGCTGTTTGTTCCGTCATCGATTGTCTCGCTTCAGGTGGTCTCCGGTACAGGTGTATGTTCCATATAACGCGGCGCCCGTCACCGTCCCATATTACTGGCGATCCTCATCGCACGGCAGCCAACGAAGGTCAGGTTGTCCACGCCGGCGGCCGGTTGGCGGCGGCGGCTTCCAGCCCTTCCTTCACCTCGGCTCCGGTCCGGTTCTCTGAGAGGCACTGCGCTATGTCCTCCAGGGTGTCGGCCGTCAGAAGGCTGTGTCCGTGGTAGGTCAGACGCCGGATCAACCGTTTGCACGTTTTCAGCGCCACCGGCGCGGCCAGCCTGAGGTCCGCCGCCAGACATTCGGTGGCGGCGGCCAGATCCCCGGCTCGCGGCACGATGTCATGGATCAGGCGGATCTCCCGCGCCCGCTGGGCATCAATGGGGCGGCCGGTGAGCATCAGGTGACGCGCGTGGCTGCCCCCTGTTTTCGCAATCAGGTAGGGGGCGACACAGGACGGCACGATGCCATATCGCAGGTGGGGCAGTTGGAAGACGGTTTCGGCGGAGGCAACCGCGGAGTCGCACGCGCATACGAGGCCCAGAGCGTCTCCCACGACCGAGCCGTGCAACTCGGCCACTACGGGACGCGGAAAGACATCCACAAGGTCCAGCATACGCGCGAAGGTCTTGGCATCATTCAGGTTCGTGAGGTGATCCGCGCTGCCCATCTCCTGCGTCCACTGGGTATCCAGGCCGCCGCAAAACACAGGCCCCTCGCCCCGGAATACCACCATGCGGATGCCCTTGCGCTGGCTGGCTTGCTCCATCGCGGCCAGAAGCTCCTGTATCATCGCGCCGTTGATGGCGTTCTGCGCTTCCGGTCGGTTCAGCGAGATCGACAACGTTCCCGCTGCGTCTAGATCCACGATCAGGTTTCGGTAGCCGTCCATTTTCATCTCCCAGGGGCTACCGCGCGGGATGCGAGGGGGGGATAACTGCACTCTCCTCAGGCTCCCCGTGCGGAGCGCCCGCCGGCGCGAGTTGCGTCGGAGCGTGTCGTCCGTGGGTAATCGCCTGTCAGCGACGTCGTAAGGAAGCGTCGTCGGCACAGCTTTCAGTATTCCGTTTGCGGTTCCAGCCTGCCCCGCGGACAACGCCCCTTTGAGCCGGCCGCAGTCCAAGCGCAGCAGAACTCTGCCAGGCGAAACGCAGTATCCCGCCCGCCAAGGTGAGGGGCTGCGGCGTGCGCTGAGCCGCCGGTTCAAAGACGGCAGCCAATGCGCTCAGCGGTCTGGGCTCCAGGCTTGGCCGGGGTTCGAGGCACCCTCGCCTCTCCGGTCCCAAAGCGCATGCCCCACTGATCGCCTGATGGATAGAGATATGATATCCCACCGAACCACGCGGGGGCACGTGATCGGAAAACTGCCGAGAAGAACTTTGCGCCAAACGCAAAACCCCTGCCTCATGGAGAGACAGGGGTATATGGCTGCCGGGCGTGGATTCGAACCACGATAGACGGCTCCAAAGACCGTTGTCCTGCCGTTGGACGACCCGGCACCGTTCCCATGATACGCGCGCCGCGGCACGCCTGTCAACGACCGCCCAGCGCCTTCAGCTCCGCATCACTCATCGGAACCCGATCGGTGGACCCATCCTGGCGGATGAGGGGCACCAGATTCGACCCGCCCGCGATGGGTCTGCCCATCGTGAACCGGTTCGGATGGTGTGGGCAGTATGCCAGCACGGCGGAGCCCGTACCCATCGCAACGCCGGGTCGGATGAGGTAACTCGTGTGGGTAGACGCCGTGGGATCGTTCGGGCACAGCAGATACTCCCGTTTGGCCAGGTAGGTAGGATAGAGGTCATCCAGCGACGCGGGCGCCTTTCCCTTATCCTTTTGATACCGCTGCAACGCGCCGGCCACCTCATCCATGTGCTCGTAGCACGCCTGGGCATGTTCCGCGTCGCGGAGAAGGCCGGGGTTTCGGGCCATCACCAACAACATCCCTGCAAACAGAAGTACGCCGACCAGAACCACAACGCCGCAGCCCCAAATGGCCCAACGCGTGTAACGTTGTCCCATATGCAGGTCGCGCCGATCCGGCGGTCCGAAAACTGGGCGCTCCGGCATCATCGGGTCGGGTCCTCCTCGATTGTCACTTCTTGGTCTCCTGCTTCTCCGGCGACGTGCTGAAGCTGTGTTCCGCCGCGGAATCGGAGGCCGGAATGGTGGCCACCGTTGGCGAAACGGTGTACCGATAGGTGCGGCCAGGCAGCAGCCGCTCGATCACCACCTGGTGCTGGGATACCGGCGTTGAGTTGCGTTCCGATACCGTGTCCCACGTGGAACCCCGAAGGACGCGCACGGAAGACGTTACTGACGGCGCCGCGGAGGTCCATCGCACGAGAGCGCTGGACTGCGCGATGTTCTGGAACGTCACTTCGGGCGTCGAATCCGCCAAAGAGGCCGGGATGGCCACGATGCGGCTGTGCGTTCGGTCCAGAACGTATGTCGCTTCCCCAACCACGGTCAACCGACCTCCGGCGCCCAAGCCGCCGACCGCCTCCGCGTGGAAGGCCGGCGCGCCCGGCGTAGCGGGCCAGGTCGTCACGGCCCCGTTGCGCAACGCCCAGGTCTGCCCCTTCACGGCTGCCGCGTCGTCCACGGCGCCCGGCGTTTCGGCAAGGAACGTCAAACGCGATCGGTCCGCCTCGGGGCGCAGGGAAACCACGCGATCCGGCTCGCGGCACACCGCCAACAGGCTGCCCATGGCGTCGAGCGCCAGGCGCACAGGCAAGGGGGCTCCCGTGCCAAGCGTTGAAATCGCGCCCAGATACCGTCCCCGGCCATCGTAAGCGAAAATGCGCTTCGCCCCCGGATCGGCAACGTATACCGTGCCGTCCGGCAGAACAATCAGGTCGCTTGGCTCAACGAGGCGCCCTGCGCCGAACCGATATCGGATTCCGCCGTTCTGTTCGTACGCCACCACCTCGCCCGGATAGCGGTTCAGCACCAGGATCTCATTCTGAAACCCGCGCCGCATAGCTACCGGGTCTGGGATGCCGCCGGCGAGCCGCCGTCCGAACGAGCGGATGACGTCGCCCTGCGGAGAGACCATCAGCACGCAAGGCGAGCTGCGGTGCAATACCAGCAACGCGCCATCCCCTCCGTCGATCAACGCGCGGGGGTCATTGAACAGGGTGGTCATCGCGGTCGACCGCAGTTCGCCGGCCGTCGGCGCTCTCAGCGACACGGCTGTCGCCGAGACGCCCTCTCCCAGGCGAACCGCGAGAAGGCCCGACGCGAACTCGGTGGCCGCCGATGTAACGATCTCGGCATCTCCGACGAAGGCCGCGGCGCGGCCCGTCTCGCCATCCAGGATCAGGCGGAGGTGCGCCGGCTTCCCCGCTTCAAGCGCAACAGGGTGGTCTACCGCGCCAGGCAGCATCGTCAACACGGCGCCGGACTTAGAACTGGTAAGGCGGATGGCGTCTGCCGCGTCCACGGACATCGGCTGCTGCATATCGAACACGATCGCCGCGTCCCATGCGTCCGCCGCCGGAGGGACGAGGGTAACGTCCAGTGCGATGCGCTTGGGGGGCCGCCCGTTGAACCGCGCGGTAAGGGGGCCCTCCAGGGCGGAATCGCGCACGCTCCATCGGCCCGACAGAGCGCTCCACGCCGGCGCGCCGGTGCTCCCTGGCGGGTAGCCCGCAAAGGTCTCCTGGAACGGGAATGTCTGCGAATAAGCGGCCGCGCCCAGCGCCGCTACCGCCGCCAGGGCCAAGATTGTGCGTTTCATGCTGCCACTTCCTCCGCGGTCCGGCCACGCTTACACAAGCGGAGCCGGCTTCGTTGCGTCCAAAGTCCCGATCAGGTCTCTCATCGAGGCCATCCCATGGCGCTGCAGGTAGCTCCGAATCCCGTCCAGAACAGCCAGGCTGGCGCGCGGGTCCACGAAGTTGCCGGTGCCCACTTGTACCGCGGTCGCCCCTGCAATCAGGAACTCCAACGCGTCGGATGCCGTAATGATGCCGCCGATGCCGATTACCGGAATGCGGACGGCGTTCGCCGCCTGCCAGGCCATCCGAACGGCCACCGGGCGGATGGCGGGGCCGCTGAGCCCGCCCGTAACGTTTGCCAGCTTCGGCCGGCGGCGCTCTACATCCACCGCCAGGCCCGCCAGCGTATTGATGACGCTAACGGCGTCCGCTCCGCCGGCCTCCGCCGCGCGAGCAATCACGGTAATGTCCGTCACTCCCGGGCTGAGTTTGCAGATCACGCACTTGCGGGTGGCGGCGCGCACGGCGCTCACAACGCGCTCCGTGGCGGCCGGGTGCTGGCAGAACTCAACGCCCTCTTCGCCCACGTTCGGGCACGAGATGTTCATCTCAATCCCCGCCACGCCGTCAACGTCCAGCATCGCCGCCAGAGCGGCGTACTCCTCTACGCAGGTTCCGGCGATGTTGACGATTACGGGAACATCGTAGGCGCGGAGCTTCGGGAGTTTGTTGGCGAGGAAGGCCTCCACGCCGTCGTTCTGGAGCCCAATGGCGTTCAGCATGCCAGACGGCGTCTCCACCGTGCGCGGCGGCGGGTTGCCAGCGCGAGGCTTCAGCGTTGTGGCCTTGGTTACGATCGCCCCCAGCGCGTTCAAATCCACCAGGTCGGCATACTCCAGGCCGAAGCCGAAAGTGCCGGAGGCGGTCATAACCGGGTTGCGAAGGACGAGAGGGCCGATGCGGACGTTCAGAGGGTTATTCAGGTCGGGTTCAACGGTTGTCATCGGCCCTATTGTGGCCTTACGACGTCACCGCCCGGCAAGCGGTTAGCCCGCCACGTTGTCCCAGATGCAGCCGGGCTGCCCCTGATCCGTCGGTTTCGTCGGTATCCGATCCGCGGAGATCGTCTCGGCATGCCCGTCGTAGAACGCCACGTTCAGGCGTCCCGCATGCCTCGGGAATGGACGGACCAGCGCGAGGCCGCTGCCAGTCCAGCCCGAAGGGTCCCACGGCAGGTAGAAGTAGTAGATGTCCGCGTTAGGCGCTAACTTTGCATTCTCGCTCCATTTGGTCGGCGGCAAGTACATTGTCGAGGTGGCGATCACGGCGGAGTCGGAGAGGCAGACAGTATGGCCCGGGTCCAACACGGCGGTGCGCGGCTTTCCCGGGTATGCCGTGCTGCCGTAGGAGCCCGCGAGTCCGGATATGTACCAGTTCACCCCGTAGGTCGTCCCGTACACGCCGCCCGCGCCTATGTTTGACACGTTGAGATGGTCGGCGGGGCAGTGAAAGACGGATGCGTCACTGAGATACGGGTACACAAGAGAGGTAAACCTCTTGCCTCCGTTCTGCGAACTCAGAGCGTAAGGCACAAGCTTCCCGTCGAAGTCATCCTCGTACATCCGCATGGCAGCCCCAATCCGCTGGAGACTGGACAGGCAGATCGCCTGCTTGCGGCGCTCTACCTGCCCCTCCAGCGCAAACCAGGCGGTAGAGGCCGCCAGCGCCACGATCGCGGCGCTGGCGACCAGCTCCCAAGTCGGCGTTACTCGTCTTCGCAATTCACTCACCCTCCGTTGGGCGCCCGTGGCGTGCGCGTCCAACGTGCAGGCGGGGGCAACAGGGCCGATGGCGCCGTCCAAAGCGCGGATCTATCCTGCCTGAACGGTTGCCATCGGCCCATTGTGGATCTGTTTCGTCACCGCCCGGCAAGCGGTTAGCCCGCCACGTTGTCCCAGATGCAGCCGGGCTGCCCCTGATCCGTCGCCTTCGTGGGTATCCGATCCGCTAAGATCGTCTCGGCATGCCCGTCGTAGAACGTCACGTTCAGCCGTCCCGCATGCCTCGGGAATGGACGGACCAGCGCAAGGCCGCTGCCAGTCCAGCCCGAAGGGTCCCAGGGCAGGTAGAAGTAGTAGATATCGGCGGTCGGCGCCGCCTTGGCATCCTCGCGCCACTGGCCTACCGGAAGGGCCATCGTGGTCTTGTCAATCACGGCGCAGTCGGAGAGGCAGACCGTATGGCTCGGATCAACCACATTCGCCCTAGGAACGCCAGGATACTGCAAGCCGCCGCCAGTGCCGGCGACGCCCGAGATGTACCAGTTCATGCCGTACGTTGTGGGATACGGCGGCGCGCCGGAGAGGTTGGACGTCGACAACCGGTCAGAGGGACATCTGAATACCATGATGTTCCCCAGGTACGGGGCAACCAGCTTGGTGTAGCGTGCGCCGGCCGTCGCTGGTGACCCGAAGCTGACGTACGGCACAAGCTTGCCGCCGTAGTCATCCTCGTACATCCGCATGGCGGCCGCGATGCGTTGGAGGTTCGAGAGGCACGTCTCTTCCTTACGGCGATCCACCGCCCCCTCCAGCGCGAACCAGGCCGTGGAGGCCGCCAGCGCCACGATGGCGGCGCTGGCGACTGCCTCCCAGGTTGGAATAGCTCTTCTTCGCATCTCAGTCCACGCCCAGGGCGTTCCGGAGGATGCGGGCCACGTCCACCACTTCCAGGTGGCCAGACGCATCGGCGTCCAACTTAGCGATCGCGTCGGCGGAACCAGCGGTGAGGCCGCCGGCGATCTTCAGGGCCGCGCCAGCGTCCGCAATGGTGTAGACCGACGCCATGAACTCATAGGCGCCCATGTCGATGGCGGCTCCCAGTTTGCGATCCCGCCCATCGAGATCCACCGTCAGGCTCGGGACTGCGTCATCACCGGCATCAATGCAGGGCGATCCGGCGGACAGCCGGTAGTTGCCGCCGGCGGCGCTGCGGAACAGGGGGTCGGCGGAGATATTGCCCCGTACACCGGTCTGCACCGGCAGTCCGGAGTACAGCCCGCCGCCGAAGACGTCGTTGTGGTGCATCGTTACGGCCGCGCTGGAAGTCGGGCGTCCAATGCCATAGGTCGAGCTGTTGGCGATGACATTGTTCGCGATCACCGGTTCCGTGCCGGAATAGTACACTCCTACCTTGTTGCCCGAGATTGTGTTGTTCAGGATGCTGATGGAGCTGCTTGTTGAGAGAATGCCCGTTGAGTTACCGGCGATCAGATTGCCAATCACCAAGGCGTCGCCGCCATCGGCCGAAATGCCGCCGTTCGGAGCGCTGGTAGACGTGCCGCCTATCCAGTAGCTGTTCTTCACGATGTTGTTTCGGGCGAGGGTTGCCGACGACGAAGTCAGCGAGATGGCCGTTCCGGCAACGGAGGGGGTCCCCGTCATCGTGATCAGGTTATCCTCGATCAGCGGAGCGCCATACGAGTCGACGATGCCGTTTCTGGCGAGGCCGATCAGCGTGTTGTTCGTGATCGAAGCAGCGCCGCTCATCGACGTTACGCCCACGTTGGCGTTCCGCATGGTGAAGCCGTCCAGAGTTTCGTACTTCCATCCGCCGTGAGTCTTGGCAATGTACATAGCGCCGGCGCCGTCCAAGGTGGCCAGGCCGGATGAAGAGCCACGCTGCGCACGCGTGTTCTCGACGCCCGTAAAGCCGCCGAACACATGCGTGAACGGACGCACGGCCACGCTGCCGGTGTAGGTTCCGGCAGCTACCCAAACCTCTCCGCCCGTTTCGGCGACGGCATCCACCGCCGCCTGGAGGGTGGCCTTCGCATGGCCCCAGGAGCCGCCGTCGCCGGCATCGGAACCGTCCGCGGACACCCGTACGATGGCGGGTTGCGCCGTTCGCGTCGTCCCATCGGACTGGTCCGCGCCGATGTCAACGGAGCCCGAGGACGGGCGCGCATCGCCGTCGATATCGGCCTGTCCGGCCTCCAGGGCAGATGCGGCGCCCGCGCCCCGGCAGACAGAGGCCGGTTGTATGTGGTAGTCTCCGTAGGCGGCCGACGCCAGGCTGGGATCGCCCTGGATGTTCCCGCCGGAACCTACCGGACTGGTGACGCCGGATGTCACCGCGCGGTTGTCGTTGAAGCAGTTGGATTGGAACGTAAACGTGCCTCCAGCGGTGGCGGAGGCGCCCGTCAGGTTCCCCGACACGATGTTGTTGGCGGCCGTCACGGTGGAAGCGCTGTTCAAGATGCCGGTCTCATTGGCAAGGATCGTGTTGTTTACCAGGGCGGCGGTGCAGTCAGATACGTACACGCCCGCACTTGTGGAACCGAGCACGGCGTTCTCACGGAAGTCCAGTTGAGCGTCCCAGCACGCAACCGCGCCCAGGGCCGATGCCCGGATGACGTTATCGCGGACGGTCGGCCGGCCGAACTGGAACTGGAAGCCGGACTCGTTGCCGGCCGCCAGGTTGTGCTGCACGTTGGGGGAGCCGTCGAAGGAGAAAACCGCGATACCGCTGCCCGTTAACACGCAATGGGCAATGGTCGGCGAGGAGGACTGGCAGTTCACTCCGTAGTCGCTTCCAGTCACGCTGAACCCATCCAGCGTGCCGAAGGTGTGCCCGCCGGAGTAGGCGACGGCGTCACCGGTCGCGGCGATCGCGGTTACGTTGACGTCCACGGCGCGCGAAGCGCGCTGGGTCTCATCGCCCTTGAACCCGCCGTAGAGCGCCAGGAAGGCGGCGGGCTTCACGTTCTCGGTGTAGCGGCCGGCAGCCACCCAAACTTCGCCGCCCGGGAATGGGCTCGCGTCGATGGCGGCCTGCATCGTCTTCTTTGCCGTGGCCCAGGTGAGGCCGTCGTTGGCGTCGTCTCCCGTTGACGCGTTCACGTGCATCACGGAAGCCGGCCAGCGCGAGTTGGCGGCGTTGGCCTCGTCCGCGCCGATGTCCACCTGCCCGTCCAGGACTCGGGACTGAGTGTCAATGTCTTCGCCGCTGGGGGCAGCCGCCGTATCCCCCGCGTTCACGCAAGGGGATCCGGTCAGGATGTGCAGATCACCGTTTGGCGCATCGGCGAACATCGGGTCTGTTCCGATGTTGCCGCTCGCGCCGATGGTGGAATCCAGCCCCTCGAAGCCCGTTTCGTTGCTGGAGATGCAGCAGTGACTGAGCGTTGCAGGTCCCGTCGCGGCGGCGTCCTGGTAGATGCCGGTTCCGTTCGATGCCACAATCGTGTTCGTGATCGCTGGCGAGCCGTCATACACTGCCACGCCGCGTCGGTTCCCCACGATGGTGCAGTTCACAATTGTGGGCGTTCCGCCGTCAACGGCGATGCCGTCCACGTTGCCCATGACCACGCAGTTCGCCAGGACGGGAGCGCCGCAGACTACGTCGACGCCCGCCTGCCCGTTGCGAAGGACCAGCCCATACAGCGTGGCGGGCGCGGCTCCGCTGATAACCGAGAGGCCGCCATCCATGGTCGGCGGGGGCGGCGCCACGGAGGCGTAGGGGTAGCGCCCCGCCACGGTAACGCCGTTGAACACGCAGGTCGTGCCCTGATAGGCGCCCGAAGCGACGATGATCGTACCGCCGTGCCCCCAGGCGGCGTCGAGCGCCGACGAGAGAGTGCGCAGGGGCGAGGTTCCCTTCAAGCCATCAGCCATGTCGTCGCCGCTGGGGCTGACGTAGAGGTCTCGCGCGATAGGCGTATGGTCCACGTCACTGTACTGATCGGCGCCGATGTCTGCCTTGCCGGCGGTCAGACGGGGCTCGCCATCCATATCCGTCCACCCGCTGACCACGGCGGACGCGGAACCCACGTTGCGGCAAGGAGAGCCGGCCAGAAGGTGAACCTCCCCCACCCCGGCGGAAACCAATTGGGGGTCGCCGCGGAAGTTGGAGGTGATCGTTGTGGGGTCGCCCACGGAGTAGTCCGTGCCGTTCTGGTAGAAGCAGCAGTATGTCGGCGAGCCGGTTGAGCCCTGGTTGCGGTAGCCCATGGCATTCCAGCCCAGGATGTTGTTCGTCACCACCGGAGTCGCAGCGCCGGTGTCGATGCCGATGCCGTTTCCGATGATGGTGTTATTGATGACCCGCGCCGTGCCCACCGCCAAGACGCCCGTGCCGTTTCCGGCGATGACGCTATTCGCCACGACGGCGGTTGTGAGGTTGACGCTCACTCCAACGGCGTTTCCCGTGAAGAGGCAGTTCAGCGCGTTTACGTTGGAGAACGAGCCGCCAATCCCCGTGCCATTCTGAGTGAGAACGCAGTGGCTCACGTTCAGGGCCGTCCCATAGCCGCCAACGGCGATTCCGGTATCCCTGTTCGTATGGCGAAGCGTGAAGCCGTCAACGGCAAGGGTCATCCCGGTGAGCGTACCCTCAACCAGGGCGACGGCGCCTCCCGCGTCCAGGATGGTCGGATTGGCGGCGATGTGCCGGCTCGCCAGGCTCGTTTCATTGCCGGCGAACCCGCCGTAGAGGCTGAGCGATACCGGGACGGAAACGTGGCCGCTGTAGACTCCGCGCGCCACCCACACTTCGTCGGTGGCGGCGGCGGCATCTACGGCCGGTTGCACCGCGGCGAATGCCGTCGCCCAGGTCTTGCCGTCTCGAATGGGTCCGGGCGCCGCGGGGTTGACGTACCACGTTGCGGCATGTCCGCCCATGCCGGCCAGAATCAGACAGAACGCCGCCAAGGACCTCTCGACGGCGAAGCATCGCAGTAATCTCATCGTAAGCTTCTCCTGTATCGACCGAACCAGATCGCCGCTGCCGCGGCAATCCCAAGTGGTCACTATGATTTCGTTTGCTGGCGACGACGCCATACCACGCCCGCTCGCCAGGCCGTATCAGCCGGCAACGTTATCCCAGAGGCAGCCGGGTTTGCCCCACTGCGTCACGGCTGGATCGAACTGGCTCGCGGCTACCGACTCCGCGTGTCCGTCATAGAACGCGGCGTTCACGCGCCCACCGTGGCGCGGAAATGGCCGGTAGATTCTAGCGGGGCTTTCCCAATTGCCAGTCGTCCAGCCTACCGAGGCGGCGCCGGTTTCGGGGTCGCTCGGGAGGTAGAAGTAATAGATATCCGCGGTGGCCGCTGACTTCAGGTCCTCCCGCCACTGCGCAGGAGGGAGGGCGGCAGTTTCCGCGGACACGGGGGCCGTGTCTGCCGCCCAGATGGTGTGGCCAGGATCCTTCACCGCCGTCAGCCGTTGGGGCGACGAGCTGGGCCAATAGGATCCAACTTCGCGCGAGATGTACCAGTTGACGCCGAAGGTCGTCGGGCTGGGCGCGTGGAGAGTGGAGCGGTCCAGATGGTCGGCCGGACACGCGAAGACGCCGATGTCCTGAACGTAATGGGGGTAGAGCAGGGCCGTGTACCGGGCCGAATAACCGGACGACGCAATGGCGTACGGAACGAGGCAGCCGCCCCAATCATCGGAATACATGCGGGCGGCGGCGCCGATTCGGCGCAGATGGTCCAGGCAGATGGAGGCTTTTGCGTCGCGGGCCGGTCGCAGCGCCGGCGCCAGAAGGCCCAGCGCCACGCCGGCGATCACGGTGGCGGAAACGACATCGCGAATTGGGCTGGGGCTGGAGGGACGCATGGCTATTGTGTCCCCCATGCGGCGTATCCAGCCGGAACCGCGGCGTCCTCGCGGCGCGGCAGAAGCGCCGCGCTAGGATGGTTGGAGAGTATTGGCATCGTCGGGAGGTCCTTTCGCCTGATTGGAACCCACTCGGCGCCGGGCGGCGCCTGTACAGTCGCCGAAGCGATCCTCTCTATGACGTCCGCCTGCCGGGCATTGTTCCGCGCCAGTGGCCCCCTACCGGCTCGACAACACTTCCTCGCTATCCAACCAGAGCGTTACCGGCCCGTCGTTGTGGAGTTGAACATCCATTTCGGCGCGGAACACGCCGGTCTGCACTGGCGCCCCTGCCGCCATCAGGGCGCTGCAAAAGACCTCGTACAGCCGCTCCCCGAGTTCGGGGCCGGCGCTCTCCGTAAACGAAGGCCGGCGTCCGCGCCGGCAGTCTCCATAGAGCGTGAACTGACTCACAACCAACGCCGCGCCGCCCGCATCCAGCAAGCTAACGTTCATCTTGCCGGCCTCGTCCTCGAAGATGCGGAGGTTGGCGCACTTGTCCGCCATGCGGCGGGCGATATCCTCGGTGTCATGCTGGCCCACGCCGGCGAATACGAGGAGGCCGCGGCCGATTTCGCCCACCACGTCGCCCGCCACCACCACGCGCGCCTGCGTCACTCGTTGAAGGAGAAGTCTCATGGGAGTCGTCAGCGCTCGGTCGTCAGACATTCGCCCGGATGGGCGGAGGGAAATGCGGTCGCGTTATCAGGGCGTTAGGCCGGAAGTTGCAGGGAGGAAATGTTGAGCTGGGCCGAAGGCGCGGCGGGCTCGGCGGCGCTGGTGACGCGATACACTTCCAGCACGTCGGCAAGGCGGGAGACGTTTGCCATCAGCGCGCTCAACTGAGTAGCGCTCTCCACCTCGGGCAGCAGCTCCAGAATGGCCCGATGGTTGGAGCGGCTCTTGATCGTCGCCTCTCGGATATTGGTGTTGTTGGCGCTGATGATGCTGCTGATATCCTGCAGCAAACCCACGCGGTCGAATGCTTCGATCTTGATGGGGACGGGAAAACGCTCGCCGCCCCCGCCGCGCCAGGCGATCTCGGTTACGCGCTCCGGGTTCTTCTCGGTCAGCGAGGCCAGGTTCTTGCAGGCGCGCACGTGCAGCGCCACCCCTCGGCCCTGGGTCACGTATCCCACAACGTCCTCGCCCGGCAGCGGGCTGCAGCAGCGCGCGCGGGAGATGAGCACCTCGTCGACGCCGCCCGCCGTGATGTCCAGCCGCGCCTCTGAGGCGCGCCCAACGAAGATCTTGTCGGCCGACGCGGGCATCGCCTCGCGCAGCCGGTTCACCACGGTCTGAGCCGCCGCCTGGCCGTTTCCAATCGCGGCCATCAGGTCGTCCAGCGATACGTAGTTCATCGCCTTGTAGACCTTGTCCAACAGATCGGTGGCCTCCGCAACGCGGAGGTCCACGGCGAGGCGCTTCGCCTCGCGCTCCACGGCGTCACGCCCCTTCTGCACGTTCTCCGCGTAGTGGGTGCGCCGGAAGTACTGACGGATCTTCGCCTTCGCGTGGCTGGTCTTCACGAAGCTCAGCCAGTCCAGGCTCGGCTGGGCATTCGATCGGTGGATCACCTCAACGATGTCGCCGTTGTTCAGCGGCTTGGACAGCGGCGCGATAACGCCGTTCACGCGCCCGCCCACGCAGTGCTCGCCCAGTTGCGTGTGCACGCGGTAGGCGAAGTCAACCACTGTGGCGCCGGCTGGCATGTCAATCACGTCGCCCTTGGGGCTAAACACGAATACCTGGTCCGCGAAGAGGTCGTTCACCACGTTACGCAGAAACTCGTGCTCGTTCTGGTTGTCTTTGTCCCAATCGAACAACTGGCGGGACATGAACGACATCTTGCGCTCGAAATCGTCGCGCGCCTTCCCGCCTTCCTTGTACTGCCAGTGCGCCGCCACGCCGAAATCGGCCGTGCGGTGCATCTCGAAGGTACGGATCTGCACCTCAACCGGCTCTCCCCGCGGGCCGAGCACCTTGGTGTGCAGGCTCTGGTACATGTTCGGCTTGGGCTTGGCGATGTAGTCCGAGAAGAGGCCCTGAATGGGGATCCAGAGATCGTGAACGATGCCCAGCGCCTGGTAGCACTCCGGCACGGTTTCCACGATGACGCGGATAGCGGTGAGATCGAAGAGCTGCGAGAATTCCAACTCCTGTTTCTTCATCTTCGCCCAGATGCTGAAGAGATGTTTCGGACGCCCCTGGATCTGCGCGCGGATGCCCTCTTCGGCGAGGCGCCGTTTCAGAAGCGCCATCACTTCCTGGATCTCGCCCTCGCGGTCTCGCCGAGTGCGGGAAACCTTCTCGGCGGTTTCGGCGAACTGCTCCGGGTAGAGGTATTTGAAGCAGAGGTCCTCAAGCTGCCACTTGATCTTGCCCACGCCCAGGCGGTGCGCCAGGGGGGCGTAGATCTGGAGGGTCTCGAGGGCGATCTTCTTTTGTTTGTCCGGGCTCTTGGCGGAGAGCGTGCGCATGTTGTGCAACCGGTCCGCCAGCTTGATGATCATCACCCGGAAGTCACGCGCCACCGCCAGGAGGATTTTGCGGAGGTTTTCGGCCTGCCGCTTCTCGTCCGTAACCCCTTTTCGCTTCAGGTCCGTCTTGGCGGCCTCATCGGGCTTCGGCTCCGAGTCAGCCGGCGGAGGCGGCGCGGCGACCATATCGCCGGCTTTGATCGCTTCTTCCCTGCGGCGCTCGAAATCCGCGTTCTTCAGCTTGGTGACGCCATCCACCAGCCCCGCCACTTCCGTTCCAAACTCGCGGCGCACCTTCGCTAGCGCCTGTTCGCTGTATTGCTCCTGGCCGTCCTCTACCGTGTCATGCAGCAGGCCGGCCATGATCGTGGAGCCGTCCATCTCCAGGCTGGCCAGGATGTCGGCCACCTCCAGGGGGTGCATGATGTATGGTTCGCCGCTCTCGCGCTTCTGGTCCTTGTGGACTTCGAGCGCGTAGCGGAAGGCCCGCTCCAGCGTATCCACGTCCTCAATCGGATTGTACGCGAGGATGTCGGTCACCAGGCGCTCGTACGCCTCACGAACGGGCGGGTCCAGGTCTTCCAGGTCCCCCAGCGAAGGAGCGAAGACTGGGTCCGCGGGCCGGTTTCCGTTTGGAGAGTGGTTGCTCACATCGGTCCCTCAGATTCCATGAGATTGCATGAGTACTCCGCCAAGGTAGGATGGAGGGGTGGGGTTGTCATTCCGGGTAACGAGGAATCCCATAAAAGACGCTTCTTTGAGGGATCCCTCGCTCCGCTCGGGATGACAACCCCATACAGCCATTCTACCTTGACCGAACACTATTCTTCCCAAACCGGGTCGGCGGCCATCTCCGCGAATCCGGCGTCGAAGCTCGACTCACTGGGCACGGCGTCCTGCACGTTGAGGCGAAGCGCGGCGGCGCCGAAGTGGTTCGGCTCCATGCGAAACACAACGTCGAACTCGCGGTTCGGGGCGAACTCCCCCTGCCGAGACGCCTGCCGCCACCAGACGCATTCGGTGGGGTCCATCCCTTCACCGCGCATCTTCATGCTGAGATGCGGACGGTCGGTCTGCTTCCCAAAACAACTGCTGCCAATCATCAACAGGTTCCGCGAGACCCACACCGGCTCGCGGTTGCCGGAACCGAACGGCTCCATACGCGCCAGATCCCGCAACGTGGCGGTACAGATCTCCTGCGGCAAGATCTCCATGTCCACGTCCAGGGTGGGCAAAACGTCCTCGTCGGTAAGGTAGTGGTCGGCGAAAAGATTCAGGCGCTCGCGGAGTTGCGGCAGGTTCTCCAGCAGCAGGTCGAACCCCGCCGCCTGGCTGTGCCCCCCGTAATCCTTGAGGATATCATGGCAGTCTCGCAATGCGTCAATCACGGGGAAGTTCGTGGCGCTCCGGGCCGAGCCCCGGGCCATGGTGTCATCGGTGGCAACCACCAGAGCCGGGCGGTGGAAGCGGTCGGCAAGGCGGCCGGCCACGATCCCTACCACGCCCTTATGCCAGTTGGCGCCGGAGACGAGGATCACCTTGTCGGCATGCAGCCCCTGCTTGCGGATGGAGTCCATCGCCTCGCCCCAGATCCGCTCCTGTTCCGTGCGCCTCTCATCGTTCAAGCGCTCCAACAGCGCAACCAGTTCCTGCGCCCGCGCTCCGTCGGAGGTCATCAGCAGCTCGAGGCCCAACGCAGCGTCATCCACCCGCCCAACGGCATTCAGGCGCGGCGCGATGTTGAAACTCACCACGCCGGCGGTGATGGGCCGGCTTATGACTCCGGTAGCGGCGAGAAGCGTTCTGAGGCCCGCCTTCTTGGTTTGCGACAGGCTTGCCAGGCCTATGCGGGCCATGGCCCGGTTCTCGTCAACCAGGGGAGCGTTGTCCGCCACCGTGCCCAGCGCCACAAGGTCGAGGAACCGAGGGCGATAGAGGTGCGGGGCGATTCCGCGCAAGGCGGCAACGGCTTCACCCACCTTGAAGGCCACCCCAACGCCGGCGAGGTCTCTGAACGGGTAGGTGGAGTCGGCGCGCTTGGGGTTCACCACGGCATACGCATCGGGCAGCGTGTCGCCGGGCTCATGGTGGTCGGTAACTATGAGGTCAATGCCCAGCGCCTTCGCGCGCAAGGCGGCCTCGTGGGCGGAGACGCCGCAGTCCGCGCTCACGATCACGGTGGCCCCTTCGGCGTGGAGCATATCCATCGTCTCGGGGGAAAGCCCGTATCCATCTCGGCGGCGGTGCGGCACGCGGACCACCACTTTGTCGGGGCTGGAGGCCAGCTTGCCGAGAACCCTTCCCAACAGCGCCGCGCTTGTGACGCCGTCCACGTCATAGTCGCCGTAAACGCCAATCGTCTCACCGTCGTCCAGCGCCTTGGCGATGCGGGCGGCGGCTCGCGCCATGTCCGGCATCTGGTCGGGACTGTGGAGTTGGTCTGGAGATGGGTTGAGGAACTGGTGGGCCATCTGGGGGTCCGAGAACCCCCGCTGCACCAGCAGGCGGGCCACCGGCGCCGCCACGCCCAGTTGCGCCGCAAGGGCATCGCCCTCGCCCTTGTTCGCCGATCCCACCTTCCACCGCAATCCGCGTGTCACAACAATGCCCCCATGCCGCCCATCAGATGTACTCGCCGCACGCCTCTGTCTGCTTCCATTATAGGGGGGCGCCGCAGACCCTGCAACAAATCGCTCCCGCGAGAAGCGGGCCGACGGGCTTGCGCGGGGAGGCGCCAGGCCGGAGTGGCGAAACAAAGCGGGCGGACATTGCGAAGGAATCGCAGTGTCCGCCCGCTCCCCAATCAGTGAGTGCGCACCCTAGAAGCGGCGCTTCGTCTTCTTCGGCACGCCCGGCGCCTTCGACCTGGCGGCGAAGCCCGTGTCGTCGGAGGAGGCCGTTTGATCTGTGGCTCTCGGCGCGGATGCAGCGGGAGCCTGCGGCTTCGGAGTGACGAACGATCTGGTATCGCCCCCCGTTACCTTGCGGTTGGCGGCGGCAAGGCGGGCCACATCGCGCTTGCGCTCGATGACGGCCAGAACCGGCGTAGCGAAGAAGATGCTGCTGTAGGTTCCGCAGATCACGCCCACCAGCAGAATGCTGGTGAACACCTTCAGGTCCAGGCTGCCGGCGGTGCCGAAGAACAGTAGCGCGGCAAGCGTCAGGATGACGGTGAATGACGTGTACATGCTCCGGTGGAACGTCTGCATGATCGCCAGGTCGGCAATGTCGTTGAACTTCAACTCCTTGCCATGGATCTTCATGTTCTCGCGAATCCGGTCGAACACGACGATGGTGTCATGGTTGGTGAAGCCGATGATGGTCAACGCGGCCGTCACGAACAAGCTGCTCATTTCCCAGTGCAGGAAGTAGCCGGCGAAGCCCATGAAGCCGAAGATGAACATCACATCGTGGAGCAGCGATGCGGTTGCGGCGGCGCCGTAATAGAGGCCGTCCTTGAACCCGTGCTGGCCGAAGGCGTAGCCCAGGTAGAGCATGATCAGGAACGCGGCCACAAAGATGGCCTTGACGGCCTGCCACGTGAGCTCCTTGCTGATGACCGGCCCGACGGCCTCAAACCCCAACGCCTCAACCGCTGCCTTGGTGGACGGGTCCGCGAACTTCGCCTTCATGGCGGAATCGGCGGCCTTGCGCTGCACCTCGGTGATGACCTTGGTGCGCACGTTCACGACCTCGCGGTCCTTCCCGGCGGCGCCGGGCTCAACGGTCCGCTGAACGATGGCCTCCGGGATTCCGGCGCCGGCGAAGGTCTGCTGGATGTCCGTGTCGGATGCCTTCACGGAGGAGGGCAGAGCGTAGGTCAACATGGCGCCGCCGGTAAAGTCGATGCCCTTGCTAACCAATGTGCCGTAACGCTGAAGATGCAGACCGTTGAAGGACCAACCGAGGACGATCAGCAACGCGCTGATGGTCCACCACACCTTGGAGCGGCCCATCACGTTCCAGCGAGCCTGCGGCGCGGTGATGGCGCCCACCTTGAACAGGGCCGGGTTATGAGCCCATTCCTGGTTCACGACGCCATGCAGAAGCGCGCGGCTCACGGTGACGGCGGTGAACAGAGACACCAGCACGCCCAGGGCCAGCACTACGGCGAAGCCCTTGATGGGGCCGGTGCCGAAGGTGAAGAGAACGAAACAAGTGATCAACGTGGCGATGTTGCTGTCGCGGATCGACGTCCACGCGCGGTCGAACCCGGCGTCCACCGCGGCGTGCAGCGTGCGGCCCGCGCGCATCTCTTCCTTCATCCGCTCGAAGATCAGGATGTTGGCGTCTACCGCCATACCGATGCTGAGGATGAAGCCGGCGATGCCTGGCAGCGTCAACGTTACGCCAAGCAGGCGGAAGAGCGTGAACGTGATGGCGGCGTAGAAGATCAACGCCACGGTAGCGACGGCGCCGGGAACGAAGTAGACGATGAGCATGAAGAGGATGACGAGGGCGATTCCGATGACGCCGCCCCTCACCGCGTGGCCGACGGCGCTCTCGCCGAGGGTCGCCTTCACGGTGCTGGATTGCAGTTCGCGCAGAGGAACCGGCAGGGCGCCGGAGTTCAGCAGGTTAGCCAACTCCTGAGCCTGCTTCACCTGGGCGTTGCCCTGGGTGATGCGTCCCTTGCCATCCGGAATCTCGCTCTGGATGCGAGGAGCGCTGGTGATCTCGCCGTTCAAAACGATCGCCAGCAGGGCGCCGATGTTGTCGCGCGTGAAGCTAGCGAACCGCTTGGCGCCTTCGTCGTTGAATTCCAGCGTGGTCTCAACGCCGCCGCCGGGGCCGGTCGCCAGGTCCACCCGCGCTCCGCCCGGCTTCAGTTCGGCGCCGGTAACGATGGTGTTGGCTCGATCGGCGTACAGGATCTTGGACTTGATCTCTTCCGGGGTCAGCATCTTGCCGCTGACCACGTCGCGAATCTGGTTGCCGCCGAGGTACTCATACTGGCCCGTCGGGTTGCCGGCCGCTTCCGCGCCGTAACCGGACTTGCAGTCCTTCAGCCAGATGAACTCCAGGTTGGCGGGCGCGATGAGGTCTTCCAGTTCCTGGCGCTGCTGTTCCAGTGAAGTGCCGGGGGTCTGCGGCATTTCGATGAGGATCTGGTCGGCGCCCTTCTTCTGGATCAGCGGTTCCTTGACGCCGAAGGCATTGATGCGCTTCGTCATCACGTCAACAACCTGCTGCTGCGTATCCGAGGTGATCGGCGGGCTGCCCGGCTTCGGCTCAAGGAGCAGCACGGCGCGAGTGCCGCCGGCCAGGTCCAAACCCTTCTTCAGCGGGAATTGCCTGGAGAGGTCCGGGTAGAAGTTGACGGCGATGCAGACGGCCAGAAGGGCCAGCACCAGATACAACGTGTTGCGGTAAAACGATTTCAATGTACAATCCTCACCCACGCCGTGTGTCGGGCGCGGTTCCACGCTTCCGTCCAACAGAAGGGGGTTACCGGCCAGTTCCACGGGATAACGTGGCCGTGATGCGCGGAAGCGGCGGGTGTCGCCCGCTCAACAAAAACCCGCCCGGTGTGGCGATTCCAGGCGGGGGGTTCCACGTGCATTTTACCATTCCGAGAGGGGCAAGTCAATCAACACCCCACGTACACGCGCGCGACCGGCGAACCGGGCGCCCGGCGCCGCCGCGTCATGCGGCGGGAGTTGGGCGACGACGCGAATAGCCCACCAACGCGAGCAAGATGCAAAGCGCGACGCCAACCATACCGCCCTCCACCCCAAACAGGATGGCGCTTCCGGCCCCCGAGGCCTTAACGTCACTGGGCCGAAACCTCCTCAGCGATGCCGGGAGGGCTCCGGCGTTCAGCAGGTCCGCCAGCTCTTGCGCCTCTTGAATTTTCGCGTTGCTCTGCGTAATGCGAGCCATCCCATCCGGGATTTCGCCTGAGACTCGCGGCGCGCTGGTGATTTCGCCGTTCAGTACGATGGCCAGCAGGGCGCCAACATGGCCGCGGGTGAAGGCGGCGAAGCGTTGGGTCGCCTCATCGTTGAACTCCAGCGTGGTCTCGATGCCGCCTCGGGGTCCGCCCGCCAGGTCCACCCGGGCGCCGCCCGGCCTTAGCTGCGAGCCCGTGATCACAATGCGGGCCGGATCCTTGTAGAGAACTCTGGTGCGGATCTCATCCGGCGTCAGCATCTTGCGGCTGACCAGATCGCGAACCCGGTTGCCGCCGAGGTATTCATAGCGGCCCGACGGGTTTCCCGCGGCTCCCGCGCCCACGCCGGCCTTGCAGTCCTTCAGCCAGATGAACTCCAGGGCGGCGGGCGCGATCAGCAGATCCACCTGCCGGCGTAGCTGCTCCGCCGAGGCTCCCGGCGTTTGCGGCAACTCCACGAGAACCTGGTCGACGCCCCTCTTCTGAACCAGCGCCTCTCTCACCCCAAGCGCATTTACGCGGCTCTGCAACACCGACACAACTTGCTGCTGAACGTCTTGCGTGATCGCCGGCCCCCCCGGTTTCTGCTCCATTTGCAGCACAACCGGGCCTCCGCCCACCAGGTCTCCGCCCTGCCTCAGGGCCATTCGCCGGGAGACGCTCGGGCCGGAGACCACGCCGATGCAGACGGCCAGGAGGACCAACGCCAGGTACAACGTGTTGCGGCGAAGCGGTGTCAATGCTATCTCCTTGTGCGAAGCGCGTTGGGGACGGTTTCACGGAACGGCGCGGGCTGGAGCACAGGAACTCCGGGCCGCGCGGTCAAACACCGCCCGATCGGAAGCAGGTTCTTCGTGCACTTTACTCGCCGATGGACGCCAAGTCAACCGGCAGTTGATTACCGGCCGCGCGTGGCGAGGGCGGCTAACGCGTCGCGCTTGAACGCGGCGAACCGGTCCTCCGCAATGGCGGAGCGGATGCCGGCCATCAGGGCGTGGTAATACGCCAGGTTGTGGTACGTCAGCAACCGCGACCCCAGTATCTCGTCGCTCTTCACCAGGTGCCGAATATAAGCGGCCGAATAGCGTTCGCACACTCGGCAGGCGCAGGCTTCATCCAGCGGGCCGAAATGCTCCGCAAAGCGCGCGCTCTTCAGGTTCAGGCGCCCGACGCTCGTATATGCGGTGCCGTTGCGGCCGCAGCGGGTCGGCAACACGCAATCGAACATATCGAAGCCGCGCTCCACCGCTTCCAGGATGTCTTCGGGCTGGCCCAGGCCCATCAGGTAGCGCGGCTTGTGCGGCGGCAGGTAGGGAACGGTATTCTCCTCGGCGCGCAGCATCTCCTCGCTGGGCTCCCCCACCGATACGCCGCCGACGGCCACGCCCGGCGTATCCAAGGCGCCGATGAACTGCGCAGACTCGCGGCGCAGATCCTCATACACGCCGCCCTGAACGATGGGAAACAGGTTCTGGATGTTGGGACGCCCGTGCTCTCGCCAATGGGCCACGCACCGCTCGGCCCAGCGATGGGTGCGCTCCGTGGCGACGCGCGTATCTTCGAGGCTGCAGGGATGGGGCGGGCATTCGTCGAAGGCCATGATGATGTCCGCGCCGATCTTGCGCTCGATGTCCATCACGGTCTCGGGGTCGAAGTGCATCTTCTCCCCGTCAATGACGCTGCGGAAGTCCACGCCGGCATCGGTGATCTTGCGGATCTTCGCCAGTGAGAAGACCTGATAGCCCCCGGAATCGGTCAGGATGGAGCGGTTCCAGCCCATGAAGCGGTGCAGGCCGCCTGCGCGCTCCAGGAAGTCCGGGCCGGGCCGCATCGCCAGGTGGTAAGTGTTGCCGAGGATGATCGGGAAGCCGATGTCTTCCAGTTCCCCCTGCGTCATCGCCTTCACCGTGCCGCGCGTGCCCACAGGCATGAACACGGGCGTCGGGAATGCGCCGCGCCCCAAGTCCAGCATCCCCGTTCTGGCACGGCTCTTGGGGTCTTCATGGGTGACAGCGAACGAGAACGGCACTACGCGGCCTCCAGGGCGGCCACGTCGATCTCCCCGACCGTGTAGAACGAGCCAGTGACGACCACCACGTCCTCGGGTGAGGCAAGCTCGAGGGCGCGCCGCAACGCTTCCATCGGCGGCCTCACCACCGGGGCGTCGAGGCCATGTCTGGCGGCTTCCTCCGCGACGCGCTCGGCCGGAAGGCGCCGCTCATTCGTTGGCTCCGTGGCGATGATGCTTGCGGCCAACGGCGCGAGTTCCGCCATGACGCCATCAACGGCGTGACGGCCCATCATGCCGATCACCAGGATCTTCTTCCGCTCCCCAAATGCTGTGCTCAGGGAAGACGCCAGCGCCGCGGCCGCCTCACGGTTGTGCGCTCCGTCCAGAATCACATGGGGATCGTTGCGCACAACCTGGAAACGGCCGGGCAGGCTGGCGCATCGGACTCCCCGTTCGATGGCGGCGTCTGGGAGGCGCAGCCCGCGGTGGCGCAACGCTTCCGCGGTTATCTCAGCCAGCGCGGCATTCATCCTCTGGTAGCTCGGCCCGGGAAGCGCGTCGATCGCCGAGCGCCATCTCGCAGCCGATCCGTTGATGCACTGCTCTGCTAGCGGAACCCCGCCGGAACCCTGCCAGACTCGACCCCATTCCGCGCCGCCGCGCTCCTCGTAGGCGGCGCGGATGACGGAGAGCGCCGGCTCCTCAGCCCCGGTGAGCACCGCCGCGCCGCGCTTGATGATGCCGGCCTTTTCGCCGGCAATGGCTTCCAGCGTGTCGCCGAGGCGCTCGGTGTGGTCGAGCCCGATGTTGGTGATTACGCACGCTTCCGGACGGCACACGTTTGTGGCATCCAGCCGCCCGCCCAGGCCCGTCTCCAGAACGGCCCAATCGGCCCCCTGTTCGCGGAAGTAGAGCAGGGCCAGCATGGTCTTGACCTCGAACTCGGTGGGCTGGCCCACGCTCTCATCGGCGGCTACGGCCTCTATGTGCGGCCGCAACTCCGTGAGGATGCGGGCGAAATCCGCCTCGGGGATCATCAGCGGCGGTTCGCCGGGCTGCGCCAGCATCACGCGTTCGCGCAGGTTGAAGACGTATGGGGAGAAATACGAGCCCACCCGGAACCCGGCGTGCGCCAGGATGGCGGCGACCATGGCCGTGGTGCTGCCCTTGCCGTTGGTGCCGGCCACGTGCACAACCTTGAACGCCCGCTCGGGCCGCCCAAGCCGATCGCACAGGGCCTCCATGCGGCTCAGGTCGAGCCGCCATCCGAAGGCCTGCAACGACGCAAAATACTCCGCTGCCTCTTCATAACTCACGATGGCATTATAGGGCCGCCAGCGCTGACCGGCGGGACCATCCTAGGCGAGGCTGTTCAGCAGAGCCAGGCGCTCGTTGAGGGACGCCTGTTTGCCCGCCAGTTCGCGCTCGATCTCGCGCTCTTTCTCGATGACCGCCTCCGGCGCTTTCCCGACGAAGGCCTCGTTACCCAGCTTGCCCCGCGTGCGGGCCAAATCCTTCTCCACCGCCGCAAGATCTTTGTTCGCCTTCGCACTGGCGGCGGACACATCCAGGAGACCTTCCACCGGCACAAACACGTCCGCGGCCGGGGCGCCCGCCGGCCACGCCTTCTCCGGGCGCTCGGCGTTGAACGTTACCTCGGCGCGGGCGAGACGCCGGATGATCCACGCCGCGTCTTTCAGCCTGTCTCCGGTAGTGTCTCGCGGCACAATGTGGGCGGTTATCGGATGGCCGGGCGGCACGTTCAAGGCGGCGCGCACGGAACGCAACGCATCCACCACTCCGAACGCCTCCGTCATCTGCGTTTCGGCATCCACGTTGCGCCAGGCCGGGTTGTACTGCGGGTAAGGCGCCACAATCACGGGCGTCTTCGCCGCGCAGGCCGGGGCAGCGTTGCGGATCGCCTCGTAGAGCTCTTCAGTGAGGAACGGCATGAAGGGGTGCAGCAGGCGCAGGGTATGCTCCAGCACCCCTACCAGCACCGCCTGCGCCGTCGCCTTCTCCTCGCCCTGAAGGCGCGGTTTCGCCATCTCCACGTACCAGTCGCAGAACTCGTTCCACACAAACTCGTACAGGGCGCGCCCGGCGTCATCGAAGTTATAGGCGTCCAGGCTCGCGGCCACGGCCTCGGTGGTTGCGGCCAGGCGGCTGATGATCCAGGCGTCACCGGAATTCAGTCCCTCAATGCGAAGCGGGTCGAATCCGCCGTCGAAGGCCGGGTGGGTGAACCCGTCATCCACGTTCATGAGCACGAATCGCGTGGCGTTCCACAGCTTGTTGGCAAAGTTCCGGCTCTCCTGCATGCGGCTCTCATTGAACCGCACATCCTGTCCCTTCGCCGCCATGAACAGCAGGCCCAGCCGCGTGGCGTCGGTGCCGTACTTCTCGATCATCTCCAGCGGGTCCACGCCGGTGCCCAGGCTCTTGCTCATCCTCCGGCCGTCCGTGGCCTGGATGGTGGCGTGCACGTACACGTCGTTGTATGGGATCTGGTCGCGGTAGTGCTCGCTCATTGAGACCATGCGAGCGATCCACAGGTACAGGATGTCGCGCGCCGTGATCATCAGGTTCGTCGGGTAAAAGTACTTCAGATCCGGCGTGTCGTCCGGCCAGCCGAGCACCGCCATCGGCCAAAGGGCCGACGAAAACCAGGTGTCCAGCGTATCCGCGTCCTGCTTGACGGCGCCGCCGCACTTCGGGCACCCATCCGGCGCCTCCATCTGCACGGTCACCTCGCCGCAGTCCTGGCAGAACCACGCCGGAATGCGATGGCCCCACCAGAGCTGGCGTGATATGTTCCAGTCACGCAGGTTCTCGATCCACTGCTCCGTCATGCCGGCGAAGCGGTCCGGGAAATACTGAACTTCCCCTTCCCTGATCACGTTCAGGGTGCGCAGGGCCAGATCCTTCTCGCGGCACCACCACTGGTCCAGCGGCAGCGGCTCAATGATCGTCTGGCAGCGGGCGCAATGGCCCACGCTGTGGGTGTAATCCTGCACATCCGCCAGCAGGCCCAGCGCCTCAAGGTCCTTCACGATGCGTTCGCGCGCCTCGAAACGGTCCAGGCCGGCGTACGGGCCGGCTTCCTCCGTCATATGGCCGTCGAGGCCGATGACAACGACCTGCGGCAGGTTGTTGCGCATGCCGGACTGGAAGTCGTTGGGGTCATGAGCGGGCGTCACCTTCACCACTCCGGTGCCGAACTCGGGGTCCACGAGGATGTCATCCGCGATCACCGGGATGTCGCGATCCATCAGCGGCAGGCGCACGGTCTTTCCGATGAGCCCGTTCCAGCGAGGGTCGCGGCTGTTCACGGCCACGGCGGTATCGCCCAGCATCGTCTCGGGGCGCGTTGTCGCCACCACCACGGAGCCGGAACCGTCGGAGAGCGGGTAGCGCAGATGCCAGAGGCTGGACGTCTCGTCCGCGTGCTCCACTTCCAGGTCGGAGAGCGTCGTTCGGTCGGTTACGCACCAGTTCACCACGCGCTTGCCGCGATAGATATAGCCTTCCTGGTAGAGGCGCACGAACGACGTAGTCACCGCGCGGGAGTAGCCGGCATCCATGGTGAAACGTTCGCGGCGCCAGTCATAGGAACACCCCAACGCCTTGAGCTGGTTGATGATCTTGCCGCCGTACTCCTCTTTCCAGGCCCAGGCGTGCTCCAAGAACTTCTCGCGACCGATGGCGGCCGGGTCGATTCCCCGAGCGCGCAGCGAATCGCGCACCTTGATGGTGGTGCTGATGCTGGCGTGGTCGGTCCCCGGCACGCAGAGCGTGTTGAACCCGCTCATGCGCTTCCAGCGGATGAGCGTGTCGTGGATGCTGTGCTGGAGGCCGTGCCCGAGGTGCAGTTCACCCGTGACATTGGGGGGCGGGATGGTGAGGCAGTACGGCTTTCGCGTTTCGTCTACTTCGGCATGGAAGTAGCCGCCGTTGTTCCAGATCTCCAGCCATTTGGCCTCCACGGCCTTGGGTTCGTAGGCTTTCGCCAGTTCCGTCATCGGGGGAATCCTCGGTGTCCTATGTGCGCAAACGCCCCGCCGGACTTGGCGGGGCGGATAAAGAAGTCACACCCATGCTAGCAACCGCGTGTGCGGATGGGGAAACGGCGCTCCACAGAGGACATCAAGATGGCGACGCTGAGTGATGATCCGGCGCCGCCTTCGCCGGCCAGATCACCGACGCCCCGATTGAGATCGCCAGGATGAGGGCGATGCTTCCCAACGTGAACGCGACCGGCGCCTTGTACACATTCGAGACGAGCAGCTTGGCGCCCACCAGCACGAGGATGGCGGACAGCCCGTAGTTCAGATAGTGGAAGACTCCCATCATCCCGGCAACGGCCATGTAGAGCGATCTCAGCCCGAGGATGGCGAACACGTTGGACGCGTAGACGATGAACGGATCGCGAGACACAGCCAGGATCGCCGGAATCGAATCCACGGCAAAGAGGATGTCGGTGGTCTCCACCAGGATCAGGACCAGGAACAGGGGGGTGAACAGCAACTTCCCGTTGCGGCGCGCCGCGAAGCTGCCGCCTTCGTATTGCTCCGAAATCGGCAGGAACCGCCGGGCCAGCCGTACGACCGGGTTCCTTTCCGGCTGAACCTCTTTCTCCTTGGCCAGCGCCATCCGGATGCCGGTGAGCGCAAGAAATCCGCCAAACACGTAGACCATCCAATGGAACCGCTCGATGAGCGTGATGCCGGCCGCGATGAGGAGTGCACGGGAAATGAGCGCCCCCAGGATGCCCCAGAACAACACCTTGTGCTGGTACTTCCCGGGCACAGCAAAGTAAGAGAAGATCATGAGGAAGACGAAGATGTTGTCCACGCTCAGGAACTTCTCGATGAGGTAGCCGGTGAGGAACTGCAACGCCAGGTCCGGCCCCCGCCACACGTACACGGCCCCGCTGAAAACCAACGCCAGCGCAATCCACACGCCGCTCCAGATCAGCGCCTCCCGCACGCCCACGGCGTGCGCCTGGCGATGGAACACGCCCAGATCCAGGGCGAGCATGAAGAGGATGACAACCGTGAAGCCGATCCACAGTCCTATCTCTACTGTCATCGAACATCCTTCTCAGGAAAAGGCTCGTCCGCACGGATGGTTTCTCCAGGGGGGAAGCGACCGCCCGGCTCGGCGCCATCCGTCCGCCACCGATCAACCCATCCCGAATCGGCCCGCGCGGATCGCGCGATGAACCCGTCACGTTCGCATCGATCGAGCCAAACGCCGCGGCGGTGAAGGCAGTCGTCGATACCCGCTCGTCCTTTTGGCGAGAGTGGTCCTGAAAGCAGGGTTGGGCAACACGCGCGCGGACGGGATATCTGGAGCGCGGGCGCAGGCACTGGCGCACGCGCGAAGAGGCGGTGAAGGGAGCGGACGGGGTTCGGGCAACCGCCGGGGCGGCGGCATACGGACGGCGCTGTCGGTATCAGAACACGGTCCTCCAGGCATGGGTGGCGGATGGCCACGCGATTGGTATCACGCGGCCAAGAGTCTCACACCCGGACAGTGTCCGGCGAGGCAGGCCAGAAGCCGAAGCTCCAGTGCTGTTGACCTGCTCCACGCCGGCGGGGCCGGCGCTGTTACTCCCCCTTGGCGGTTGAGCAACTATATTCTGCCCCGCCGACGGAGTTTCCGTCCATAGACGGGTTCGCTCACCCGGTTGGCGAGGCGGCTTGTGCTCTGTTCGGTGGGATGTGTCACTGCGAGGCGTGAGCGACCAATCTGAGGCTCCGAGGGCAGGGCAAGCCCAGCCCCTACCCGGCAGGCCCGGCCGTCCACCGATCGGTGGATGGAGAAACCGAACTGGTAGAGGATGGGCTTGCCCTGCCCGTCAGCTATCTCTATGCCGAGAACGCTCGTCAACAAACTGGCTAGCGCCCAGTTTCACCCTGACAAAGCGCAAGCCGTAACGGTTACTCGTGCAGGGCCAACTTCAGGACCTCGTCCACCTGGCGGACGAGGTGGAAGGTCAGCTCTTTGCGGACCTTCTCCGGGATGTCATCCAGGTCCTTTTCGTTGTCCTTCGGCATGATGATGACCTTAACGCCCGCCCGGTGGGCCGCGAGCATTTTCTCTTTGATCCCGCCCACGGGCAGCACGCGGCCCCGAAGGGTCACCTCGCCGGTCATGGCGATTTCCTTGCGCACGGCGCGTTGCGTCAGGGCGCTGGCCAGCGCGGTGGTCATCGTGATGCCGGCGGATGGACCATCCTTCGGGATGGCTCCCGCCGGAACGTGGATGTGCACCTCGGTCCGCGCGTAGAAGTCCTCGTCTACGCCCAGCGTCCCGGCGCGGGAACGGAGGTAGGACATCGCCGCCTGGGCGCTTTCCTTCATCACGTCGCCCAGTTGGCCGGTCAGCACCAGCTTCCCGTCCCCCTTCATCAACGTCACTTCGATGCTCAGCACATCGCCGCCATACTCAGTAACGGAGAGTCCAGTGGATACGCCCACCTCGTCCTCTTCCTCCGCCATTCCGTAGTGCATCCGGCGTGAGCCAAGGTATGTGGTCACGTTCTTCGCCTTGACCACAGTGCGCTTCGTCTCTCCCTCCGCCACCTTGCGGGCCACCTTTCGGCAGATCGTGGCGATCTCGCGCTCAAGATTGCGCACGCCCGCTTCACGGGTGTAGTGGCGGATCACCTCCGCCACGGCTTCCGGCTCCAGGCGGATCAACTTATCGCTAAGGCCATGGTCCCGCACCTGTTTCGGCAGCAGGAATCCCTTGGCGATCTCCAGCTTCTCCTCTTCGGTGTAGCCGGGGAAGGCGATGACTTCCATGCGATCGCGCAGGGCCGGGGGCACGGGATCCAGGAGGTTCGCCGTGGTGATGAACATCACGTTCGAGAGATCGAACGGCGCTTCGAGGTAGTGGTCGCTGAAGGTGCTGTTCTGTTCCGGGTCCAGCGCCTCAAGGAGCGCGGCTGAGGGGTCGCCGCGGAAATCCGCCCCGATCTTGTCGATCTCATCCAGCATAAAGACGGGGTTGTTGCTGCCGGCCTGCTTGATGCCCTGGATGATGCGTCCCGGCATCGCTCCAACGTAGGTGCGCCTGTGGCCGCGGATTTCGGCCTCGTCCCGGACGCCGCCGAGTGACACGCGGATGAATTTGCGTCCAAGGCTGCGCGCGATGCTTTTGCCGATACTGGTCTTGCCCACCCCGGGAGGGCCGGAAAAGCAGAGGATCGGGCCCTTCTGGGCGCCGGATAGCTTCCTCACCGCCAGGAACTCCAGGATGCGCTCCTTGACCTTCTGGAGCCCATAGTGGTCCTCGTTCAAAACGTCCTCGGCCGCGGAGATGTCCAGCCGTTCATCCGTCGCCACGCTCCATGGCAGGGTCGTGAGCCAGTCCAGATAGGTTCGGATCACCACGCCTTCCGGCGCGGCGAACGGCATGCGCTCAAGCCGGTCCAGCTCCTTGAATGCGCGCTCCAGAACATCCTCGGGCATGCCCGCCAGCACGATCTTCTCTCGGAACTCGTCTGTTTCCGCTCCGCCCCCATCGCGTTCGCCCAGTTCCTGCTGAATGGCCTTCATCTGCTCGCGCAGGATGAACTCACGCTGGGTGTCCCCCATTTCCTTCTCGACCTTGTTGCGGATGTTCTTCTGGATCTCGAGAATCTCGATCTCCTTCTTCAGAAGGACGTTCAGCATCTCGAGGCGGCGACGGGCGGAGAGGGTTTCGAGGATGCCCTGCTTGGCCTCCACCTTCAGGGGCAGCGCGGGGGTGATCATGTCTGCGAGGCGCGCCGGATCATCCACGTTCATCACGTTGACCAGTACCTCGGGCGGGACTGTTCGACCCAGCTCGCAGACGGACTGAAACTGGGCCGTAACAGAACGCATCAGCGCCTCTGTTTCGATCCCTACCTCCACGTCATCGTGCAGGGGCGCCACAACCACCCGGCAATACGGCTCAACCTGCACATAACGCAGGATGCGCACCCGCTGAACGCCTTCCAACATCACCCGGACGGTGCCATCTGGGATGTTGAGGATGTGCATGATATCCGCCGCAATCCCAACGTCATACAGGTCGCCAGGTTGCGGATCCTCCACGCCCACCTCACGCTGCGATACGAGGAGGATCATCCGGCTCTCGCCGCGGGCCTCTTCCATCGCGCGCACCGACTTCTCGCGTCCGACGATCAGGGGGAAGATGTGGTGCGGGAAATACACGTTATCCCGGATGGGAAGCAACGGCAGGACCGAGGGGATTCGAGCGGAATCGTCGTCCAGTAGAACGGGCTCCGGAGCAGCGACCTTGGGGCGTTTGGGGGATCTGGGCATATGGGTGATCAGAGGCTTTCGTTAGATGAATGGTCGGCCTTCAGCACGTCGGGCGATCACGGACAGGATAGGCCCGCGAGCACGCGATCGTCCGAGAGGTGGAAATCTCACATCGACTCGCCGCGAGGTTCGCCGCAACGGACAACGCGAGCGACGTAGGCGCGAGATGCAGCGCGGGCCAAGACCTGTCCTGCCGGAAGTACCTGACTACAGTTTATGCCTTCGGCGTCCGTGATGGCGAACGGACGGCGTCGGCAAAGAGGCCCAAATGCAGCGGGCCATCAGGAAGCCTTCCGCATCTCGGCGCGGGTTACAAGGTCCGGGTCCACCCGACGGCGAACCGTATCTTCGGTGACGATGCACTCTTCCAGGTCGGTTCGGCTCGGCGCATCGTACATCACGTTGAGAAGTAACTCCTCAAGGATGCTGCGCAGCGCCCGCGCGCCGGTGTCGCGCCCAAGCGCTTCCTGGGCGACGGCGTGCAGGGCCTCGTCCGTGAACCGCAAGGTAACCCCGTCCATTGAGAAGATGCGCTCGTACTGCTTGGTAAGCGCGTTCTTCGGTTCGCGCAGCACGCGCACCAGAGCCGCCTCATCCAGCGGCTCCAGCGTTGCGCACACCGGCAGCCGGCCGATGAATTCCGGGATGAATCCGTAGTGCACCAGATCACACGGTTGCACGCCGCTGAGGCGCCCATGGCGCGCTTCGCGCCTGGTTGTCGCTTCAGCGCGGAACCCCATGCTGCAGCCCTCGGTCCGGCGCTCGATGATCTGCTCCAGGCCGTCAAAGGTCCCGCCGCAGATGAACAGGATGTTGGAGGTGTCTACCTCCACGGTTTCCTGCTGAGGGTGTTTCCTGCCGCCCTGTGGCGGCACGTTGGCCACTGTGCCTTCCAGCAGCTTCAGCAGACACTGCTGAACGCCCTCGCCGGAAACGTCGCGCGTCAGGCTGGGGTTCTCGGACTTGCGGGCGATCTTATCGATCTCATCGATATAGATGATGCCGCGCTGGGCGGAGAGGACGACCTCGCTGAGGCTGTCTCCCTCAGCGCTCTGAAGGAGGCGAAGCAGGATCGTCTCCACATCCTCGCCCACGTAGCCGGCCTCTGTCAGTGAGGTGGCGTCTGCAATAGCGAACGGCGCTTTCAGGATTCGCGCCAGAGTCTGGGCCAACAACGTCTTCCCCGAGCCGGTAGGGCCAAGGAGGAGGATGTTGGATTTGGCAAGCTCCACGTCATCCGCCGGCGCGCCGATCCGCTTGTAGTGGTTGTACACGGCCACGGCCAGCATCCGCTTGGCGCGCTCCTGCCCCACCACGTACTCGTTGAGGGCTTCATGGATCGCGCGGGGCGTGGGGATGGAGGAAACGCCGACGCCGGACCTGGCGCCCTGCCTCTCGGTACGGATCAGCGCGTTGCACTGATCCACGCAATCGGAGCAGATGCCGCCATCCAGGCCCAGGATGATGCGGCGCACCTGCCGGCGGCTGCGGCCGCAGAGCAGGCACCGAATGTCTTCCGTATCGGATACGAGACGCGCCATGGTGAAAGCGATGGGTGGTTGGCGGCTGGCGGTGAGACCCGGAGCCGGCTGCTCGCATTCGCGCCGCCCTCGGGTCTCATCGCCTACCAATCCGCCATCGGAACCTACCGCGGCAGAGTCTTGTCGCGGTAGAGGATTTCGTCCACGATGCCGTAGGCTTTCGCCTCTTCGGCCGTCATGTAGTAGTCTCGCTCGGTATCGCGCACGATGGTCTCAAGCGGCTGCCCCGTGTGGCGAGCCAGCAACTCATTCATGCGGTCCTTCGTGCGGATGAGGTGCTTGGCGTGGATCTCGATATCCGTCGCTTGTCCTTCCAGGCCGCCGCCGCCGATGAGCGGTTGATGGATCAGCACCTCGGAGTACGGCAGGCAGTAACGCTTGCCCTTGGCTCCGGCGGTGAGCAGCAGGCTGCCCATGCTGGCGGCCATCCCGAGACAGATAGTCGCCACGTCCGGCCGGATGTACTGCATCGTGTCGTAGATCGCCATGCCCGCGGTAATGCTGCCGCCCGGGCTGTTGACGTAGAACTCGATGTCCTTGTCTGGATCTTCCTTCTCCAGGAAGAGCAACTGGGCGATGATGAGGTTCGCCACCTCATCGTACACGGGGCCGCCCAGAAAGACGATGCGGTCCTTCAGGAGGCGCGAGTAGATATCGTACGCACGCTCCCCGCGTGCACTCTGTTCCACCACCATGGGGACCAATGCCATCAGCCTATGCCTCGCTTTCTGTTGTAGCCGGCTCACCCTCGATCTCAGCGCGGCTCTTCAGATAGTCAAACAGCCGCTCCTGCAGCAAGCGTTCCTCAAGGGTCTCCAGAGCGCCTTCATCCTTGAAGCGGCGTTTCGCCTCGCTGAACTTCATCCCGGAGTTCTGGGCGATTCGGGCGATCTCGGCGTTGACATCGTCTTTGGTGAGCGTGAGGCCTTCCACCTGGGCGATCTTGCCCATCACAAGCCCGCGCTTGATGCGCGCGGACGCGGAGGCAGCCATCTGGTCCTGGAGTTGGGGCAGAGTCTGGCCCAGCGCCTGGGCGTATCGCTCCAGGTTGCTGCCGCGCTCTTCCAGATCCTCGCTCAGACGTTTGAGGTCCTGGGCCACTTCGCGGTCCACAAGTTGCGTGGGGAAGTGCACCTGGCTCTTGTCCACGATCTGGTTGATAAGCTGTCCACGCAGGTCGTCTTCCACGGCTTCGGCGGCGCCTCGCTCGAGGTTCTGGCGAACCACGCTCCTGAGCTCCTCCTCCGTTTGGGCGCCCGTGTGCTCCTTGATCCACTCCTCGGTGAGCTCCGGCACGCGCCGAGCCATCACGTGGTTCACGCGGAACGTGAAGTGCACGGTATTGCCGGCCAGCTTGGGGTCGGCGAAATCCGCGGGGTACTCCACGTCTGTTTCCCGGGTATCGCCTGCGGCCGCGCCGCGCAGGGCGGCGTCGATCTCGGGCATGTTCTGTCCGACGGTGAAATGGGCGGGACGGGTGGCTCCAATGGGCTCGCCGCCGACGGTCGTGTCCATGTCGGCGAACACCACATCGGCATCGTTCGCCGGATCATCGCCCGGCTCCAGGCGAGCATGGGAGGCGAGAACCTTGTCGATCTCGGCCTGAACGCTCTCGTCTGTTACAGGAAGGTTGGCTCGCTTGGCGGTGAGCTGGCTGTAGTCGCCGAGCTCGACTTCGGGACGCAACGGAACGGTGGCTTTGAAGGAAAACGGCTTTTCGTCGTCCTCCTCAACTTCGTCCACGGCGCCCTGATCCCACGCCGAGATCTCTTCCTGCTCGAGGGCATCTTTGTAGGCGATTCCCAGCACCAACTCGCGGGCGCGCTTTTCAACCGGCTCGCGGCCGATCTGCTGCTCGACGAGGGGCCGCGGCGCCTTGCCGGGTCGGAATCCCGGGATGTTGACGTACTTCGCGTACTCCCGATACGCCCGTTCCCTGGCTTGCTCCATCTGCTCATCATCGACGACCACGGTCATCACGGCCTCGCAGGGCTGGGGGCGTTCCACGGTTACTTGCATGGGGTTGTGTGGCTCCTTCATCTCGTTCGGCGCCGTGCGGGCCGGCGGCGTAACGATTTCATGTTAGCTTTGCCCGAAATGCGGGTCAAGATTGCGCGGCGTGCCGCGCGAGACATACGAAAAAACCGCCGCCCCTCGGGGCGGCGGTTTGTGGAGCGGGAGACCAGGCTCGAACTGGCGACCTCCTCCTTGGCAAGGAGGCGTTCTACCACTGAACTACTCCCGCAGTGTGGCTGACAAGACAATTATATGGGGCGGCCAGCGCGAAGTCAAGGGCATGCGGCGAATTCCGGAGATGATCGGCCCACTCACGGGCGCCCCTTCATCCCTCCAGAGTCACCTTCAGAGCGAGGAGCGCGATATCGTCATGCAGGTTGCCGTTCGCGTAGTCCTTAACGTCACTGTAGATGCCTCGCACAACGTCCTCGGCCGAGCCTCCGGCGTGGCGCCTCAGCAGCTCAATAACGCCTTCGGCCTCCAGGAACTGGTCGCCGCGACGGGCCTCGGTTACCCCATCCGTGTAGAGAAGCAGCGTATCTCCGGGCTCGAGATGACAGGACGGCTGCGCGTAGGCGGCGCCCCCCAGGAGGCCCAGCGCCCGGCCGGTGGAATCGAACGTTTCCAGACGGCCGTCGGCCCGGCACAGAAGCGGCGCGTCGTGCCCGGCGTTCGCATAGGTGATGATGCGCTCACGCGCGTCGAGAACGGCATAGAACAACGTGATGAAAATGTCTGGGGCCAGCAACCGGCACACGGCATCATTCGTTCGGGATACGACTTCCTGCGGCTCCGGCGACAGCAAGGCATAGGCGCGCAAGGTGTTGCGGACCTCCGATGTGTGAAGCGCGGCGGAGAGCCCCTTCCCCGATACGTCGCCAATGACAATTCCGTACTGGTCTGGCCCCACCTCGAACACGTCGTAGAAGTCGCCGCCCACGCGGGCCTCGGTAAGCGCGGCGTGGTAGTCTCGCGCCAATTGGATGCCATTGAACTCCATGGCATTGTCGGCCGCGAGGATCCACTGCTGAACGCGCTCTGCGATGGTGCTCTCGCGATTGAAGGAACGGGCGTTGCTGATGGCAACGCCGGCCAGCCCCGCCAGCGTCCTGAAGAGCCCGCCTCGCGAGCAGAGGCCCGGGTCCGCTTCCCCGGCAAGGGCGAAGAAAGCGCCCTGACGCTTGCCGTCCATCTCCAGCCCCGTCGCCAGAAGCGCGCGGAAACCGGCGGCGCGCGCAGCTTCCTGGAGGGGCTGGCAGTCGTGCCCCTCAAGATCCGATTCGCAAAGCGGCTCCGAGTCGTTCAAGATTACCCGTGCGTGGCAAGCGAACGCGGATTCCGCGATGTTGCTAGCCGTCGCTTCGTCCAGACCGACAGCGCCGTTTACTTCCACGCTTCCGGTGTCTGGCGAGTACGTAACGATGCACGATGCGGGCACGCCCATGAGTTGCGCGGTTCCATGGAGCAGCGACGCCAACACCTGGCTTTCCTGCAGCGACGATGTTACCAGGCGGGTCATCTCGAAGAGCGAGCTCAGTTCCTCTCGTTTGGCCTGAGATTCCTGCAGCAATCGGGCGTTTTCAATGGCAACCGCCGCGCGATCGGCGAACTCGCGCGCCAGCGCCACGTCGTCGTCGTTGTAGGCGGGCTGCATCGGCATCCTCGAGCAAGACATCACTCCCACGATCGCGCCATGCACCATGAGGGGAATGGCCATGGCAGAGGAGAGCGGCGATTGAAGCAGATAGGGGCGATCAGGGTAGGCGGCGGCCAGTTCCGCGCGCGTGGTGACGGTGCACTCCCCCGTGAGGGCCACGCGCCCAACGGTGCCTTCGCCCAGCCGAACGGGGTGAACCCGCAACTCATTCTCGAGGATCCGCTGCACGTCGGTTTGGCGGTGATAGGACCGAATGACGTCCAGTCTGCCAGTCTCGGTGTCCTTCAGGAATATGGCGCAACCATCGCCGAGGCGTTCGGTGGCAAGCCGCGTTACGCGCTGAACAACCTCCCGCACGTCACCGATCCGGCTGTTCAGCTCTTGCGACACCGTGGCCAGGTATTGGGCCCGGCGTTTGGAGGCATCTTCCTGAGCGTACAGGCGCGCGTTCATCGTGGCAAGGCCGAGGCGCTGGGCCAGAACGCTCAACAGATGGCTATCGGCTATCGCGAAGGCGCGCGAGTTCGTCCACCCCACGAACAGGACCCCTACCAGTCCCTTTGGCGTTGAGATCGGCGCTCCCAGTGCAGACCGGATGCCGCTCGCCTCAAGGAAGGGGGACACTCGGTAGTGGATCACCTGGATATCCTCTACCGCCAGCACGCGGTTCTGCACGGCCACGCGTCCAACGAAACCCTCGCCCAGCAGCGCGGTGTAACCAGGCACCGACGCCTCATCCATGCCGATCTGCGCCGCGCATGTCATGGACTCGCCGGATTCGTCCAGAAGCATAATGCCGCCGCCATCCGCCTCAAAGCCATCTACAACCGCACGGAGCACCCTGGACAGCATCTTGCCCAGGTCCAGCTCCATGGCGGCCTCGCCGATGTTCTTGACGATGTCTAGGTCGCGCAGTTTTCGGCGCTCTTCGAGTGACTTGCGGTACTTGCGCACCACCTCATCGATGGTCGCCATGACGGCGGGGACCGTAACGGGCTTCTGGATGTACGCGGAGGCGCCGTCGTTGAGCGCGTTGATCGCGTCTTCGGCGTCCGGGGAGGCCGTGATCATGATGCATCGGGTGGCGTTGTTGCGCTCGCGGATCTCCTTGAGGAGGTCGGTGCCGCGGGCATCGGGGAGACGGATGTCGAGGAGGGCCACGTCGAAGATCTGGGTATCGAGGGCGGCTCTGGCTTCGCGTCCGGAGGCGGCGCGGACGACGAAGAAATTCTGGTCCTCCAGAATGTCGCCGAGGGCGTTCAGCCCGCCCGGCTCATCGTCCACTATCAAGATGCGAAGTTGGTCCAGAACGTCCAGGGCCATCGAACACGCTCCCAAAAGACGAAGGTCGCCAAAACGCGAATGGGCTCGCGAAAATCGCAAGCCCACTCGGTATTCTACCAGATTGTGACGGGTGGAGCCGACGATCGGACTCGAACCGATGACCTGCGGTTTACGAAACCGCTGCTCTACCAACTGAGCTACGTCGGCGGAATGATCCTATTGTCCACCGGCGTCCCGGATGCTCCGGGGCCGGCTTCCGAACCCTGGAAACAGAACCTGGTGCCGCGGGACGGAATCGAACCGCCGACACGTGGATTTTCAATCCACTGCTCTACCAGCTGAGCTACCGCGGCGTGGCACACATACACGTATATAGATGGCGGTCCGGACGGGGTTCGAACCCGCGACCTCTGCCTTGACAGGGCAGCGCTCTAACCTGGCTGAGCTACCGGACCACATCGGTACAGGGACTAATGGGAGCATCCAGGGGAAACGAGTGGTACTCACTCCGCGGCAATCGCGCTGCCGCCCTGGTGGGCGAAACAGGGTTCGAACCTGTGACCTTCTCTTTGTAAGAGAGATGCTCTCCCAACTGAGCTATCCGCCCCGAGCACCTTCCTGATTATATCATTCGGCCAAGCACGGGTCAAGGGCATTTTCCCGCGCTCGGTCGGCCTTGGCGAGAACGCTCACCAGGCGGCGTAAAACGGCCGCCGCGCGGGCCGAAGGTTGTTCGCTTCGTGGTCTCTCGTCCCCCACCCCTCAGCCCGCCGGAATCGCCTCAATGTGGATCCGAATGTGCGCGTCGCTTCCGATCTTTACCGTCTGCCCGGCCGGCGATGTGGCGGTCATGTCCATCTGGAGGTGCAACACGTCGCGCTCGTCCTGGGTGAGGCCCGTTCCCAAGTCATTCGAAGTGAAGCTGCCAGCCTCTAGAACTCCTTCCGAAGAGACGTTCTTATCCGGCCCGGTGGCGTGAAGGGGTTCGGCGATGACCCGGAGGACGCGCGCCACGCGCTTGCCGTCCACATCGTCGACGGCCATGAGGCGGCTGTTCACGGTCACCTTGTTCTGGTCTGTATCCACCGGCGACTTCACTTGGTCCTTCCATCGTTCGCCCACGGCGACGGCGCGCGTTGGAACGCCCACCTCATCGTCGAAGACGGTGCTGAGGAAGTCCTCGGGACTCGCGCCGGAAGGTCCATCCGGTTTCGGCTTCGAGGCTGCCGACAGGCCAGAGTAACGGCCGTCTGTTCCCAGCTTGGCTGTGGCCTCCGCCTCACCGACGTCAACGTTATCCGGCGTCTCGCCATCCACCGTAAGCTGGTGAGATGTCCGCTTCACGCGCACGGCGTACGAGCCATCCGGGTTCACGGACTCCACGGAGAGGTCGAATGTGGCCACCGTATGGTTATTGGTGGACTTCGCCTCCCCGTTCGGCAGAGTCGTCTTCAACGTGGTATCCGTTGTGATGCGGTACGATTGGGTCTGCCCGGCCTTGAGGCGCAACAGGAGGCTCACCGGGCCGGTTTGCGCCCGCGCGGAAACCGCGCCGGCCAGCGCCAACAAGAGAATGGCTCGTTTCAAAAACTGCTCCCGTCCAGATTCGCGCGCTGCGCGGCCCGGCCTTCAGCCGGGCCGCGCCTCGCAGAGGGACATTTCTACTTGGCGTTGGCCTTCGGCTTCACGTCGGCAACGCTGGATTCCACCTTCGTGGTGAGGTCCATGTCCAGCCCCATGTTTGTTTGCTCGCCATTGCCGGCGCTGTTCGGGGCCTGAATGGTCATCTTCAGATGGACCTTGCTATCGTCCTGCAAAGGCTGACCGGAAGTCACAGAGACCTTGGAAACGCCGGAGCCCTTCATCGTGCCCGTGATGCTCAAGGGCATCGGTTCCGTTAGCTGCAGGTTCACGGGACCCTCAATGTCTCGCTGAACGCGGGCCACTCGGTCGCCCGTTACGGCGTCTACTCCCAGTAGCTTGCTCGTCACTGCGATCTGCGACTTGCCGGACGGATCCAATGGCAGCGGGATCACGCTCGACCAGGAATCGCCCACCGCCACGCTGGTCAGCGGCACGGCGGACAGGCTGCGGAAGATCCCGGTCATCGTCTCGGCGGGCGACATCCCCAAGGCGTTGCCAGGCTTCTTGTCGACGGTCGGATCGGCGGTAAACAAGCCGTCCTTGCCAATGGTCCCTTTCACTTCGTACGAATCCTGCACGGGCGGCATCGGCATCGGGGAGTTGGAAGTCATCTTCACGCCGCCCAACTTGATATGCGCGGCATAGGTGCCATCGGCGTTCTGCTTGTCGACGATCATCTTCACGTACGACGTCACCTTGGCGTCTATCGGCATTGTCTGGCCGGATCCCGGGATGCTTAGCGTGCCCTTCTGGTCCACAGTCACCTTGTAGGACCGTATGCTGCCGGGGGTGAGCTTCGTCGTGAACTGAACAGACTCGGGAGCAGGCGCAGTGACCGGCGGCGTGACAGGCGGAACCGGGGCGGTCTGCGCGTTCGCGAGCGGGGCGCTGAGCAACACGACCAGCGGGAGTACGGGGCGGAACTTCATGGTTGTCTCCTTGACACTGCGGACTCGGAGCCTGCGGCTCCCAGGGGATGGCGCGCCATCCCCGGTCGATATTCACACACCTTCGGACGCTTCGCTCGATGCGCGCGTTCCGCGGCCGGTATGCCCGAAACCGCCTTCGCCGCGCGCCGTTTCGGGCAGGCTGTTCGACTCATCCCATTCCGCGCGCACAACCGGCGCTATCACCATTTGCGCCACGCGCTCGCCTCGCCGAACGTGGAACGTCTCCTGTCCCAGGTTCACCAGGATGACTCCGATGGTTCCCCGGTAGTCCGAGTCGATGGTCCCGGGGCTGTTGAGGCACGTGATGCCGTGTTTCAGGGCCAGCCCGCTGCGCGGCCGGACCTGCGCCTCATAGCCGTCCGGCAAGGCGATCAGCACGCCGGTTGATACAAGCGCGCGCGCTCCAGGCGCGAGGGTCACGTCCACGGCAGAAAGCAAGTCCATGCCGGACGATCCTTCCGTGGCATAGCCGGGAAGCGGCAGCCCCGCACCCTCGGGCGCGCGACAGATAGCGATGCGGAGCGGCGGCGTCACGATGGCATCTTCAGAATTCCGGGTTCCAGCGCAAGGCCGATGGCGCCCATCACGCCTACCCGATCCTCCAGCACCGCTTGCTCGATGGTGAAGGAACCCTTGTAATCGTCCATGACCAGATCGCCCACGGTACGGCGGACGGGCTCGAACAGCAAGTCCCCGACCTTGGTTATGCCTCCGCCCAACACCACCACGCCGGGGTTGAAACTCTGAACAACGTTCACCACCCCGATGCCGATGTAGAAGCCGGTCTCCTCCCAAATGCGTTTGGCGAGGGCATCGCCATGGTTGGCGGCCTGAGCCAGATACCGGGTCGTCAATTCCTCGCCGTCCGGCACGTAGTCCAGAATGGTCGACCGCTCGCCAGCCTCCAGCGCTTCCAGAGCCCGGCGGACAATGCTCCTGCCGTTCCCATAGGCTTCGAGGTGACCGCGCTTTCCGCACCCGCATGTGGCGCCGTTGAACGGCACGATGATCTGGTGCCCAAACTCGGCGGCGTTGCCGTCCTGGCCGCGCAATACCTTGCCGTCTTGAACGAACCCGCCGCCGATGCCCGTGCTGATCGTAAAGTACGCCACGAACCGCTGGCCTCGGCCGGCGCCGAACAGCGCCTCTCCCAAGCAAGCCGCGTTGGCGTCGTTCTCCAACACGGTGGCGCAACCGAACCGGCCCTGAAGCCGCTCGACCAGCGGATAGTTATACCATCCCGGCATGTTCGGCGTTTCCAGGATGACGCCGCGCTTCTGGCTCAGAGGCCCCGGCGAGGCCACCCCAAGGAACGTCAGGTCTTCCGGGCGACCGGCCTCGCACACGGCGGACTCCACCATGGCGATGATGTCGGTCACCACGGCATCCGCTCCGCGCTTGGCATCGGAGGGCTGACGGCGCTCCGAGAGAATCTCGCCGTGGGCATTGGACACGCCCACGGCGAGCTTGGTTCCGCCGATGTCCACGCCGGCGATCAGGGTCTTCGTCGCATCTGTCACTTCGGTGCGGCGCCTTTCAGAATGGCCTGGGCCTTAGCCCAGTCGGAGAGGAAGTTCTTCAGACCTATATCGGTCAGCGGGTGGTGGAACATCTGCTCCAGCACCTTGAACGGCACCGTGGCGATGTCTGAGCCGGCGAGGGCGGCCTGCGTCGTGTGCAACGTGTTGCGCACGCTGGCAGCCAGCACCAGGCTTTCGAAGCCGTAGATGCCGAAAACCTCCACGCACTGCCGCACGACTTCCATGCCGTCCGAGCCTGTGTCGTCAACGCGGCCGAGGAACACCGATACGAAGGTTGCGCCATTCTTCGCCGCCAGAAGCGCCTGGTTGACCGAGAACACGAGCGTGACGTTTGTCTTGATCCCTTCGGCGGAAAGCACTTTCAGCGCCTTCATGCCTTCCTTCGTCATCGGGACCTTCACGTGAACGTTCGGGTGCCAGGACGCCAACCGGCGTCCTTCCTCGATCATGGCGGGAGCTTCCGGCTCAACCGTCTCGGCGCTCACCGGGCCATCTACGATCTCGCAAATGCGCTTGATGTGCGTCTCCAGGTCCACGCCTTGCTTCGCCACCAGGCTTGGGTTCGTGGTGACTCCGTCGATGGTGCCCCACGACCACGCTTCGGTAATCTCGCCGATGTCGGCCGTATCCACAAATAGCTTCATGAACCACTCCCTTGTAACATTTGAATCTCGTCTGGACAGGGTTATTGTATCCAATTCGCGGCGCGCGCCATCAAAGCGCCTGGCGCTTCGTCAATCGACAAGCGCCGCCGCCTTCGGGAACTCAGACTGAAGCTGTCGGTAGAGACTGCGGTAAAGCGCATAGGCATCCGCGTAGCGTCGGCCATTCGCCGGGTTCGGCTCCACGGACGAGACAGGGCGGATGAAGCGGTCTGTGGCGTCGGGAACGCTATCGAACTGCCCGCTCCCCACCCCAGCCAGAATCGCCGCGCCGTAGGCGGGCCCTTCGTCCACGTTCAGGCGACTGTGGGGCAGGCCGGTGATGTCTGCCTGCATCTGTAGCCACAGATCCGACCGCGCGCCGCCGCCGGCCGCGCGAACCTCTTCCAACGGCACGTTCAGCTCGCGGAAAATGGCGAACGAATCCATCAGAGCGAAGGCCACCCCCTCCATCACGGCCCGGCCCATGTGCGCCCGCGTGTGGCTCAGCGAGAGGCCGAAGAACACGCCCCGAGCGTTGGAATCCTTATGGGGAGTGCGCTCGCCGGAGAGATACGGCAGGAACACCAGGCCATCGCAGCCTGGCGGAACAGATGCCGCGTCGGCGGTGAGTTCCGCATACGACGGGTAGCCCAGGGTATCGCGCAGCCAGCGCAATGCGCCGCCCGCCGACAGGATCACGCCCATCACGTGCCATGCCTTCGGAACTGCGTGGCAGAATGTATGGATGCGGCCTTCTGGATCGATCCACGGCTTGTCCGCATACGCGAACACCACGCCGGACGTCCCTACCGTGGAAGACACGACGCCCGGCTTCACGATGCCCGCGCCCACCGCGCCGGCGGCCTGGTCACCGCCGCCGCCCGCGATGAACGTGCCTGCTCGGAGGCCGGTTTCGGCCTCGGCGGAACGGCTCACCGTGCCCGCGGCTTCCGGGGACTCCACAACCTTTGGGAACCACTCAGGCGGCAGGTCCAGATCGCCCATGATCTGCTTCGACCACTTGCGCTGCGGCACGTCGAACAGCGTGGTCCCGCTGGCATCCGAGACATCCGAGATGAACTCGGACGACAGGCGGTAGCGGATATAGTCCTTGGGGAGCAAAACATGGGCGACCCGCCCAAAGCGCTCCGGCTCGTGATTTCGCAACCAGAGGAGCTTGGGCGCCTGGAAACCGGTGAGGGCGGGGTTCGCCGTAATGCGCCGAAGCTGTTCCTCGCCCACACGGCGAGTCAGCTCCTTGGCCTCCGCCTCCGTGCGCTGATCGCACCAGAGGATGGCCGGCCGAATCACGTTCGCCTGCCTGTCGAGAAACACGGCGCCGTGCATCTGCCCGGTGAGGCCGATGGCGCTGATGCCCTCCGCGCCAGCGATGGGCAGCAGTTGGCGGATGACGGCAACCGTCCCCCGCCACCATGCTTCGGGGTCCTGTTCCGCCCATCCGGGACGGGGCGTGGAAAGCGGATACTCCCGCGTGGCCGAGGCGGCCACGGAGCCGTCCTGGCGCAGGGCAATGCCCTTCACGCCGGACGTGCCGATGTCAAGCCCAAGGATCATATGCAGATCGGGCGTTGGGGCGGCGGCGCCGGGCGGCGGGCCCGTGGGGAATCGCCGGTCCGGAAGCTGCGGCCGTCAGCCCTCCTCCATCGAGGTTGTGCCGGCGAAGGCGGCGGCTTTGGACCAGCGCATGATGCGCTCGGCCGCGGCCACGTGGATATCGGCGGATGACTGGTCATAGAGGCGGCAGGGGACGCCGCCGGCAGCTTCGGGGTAGAGCGCGGCGAGGTAGTCGGCGTTCAACTCGGCCGCGCAGTTCATGATCTCCAACGGCGCCTGCAAGTAGTCCGCAATAACGATGAGGTTATGCCCCTTCTGCGGCTTGTGGAACGCCTCCAGGCTGGCGGACTTCAGGGACTTCTCAGCGGCCTGTTGAGCGAAAAACACGGAAGCGTAGTAGCAACCCGCCTCTCGCAACAGCGTCGCGGTGGCGATATCCGCACGGGCCTGCGCCCATAGTTCCTCGGCGGCTCTCTTCACAGCGGGCATCCTCTCGTAGAGCGCCTAACAGAAACCCCTTCGGGCTTCGGCCGGCTGGGGAGGGCATGGGGTTTGTCGCTCGCTGCGCCCGATGCAACCGCGGCATCGAACGCGGCTTCGCTTCTGCCTCATGCCCTTCCTCGCTCGGCCTCGGGCCACGAAGCGGTTCCTGCTAGGCGCTCTTAGTTCCCCTATGACGAAGTCAATCTAGCATGGCGGCCGTAGGTCGAACAAGCGAGCCTGTCGCTATGGCGTCGTGACCGGCTCACCCCTCAGCCATCGCTTTCCCGCCGCCACGATGGCGGCGTCCGAAGCGGTCAACAAACGGGCACGATATTCGGCGTCATAGCCCGCTCCCACGCCCGCCGTCTGCCAGAACGCCAGCCAGTAAGCGCGATCCCGTACACTCTGATGTCGGGCATCCCAAGCCAGAGACGCGCGGAGCCGGGCACCGTCCCAGCCGCCCGCGGGGGCTTGTACTGCTCCCTTCCAAAGCGCCGCAAGATCGTCGCGCACCGCGGCAGCCGCGCCCGGCGCGCGGGTGAACAGCGCCACGCCCGAGGCCGAGAGGCGCAAGGGATACGTCACGCCGCTTTCGTAGCCAGTTCCCTCCGTCTCGCGGAGCCTGCGGAAGAGCGGCGAAGTCTTGCCCTGCCCCAGAGCCGTGGCCAGCACCTCCATCGCGGGAGCGTCCGGGGCGGCGGCGGCGGGAGCCGGGTATCCAACGAAAGCATAATCCGGCGCGCCAGCCAGAGGTTCCGCGCTCACAGAGCGTGGAGGGCGGCGCTCCAGCCGGTCTGGCTCGCCAGGGAGCGCTCCGAAGACGGCCTCGGCCAGCGCCATCGTCGCTTCGACATCCACCTCGCCGGCGATGGCCAGCACGAAGCGGTTGGAGACGTAGAGGCGGGCGTGGAGAGCCCGCAGCGCCTCGCGTCCGGGCGGATCGGCATTCGCGGGCGGTGGAACCGGAAGGCCCGCCTTCGCCTGCCAGGCGTTGAAGGCGCGTTCCCACTGGGGCGGCGGCGCATCTCGGTCCGCCTCTCCCTCAACCGCCACCGCGCGCATAACCGTGGTGTTGTTCCAAAGCGGCGGTTCCGCCAGCATCGCCAGGGTCCGGATGGCGCCGCCGATCTGAGCGGGAACCGTAACGATTGAGTACGACGTAACGTCCAACTCCGCATCTACCCGCATTTCGCCATCAACGGCCGCGGCGCCGAATCGGGCCGGAGCGCGGTGGTTGGCGGCATCCATCACGAGTCGCGACAGAACTCGATTGGCGCCGGGCGCGGAGGGAGGGTCATCCACATCGCCCGCGCGAACCATGAGGACCGCGGCAACGCGCCCCGCGCTTGGCTCCGAGGAGACGACTATCGAACAGCCATTGGCCATCGTGTGCGTAACCGGGGCCGCATGAGCGCCGGCCATCACGATGCAAGCAGTTGCCGCCCGGATCATCCAGGAACTCAAAGCGTCTCCCGGAACCAGTCAATGGTGGCCGCGTAGAGGTGGCGCTGATGTTCGGCGTTGGCCCATCCATGGTCCGCCCCATCCACCGGAATCCACTTCCGAGGGGCCGGCGCGTTCAGGTAGGCGCGGGCATGGCTTTCCCTGATCACCGGGTCCGCGGTCCCGCGGATCACGCAGACGGGCCCGCCCCACGCTTTCGCGGCCTCCACCGGACAGTGGTTCGCGACATCGAGGGCGAAGCCCTTGCCCAGCAGGTCCGGCCCGATGTCGCCGTACTCCCCCACGATCTGGGAGATGCGCTCCGCGAACTGAACCGGCGGATCGGCCACCGGAGACCAGAGACACAACGTTCGGATGTCGCTCCGCTGCGAAACCGTTTCGGCGGCCACGGCGCCTCCCATGGAGAAGCCCAACATCCCCAGACGGCCGGCATCGATGCCGGGCAGGGACTTCACCAGGTCCACGGCCTCCATAGCGTCACTCACCTCGCTGCAAATCGTCATGTCCTTGAACTCGCCGTCGCTCTCGCCGCTGCCGCGGCAGTCGAAGCGGAAGACGGCGAATCCGGCGGCGGCGAGGCGCTTGGCGGCTTTCACGAAGATCCATGACGATTCGATGCGATGGCCGGTGAATCCGTGGCACATCACGATCGCCGGATACGGGCCCACGCCTTCCGGCCGATGCAGCGTTCCGTAGAGGTTCTGGCCTTCGATCTCGAAGCGGTGGAATTCAAGGGGCGGAAGCACGATGCGGACTCCTTTCACTATCGCGGGGAGCGGCCCCACGCTGTGTTATCATGGAATACGTGAACGGCGCATTGGCAAGAACAGCGGGCGCGCTGGCGGGCATCAGCGCTGTGGCGGGACTGGCGTATCTGCCGGTCTGGCTCCATCGTCATGACCCGCCGCCGCCCTCCTTGACGCGCCGCCCGGCCGACGTCACCCTGGCGGATGTACCCGATGCCACGCTGATTGGCCGCGATCGCGGGCTCAAGGTCTGGCAGATCCACGCCCAACACGTCCTCGCCGCCGTCGACGGACACACAACCACCTTCGTCGGCGTGGACCGCGGGACCCTCTTCCGCAAGGGCCAGGCCGCCGCCCGCGTTTCCGCCGGCCGCGCCGTGTACGACGACTACTCGCGCGTGCTGAAAGTGTCTGAAGGGCTGCGCCTTTCGGCCGGCCGCCTCACCGTTCGAACATCGCGCCTGAGCTGGTCCGCCGTCAGCGGAGCGCTCATGTGCCCGTCGGCCGTGGCGGTTAGATGGCCGCGCGGAGCAGCCTCTGTGAGCAGCCTCAAGGCGGACACCCATCTCAAGATCGTCACCGGCCGCAACGTTTCGGTGGCGGCGCAACTGGAGGAAGACGTGAGCCCACGCATCGCGAAGGGCGCCGGCGCGATCGCCGCGCTGGCGTTGTTCCTTTCCGCCCCGGCCAATACCGCGCCCGTGACCTACAAGGAGGTGCGCCTCCACGGTGACCGCTGGCGGTTCGACCAAACTACGAAAACCCACGTATACGACGGGCACATCACCGCGATGCAGGGCGACACCACCGTCCGGGCCGACCACGCCGCGTACAACGAAACCGCCAACACGGCGGCCGTCTCCGGCCACATCACGGTGGATACGCCAACCGCCCATGCCGAGGGCGACACGGCCGACGTGGACTTCAACGCAAAGCTCATCCGCCTTCGCGGCGCCAACGGCGTACGCATCGTGGCAAAGCCCAAGCCCCCCGCGCCAGGGCAGGACCCGAAGGGGCTCCGCGCCAGCATAAAGGAGCCGGTGACTCTGGACTGCAAGGGCGTGGACTACTACTACAAACAGAAGCGCGCCGAAGCCGAAGGCCCCCTCACCGTCACCCGCACCGGCCAGACCCTCACGGGCGACAAGGCCACCTACCTCAGCGCCGAGGACCTCATCACGGTCACCGGCAACGTTCACGGCAAAGACGACAAGGGCCAGACCTTCGAAGCCCCCACCGTGAAAGTCTACGTGAAGGAGGGAGCCGAATGGATGGAAGCCCCCAACGTCAGCGCCACCTTCCACATCAAGGACGAAGAAGAAGAGGCCAAGCCGGCGAAGCCGTAACCATTACACCAGCCGGTGGCCGCCGTCCACGTGGAGGACCGTGCCGGTAATGTAGGCGTTCGTCATCACGGCGAGGATGGCCTGGGCCAGGTCTTCCGGCTGACCGATGCGGCGGGCGGGGAGCGTGGCCGCCAGCGAGGCAAAGTAGCGGCGGCGGTCATCGGCCGGCATCCCGCTCCAGGAGGGCGTGTCCACAACCCCCGGGGAAACGACGTTCACGCGGATGGGCGCCAGCTCCACGGCGGCGGTTTGGGCCAGCGACTCCAGGGCGGCGTTCGCGGCCCCCACCATGGCGCCGCCCGGCATCGGCTTGTACGCCGCCACACCCGAGATGAACGTAATCGAGCCGGTTGCGGGCAGACGCTTCCCGGCGTGTTTCGCCACCATCAGCGGCCCCAGCAGCTTGCTGTCCAGCACTCGCTGCGCGTCTTCCATCTGGAACTCGGTAATGGGCGCATACGTGAGGTTCGCCGCCGTCGTGACCACGTGATCGACCTCGCCGGCGGTTTCGAACACGCGCCGCACGTCGGCTTCGATCCCGATATCGGCGGCCACGGCGGAGGCCCCGGGGCCGATCAGGCCCACCGCCTGATCCAACGCGTCCTTCCTCCGGCCCACAACCACCACGCGGGCTCCGGCCGCGGCGGCCGCCTGTCCCGTGGCCAGGCCGATGCCGGAACTGCCGCCGAAGATCAACACCGTCCTGTTCTGAAGCAGCATGACAGTCCTCCTTACCCCCCTTCACAGCGCCGGAGCGGCCCCGACGGTCGCGTTTGACGCCAAGATCCTCCACCTAATCGAACAGCGTCAGGCCGGCATGTCGTTCCGCTAAGGGCCGCCGCTTGTAGAGAGGCGCGCGCGGCGTGCCACAATACGAAGGCGCGGTCCCGATTCGGACCGCCATACCGCCTGAAAGAGCAGCCTCCCGCATTGGGGTGACGGATGGCTGCCCGTGATTGAATGCGTCAAAAATGACGCGATGCGTTGCAGAAATCGCCGCGCATCGTCTAAAATGAGGGCGGTAAGAGTTTTCCACCCTGTTTCCATATCCCAGAGGCCCCGGCCAATTGGGGACGCGGGCCCCCGTTCCTCACAAGGAGAATGTTACTATGCCGGTTAAAGTGGGCATCAACGGGTTCGGCCGCATTGGCCGCCTCTCGTTCCGCGCCATGGCGGACCGATTCGGCGACGACATCGAAGTCGTGGCCATCAACGACCTATCCGACGCGAAGACGAATGCCACCCTGCTGAAGTACGATACCAACTACCGCACCTTCAAGGGCTCCATTGAGATCGACGGCGACGACCTCGTGGTCAAGGGCAAGAAGATCAAGGTCTTCAAGGAAAAGGACCCGGCCCTCATCCCGTGGGGCTCCGTGGGCGCCCAGGTGGTCGTTGAGTCCACCGGCTTCTTCACGGACGCCACCAAGGCCGCCGCGCACAAGCGCGACTCCGTTAAGAAGGTCATCATCTCCGCTCCCGCGAAGAATGAAGACATCACCATCGTCCTTGGCGTGAACGACAAGGAATACGATCCCGCCAAGCACAACATCGTCTCCAACGCGTCCTGTACCACCAACTGTCTGGCGCCGTTCGCCAAGGTTCTCCAGGACAACTGGGGAATCGAGTACGGCTTCATGACCACCGTCCACGCCTACACGAACGACCAGAAGGTCGCCGACCAGGTGCATAAGGACCTCCGCCGCGCCCGCGCCGCCGCCGTCAACATCATCCCCACCACCACCGGCGCCGCCAAGGCCATCAGCCTGGTCATCCCCGAACTCAAGGGCAAGATGCACGGTTACGCCCTTCGCGTTCCGGTGCCGACCGGCTCTTGCGTTGACCTCACCGTCCTCCTTCAGAAGGACGCCGATGTGGCTTCCATCAACGCCGCCATGAAGGCCGCCGCCGAAGGCGAACTCAAGGGCATCCTGGCCTACACCGAGGATCCGATCGTCTCCTCCGACATCATCCAGGATCCGCACAGCAGCATCTTCGACGCCGGCCTGACGATGAGCCTGTCGCCGAAGTTCGTGAAGGTCGTCTCCTGGTACGACAATGAGTGGGGCTACAGCAACCGCGTGGCCGACCTCATCGTCCTGATGGCCAAGAAGGGCCTGTAACCACAGGGCTGACGTACGCTCGATATGCGTTGAGGCGGCACGCAGTATTCCGCGTTGGTCAGGCAGAGATGATCTGTCTGCTCGGGCGGATGCCGCGTGCCGCCTCGACTGATGATCTGGAGGCTTCGCCATGGATGCCGCGGTTCCCTTGTACCTGAATCTCATCAAACGTTGCCTGACCAATTCCATTTACGCAGAGTACGAAGACCAGTCGGGAGTTCAGCGGCGTGGCCTGAAGCGACTGAAGAACCTGCCGGCGAAAGTCCGCCGGCTAATCGTGCAGCGCAGGCTCCCGGTTCTGCATCCAACTCCCACAACGTGGGAACAGCGATCGGTGGGGCTCGGCGATGCGCCGCAGGTCGCGCATACCATGATTGGCCAGGCCCGCCTGGACAACATTCAGATGTGCATGGAAGACTGCCTAGACCGAGGCGTGCGGGGCGACTTCATTGAGACCGGCGTATGGAAGGGCGGCGCCACCATTCTGATGCGCGCGGTCCTGAAGGCCTATGGCGTTACGGACCGGAAGGTCTTCGTGGCCGACTCGTTTGAAGGTCTGCCTCGACCAAACGAGGAAAAGTACCCGCAGGATAAGGGCGACCACCACTTCACCCTGAAGGACGTCCTTGCCATCTCTGTGGAACAGGTGCAGGAGAACTTCCGAAAGTACGATCTCCTCGACGACCAGGTTGTGTTCCTAAAGGGATGGTTTAGCGAGACCCTGCCCAAGGCGCCGATCGGGAAGCTCGCCGTCGCGCGCCTGGATGGCGATATGTATGAGTCCACCATGGACGCCATCACCAACCTTTACCCCAAGCTGTCCGTCGGAGGCTATCTCATCGTCGACGACTACAACGGCTTGGAGCGCTGCAAGCGCGCAATTGAGGACTACCGCCGAGACAACGGCATCACCGACGAGATCATATCCGTTGATTGGACCGGCGTCTACTGGCAGAAGACTAAGTAAGGCGTAAAGATGAACAAGCAGACCATTGACGACATCCAGGTGGCCGGCAAGCGCGTGCTCGTCCGCGAAGACCTGAATACCCCGCAGGACGGCTCCGGCGCCATCACGGATGACCGCCGCATCCGCGCGGCCCTTCCCACCTTGAAAGCGCTGATTGAGAAGGGCGCCAAGGTCATTGTGGCCGCCCACCTCGGACGCCCGAAGGGCGAGGCCAACCCCAAGTTTACGCTGGCCCCGGTTTCCCAGCGCCTCAGTGAGCTGCTGGGCAGACCGGTTATCTTCGTGGAGGATATCCTGGCCGACAATACCCCGGCCAGACTTGCCGCTCTGAAGGACGGCGAGATCGCCCTTCTCCAGAACGTGCGCTACTACCCCGGCGAAGAGAAGAACGATCCCGCCTTCGCCGAGAAGCTGGCCTCCTTCGCTGACGTCTTCGTGATGGACGCATTCGGAGCTTCCCATCGCGCCCACGCCTCAACCGAGGGAGTTGCCCATCACCTCCCGGCCGTGGCCGGCTACCTGATGCAGAAGGAAATCGACTTCCTCAGCGGAGCGCTTGAGAACCCGGGCCGCCCGTTTGTGGCGATCCTCGGCGGCGCCAAGGTCAAAGACAAGATCGGCGTGGTGAAGAACCTGCTGTCAAAGGTGGATACGCTCATCATCGGCGGCGGGATGGCCTATACGTTCCTCAAGGCGCAGGGCAAGGAAATCGGCCTCAGCCTGCTGGCCGAAGATTACCTGGAAGAGTGCAAGTCCGTGCTCGTCCAGGGCGCCGGAAAGATCCTGCTCCCCGTTGACGCCAAGATCGTGGACAAGTTCCCGCTCGGCCTGTCCGAGGAAGATCGCAAGGCCCTCCAGGTCGGCGTCGTCTCGACGGACGCCATCCCGGCGGACCGCGAAGGCGTGGACATTGGCCCGCTGACCATCGCGAAGTTCTCCGCCGCCGTGAAGGGCGCGAAGACCGTGGTCTGGAACGGCCCCATGGGCGTGTTCGAAGACGAGGAGTTCGCCACTGGCACCCGCGCCATCGCGCAGGCCGTGGCTGATTCCAACAGCCTTTCCATCATTGGCGGCGGCGACTCCGCGGCCGCCATCGAACAACTCGGCTTTGCCGACAAGGTGAGCCACATCTCCACCGGCGGCGGCGCCAGCCTCGAGTTCCTGGAAGGCAAACAGCTTCCGGGCGTGGTGGCGCTGCTGGACAAGTAGCCGACGCCGGCTCCGGCGCGCCATGGAGAGCGCGCCGGAGCCAGCGCGAACCTTGACATGGAACCGACATCGCAATATAGTATTACCTATATGTTACCGCGCGCAAAGGAGAGGTTCCATGGAAGAGAAGCACGTTTTCAGCTTGCGGAGTGAGTGGATCGGAGACGGGGACGGCGACGGCTCGATGTCGGCCGAGGACCGCTGTTTCGACTACGGCCGGCCGGCCAGCCTGGGTGGAACGCCGGGGCGAACGAACCCCGAGGAACTGCTTACCGCAGCGGTGGCGTCATGCTACACCATCACGCTGGCGGTAATGGCCGAAGGCCGCCGTCTGCCCATCACCAGGATCGATATGGAGGCGGAGGGCGAGATCATTCGCCAGCCGGACCGCAGCCTGAAGTTCACCGCCATTCGCCTGAAGCCGCGCATCACCGTGGCGGGCGATGAAACGCAACAGAAGAAGGCGCTGGATGCCGCGCATCGCGCCGAAGAGCATTGTCTCATCTCGAAAACGCTTAGAGGCAATGTGGATATCACACTGGAGCCGGTTATCTTGCCGGCCGAAATACTGAACCCCTGAATACCGAAAGGAACCAATCCCCGATGCGACGCATATTCGTGGCCGGCAACTGGAAGATGAACTTGACCGTTGCCGAGAGTGTAGCTTTGGCCGAAGAGCTGAAGGCGGCCGTCAAGGGCGCCAAGTGCGACGTGGCCGTGGCCCCCACCTTCGTGGCCATCTACCCCGTAGCCGAGGCCCTGAAGGGCAGCGAGATCGCCGTTTCCGCCCAGAACACCTTCTGGAAGGAAAAGGGCGCCTACACCAGCCAGGTCTCCCCGCAGCTCCTGAAGGCCGCCGGCACCGCGTGGGTCATCGTGGGCCACAGCGAAACCCGCGGCCGCTTCGGCGTTGAAGAGAAGGTTGAGGACGCCGACGCGCTGAAAGTCTTCGGCGACACCGACGCCTCCGTGAATCTGAAGGCCCGCTACGCTCTGGCCAACGGACTGAACGTCATCGTGGCCTGCGGCGAACTCCTCGGTGAGCGCCAGGCCGGAACCACGGATGCCGTGGTTTCCGCCCAGATTGAGCGTGGTTTGAAGGACATCACCGCCGACGAGATGGCCAAGGTGGTCATCGCATACGAGCCCGTGTGGGCCATCGGCACCGGCGAGGTCTGCGCCGCGGATGAAGCCAACCGCGTGTGCGGCGTTATCCGCAACACCGTGAAGAAGCTGTACGGCCAGGCCGTTTCCGAGGCCACCCGTATCCAGTACGGCGGCAGCGTGAAAGCCAGCAACGCCGCGGCCCTCTTCGCCATGGAAAACATCGACGGCGCCCTCGTGGGCGGCGCCGCCCTGAAGGCCGCCGACTTCCTCGGCATCATCAACGCCGCCTAATCGTCGAAATACCACAGAGGCACAGAGACACAGAGATCATCTCTCTCTGTGTCTCTGTGCCTCTGTGGTTATCATGATCCTATGCTGGTATCCGAGGTTGGCGAATTCGGGCTCATTGAGCGCCTGCGAAGGCTGGACGTGGTGCGGGGCGTCGGAGACGATTGCGCCGTGCTCAGGCCGCCCGATGGGCATGAACTGGTGATCACCGCCGACGCCCTGATTGAGGGCGTGCACTTCCGGCATGAATGGACCACCTGGCGCGATCTGGGGTGGAAGTCGCTGGCCGTGAACTTCAGCGACGTTGCGGCGATGGGCGCGCTTCCCGCCGGAGCGCTGCTGACCCTTGGGTTGCGAGCGGATACGCGAGTATCCGACGTGGAGCAGTTCTACCTCGGCGCAGCCTCCCTGATTGCATCCGCCAGTGAAGATGCCGCCATTGTGGGCGGCGACATAGTGGCTTCGCCGCTTGCGACTGCGATAAGCGTTACCGCCTTCGGATTCGTGCCTACCGGCCAGGCCCTTCGCCGCTCCGGCGCCCGCGCGGGCGATGAGATCTGGGTCAGCGGCACATTGGGTGACTCCGCCGCCGGGTTGCTCCTGCGCCAGGCGGATCGAGTTGGGGCATACCTGAAAGCCCGGCATGACGCTCCCGAGCCAAGGGTCTGGCAGGGGCGCGCGGTCCGGCGGGCCGGCGCCGTATCTGCCATGATCGACATCAGCGACGGCCTTGCCGGAGACCTTGGGCATATCCTGGAGGAGAGCCGCGTGGGCGCGGTGATTGAGAGCGGCGCCATCCCGCTGTCTGGTGAACTCAGGGCGGCGTGCACGGACAATGGTTGGGATCCGCTGGACCTCGCGCTGCACGGCGGCGAAGACTATGAGTTGCTGATGACTGTGAATCCGGATCGAGCTGCAGAGGCGAAAAACGCCGCTCAGGGCGCGCGCGGCGGCGTTCCGCTTACCCGCATCGGCCGCATCGTGAACGGAACGGGCGTCATAATGATCTCGGAAGACGGTTCGAGCGCGCCCATCGCGCCCCGCGCCTTTCGGCACTTTTGAAAGCATGGCGAGCATGACGGCCACACTACTGGACGCGGATCAAACGCGTCGGTTCGGCGCGGCGCTGGCGCGCGCCGTCCGCCCCGGCGACGTTCTCGCCCTGTCTGGGGACCTGGGCGCCGGAAAGACCACCCTCACGCAGGGGCTCGCCGCGGGATTGGGGATTTCGGGCGACGTCCTTTCCCCCACCTTCGCGCTGATGAGCGAGTACCGCGGCGGCCGGGTTCCCTTGCTGCACGTAGACGCCTACCGCCTCAACGGAGCGTCCGATGCGGAGCAGCTAGGCTTGGATGAATACCTGGACGACGGGTGGGCGTTGGTTCTGGAATGGCCGGGCAATATCGCCGGAGCCCTTCTCGAGAACGTATCTGTCCGCCTGGACCACGATGGAGACAGGCGCACCGTGAGCATCACCGGCGCCGATCGGTGGATTAGCGCTGTGGAGGAAGCATTTGCGCGTTCTGGGGATTGAAACGTCTACGCCGTGGTGCGGCGTGGCATTGTGGGACGACGCCGGACCGGTGGCCTCCCGCGCTTTCGTCAACCATATGGAGCTGTCCGCACGGCTGGTTCCCACCATCGAGCGCATGCTGAGCGAGGAGAAGCTGGCGCTGACGGACATGCATGGCATCGCCGTATCGCTGGGGCCTGGCTCCTTCACCGGGTTGCGCATCGGCGTGGCCACGGCCAAAACGCTGGCGCAGGTCGCGGGGCTTCCTGTGATCGGCGTGGACACGATGGACTCCGTGGCACTGCCGTATGAGCCCCTGGCCCGAGGCGGGACCTGCCTCGTGGTGACCATGTCGGCCCGGCGCGGCTTCTACTATGTCCGATGGTACAGCCGCGGGGAGTGCGATACCGATCGGACGATTCGCATGCTATCCACCGATGAGCTTCGCGAGCGGCTGGCCTTGGCGACATCGCCGGTGCTCCTGCTCGGGGATGCGGCCCTCCGAGAAGGCCTCACCGGAACCGGCATGCCGATCCTGGCCGGCGCGCACCACCCGCACGCGCTCAACGCGGCCTACATCGGGCACGAACGCCTTGTGAAGGGCGAGATCGACGATCCGCTCACGCTCACCCCTCTTTACGTCGGCCGGTCGGCCGCCGAGGAGCGGCGTGAGGGCTACCGGCCGTGACCGTCCTCGCCCCCGCCAAGGTAAACTTCACGCTGGAGGTCCTTGCCCGCCGGCCCGATGGCTACCACGAGATCCGCAGCGTGATGCAGGCGATCTCACTGTGCGACAAGCTCACTCTGGAAGTAGGTGACGGCATAACGCTGGACGGCGGCAACGAGGACGCGCCGCCCGACAGGACCAACCTCGTCTACCGTGCGGCGGCCGCCCTGGACCAGGCCGCCGGCGGAGGGCACGGCGCTCGCATCGTTCTGGACAAGCGTATCCCGGCCGGCGCCGGCCTCGGCGGCGGCAGCTCGGACGCCGCCGCCACGCTGCTCGGGCTCAATGCCCTTTGGTCTCTGGACTTCGAAACCGAGCGCCTCATGGCCATCGGCGCGACGCTGGGGTCCGATGTGCCGTTCTTCCTCACGGCCGGAACAGCCCTGGCGGAGGGCCGGGGCGAACGCCTCACCCCGCTTCCGCCCCCACCCCGCTTGTGGATGGTCGTGGCGAAGCCGGCCGAGTCCCTGTCTACCCCATTTGTTTACCGCGAAGCCGACGCCCGCGGGGCGTATGGCGCCGGCGCCCCAGCCGCGTGGCCGCCGCGTGACGTCGCGGCCCTGGCAGGCCGCCTGCAGAACGGCCTCGCGGAATCCGCGTTCGCGCTCTGCCCGAGCGCGCGGCGACTTCGGGACGAACTGCTGTGCGCCGGCGCCCTTGGCGCCTTACTGTCCGGCAGCGGCTCGGCGGTATTAGGTTTGGCATCCGACGAAGCCCATGCGCGGCGGATGCAGGCCGAGATAGAGATGTCCGGCATATGGGCCATTGCCTGCCACACCGTGGCGCTTCCCTGGAAAGGTGACGAATGAGCGATACTGCGAAGATCCCCGCCGTGGTGCTGGCCGGCGGGCAATCGAAGCCGGAGGTTGAGGCCCAGGGTTGGCCGAAGTGGCGGGCGCTGGCGCTGCTAGCGGGCCGCCCCATCCTCTCCTACGTACTGGATGCCCTGCGCGCATCGGAGACGGTCGGGACCATCAGCATCGTCGGGCCCGAGGAACTGCGGCCCGTCATCGGAGACGCCACGCTGCTGCCCGTGGCCGAGACGCTGTGGGACAACATCGCCACCGGGCTGAGGCACGCGCCACCGGGGCTGGTGCTCACCGTTGCCGCCGATGCCCCCCTGATGACCCCCGCCTCCATCGACGACTACGTGCGCCGCGCCGCGGCGATGGACGTGGACTTCGTGTACCCGTTCATCTCGAAGGCAGACTGCCTCAGCCAATGCCCCGGCCTCAGCCGCACCTACGTAACGCTCCGAGAAGGCGTCTTCACGGGCGGAAACCTGATGCTGGTGAAGGGCCCGGCCATCCTCGCGCAGGATGCCCTCATTCGAAAGGCGATCGCCGCGCGAAAGAACCCCGTCGAACTGGCCCGGCTGATCTCCCCCATCTTCATGGTGAAGTTCCTCTCGCACCGCGCCACCATTCGCGATCTGGAGCGCCAGATCTCCCGCATCTTGAACGCCAATGCCCGCGGCCTCCAGACCTCCTACGCCGAAGTCGGCGCCGACCTGGATTCGCCGGAAGAGACCCCCATCGTAGAGTCCCTCCTCTGCAAGCGGGGGTGATCTCGCCGCCTCCCGCTGAGCGCCTCTTGGCGACTGCCTGAGTCCCGGTCTCGGTCGCCGGAGTGGGGTGCGCTCGAGTCCGGCGCGGCGTGCTGCGCGTTGCTCTCTCCACTCAGCGCAACGCCCCGCGCCTATGACGTCGGTCTTCGCACGTTATCCAGGAGGCCCGGTGTATCCGGTCCATCGTCTGCCAAGCGCCCCAAGTTCAGGGACGATGATAGGCGAATGCCCTGTGGGGCACGGGCGCGAGTACGGGGAGGTGGTAAAGGGACCAGCCTCTCAGAACGTGCGGCGATGGGTGGTCCGCGGCACAGGCGCTCCATCACCGCGGGATGAGAAGATAAGCTCGCTCCCTACCGTTGTGTGTGCCCTGCCCAGTGATGAACCCGGCGTCGTTGATGCCGCTGGGGCCCTTTACCTCCCAACCGGACGCCGGTGGGATCAAGTCGTTGAGGTCGCACATCTTCCCGGCTTTCCACAGGAATGGGTGCTGCCCCCAGCCCTTCTTGTCGGTGGTGGTCTCACCCACCAGCCCGTAGATCACGTTGCCGACCACGACGCCCGAGTCATTTATGTCCGTTGGCTCGCTATCGTCGTAGCCGGGGAGGACGCCAAGATCGGTTATCTTGCCCTTTCGCCACAGGAAGGCGTGGGAACGGTAATCGCTGCCACGGATGGCCGAGTGACCTACCACGTCGCCCCGGTTGTTCACCGCGTCCGCGAAGCTGTAGCTGTTCCCGAGCCGGCCAAGGAACAAGATCCTCCCGTTCCGCCACACACACGCCTGGTATCCCTGACCTGGGCGGCTGATCGCTCCCACGATCTCGCCACGGTCATTGATGCCGGAAGCCAGGCTGTCTTCTCCTTCTGGCGTTGTGAGGAGCTTCCGGCCGGCCTTCGAGGTCCACGCAAACGCGCGGGATGCAATTCCGGCTTCCCAACGTCCTACGATGACGCCCATCTTACTGATCGAATGCGCGCCGCCATCGCGGTCGCCCAGACGTCCCAGGTCACGTACCCGGCCCTTCTCCCAGAGGAACGTGTTGTAGAAGCCGTCCGCCATCATACCGTGAGCAAGCACCTGCCCGGAGTCATTGATGGCGTCCACCCCGACGAAGCGGCTCCCCGGAAAAGGGCCAAGGTCCCGCATCCTCCCTTTCCGCCACAGGAACGCACGCGCCTTCAGAAGCCCGATGGCGCCGTTGCTAATTCCTCCGTGGGGACCGGGAGGCAGGTTCTCGGGGGTCAGGTCCACGATCCCGACAACATCACCGCGATTGTTGATGTCCGAGCCGCTGCTCCTCCCGGGGGCCAGTGTCCCAAGGTCTACGACGCTGTACACAGCCGCATTCATGTGGTGGGGCAGAGCTGAGTACAAAGCGAGGGTTGAGGGCGCTGCACATAGAAGAGCCAAGGGGAATACACGGGCACGACTGATGTTCATCTGTTCGAGTTACCTTCGGACGGCATGTACTGCCTCGACTCCCGCGGGGCGGTGGGACTTCAGTTAACGGAAACGAGGCTTCTGCGCTGCATACAGGCCATGATAGGCCGCATGTCCCCACCAGCGCGGGCCGCACGGAACGCCACGGCGCCCAGGCGGCCTGTCGACCGCCTTCCGAGGGACGGGAAACGGGCCGTTGGCCCCCGTGAAACGCGTCTGGTCGAGGGGAGCCGGGCGCCAGGCAGGGCAAGCCCAGCCCCGCCGCCCCGGGGGGCTAACCGTTCCGTGGATGGATGAAGGCGCCATATGCGTTGACGGCGGCACAACCGAAACCTGTCTGGAACTGGCGCCTCATGGGCAGGGTAGACAACACAATCGGCCCCGACCTGGAACGGCTCCGCGCCGGACGCATCGCGTATAGGGCGAAGGGAGTTCTGTAGAGCCGCGTCGCGGCCGAGTGGTAGCCACGCTGTCATCAGGCAGTTGTCAGCTAAGGAGAGTGGTTAATGGAATCCCCGATAGACGACCCGCCTCCCGCCAAGGCGGCAACCATTACAGAGCATGAGATGGAGCAGGTGAGGCGCGCGAACGCTACCGGGCTGCAACCCGTGGCGTTCGTCCATGGCCTCTGGCTGCTGCCCTGCAGTTGGGACCGCTGGGCTACCGTTTTCGAGGAGGCCGGCTACACGGCGCTCACGCCGGGCTGGCCGGATGACCCCGAAACCGTAGGCGAGGCGAACGCGAACCCCGAAGTCTTCGCGCACAAGACCGTCGGCCAGATCGCCGACCATTACGACAAGATCATCCGAGGGCTGCAGAAGAAGCCCGCTGTCATCGGGCACTCGTTCGGCGGCCTGCTGGCGCAGATACTGGCCGGCCGCGGCCTCTCTGCCGCCACGGTGGCCATCGACCCCGCCCCGTTCCGCGGCGTCCTTCCCCTGCCGCTCTCCGCGCTCAAGTCCGCCTGGCCGGTGCTCGGCAACCCGGCGAACCGCAACCGGGCCATCCCGCTCACGTACGATCAGTTCCGCTTCGCCTTCGCCAACGCCGTGAGCGAGGAGGAAGCCCACGATCTCTACGAACGCTTCGCCGTCCCCGCTTCGGGCGTGCCGCTCTTCCAGGCGGCAGCCGCCAATTTGAACCCCTGGACCGAGGCGAAGGTAGACACGGACAACCCGGACCGTGGCCCGCTGCTGATCCTCTCCGGCGAGAAGGACAACACGGTCCCGTGGGCGATTGCTAACGCGTCGTTTGAGCGGCAGCAGCGAAACGCCGGCGTAACGGAGATCGTCGAGGTCCCCAACCGAGGGCACGCCTTGACGGAGGACAATGGCTGGCGCGAAGTTGCGGACATCGCGCTGGCGTTTGTCCAGCGTTTCGTCTGACCTGACCCGACGAAGGAAAACCGCCGAACAGCCGGCGCCTGAACACAGACCCATCAACAGGAAAAGGAGAGACCTAGATGAGCACAATCACCACGAAAGACGGCACGGAGATCTACTTCAAGGACTGGGGAGAAGGACAGCCCATCGTCTTTAGCCACGGCTGGCCGCTGAACGCGGACGCCTGGGAAGACCAGATGCTGTTCCTGGCCTCCCATGGCTACCGCTGCGTCGCCCACGACCGCCGCGGCCACGGTCGATCCGCCCAGCCCTGGACCGGCCACGACATGGATACTTACGCCGACGACCTGGCCGAACTGGCGGAAGCGCTCGACCTGACCAACGCCGTCCACGTGGGCCACTCCACCGGCGGCGGCGAAGTGGCCCGCTACATCGGCCGCCACGGCGCGGAGCGCGTGGCCAAGGCCGTGCTGGTCAGCGCCATCCCGCCACTGATGCTGAAGACGGAAAGCAACCCCGGCGGCCTGCCCATTGAGGTGTTCGATGAGATCCGGGCCAACGTGCTGGCCGACCGCTCGCAGTTCTTCAAGGACCTGAGCGAGCCGTTCTACGGCGCCAACCGCCCGGGCTCCAAAGTGTCGCAGGGGCTACGCGACGCATTCTGGCGGCAGGGAATGATGGCGAGCCTCAACGGCGCATACGACTGCATCAAGGTCTTCTCGGAGACCGACCAGACGGACGACCTCCAGAAGATCGACGTGCCGACCCTGATCGTTCACGGCGACGACGACCAGATCGTGCCCATCGACGATGCGGCCCGCCTCTCAGCAAAGATCGTGAAGGGCTCCGTCTTGAAAGTCTACCCCGGCGCGCCGCACGGTCTGCCCTCCACCCACAAAGACCAGCTCAACGCCGACCTGCTCGCGTTCATCCGGTCCTGAGGAGCCCGGCGCGCCACGACACAGAGGAACGTGCGGTCAATGGGCGGAAGAGGGCCGGGCATGCCTAGAGCGTGCTCGATAACAGATCCAATCGAACACGGCGCCAAGTCAGGAAGGAGTCGTCAGTATTCAGTCGTCAGTCATCAGCATCCGCGTTGGGAGATCCCCGTGTCCGATCCTCGCCCCCAGCACTCCGTCAAGGTAGGCTGGAGGGGTGTGGTTGTCATTAGATGAATTGTGCAATACGTGCTAAATGGTGTTAACCACTATGATCACATATGATGTGGTAGCGGTTCGCGGCGGTCTGCTGCGGAAGCTGACGGGATTGACGCCTGCCCAGTACGCCGAGTTGTATGCTG
>DASXUL010000121.1:0-43694 GCA_036504855.1 Armatimonadota bacterium | reverse complement strand
CCCCCCCCCCCCCCCCCCGCACTCCATATGGGGGAGCCTGGGCGAGTTACTGAACCTGATTTCTCAGGTTTTCGCGGGCTCGGAACAGGCGGCTACGAACAGTTCCCACAGGGATGTTCAACTCGGTGGCGATATCCTCATAGGGCCGGTCCTCAATGGCCGCGCGCTGGAGCACGGCGCGGTGTTCGGGGCTGAGGCGGTCGATGGCTTTGGCGATCTGGGCTTCGCGCTCGCGCTTCCAGAACATCGCCTCGGGCTGGCGCTCCTCGTGATGGTCGGGCACCAGGGCCACGCCGGACTCGGTTTCCGAGAGGCCGTCGAGGCTGAGGGTTTCATGGCTGCGGTGGAAGCGTCGATATCGGTTAATGGCCACGTTACGGGCGATCACGGCGGTCCACGCGTTGATGTTGGTGTCCGGCTGGAACTGCTCGCGCTTGCGGAAGGCGCGAACGATGGTCTCCTGCGCGATGTCCTCGGCCTCGTCGGTGTCGCGCGTCCAGCCCATGGCAAGACGGCGCAGTCTGGGCCTCTGCTGCTCCAAAGCCTGCACGAAAGCGTCCATGTATACTCTCCCGTATCCCAAACGCAAGAAAGCGTCCAGCGCACGGCGGTCATTCGCCGTGTGTGGACGCTCATGGTCTTACCCAATCCGTGCGGTCATGGCACGGTTGGTTTCACGTTCTTCAATTCTCGTTTGCCGCCCCGCAACCCTGGCGGGCGGCTACAGACCCTATCTTAGCCCCGGCCGCCAGAACCGGCCAGTGATAATTGGAATTATTTTAAGCAGCATGCCCGGCGATTGGAAATCGCGGGCCGCCAAGGCAGAAATCCCGCTCAGCCCGCCATCTCAACGGCCGGGCGCCTAGCCTCTCATTGGCTCAACGCTGAAGGTGGCGCGGTGGCGGCGCGTTTCACCCGGGGCAAGGACCGGGATATGCCTGCCGGATTCCCAGCCGGGCTCCCCGAGGTGGCCGAAGCCGCCCAGGCCCGGCGTCCACGGCTCGATGCAAAAGAACTCGGAGCCATCCGGCGCGTAGGCGGTCATCAGCGTGAACGAGTCGTCGAAGTCCACGTGGATGGCGTGGCCCGCCGGGCGGTCGATGAGGCTCATCCGGTTACCGGTGAGATCCTCGAACGAGTCGTCGTAATACACGTCCGGTTTCAGGGGGATGACGCCGGTTGCGGGGATCGTCTCGCCGGTGGGCAGGATCGTATCGGGAGTGAGGAGGATCTGGGAGCGCACGGGGAGGCGCGCTTCCACGCCCTCGCGCGAGGCGCTGGAGATGCGGAAGTACGGGTGATAGCCGAACGCGGCGGGCGCGGGCCGGTCGCCGCGGTTGGTGAGCGTCGCCTCCAGGTCCAGCGCGCCGTCGCGGACCGTGTAGCGGTGCGAAAAGCCCACCTGGAATGGGTAGATGCTTGTGAAAACCTCTTCGGGGATCACGGCCTCGTACGCCACGCTCAAGCTATCGGCGTTGCGCGTTTCCTCGGTCTTCCGCCAGCCGCAGAGGTAGAGGAAGCCGTGGGATGGGATGTTGTAGACTTTGTCGTCGCCGGCCAGGCGCCAGGGACCGGCCACGGGGGGCTCGGACGACAGATCCCAGGTGCGCCCCACGGCGGGGAACAGCAGAGGGTTGCCGCCTCCGGTGATCTTGAACGCCTCCGCCGGGTAATCCGGCGGGCAGTACATCAGCTCCTGGCCGTTCACTTTCCAGGAACAGAGGTTGCATCCCCACGACGTGGCCAGGCGGATGGCGTTGGCGTCGTTCAGGGCGTAATCGTCTACAACGGGCGGGCGGGGCATCGGTTTCGAACTCCTTGCTGTATCCAAAGTCGGCGCCACCATGCAAATCGACCATCAACGCCGAGCGCCTACTCTGGCGGCTACGGACGCATCGGCATGTCTTCTTCGCCGACGGTCTGGACGGTGGGGTCGAAGAACTTCTTGTTGACGAGGCTGAAGGCGCCGTCGGCGCAACGGCCGTGTTCAACGTGATGCAGGAAGTCCTCGGGGAACAGGTTCATGGCGCTGAGCACGCAGCGCGGCGCCCGCTGGACGAAGTCGCAGATGCCGTTTCCCGGCAGCCACTCCGCCACGCTGGCGATGTAATCCAGGTAGTCCGTGCCCACCACTCCGCGCCGCACATCGGTGAGGTTGCTGTAGATCACGGAGGTGCCCATGCCGCAGCCGGTGCACTGCCGGCAGGTCATGCGCTCGAAATAGCGGGCGATTTTGAGGCTCTCCTCCAGCATGCAGGTCCCGGCCGGCACAACCCACACGGCGCCCACGCCCAACTGCGTGCCGGCGGCCTCCAAGGGCGCGTAGTCGATGGGAACGTCGATGTTGGATCCAAGGATGAAGCTGGTGGATGGCCCGCCGGGCGCGACGGCCTTCACCGCGCGGTCTTCCAGCAGTCCGCCGCCGAGGTCCATGATCAGCGCCTTCAAGCTGGAGCCGGCCTCCACCTCGAAGACATCCGGGTTGTTGACCGGGCCCATGAGGCTCATGAGGAGAGTGCCGGGGGTCTCGGCCGTGCCCATACCTCGGAACCATGCCGCGCCGTTGCGCACGATGCCGGGCACGTGTGCGAACGTCTCCACATTGTGGATGAGGGTGGGCTTGCCGTAGAGGCCGGCCTCGGCCGGGTATGGCGGCTTCTGTCGCGGAAGCGGGCGGCGCCCTTCCAGGAACTCCAGGATGGCTGTCTCTTCGCCCGACACGTAGGTGTAATTCGGGTAGGTCTGCCCCGGCCAGGTGGAGACCTGGATATCGAAATCCCAGCCGGAGCCGAGGATGTTGTCGCCCAGCAGGTTCGCTTCGCGGGCCTCGTTCAGCGCGCGCTGCATGATCTCAAGGGCATCATCGTGCTGCTCGTCGGTGTAGAAAATGCCGCGCGTGGCGCCGGATGCCAGGGCCGCCAGCAATACGCCTTCGATGATCTTGTGCGGGAACCGTTCCATGAGCGCGCGGTCCTTGAAGGAGCCGGGTTCGCCCTCATGTCCGTTGGCGATGACGTATTTCGTTTCGGCGGCGCCGCGGGCCACGGTGTCCCACTTGTCGGCCACGGGCCAGCCGATGCCCCGGCCCCGCAGGCCGGAGGCTCGGACGGTTTCCAGAACCTGCTCCCCTCCGGTCGGCAGCGCATGGGCCAGCGCCTCGTACTGGCCCTTGGCGCGGGCCTTTGTCAGACGGGCTTCACCGGCGCCTGGGTCGGTGAGGAGGTTGTATTCCATGCCAGATGGCCTTTCTGTAAGTCAAGCGGACGGGCCGCAAGCGGCTTGGGGGTGTTCCGTTGACATTGTGCGCCCCTGATGCGGAGAGCGTCAAACGCGCGCGCTAACCCAGCGGCGCGGAAGCCGCCGCCAGGCGCTCCTCGGAGCGCGCGCGATGGACTGTCTCGCGGTACATCCCGGCCACGGATCGGGCGATGGCTCGAACCGAGCAGATATCCGCGGCGCGCGCGTGGCCTTCCATCGCCAGGCGGCGCGCCCAGCGCGAATCTGCCAGCAACATCTCCAGCGCGTCCGCCATGCCCGAAGCGTCGTTAGGCGGAACCACGAGGGCGGATTCGCCGTGCACGCACACGCCGGCATGTACAACGCCCATCCTGGGGGTTGCTACCACGGGGCGGTCGCAACTCAGGGCTTCCAGAACGGTGCGCGGTCCGGTTTCATGCAGCGCGGGAGCCACGAATGCGTCGCAAGCGTGGTACAGCGCTGGCATGTCGTCTTCGGGAAGCGCGTCCAACCACCGGATGGACCCGTTCAGGCCGGTGGCGCGGGCGCGTTCCCGCCACGCGGCGCGAGCCGGGCCGTCGCCCGCCAGAAGCAGCCGGGCTTTCCGGCTGCCGCGCAAGGCCGCGAACGCGTCGATCAGCGTGCCCAGGTTCTTGTACGAGACCATCCGGCCGGCGGACAACACCACCGCCTCGCTTTCACCCAGGTCGAACCGGGCGCGCGCCTCGCCGCGATCAACGCTGGGGCATGCGTGGAAGGGCGGCGGCGCCACGTAGATGCGGTTGCGCCTTACGCCCACGCGGATCAGCGCGTCGTCCTGGTCTGGGCTGTAGTTGCGGATGGAATCCGCCCGGCGCACCACGGAGATGGCGATGCGGTTGTAGATGCGGTGGTGTGGCCGTTCGCGCAACCACACCGGCTCGTTGATGTGTAGAGAGTGGTTTTCAACGTTCAGCGGCACATGCGCTCGCGCGGCAAAGAGCGCGCCCGCGAGCCCGGCGCGGATGGGATCTTCCGTGGTGCAGAGGTCGAACGGGGAGGCGGCGTGGAGGCGAAGCGCCAGTCGAGCGGCGCGGAACGGGTAGGCGGCGGGGCTGCCGCCCAACAGCCATGCGCTGGCGTTGTGTTCGAGCGGGATGGGGCCGCTGTCACGCCCGTCCGGCGATTCCGCCAGCACCACGTAATCATCCACCAGCCGCGCCATCTCGCGCGTCCAGCGAACAGCATGCCCACCACGTTCCGGGTCGCCCACGCGCCCGTCGAGCCCGATGCAAAGGATCCGCAACGCCCAGCCTCCCATGGCTCCGCCTTCCGGCGGAGAACAGCGCGGCAGGCTCCGGCCGGCGCTGGTCGCCGGCCATCGAGTATCTGCCCTTGCATGCTTTTTCCATGTTCGGTTGCTCGGTTCCCTGGTCCAATTGCCGTAGGTGATCAGGCCTGGGAGAGTGGGGCGGTTATTCGCGGTCCATGGCGGTCCGGGGGCGTTGTCAGGCGGCCTCTTTAGCGGCGCGGGCGTCCGCGTTCCGCTGGAAGAGGTTGCGGATGACTTCCTCGGCGCCCATCTCCTCGATGGTGATGTCCGCCACAGGGAGGGCGGCCAGCACGGAGGCCGCAACGCGCACGCTCTCCTCGCGGGGGACCTCCAGCGTCAGGGAGATGCCGTCGAATTCCACCAGGTTTCCGAACCGCTCCGCGTCCGCGCGCTCGATGGGCGCGCTGAACGCCAGCTTCAGCAGGCGGGTGTGGCTGTAGCGGCTCACCAGCTCCGCCAGCCGGTCGTTGAACACCATGCGCCCGTGGTCGATGATCACCACGCGCTCGCACAACTCCTGGATATCGTCCATGTAGTGGCTGGTCAAGATGATGGTCGTCTGCTGGCTGCGGTTGTAATCCTTCACGAACTCGCGGATGCGCTTCTGTGAGACCACGTCCAGCCCGATGGTGGGCTCGTCCAGAAACAGCACGCGGGGGCTGTGCAGCAAAGCGGCGATCAGCTCCAGCTTCATCCGTTCGCCCAGGCTCAGCTTGCGCACCTGCGTGCTCAGCACGTCCTTCACGGCCAGAAGCTCCACCAGATCGCCCAACGTCTTCCGGTAGCGGTCGTCCGGCACCTCGTAGATCTCGCGCAGCAGCAGGAACGATTCGCTGGCGGGCAGATCCCACCAGAGCTGGTTCTTCTGCCCCATCACCAGCGAAATCTGCTTCTGGAACGGCTTCTTGCGTTCCCAGGGCGTGTAGCCCAGCACGGTGGCCTGCCCGGATGTGGGGTAGACGATGCCGGTGAGCATCTTCAGCGTGGTGGTTTTGCCGGCGCCGTTCGGCCCCAGAAAGCCCACCAACTCGCCCTGCTCGATGTCGAACGATACGGCGTCCACGGCCGTGACGGCCGTCCGCTCGCGCGAGAACAACCCCCGAACCGCGCCGCCGAATCCGGGCGCGCGTTTGGGGTTGAAGAAGGTTTTGGTGAGATCACGGACCTGGATGACCGGCATATGGCTTGCGCTCCCGCAGACACGACAAGCCCATTCTAGCAGAGCGAAGGCCGATGTGCGATGGCCGGCGCCGCCGCCGGCCATCGCGCGTGCCTACGGGTTCGGGTTGAGGCCGGTGACCTTGCGGGCGATGACGATGGCGTCCGCCACGTCGATGCGGTCCGGGAGAGTCAGGTCCAGACGGGGGATGTCAGCCGGAGTGGAGTTCAAGAGGCCGCCCGCGAGGCTCAGGGCGCGCGCCGCATCGGCCGCGGTGTACGGGAACACCAACTCGAACGCGCCGATATCCGCGCGCGGCGTTCCGTTCTTGTCGCCATCCTGCGGACGCCGGAAATGGCGGGCATCCAGCGGCGGGTAGTTAAGCGGCGATCCGGCATCGATGGCGGGGCTGCCGACAAGCAGCGCGCGTGTTAGCACGGGCCCGCCGTTTGCCTGCAACGGACCGAGCAGCGGGTCGATGATGCCCACGGAAACGCCCCCGAACAGGTCACCGGTGGCGGGCGGGATGATGGCGCCGGCGCGGTCACCCACGAGGTTGTATCCGTCGCTCACGTAGCCGCCGAGGAGGTCCGGCCCCGTACCCGCCGCGTTGCCAGCCACGAGGGACCCGTTCAGGATGATTTTCGCGGTGGACTGCTGCACGCCGCCGCCCAGGGCGGCTTTGTTGCCGGCCACCGTTGAGTAGCGGAGCGTGCCGGAGCCGTCGCCGAAGGTGGCGATCCCGCCGCCCGCGCCGGCGATGGCGGAGTTGTCTGAGACGGTGACGTTCGTGAGTTGCGAAAGGGCCGCGTCGCCCAGCAGGGCAATTCCGGCGCCGCCGAAGTCGCCGCTGGCCGTCCCGTAGGCCACGGTGGAGCCGTTGACGGTCACGACGCTACTGGCCGCCAGGATGTTCGCGCCGTTCGGGGCCGCGTTTCCGGTCACCATGCAATCGTTCAGCGTCAGGGCGCCGGCGATGGCGGTTGGGTCGAAGATGCCGTTCACGGCGATTCCGCCGCCGTTGCCGTCCGCCGAGTTGTTCGCCACCGTGCACCGGTTGAGAGACACTTCGGCGGCGCGAACGTTGATGCCGCCGCCGCAGGCCAGAAACCCCTGCGCGTGGCCGCCCACAACGGTGAGATCGTTGATGGTTACGGATAGCGGCGCCGAGGCCCGCTCGATATTGAAAGCCCGGTCGATGCCGTGCGCATCCACCTTGGCCCCATTTCCATTCAGGGTCAGGGAATCCGTTATGTCCAGGTCGCCGGCAGCGCCGGAGAGGGCTTGGATGGCGCTGTCCGCGGGTCCGAGCGTGAGTTGGTAGGTGGTTGCCGTCAGCAGGTCGATGGTATCGGCGCCGGCCTTCAGGTTGGCGGCCTGGATGGCGGACCTCAGGGAGATGTGGCCGGCGGCGTCTTTCGGCCCCACGGCCGGGTCCACGGCTGCCGTGTCGGCTGAGGTATCCACGGTATAGGTTTCAGCGGCAGCGGGCGCCAGGATGGCCGCCGCCAGTAGCGCCGCCGCCGCCATGCGTTGCATCAGCATGTGGTGAGTCCTACCCATCAGGAGCGCGAAGGGAAGATGCCTTGCAGGGCGATGATGTAGTTCATCACCAGATAGGGCGGCATGTTCTCGTGCGGCTGGTTGCCGCCCGCCACGTCGATGGCGTCCGGGCGCAGCGTGCCGTCCGCGGCGGCGTCAGAGTAAGTGGCCGTCTGGCCGGTGGCCTCGCGGGCCGGGATATGGCCGGTCGGGCCCCGCTGATCGCCGGCGGCGGAGGCGGAGCGCGCCAGGTGGTTGTGGGCTGGCATCTGCGTCTGCAGGAGCGTAACGCCTTCGGCGCCGCCGACTTCCCCCAGCGTGCGGGGAGTTAGGCCCGGGCCCCGGTCGGAGCTGATGGCAACGCGGCCCCGAAGGTCCGGCAGCGCGAAGGTGGTCCGTCCGTCACCGCCGTAAGTTGTGCCCAGCAGCGCAAAGAGGGCGGTGTTCTGCGCGATGGACAGGATCTGGCCATTGCAGAAGGCCCAGCCCTGCGGGGCGAAGTTATAAGGGACCAGGCGGAGTTCGCCGAGGAAGGGATCCATGTCTGTCTCCTTGGGAATGCGCGCCTTACAGCAGGCGCGTGAAAACGGCCTCGTACCGGCGCAGCCCACCCAGGTCCACCGGAGAGATAAACAGGTCGAACGGCGCCATCCGCGGGTGGGTAACCCGGTAGATCGCCGCTGGGAGCTTCGCCTCCGGCGGGGCCTGGAAGATCAAGGAGAAGACCTCGAGGCGAACGGAGCGCGATTGCGAGCGCGAAGGCCGGCGCGTCGCCGACATGAGGCGCATGCGAACCGGGGCGTCAGCAGCCGTGAACTCGAAGGAGGAATCCACCAGCGCCGCGAACGCTGTGAGCGTCAGGTCCTGGGAGAGAGGCGCGCAGCGGGAGGGCAGTCCGGCGAGGCTCGCTCCGGCGACGATGCCGGCCGCTCCACACCATTGCAGAAAATCCCGGCGTGACAGGGCCGGGTTGCGGGAATTGGTCATCAAGAGTCATCCTCGTTGCCGCCAAGCAGGGCAGCTCAATTGCTCCAGATACCCAGTAGCAGGCAGAGAGTTCCGCGCGACGCGCTGGCCAGGGCTCACGCGTCGGCGTCGGTGTGGGGGATGCGGGTGCGCCGCGAAGCGCGGATCCGCTGTTCGCGGGGGTTTGGTCCGTGTAGTTGGGCTCGTCCAGCGTGGTAAACAACCTCGCCGTTGATCCGCCCGCGCACCAGGGCGCCTTCGATCAGCATCATCTCCAGAATGCGGGCCATGCGGTTCTCGTCCACCGAGAACCGTTCGGCCATCTGACGGGCGGAGAGTGGAGCGCCGGTATTCAGCGCGAAGAACATTTCGATCTGTAGACTCAAATGGTTGTCATCAAGAGGCGGCATAGACACGCAGAACTCCTCCGGGCGTAGGGAATCCGGAGCAACGGCAAGCGGCTGAGGCGGCCGGAGCGCAGACGCCACGCGGGGGCGTCTTCCAGCGCGCACGGCGTCCCGGACGCGCAGAATCTGGCGCAAAGCGTCGCGGTCGTACCGTTGAGCGCCATGGCCCGAGGCCGGCACATAGCCGCACTCGGTCCACTCCGCTAACTGGTGGGCCGTGATCCCGCAAAGCGCCGCCGCTTGTTGCAGCGTGAAGGACAGCGGTGAGGGCGCATCGCCGGGGTATGGTTGTGGAGAGACGGGTCGTTCCATCGTTGCATGCCGCCGGGTAAAGCCGGGCACTGTCGCGTTCCGTGCCACGAACGGGGACTTGTTCATGATGCAGCATGGAACAGCCCGCCGGTCAAGTTCTAACGCAACGGCCCTTTGCGCATGTATCGACGCCCGCCCCCTGAACCTTGAGGGCCAAGCAGGAAAGCTTCCCTGCTTCCTCGTTACGCCGCGGCCCTTTTCGAAGGCTTCAGCAACTCGGCGGGCGGCTGTTCTTCCTTGTCCGTCAGCAGAGTCACAAATGCCTGCACCGCGCGGGAGAGCGGTTGGCCCTTCCTGTGGATGATCCCCAGCGGGCGCAGGAAGCAGTAGTCCTGCAACCTGAGCACCACCAGGCTCGCGCGGTCGCTCTCGTGGAGCACGGAGAACTGGGGAACCAGGGCGATTCCCATTCCGACCTCCACCATCTTCTTCATGATCTCAACGTTGTCGCACTCCATCTTGACGTTGACCTTCACGCCGTGCTGGACCAGCACCCCGTCCGTGGCCCGCCGCGTGGGGATGTTGTTGTCGAAGGCGATGATGTCCGCGCCGGCAAGCTCCTCCAACCGCACGGAATCGCGACCCGCGGCCGCCAGCGGGTGTTCGGGGTTCACGATGACCACCATCTCGTCTTCCAGGAAGGGGATGGTTACAAGGTTGTCGCGCTGCTCCGGATAGGCCACCAGCCCCACGTCCGCCGCGCCGGAGGTGACATGGTGGTAAACGCGCTCAGACGCGTGGTACTCGATGTGGAGGTGCACCTCGGGGTACATGCGGATAAACTTGCGGAGGTAGTTCGGCAGTTCGTGCAGTCCGACGCTGTGGATGGCGGCCACCCGGATGGCGCCCACCATTTTGCCGCGCCGCTCCTGCAGCACCTGGCGCGCCTCAACGGCCCGCCCCACGATGTCGCGCGCGTAGCCCGCGAGGATATTGCCCTCTTCGGTGACGAGCACGCGTCGCGTGGTGCGCTCCAGGAGCTTGGCGCCAAGTTCGTTCTCCAGGCGCTGTATCTGCAGGCTCACCGCGGGCTGCGTGAGCCGGTTCTGCTCGGCCACGCGCGTGAACGATCCCTCTCTCACCAGATCCAGGAACAGCTTCAACTGATTGAGTTCCATCGCATGCCTCCTCCGGAGTCGGATACTCGCCGCCGGTCACGGTGATGCGAAAGGCGCATCATGCTGGCGGGGCGCAACGTTGTGTCCGCGCTCCGCCGGCAGCGCCTCAAGCGAACTTCAGCGCCACGCGAGCCCCACGGCGGCATTGGCGCGGTCCATCACCGGGCGGGCAATGGCGCGAGCGCGTTCGGCGCCGCCGCTCAGCACCGCCTCCAGGCGGGCTGGATCGTTCATGTATTCGGCCATCTTCGCCTGAAGGGGCGCCAATCCCTCCACAACCACTTCAGCCAGTTCCTTCTTGAAGTCGCCGTAGCCCTTTCCGACGAACCGCTCCTGGATGGCGGCAATCGGTTCGCCCGCCATCAGGCTGTAAATCGTCAGCAGGTTCGCCAGCGCCGGTTTCTCATCCGGCAGGTAGACCACTTCCGATCCGGAATCGGTTACCGCCTTGCGGATCTTCTTTCGGATGGCGTCCGGCGCGTCGGTTAACAGGATGTAGGATGCGGACGAGGGGTTGGATTTCTCCATCTTGCGCGTGGGGTCTTCCAGGCTCATAATCCGCGCGCCCACCTTGGGGATCACCGGTTTCGGAACGACGAAGGTCTTGCCAAAGTGGTGGTTGAAACGGGTGGCTATGTCGCGGCAGATTTCCACGTGCTGCTTTTGATCCTCACCCACCGGGACCTCGTCGGTGTTGTAGAGGAGGATGTCGGCGGCCATGAGGATGGGGTAGTTGAGCAACCCGGCGCCGATGGCCTCCTGTTTCATCTTGGAGGTCTTGTCCTTGAACTGCGTCATGCGCTGCAGCTCGCCGAAGTAGGTCACGGTGTTCAGCACCCAGGCCAGTTCCGTGTGCTCCGGCACGTCGGACTGAACGAACACGATCGACTGCGCCGGATCGATGCCGGCGGCGAGGTAGGCCGCCGCCACGTGGCGCGTGTTCTCGCGCAGAACCTTCGGGTCGATCCGGATCGTGATAGCGTGCTCGTTCACCACGCAGAAGACGTTGTCTTTCTCGTGTTGCGTGACCACCCAGTTGCGGATGGCCCCCAGGTAGTTGCCCAGAGTGAGCGTGCCGGTGGGCTTGATGCCCGAGAAAACCCGCGCCCGGCGGGTTGTCGTTTCTGTCATGGCGCCGTTCTTGTCCTGTTCAGATGCTTGTATAACCAAGGATAATGACATTATGCCAACGCGTGCATGTATAAGCCAACCCTATAAGCGGATTTGGCGCGCGTTGTGGAGTATCATGGATGGGCCGGGGAACCGGCCCCTGACAGATTTTGGAGGCGGCCATGCCGATCACATATGACAACCTCAAGGCTCGACTGCACGACGACGTGCTGTCGCGCGTTCAGAAGCCCAGCCGGTACCTGGGAACCGAACTCAACAGCACCCACAAGGACCCGGCTCACGTCGATTCCCGCGTGTGCCTTGCCTTCCCGGACATGTACGACCTGGGCCTCAGCAACCTGGGGCTGCTCATCCTCTACAGTCTGCTGAACGCTCGTGACGACGTGTGGTGCGAGCGCGCCTACGCGCCCGCGCTGGACCTGGAGCAGATCCTCCGCCACGAGAAACTGCCGCTGTTCAGCGTGGAGAGCAAGACGCCCCTCCGCGATTTCCACCTGCTGGGCTTCACGCTCCAGTACGAGCTCTCTTACACGAACATCCTGAATATGCTGGACCTCGGGGGCGTGCCGGTGTTCAGTCGCGACCGCGGCGATGGAGACCCCATCGTGATCGCCGGCGGCCCCTGCGTGTTCAACCCGGAGCCCCTGGCCGATTTCATCGACGCGTTCGCCATCGGCGACGGCGAAGACGTGATCCTCGACATGGTGGAGGCGGAGCGCCAGACGCGCGGAAGGCCGCGCCGCGAGCGCCTGGAGGCCTTCGCCGCCATTCCGGGCGTCTACGTGCCGGCGCTCTACCCGGTAAAGGAGATCGATGGCGGGTGGATCGTGCCGGACCTCGAGAAGGCCAGCCCCATCCAGCGTCGCATCGTTCCAGATCTGAACGCCGCTCGCTTCCCCACGGACTACATCGTGCCATACACCGAGCAGGCGCACGACCGGGTGAGCCTCGAAGTGCTGCGCGGTTGCACGCAGAGCTGCCGGTTCTGCCAGGCGGGCATGACCACGCGCCCCGTGCGCGAGCGAAGCCTCGACGAGTTGGACCGCCTGCTGAACGAGACCTTCGACCGCACCGGCTACGAGGAAGTGGCCCTCTCCAGCCTCTCTACCTGCGATTACAGCCAGGTGCGCGGCCTCGTTGCCCAGAGCGTCACAACGGCCCGCGCTCGCGGCGCGTCGGTGGGCCTGCCCAGCCTCCGCTCGGATTCGTTCAGCGTGGACCTTTCCGACATGATCCGCACCATCCGCCAGACCGGGCTCACCTTCGCCCCGGAGGCGGCCACCAACCGCATGCGAGCCGTCATCAACAAGTGGATCGCCGACGATGACCTGGTGGCGATGACCGGCGACGTTTACGCCCGCGGATGGGATGCCATCAAGCTCTACTTCATGATCGGCCTGCCCACCGAGACCGACGCCGACGTTGAGGCCATCGCGCGCCTCGCCAACCGCGTGCACGGCAACGGCCGAAAAGCGAACCACCGCGCCAAGGTGAACCTGGGCGTCTCCACGTTCGTTCCGAAGCCTCACACTCCGTTCCAGTGGGACCGCCAGATCAACGTGGAGGAAACGCACTACAAGCATTTCCTGCTGCGCCGCATCCTCGGGCGCAATGGCCCGAAGTTCGGCCATCATGACGCCGTCACCAGCTACCTGGAGGGCGTGATGTCGCGCGCTGACCGTCGCGCCGGCCGCCTGCTCTTCCTGGCCTGGCAGGGCGGCGCCCGCTTTGACGGGTGGAACGAGCACCTCAAGTGGGACGTGTGGGAGAAAGCGCTGGCGGAATGGGGGCCAGACCCCGATAGCTTCCTCGCCGAAATCCCGCGCGACCGTCCGCTGCCGTGGGACCACATCGACGTTCAGGTCACCAAGCAGTACCACCTGGATGAATACGCGCTCAGCCGCGAGGGCCGCCTGACGCCGGACTGCCGCTACACGAAATGCAATGACTGCGGCGTGATCCACGACTTCACGAAGCTCTGCGCCGGCATGCTGAAGACAACCCGCCAGGGCATCAAGATCGAGCGGAACTGGAAGCGCCCGGCGCACCTGGGCGGCGCGGCCGCTACGCTGGCCGGCCCGGAAACCGGCATTGAGGGCAGCCGCAACGCCGCGGAGCGCCGCGGCCAGGGCGGCGCTCCGGTGATTCCGCTTCTCGCGGAAGAGCCCTCGGACGACTGGCGGAAACCGGATGCCCCTGAGGCGGTTTGCCGCCTCGTCTTCCGCTATTCAAAGACAGGGTTACTGCGCTTCCTCAGTCACTTGGAACTTGCCAGCGTGGTGCAGCGCGCGCTGCGCCGAGCCAACCTGCCGGTGGCGATGACCCAGGGCTTCCACCCGCTGCCAAAGCTCGCCTTCGCCACGCCGCTGCCAACGGGCATGGAATCCGTTGGCGAGTGGGCGGACGTTACGCTGACCGCGGAGGTCTCCCCGGAGGAGTTCGCCCAGCGCCTGAACGCGGTTCTGCCGGACGGCCTCTCCGTGAGCCACGCGCAATCGCGCCCGATGGATGGGAAGAGCCTGATGGCCCGCGTGGAAGCGGCGGATTACGAGGTCCACGTGCCCCTTGCGCCCGATGCGGTGTGCGTCAATGTTGAGGCCTTCCTCGCCTCCGCCTCCCACGTGGTGGCGCGCGATACGAAGAACGGCCGGAAGGACGTGGATATCCGCCTCCTGGTGCAAGCCCTCTCCGTGGTTCCCAACGAGAGCGGCGCCGTGGTTCGGATGCGGCTGGTGGACACCTCCGGGAAGAAGGGCCGCCCGCAGGAGGTTCTCGGAGCCATCATCGGCGATACAGCGCCTTCCGCGTCGATCCGCAAGACCGCCACGATCCTGGCCGCCGCGTAACGATCGGGAGGGATATGGAGCGCGGCGGAGTTCACTGTCGATCGTGGCTGCGTCGCGCCTCACGAAAGGCGCCCTCTCCCACGTCACGTCGAGCGAAGCGAGAGGTCTCGGCCTGACCGACCTGCTTATGGAACGTAACAGATACCCGGGCCGCCACGGGTCTGGGTGCTTGTTAAGTTGCGGCAAGCGGCAGGTCAGGCCGAGATTCCTCGCTTCGCTCGGAATGACGTGGGAGGGGCGCGCGTCGCGACGGGGAAGTCAACGATCGGGGAGACGGGGGGCGGCGCTTGGCCGGGCGGGACATTGGCGTTTCCGCCTGTCGCGCGGTATCATAGCGGTATCCCACCATCCCGGCGAAGGGGAAAGTGGCTCTTTCCGGGATGGCGCGCGGGCGCGCCCTCCGTGTCCGCGAGGCCTGATGCATCTCTTCTTGAAAGGAGACACCCGCATGAGCAAGGTGATCCAAATGATCCCCGCGCCCGGCTGGACGGCGGCGTTCCGCGATGAGGAAACGCGCACGAAGGGCGACACGCGACCCCTGGTCTGCTGGGCGGTGATGGAAGACGGGGCGGTGGAAGGCATGGTGGTGGTGGAGGGCGAGGTGAAGCCCGTGGGCGGTCTCAAGAACTTCATGAGTTATCATTGCGTCACCTCGCACGCTATGTAGCGGCCGGGAATGCCCGCCGCAACGCAATAACGGAGAAGCCGGCCACCTGGCCGGCTTCTCCGTTATTGCGTGGTCCCCTTCGATTACTTCCGGCGGCGCAGGCCCGAAAGCAGCGGCAGCGCGCCGATCCCCAGCATCGCCAGCGTGCCTGGCTCCGGCACGGGAGGGTTCGGCGTTGTGGACAGCGGGCCGAGCAGATCCTGATGGCGGCAGTCGGGGTGGCTCTTGGAGCGCAGCCAGGTAGCGCTGCCGATGGCGTTCTGCGAAAGGCTGAGGTAGTCATTCGCTTTCTGGATGAAGGCGCCGTGGGTGGTGGTCCGGAAGGCTCCAACGCTCAAGCCATCGCCGTTGTCGGTCAACACGTCCCAGATGGCCAGTTGAAGGCCGGTGGCCTCGTCCGCAGTCGTTACAGAGGAGCCGATGTTCGAGTAGAGCCATCCGATGCGCCCGCTGTTAGACAGGCCGGAGTTCGGCAAAGATACGAGGTCCACGGCGTAGGATTCGTTCGGGCTCACAGAGTGCGCCAGATCGGTGCAATACCCGATCCAGCTTGTGGGGAACGCGGCGGGTCCGCCGGCCATCGATAGGTTCATCTGTCCGGCGAAGGCATCGAAGCCGCCGGAGTATGGGGTGATGAGATGGACGTTGTTGCCGAGCCCGGCTCCAACATAGGTCAGGGTCTGCGCCGAAGCGAGGGAAGCAGACAGGGTAACGGCGGCGGCGACGGTCAGTACACGGATGCTGCGCATGCTCTTTTCTCCCAGTTGATAGTGGTGAAGGCGCCAGGGTTGGCTTTCCCTTCTATCAGGCAGGCATCGCGCCAATTGCCCGCCGATCGTTCGCCGCGCCGCCTCCGCCGCCCGGATGCGTGCTGGAGCGCCGCTGGTTGCAGGCGGATCTTCCTACCAGGGTTGCACAAGCTCCCGGCCCGCCGGCCGCGCCTCCGGATGCGCCTCCCGATTGAGACGCGCTGGGCCGTTTGCCGCGCCTCCTCTGCAACCAGCGCGGTTTGGCCTCAACCCGTGCGGTGATTTGTCACCCGTGGGGCGCCTGCGAAACACGCCGGAAAAAAAAGTGAACAAGCTATAGACAGGTTGGGGAGCGATCGAATACAATAGGTTTACCGCTTTCCCTAGCCTGTTCCGGGCGGGACGGGGACGGAGAGGGAAAGCGGTAAACCTATCTCAGAGTCAACCACAGGAAGATCATGTCTCTCCGGGAAATCGCGGAAGAAGCCGGCGTTTCCATTACCACGGTCTCGCGGGTCATTAACAATACCGCGCTGCACAAGGTCAGCGAAGACACCCGCCAGCGCGTCCTCGAGATCGCCCGAACGCGCCGGTTCCGCCCGAACCGGCAGGCCGTTTCGCTTGCCTCACGCCGCCCGCCGAACACTATCGGCCTCGTGATGCCGTACCATTCACACGTCTTCGACAGTTTCTACTTCTCTCAGATCGCCTGCGCCGTGGCGGACGTGGCCACCGCGCATGACATGGACGTGAACCTTCTCGTCTCCCGTGAGGCCCGATCCGGCGGCTACCTCGATTTCCTTTCGGGCCAACGCGTTGCCGGAGCCATCCTGATGGGCACGGAAATGGGCGATGAGATCGTGCCCCATGCCCGAGCCGCCGAGGTTCCGTTCATCGTCATCAACAACAACGTCCCCATCCCGGGCGTGGATGTCGTCACCTGCAACAACGGCGCGGGAGCGTGGGAGATGACGCGCCACCTGGCGAAGCTCGGCCATACGCGCATCGGGTTCATCGCCGGGCCGGTTCGCCTGCTGGACGCGCATGACCGTCTGGACGGCTACCGCCAAGCGCTGGTAGAGGCCTGCCTCTGCGATGACGACGAGCTCATCGCGAATGGCAACTTCAACGAAAAGGATGGGCGCGAAGCCATGCGCCGGTTGCTCTCGCTGGACCGCCGTCCCACGGCCGTCTTCGCCGCGAACGACGAATCCGCCATCGGCGCCATGCAGGTTCTCAAGCGCGAGGGAATGAGGGTTCCAGACGATATGGCCGTGGTGGGGTTCGACGATATCCCGCTGGCGCAATACATCGACCCGGCGCTCACCACAGTGCACCAGCCGTTCTACCGTCTGGGCGAAACAGCGGCCGAGCTGTTGATCGCCCGCATCCGGGGTGAAGCCCCGTCCGAGGCCGACGCGCATCACGTTATCCGCACGCGGCTCGTGATCCGGGAGTCGTGCGGCGGACGCAGTGTCCGGATCTGAGGGATCCCTATGACTACCTGGACACCCGATACCGCCGCCGTCCGCGAGACAGGGAAAGCCTTTTCCCTGGACTTCCTTTGGGGCGCCGCCACGGCATCGTATCAGATCGAGGGCGCCGCGAACGAAGACGGCCGGGGCGAAAGCATCTGGGACCGCTTTTCGCACACGCCGGGCAAGGTCTGGAACGGCGATACCGGCGATGTGGCCTGCGATCATTACCACCGTTTTCCGGAAGACATCGCTCTGATGAAGGAACTCGGCCTGCAGGCGTACCGATTCTCGATCGCCTGGCCCCGGGTCTTCCCGACAGGCGACGGCCCCTTGAACCCCAAGGGCCTGGACTTCTATAACCGCCTTGTGGATGCCCTTCTCGTCGCCGGCATCCAGCCCGTGCCAACGCTCTATCACTGGGATCTGCCGCAGTCCCTGGAGGACCGGGGCGGGTGGCCGAACCTGGAGACTGCCCGGCGATTCGCCGATTACGCGGAAACGTGCTTCCGCTCCCTCGGCGACCGCGTGGAGATGTGGGCCACTCTCAACGAACCGTGGTGCAGCGCCCACCTCGGCTACGTGAGCGGAGACCATGCCCCAGGGCGCCGCGATGCGGATCTGGGCCTTAAGGCGGGGCACGGCCTGATGGTGGCTCACGGTCTGGCGGTGGAGAGGTTCCGGGCGGCCTGCCCGAATGGTCGCATCGGCATCGTTGTCAGCGTCTCGCCTTCGCATCCGGCCTCCAAGAGCGAGGCAGACGCGGCCGCCGCCCGGCGGGCCGACGCCTATGGCAACCGCTGGTTCCTGGACCCGATCTTCCGGGGCGACTACCCGGCGGCGATGCGCGAAGCGTTTGGAGAGCGCCTCCCGGCTTTCACGCCGGAAGAGCGCGCCGCCGTGCAGTTGCCCATCGATTTCGTCGGGGTGAACTACTATTTCCGCGGCGTGAATGGCGACGACCCCAGCGGTTCCGGCCTGCGCACCCGCTGGTATCCGCCGTCCGGCGGGCGCGAGGAGACCGCCATGGGTTGGGAGATCTACCCAGACGGCCTCACCGAGATCCTCTGCCAGTTCGACGCGGCCTACGATCACCCGTTGATGTACGTAACGGAGAACGGCGCCGCATTTGATGATGTGGTCTCCTCAGATGGCGAGGTGCACGACGAGGGCCGGCGCGCCTATCTGGAAAGCCACTTCCGCGCGGCCGCCCTGGCGATCGATCGCGGCGCCAACGTTGGCGGATACTTCGTTTGGTCCCTTCTGGACAATTTCGAGTGGGGTTATGGGTATTCGAAGCGCTTCGGCATCGTGCACGTGGACTATGCCACGCAGAAACGCACCCTCAAATCCAGCGCCCATTGGTTCGCCGATGTGATCCGGCGCAATGCCATCTAGCAGATTTCGGTCCCCTGTGAATAAGGAGAGATTGCTGTGAAGAACAAATACCGAGCCTTCACCCTGATCGAGCTTCTCGTCGTGATCGCCATCATCGCCATCCTGGCGGCCATCCTGTTCCCCGTCTTCGCCAAGGCCCGCGAGCGCGCCAAGACAACGGCCTGCATCAACAACGAGAGGCAGATCGGCATTGGCTGCATGACCTATACCGACGACTTCGACGGCGTCTACCCCATCAACCGCATGCAGATCGTCGGCGGCACATGGACGTGGAAGCGCGCGATCTACCCGTACGTGAAGAGTTACGACGCGTTCAAGTGCCCCAGCGTGACCAACTACATGGCCATCAACCCCGAGACGGGGGCGAAGGGCGATGAGAGCAACACCATGACCGCCTATCGGAATGACCCGTCGCAGCAGATGCCGGCTTCCTACGGGTATTCCGGCGGCTTCTTCTTTGAGACGGGAAGCGGAACCCGGCGCCCCCGCCGGATGAGCGAGCTGAAAGAGCCGGCCAACACGCTCTTCATCCTCAACACCCGAATGTCCTACCCGGACCTCGGCCCCTGGATGATGAACTCCCGATGCGACGTCAAGGGGAACATCGTCAGCACGTCCAAGCTCGGCGCCTTCGTGGCTCACGGCGGGCGCATCCCGATCATCATGGCCGACGGACACGTTCAGGCGCTGAAGCTCATCCAAACGGTTCAGCCCACGGATATGTGGAAGTCCAGCGACCCGCTCTACAACACGCAGGCCAAGCTGATGCCATTCGCCAATGGCATGGCGGACGAGTACAAGTAGCGAACGGCCCGCCGCAGTCTATGAACGCGCCCATGAAAACGTCACTCGCCATCCTCGCCGGCCTGATGATCGCCGCCGCGCCCGCCGCGGCGGCGCAAACCAAGGTCGCGCCGCTGCCCCGCCTGCGGGCCTCCGGCGTCCGCTTCGTCACGGCGCAGGGCGCGCCGGTGAACCTCCGGGGCGTGAACCTCGGCGGCTGGTTCGTGCAGGAAATGTGGATGAACCCGTTCGTGCAGGATCCGCCGGCCGGCTCCGCGTACCGAAGGGTGGAGGACCATGTGGGGCTCTGGTCCACCATCCGACGGCGGCTCGGGACGAAGGCGGAAGCGACGGCGCGCGAAAAGTACCGCCAGTGCTGGGTGCAGCCTTCGGACTTTCGCCGGATCAAGGCCGCCGGGTTCAACCACGTCCGCCTGCCGTTTCTTTACGACCTTCCCGATGAACCCAACGGCATGGCGTGGCTCAGGAAGGCCGTGGCGTGGGCGAATGCCAGCGGACTCTATGTTGTGCTGGACATGCACGGAGCGCCCGGCCGGCAGAGCAACGATCACACCACCGGGCAGGCCGGCGTCAACCGCTTCTTCTTCGACCCCGTCATGGTATCGCGGTGCGAAGCCGTGTGGACCCGCGTGGCCCGCGAGTTCGGCGCCAACCCCGGCGTGGCCGCCTTCGACCTGATCAACGAGCCCACCGGCGCCCCGAACCCAGCCACGCTGCACCTCGTCTACAACCGGCTCTACCTGGCTGTGCGGAAGGTTGCGCCGAACACAGTGGTCATCGTCGATGACGGCTACAAGGGGTTCGACACAACGCCCCACGCCAACGTCGCCGGCTGGAAGAACGTGGCTTATTCACTGCACTTCTACAACTTCGATGCGAAGTCCCCGGAGGAGCAGATCGGATCGCTGAATGGTCGCCTGCCGCGGACGATCGAGTTGCGCGGCTATCGCAACGCGCCGGTCTACGTGGGCGAGTTCAACATCGAGCCGCACGGCACGCCCGCCATCATGTCGCAGTACGTGAAGACATTGAGCGACAACGACTTCTCGTGGGCCGTTTGGACGTTCAAAACCATGAACCCATCCGGGCCGATGGGCCTCTGGGGCCTGTACAGCAACCCCGGCGCCGTCGACCCAATCAACCCGTTCGCCGACACCACTGCTCAGATGCTTGCAAAGATCGAGCAAACGCGAACGGAACGCCTGGCGCCCGCTGCCGGGCTGTTGGCCGCTTTCCAGGCCGCCGCGGCGAGCCGCGGCGGCCTGCGCTAGGAGATCCCCGGAATGCGCTTGCGCGGTATGCGGAATATGGCGCTGCCCCTTGGCCTGCTGGCCGCGGCGGCTTGCGCGCCCGCTTCCGCGCTGGCCGCGCCGACGCTGGACGGCGAGCGGGATGCCGAGTACACGCTCGTGGCTTCAACGCCCCGCGACAACCTGCTCGTGAACGCCTCCGCCACGCCGCCCATCAATGACCCGGCTGATGCGCGCTCGCGCTCGCTGGATGTCGCCGGCCTATACGCCGCCAACTCAGAGACGGATCTCTACCTGTATATCGAGTTGCCGTACCTGGATCTCAGCGCGATCGCCGGCGAATGGGCCGTGGCCTTCCACCTGCGGGGCGCGAACGATGCGCTGCAGCGCGCGGGCACGGTGACCGACCCCTACGGCGCATCCGTCGATTTCGCCCACACTCCGGCCTGTAACGCCATGCTGAAGTCGAACATGCGGGGCTACCTGGCAGATTACGACGGCAATCAGGGCTACGCCTTCCTGATCGCCCCGAACAAGGCGAGAACCGACTGGGATTGGGAGAATGGAAACTTCCTGGCCTCGTCGGGTTGGACCACGGACTCGGCCAACGGCCTCATTCGGGGAACGGGCTCCTCCGGCGCCGGCATCGTGTACAAGGGCGGCAAGGGCATCGAGGCACGCATCCCGCTGGCGCTGTTCGCCGTGAACTCGGGGGCCACGGACCTCACGGCGCCCGTGATGGGCGACGAGATACTGCTGCAGTTCTACGACAACGTTCGCGAGCGCGGAACGCCGCGATATCCGCGCGGCCCCATCGATTGCGCGCCGTTCGAGGCATCCAGCCGCGCGAACCCGGCCCGCGGAGCCGTATCGCAGTGGGCCTCCTACACGCTGAGCGCCCCGCCGAAGCTCGATGTTACCAGCCTCGAGCTTCGCTCCACGATGGACCTAACGCACCTGTTGGTGGCGTTCTCCTCCGCGCTTGGCGAGGGGGCGACCACGGCGGCCAACTACCAGTTGTCGGGAGGCGCCGACGGGGCGCCGATTCCGGTTTCCTCCGTCCAGGTGGATCCATCGGACGCCAAGCGCGCCATCGTAACCGCCGCCCTTCCGTTCAACACGCGGGTACGCGTTACGGTGAGCGGCGTGAAGGGGGCGAACGGCGCCGTCGTTTCGCCAGGCGCGAGTTGGGCGGAGTTGACCCTTGGCGTTCCAGTGGAGTTCAGCCTGTTCGACCCGTACGGCGCCGTTTCCTCGCTGGGAACCGACCCGAGCACGGGTCTGCCGTACAAGGTGACGCTGACGGGCGACATGACGGGTTGGGCCGCCTCACCGAGCGGCGCGGGCGAGGCTCCGGTCGATGCGGTTCCTGGAGAGCCGGGGCACTATCGAACGCCCCCTGTCTTCGCCTCGCCCGGCGTGGTGGCCTACAAGTACCGCGTGCCCGGCCTTCCGAACTGGGATAACGCGAACGCGCTCAACCCGAACAACCGCCGCTTCTTCGTGCCAGCCGCCTCCGCCATCGTGGAGGCCGCCGATAACGCTGCCGGCTCGGTTGGCTCCGCCCATCACTACGGCGGCGCCGTGCACGTCACATGGACCCTCGTGGACCGCGATAACGCCGTAAGCGGACGCCCGGTCTACCTCACCGGCCAGATCACGAACTGGAGCTCATCGGTCTCCGGCGCCATCCCCATGGCGGCCGTGGCCGGCCAGCCCAACGTGTACCGGGCCGCGTTCGATCTGCCGGTCGGTTACGGCAAGGATACGACCACGACCTACAAGTACATCCTCAAACCGGACGCTTCCACGACCGTGTGGAACGATCTGAACCCGCTGGGTGACCGCTGGGCGATCTTTCGATCCGCTCCGGGCGAGCAGACCGCGGCCGTCACAGACGTGCTGAGCGGCGCCCCCCGATATGCGCGGATGCTGCGCGCCGCCGCCGGCCTGGATCCGACGCCGATGTACAGCGACTATTACTCCGACCTGGACGAGGATCGAAACGGCGGCGTAACCCTGACAGACGTCGCCGCCGTGCTGCGCGCGGAGCGCGGGGACGTGCTGCCGCGCCTGAAGGCGCAGGGGACGAAGATTGTAGACTCCTCCGGCAAGGAGGTCCTCCTGCGCGGCATCAACCTTGGCGGTTGGCTCGTCGAGGAGATGTGGATGACGCCCTGGGTGCAGGATCCGCCCAGCGGCTCTTCGTACCAGAGGGTGGAGGACCACGTTACGCTGTGGGCCACTCTCAACCAGCGTCTCGGCGCGGCCGCGGCCCAGAGCGTAAAGGCGGCCTACCGGAACGCGTGGCTCCAGGAATCGGACTTTCCGCGGATCCGGGCGGCCGGCCTGAACTGCGTTCGCCTGCCGTTCATCTACGACATCGTCGATGAGCCCGGCGGTATGGACTGGCTCCGCAATGCCGTCGCCTGGGCGAACGCCGCCGGCCTCTACGTGATCTTGGACATGCACGGCGCTCCTGGCAGCCAGAACCCCTGGGACCATTCCGGGCGCGTTGGCCTGAACAGCTTCTTCTCGGACCCCAACAACATCACGAAGGCGGAGCAGGTGTGGACGGCGTTGGCCGTCGAGTTCGGCGGGCGCGCGGGCGTGGCGGCGTTCGATCTGTTGAACGAGCCTGCCGGCGCGCCGGATGCCGGTACGCTGCACCAGGTCCACAACCGGCTGTATCAGGCGATCCGCAAGGCCGCCCCCGCCACCCTGGTCATCGTAGAAGATGGCTACAAGGGTTTCGACACCATCCCACCCCCCGCCCTGTACGGCTGGACGAACGTAGTGTATTCCACCCACATCTACGATTTCGAAGCCCAGTCCACACAGGACCACCTCAACCAACTGAACGGCATGCTGCCGGGCCTGCTGCAAACTCGAGCAGACCGCGGCGTGCCGGTCTACATCGGCGAGTTCAACCTGGAACCGAACAACTCACCGCAGGCGATGAGCCAGTACGTGAAAACCCTGACGGACAACGGCCTCGCCTGGTCGCTTTGGACGTACAAGACCGTCGCATCTGGCGGGCCGATGGGCTTCTGGGGTTACTACTCCAACGCGAGCGCGGTAACCCCCCTGAACCCCTTCCTCGATTCGACTGCGACCCTGGTAAGCAAGCTCACACAGGTCCGCACGGCAAACCTGGCCATCCCATCCGGGTACGCCGCGGTTTTCCTCACGGGCCAATGACTCAGCGTTCCACCCGCTGGCGCCCCGTAAGGCGCCGCCAATAGCGTTTCATCTCTGCTGTTTGGTAAAAGGGATCCACCCCACGGTGACCCTTCAAGGAGGAGAACCTGTGATGCATTGTCTATCGATTGGACGCCGATGGGCGGTGGGGCTCGGCCTTATGGCCGCCGGCTTCACCCTGCCCCTCGCCGCCTCCGCGACTCCTGTGATGGATGGGGAGAGAGATGCCGAGTATACCCTTGTGGCCTCCTCTCCGAAGGACAACCTGCTCGTTGACCCTTCCGCCGTTCCGCCCATTGACGACCCCGCCGATCCGCGCGCCAAGGATCTTGATGTGGCGAACATCTACGCCGCCAACACCGGCGCGGACCTCTACCTCTACATCGAGCTGCCATACCTGGACCTGAATACCATCGCCGGCGAATGGGCCGTGGTCTTCCACCTCGGCGGCGCCAACGATGCCATTGAACGCGTCGGCACCCCCAACGATCCCTATGGAGCCGCGGTCGACTACGGCCACGTGCCCGCCTGCAACGCCGTCCTGAAGTCCAACATGTGCGGCTTTGGGAACGATTACGACGGCAACCAGGGCTACGCGTTCCTGAACCCGGTGAACAACGACGCCAACGACTGGGATTGGGAGAACGGCAACTTCCTGGGCAACGCCTGGGTGCGCGATACGGCCAACAACCTGATCCATGGAACCGGGACCTCCGGCGGCGAGATCGTCTACAAGGGCCTGAAGGGCATCGAGGTGAAGATCCCGCTCGGCCTCTTCGCCCCGAACTCCGCCAACACGAAGGTCACCGCGCCGAAGCCCGGCGACACGATCAAGATGCAGTTCTACGACAACATCCGCGAGCGGACCGGCACGAAGTACCCGCGCGGAGCGATCGACTGCGTGCCTTTCGAGGCCGACAGCCGTACAGACCCCACCCGCAGCTTCGTCACCCAGTATGGAACCTATACAATGGCGGTTCCGGTGGACCTCGAAGTCACCGGCCTGCACCTGACGTCCATTACTGACACCGAGCATGCCGTTGTGAACTTCTCTGCGTCCGTTGGCGCGGGCGCCGCCACGGCCTCCAATTACGCCGTTGTGAACGAGGCCACCGGGACCGCGATTCCGGTGAGTTCGGCTGTGGTGGAATCGGCGGACGATACGAAGGTGGATATCGCTCTCGCGCTGCCGTTCTCCACGAAGATCAAGGTCACCGTGACCAACGTCAAGGGCGCGAGCGGTTCCGATATCTCGGCCACAAAGAACACCGCGGAGCTGTCTGTCGGCAGCGGCATTCAGTACAACCTGTATGACCCCTGGGGCGCCGTGGCCCAGCTCGGGAATGACCCCGCCACCACCCAGCCGTACGTGCTCACCCTGACGGGCGACTTCATCGGGTGGGCCAATACGGCCACCGGGGCGGGAGAGATCGTGATGAGCCCTGTGGCCGGCGAACCGGGCCATCTCCGCAGTCCGGCGATGATTGTGGCGCCCGGCCTCGTGGGCTACAAGTACCGGATCCCCACGGTTGTGGACAAAGGCAACTACGACGCGTGGAACGCCGTGAACCCGTACGATCGCCGCGTGGTGGTGAGGGCGAGTTCCGCCTTGGTTCAGATCAATGACAACGCCGCCGGCCCGTACGACGGCGTAACGAAGTGTGGGCCAACCGCCGCGATGACTTTCACCCTCGTTGACCTCGACAACAAGGTCAGCGGCAAGGACGTCTATCTAACCGGCGTTTTCAACGGCTGGACGACCGATCCGCTGGCCGCCCCGCCCGCCGTTAAGCTCGCCCCCGTGGCCGGCAAGCCGAACACCTACAGCGGTACGTTCACGCCGCCGGCGAACTATGGCAACGACATCACCTTCAACTACAAGTACCTCATCATCGATCCCGCCACGAGCACCGTGGATTGGGACACCCTGAACCCCAACAGCGAGTGGAGCCACGACCATTGGGCCATCGTCCACGGGGTCGGCTCTCCGGCCACGCAGACCGTCGAGGACATCGTTGGATCCAAGGGCGCCCGCATCAGCCGCATCGCCTCCGGCCTGAACCAGGCCCCCGGCCTGGCCGGCTACTGGCGCGAGATCGACATGGACGTTGACGGGTACATCACGCTGGTGGACGCCATCAAGGCCGTTCACCCCTGACCAATTGACGTGAAGCGGAGGGAACGTTGGCCCCCTCCGCTTCAGCGCCCGCCGCGCCTTATGGGCGCTTACTCAACCCAACTGAGAGACGGCGGCGGAGGGAACGTTGGCCACCCTCCGCCGTCTTTTCCTTTGTTAGCCCAGGCTGCACACACTGCATCGGCGTCCGTTCATATCCCGCGCGGTTCCGCCGTGTTCGCTCCGGGGCCCCGCCATTCGCCATGCCGACCGGTTCCCGTAAGGAGGCGTTATGCTGTTACCCGCCAGGTTGCGCCCGCGCGCTTTCTTGCGCCGCGTCGGACGCGCCGCGATGCCCGCCCTCGCGCTCTGCGCCGCAACCCTCACGTTGCCCGCGCGCGCGGAAACCACTCTGCGGTTCCGGTATTGGGGCGACATCAAGGAGCTGAACATCGTGCGCGAGCAGGTGCGCCGCTTCGAGGCGGCTCACCCGGGCGTGCACGTGAGCGCGGAGCGCGCTCCCGCCGGGACAGCGTATGTCCAAAAGGTCCTCGTGGAGTTCGCCGGCGGCACCCCTCCGGACGTGCTGTTCGTGGAGACGAATATGTTCGTCACCCTCGCGGACAAGGGCGTCCTCATGCCGCTGAATCCCTTGATGAAGGGCGACTCCTCCTTCCACATCGGGGACTACTATCCGGAAATTGTGGATCGGTTTACCGTGCGCGACCGCGCCAGCGGCGCGAACACCATCTACACCATCCCGCGCGACATAGCGCCGGTGTGCTGTATTTACTACAACAAGAAGCTCTTCGACGATGCCGGCGTGCCGTATCCGTCTGACGACTGGACCTGGTCGGATGATCCGGGCCGCCTCACCCGCCCCGGATTCGACCCCAACAAGGATTTCCTCAGCGTCTGCGAAAGGCTCACGAAACGCAACCCGAAGACCGGCCACATCAACCAGTTCGCCATCGACGCCGTTCCGGACCCCTTCATTTACTCCGCCGGCGGACGCCTGGCGGATAGCGTGAAGAAGCCTACGCGCGTAACCTACGATGACCCCAATACCCTGCACGGCCTCCAATTCCGCGCCGACTTGATCAACAAGTACCACGTGATGCCCTCGCCCATGGACTATTCCGCCATGGGAGTGGGCGCCCCGGACCTCTTCCTGACCGGTCGATTGGCGATGTTCCACTCCGGCATCTGGAACACTCCGCAGTTCCGCGACATCAAGACGTTCGATTGGGACGTGGCGATGTTCCCGAAGGGCCCCACCGGCATCCGGGCGTTCGGCACCGGCGGCTCCGGTTACGGCATCGCCCGCGGAAGCCGCCACGCGCTGTTGGCGTGGGAGTTGGTGAAGTACCTGGCGGGCCCGGACGGGCAGATCGCCCTGGCGAAGACCGGGCTGGCCCAGCCCGCCATCCGCCGCCTGGCGGAATCCAGCGCCTGGTTGGACGGACAGAAACCGACGAACAAAGTCATCACCTGTCGAGGCGTCCCCTACATCCAGTTCAACCCATTCACCCCGGTTTGGGACGAGGTGATGACCAAGATCAACCCGGAGCTGGACCTGGTGTGGGAGGGGAAGCAGTCCGCGGCGCAGGCCGTGCGGAAGACGTTGCCGGCGGCCCAGCGGGTTCTCGATGAGTGGCGGTTCCCGAAGACGCTGCGCGCGTTTCCGTGGGTGGGCGGCGTCATCGCGTTCTTCGCCATCCTGGCCGCCATCGTGTTTGGCGTGTGGTGGGCGTCGCGCGCGGAATGGGCCGGGATGAAATCCCGGCATAAGCGCAAGGATGCCTGGGCGGGATACGTGTTCATCGCGCCGTGGATTGTGGGCTTCGTGGTGTTCACCATCGGTCCCATCGTGGCGTCGTTTATGCTGGCGTTCTGCCAGTGGGACCTCATCAACCCGGCCAAATGGGTGGGCATGGGCAACTTCACGCAGATCCTCGGCCACGATGACCTGTTCTCGAAGACGCTCTGGAATACGGTGGTGTTCACTGTTTTCAGCGTGCCGCTGGGCGTTGCCGGAAGCCTCGCGGTCGCCATGCTGCTGAACGCGAAGGTGAAGGGCCAGGCGTGGTTCCGCACGGCGTACTACCTGCCGGCCGTCACCTCCGCCGTTGCGGCCTCGGTGCTCTGGATGTGGGTGTTCAACCCGGACTTCGGATTGCTGAACACCGCCATCGACAAGCTGCACCTGATGCCGCTGGCCAACCTGCTGCACCTGGTGGACCCGGACAAGCACAAGATCCTGTGGCTGCTGGACGAGCGCTTGGCGAAGCCTTCGCTCATCCTGATGGGCTTGTGGGGCGTGGGCGGCGGGATGGTGATCTTCCTCGCCGGGTTGCAGGGCATCCCGGCGGCGCTGTATGAAGCGGCCGAGCTGGACGGCGCCGGAGCGCTATCGCGCTTCCGGAACGTAACGCTTCCCATGCTGACGCCTACCATCTTTTTCACGCTCATCATGGGCGTCATCGGCAGCTTCCAGGTGTTCACGCAGGCGTTTGTGATGACCGCCGGCGGGCCGCACAACGCCACGCTGTTCTACGTGCTGTATCTGTACCAGAACGCGTTCCAATTCCTGAAGATGGGCTACGCCAGCGCGCTGGCCTGGATCCTGTTCGCGTTTATCCTCGTGGCCACGCTGATCCAGTTCCGGTTCAGCGGATGGGTTTACTACGAATCGGGAGGCAACCAGTGAAGACCCTAGAACCGCCCGCCGCCGCGCCGGTCAGCGCGCCTGCCCCGCGCTCCAGGCCGGGTCGCAAGGGCTCCTGGCTGAACGGCTTCGTTCTGTACGTGGTCCTCTTCGCCGGCGCCTTCGGCTTCCTGGTTCCGTTCGGCTGGATGGTGGTTACCTCCCTGAAGACCACGGACCGCGTGATGATCTACCCGCCGGAGTGGCTGCCGAGGCAAACCGTGTATACCTACCGCGGGCCATCCGGGCCCGTGGAGATCGAACCGCCGCTGGTGGACAACCGCGGCGGCAAGGCGCAGGTGCGCCTGCCGGGCGTCGACGCGCCCCAGTGGGTTCCTGCCGCCAGCGTGACGAAGCAAGTGCGCGTGGCGCCGAAGTGGTCCAACTACGCGGAAACGTGGCGCACGGTGCCTTTCGCCATGTTCACGAAAAACACGCTCACCCTGGCCGTTCTGGTGGTGCTGGGGGTGACGCTTTCGTCCAGCATCGTGGCCTTCGGCTTTGCGCGCATCCCCTTCCCCGGCCGCGAGGCGCTGTTCATGCTGATGCTCTCAACGATGATGCTGCCGGGCATCGTAACGCTGATTCCGGGCTACATGCTGTTCCGGGAACTGGGCTGGATCGACACGCTGAAGCCGCTATGGGTCCCAGCGTTCTTCGGCGGCGGCGCCTTCAACGTGTTCCTGCTGCGCCAGTTTTTCCGCACCATCCCCATCGAACTGGACGAGGCGGCCAAAATGGACGGGGCCAGTTGGTTCCAGATCTACTGGCGCGTGGTGATGCCGCTAACGGGCCCGGCCACCACCACGGTTGCCCTGTTCAGCTTCATCGGCGCCTGGAAGGATTTCATGGGCCCGCTGATCTTCATCAACAGCCTCGAAAAGCAGACGTTGGAGCTTGGCCTGCAGACCTTCCAGACCCTCTACGGAACCCACTGGGAACTGATGATGGCCGGCGCCGTCATCGTGGTTTTGCCCCTCATCGTCATCTTCTTCCTGGGCCAGAAGGTGTTCATCCAGGGCATCGTGATGACGGGTCTGAAGGGATGACCAGCGGGTGAGCGCGGGGAGCAGCCCGGGATTACGCACCGGGGGTTGAAACCCCCGTCTGCGGGCCTTTGGCCATGATGGGCCTGAAGGCCCGTCGGATGGGCTGAGCGCTCCCTCCCACGTCACGTCGAGCGAAGCGAGAGGTCTCGGCCTAGCCGAGCTGCCCTGGAAGCGTAACAAGCACCCGAGCCAGCCTTGGCACGGGCGCTTGTTACGTTGCGTGAAGCGGCCCGTCAGGCCGAGATTCCTCGCTGCGCTCGGAATGACGTGGGGGGGCGCCGTTCCGCGATGTATTACGCTTCCCACGACCGCCCGCCGCATTCAGTCACTCCGTCCGATGACTAACACCCCGTGGGAGATTCATCCCCGATGGCCCGTCTACCCGATCCGCGCTTGCACCCGGCCGCCGTTGGCGATCTCGAAACGGGAGGCGTCCGGTAGCGGGGTCCCCTCGGCGTTGTGCAGGGTGAGCGGGGCGCTTCCATCCCGCAGGCGAACGGTCACGCGCACGGCGGTTTCGGAGAGCGGTTCCAGCGTCAGGTCGAAGCGGCAGGCGCGGCAGCGGAGGCTAGTCACCGTGTAGGACCTGCCGGGGACCATCAACGCGGCGGGGAGCGTGGGGGCCAGGGTGAAGCCGTTGGAATCCTCGCGGAAGCCGATGATGTTGCGCAGGATCAGGGTGGGCAGCGTGGCGCCCCAGCCGTAGGCCTCGGAGCCGCATTCTGGAAGAGCGGCCGGGTCCATCGGCCAGAACTCGTTGGACGTGCCCGGGATGCGGAAGCGGTAGGCGTCCGGCATGCGCCCGGGGCGCGTCTCGATGGGCACGATGGCCTTGCCGTTGGTGCGGGCGTACACCCGGTCCGCCGTGGCGCCCACAACCTCGGCCATCAGCGCGCCCAGCCCGGCCGTCTGGCCCGCCTCCGTGTAGCAGAACAGGAACGACGGCCACTCCAGCCAGAGCTTCGGGTTCTCTACGAAATACTGGAACTTCGGGCGAACGGCCGCCGCCTGTTCCGGCGTGGCGATGCCCACCGAAAGCGGCAGAAGCATCATCACGTCCAGGTAATCCGGCAGGATGATCGGATCGCCGGTGCGCGCATCGAAGTCGCGGAACCAGCCGTCCACGAACATCGAGCGGGTGAATCCCTCCCGTTCGTCCGCCAGGGCGCTCCAATGAGCGGCGCGCTCCGGCCGGCCCGCGGCGGGCGCCAGGTAGGCCAGGGCGCGCATTGCGTCCGCCATGGCGGCCTCCACGTCCACTGTCTGAACGTACTCGGCTTCCTTTCCCTCCTCGCCCTCGGCGATGAGGAAGCGCTTGGAGCCGTCCTGTCCGGACTCCCAACTGTTGTTGCAGAACAGGCGGCCGGTTGCGTCCGTGCGGTTGTCCAGCCACCATTGCACGAACGCTTCCATGTGCGGGTATAGCTCGGCCACCCAGGCGTCGTCTCTGTCGCGGTCGTACACCGAGCGGATCGTGCGGAAGGGAAGCACCCAGATCGGGGCCGTGCCGCACTCCTCGCCGCCCATGCTGACCATGTTCATGCTGCCGTCCTCGCGCACGCACGGCACGTTCGGCATGGGGGCGTCGGCGAACGTGCCGAGGATAACGTCCTTCGCCAGATCGGGGTCGGCGTAACTCAGGCACATGGCGTCGATTACCGCCTCGCCCAGCACGCTGCGCGGCGAGAAGACCTGCATGGCGTCCCAGTGATGCTTGAAGATGCCGGTTGGCTGGCGCACGCATTGGCGCAGGGTCTCCAGGTCGTACACCCAGCCGTTCCGCCAGTTCTCCGGCCAGTCGCCCGTGAGGATGGGGGCACTACGGTAGACGTTCTCGTCCTCGTCCAGCAGCGCTTGCAGGGTTGATGGCGCGGCGGCCCGAGCCTCATCCGCCGCGCGCGTTGTCCACAGCTCGTTCACGCCGCACGTGAGGGTGAGGGTCGTGGAGCGCGCCTCGCCGGGCGCGAGGTCCAGGTTGACGCTGAGGACGCTGTATACCGGCTCCGGCGATTCGGAGGAGGCGCCGTCGTTGGAGGAGAGGTCGTTGTGCACGATCCAGCGCCGCCACTCATCCTCGGAGGCGGTCGCCTTGTAGGCGGCGGGTTCCCCGTCCGTTTTGAGGGCGAACACGTCACCGTAGGCCCAGATCTTCGCCACGGCCGCTTGCGCGGCCGCGTTGAAGCGGGAAGCCACGCCGTCAGACCCCCACCACATCTGCTCCGGGTAGCCGTAGATGTGCGTGGCGTGGAGGGTCACGGCGCGCGGATCGTCCGTCGTGTTGACCACATCGACCACGCAGCGCAGCGTGTTCTCCCCGACGAGGTGGTAGAGAAGGCGCACGTTCACGCCGCGGAACGACCAGTCGTACGTCATCGCGTTCTTCGTGTGATAGCCGGAGACGAGCCGAACGTTCTCGCGGCGGAAGTCCATGTCCTCCAGGAAGTGCGAATCGTCGATTACGAAGGCCGGGTGCAGGAAGGAGAGGTAGTTCACGTTGCGCCGCGTGCCCATGCCGTACGGCCACGGCATGCTCCGGCGCCAGTACCCGAACCCGATGGGCGGCACGGAGCGCACAACGCCGCTGCGGTTCAGCACTGCTGTGTGCCATGGGTTGTCGATATACCCAAACGGCGCATACTCGCCGCGCGGAAACGTTTCGGGAAGGTGGATCATGATGTCTCCAGTGGTCAGTTGTCAGTCATCAGTCGTCAGTCCGGAGGCCCCGAAAGTGAGACAGGCTCCCGTATGGGCGTCAGGCGTCTGGACTGACGACTGACAACTGCTGACTGACGACTACCCCCCATACCCGGCCTCGATGGCGAGCTTGCCGGAGAGGCCGGTGATGTCTACATCGCCGCGCACGGGGTCGAAGGCCGTCCAGGCGGCGCCGTTCACCGTTACGGAGCGGATGGGTTTCTTGTTCGGGTGACGGAAGCGGGCGACGATGCGGCCGGGCGCGCGGCGGAGCGAAAGCTCGGCTTCCAGGCGGATCGCGTCGCGGGCCGCATCCGCATGGTAGCGCACGCTCACGTCTCCGAACCGCGTGCTGAGGCCCTCGGCCCAGATATCGCGGCTGTCGGTGAGCCATTCGCGCGGCAGGGCGCGGCCCAGGAACAGGGCGTTCTCCGGAGCGTATACGAACATGTAAGTGAGCCACTTCACCGCGTTGGACTGGTCGCTGGTTTTGACGGTGGCCTGGTTGGAGTGGCCGAGGATGGGCGTTGGGTGCTCCACCATGGCGTTCGCTTCCTCGCGGTAGCAGGCGGCCCACGCGTTGAAGAACATCCAGATGTACACCTCCGGCTCGTCGCGGTCCAGGTAGGGCATCAGGCCGGCCAGCAGGTTCGGCTGGCAGGAAAAGCCGCCCACGTCATACCAGAGCCGCTTCGGGTCGAAAACCGGATAGCCGTAGTCGGCGCCCAGGTAGCGGTTGTCCTGGTAGTCGTCGAGGATCCAGCCCGCTTCCTGGCTGTTGGCGTCGTAGAGGCCGGTGATCAGCAGATACACGGAGCCTTCCAATGTCTCGCGGATCCAGCCCACGTCGCGCCCGCGCCGGTAGAGGCGGCTGGGCGTGTGCGGAACCCAGCGGCCGTTCCGCAGGCGGACCAGCGGCGCATGCTGGCGAGAGAGGCGGAAGCCCCGAAGCAGGTCGGCCCTGTAGGCGTCGGCCTCCCTTCGGAGGCGCGGCGCATCTGGGTGCTGGATGGTCTCCAGCGCGCGGGCGGCGGAGTCCACGGCGCGCCACGTGACGGCGTTGGTGGAGAGCCAGTAGAAGTAATCGGACACGTCTTCCAGGCTGCCGGCCGGCAGAAACCCCCGCTCCCAGCCCCGCGAATTGGGCAGCGGGACCATCGTGAGGCGCCGCTGCCGGAACACCCAGTCCGCCGCCTTTACCAGCGTTTCCGCGTTCGCCTTCAGCCATGCGACGTCGCCGGTCTGGTTGAAATGCTCGGCGAGGCGCCAGAGCGCCCAACCGTGATGCTGGTCGTAGGTGTTACCGCACTCGAAGCCGCCCGCGCCGTAGAGCACGCCGTCGTGGTCGCTGAAATTGCCCAGCAGCGGTTCCGTGCCCTGGTATTTGATCCAGGCGTTCAGCCGGCGGCGCGCCTCCTCATGCAGCCCGCGCTCCTCGAGCTCCTGAACGATCATGCAGGACTCATTGGTGTAGTTGCCGTAAATGGACGTGCCGACCGATGTGTTGATGACGCTCGGGTCGTCCGGCATGGCGATGTCGGCCACGCTCACGTGGGCGAAGTGAGCCCGATACAGCGCGTTCAGCCGGGGCTCCGGCGTGTGGATGCGCGCCCCTAACTTCCCAATGCCCTGCCAGAACTCGACGACCTGCCGGTAGGCGGCATCGGGGTTCAGCCGGGCCAGCGCGCCCAACTCTTCCGGCGTGGAGAGCGCGATATAGGGGATGGTCAGCGTGGCCGTGCACGATTCGCCGGGCGCAAGCTCCTGAGTCAGCGTCACGGCGTCGCCTTCCCGAGCAGCCCGCATGCCCGTGTCGAGGAGGCATCGCATCACCTGCTCGCCGCCCCAAACGCTGGAGAGGGCTTTCCGGGCAGGGTCCGTCGGGAAAGGCTCAACGCTCAGGGGGTCGCGCGGGCCGAGGGGTAGCCGGTTGGCATCCACCACTGTTCCGTATACGCCGCCCTCGCCCATTCGGTCACGCGACAGGCCGGAGTTCGAGGAGTAGGAAATGGGCAGCATGGCCGTTGCGGAGTGGTCGCTCACGTTGCGGAAGGTGAAGCGCGCGATGCCGATGATGGCGTCGTCGCCAACGAGGGCATCCGGCGCCATGGGCTTCAGCAGCGGAACGGCGTACACCTTCTGCTCCACGGCCACGTCATCCGCGAGCATGCGCGTGTTGTACGCCATCACCGGCTCGGGGTCCGGGAAGCGCGCCTGCACGCGCCAGCGCTCCATTCCGAAGAAGAACCGGGCGTCGCCCGTGTTCTTGAAGCGCGGCGTGTCCTTCATCGGCGGCATGTCCACGCTCATCTTCGCCATGTGGATGTCGCCGTCCGGCTCGATGCGGAAGCGCTGCCGCGCGTTCTTGCAGCCTGCGACGAAGGATTCCGGGTGCGGGCGGGGTTGCCCGTTCATCGCGCCGCCGAGGCTTTGCTCCGGCAGGGATTTCACCATGGCGCTGATGGTCCGCTCGCCGGCGTTGCGGGCGCGGTACTGCTCGAACGTGGTGGGGTCGTCCGCCCGCGTGATGAAGACGCCTTCGTCCGCGAACCAGATCGGCCCCTCGGTCTCAAGAGCGGAGAGCGAGATGGTGAACGCCTCGTCGCCGTTCGAGAACGTAACAAGCCCATCGTCGCCGCAGAACCGGTGTGCGGGCGTCATGTGGCGGACGCTCACGGTGAAAGACCGCCCGCCCGCCTCCTCGCGCATCCGTCCGGCGACGGCGTTGTAGCCGGACAGCGCGTAGCGCCCGGCCTTCGCGGCGACGCCGGCATCCAGTTGCACCCGGAGCCTTGTGGAGGCCGGCCTTGAGGATGTGTAGACCTCGATGCTCTTCGGAACCGCGCCGCCGGTATGGATGCGGATGCCCTGCGTGCGGCGGAACGGCGCGTCGTAATCGGCGCAGTCGGGGAACTCGCGGCTCAGCGGCTGGAACGTGATCTCCACGGCGTGGGCGCCCCGGCGCGCAACGTTGACCTTCGCCGGTCGCCAGTCGCCATTGAACGCATCCTCGATCGGAAACCAGCCCATGGACATGGCGTTGTCCGCGCCCTGGTAGCCGGTTTCGATGCGCGTTTGCGGCCAGATCCGGCGCCAATAGGCCAGTTCGACGTTCGCGGGGGCCGGCCCGTCGAAGACGGCGATCACCCGCGCGATGTCCCTCGGCTCCTCGAACCGTAACTCGCCCGGCGCGCCGTTCGGCAGCGCGAACGGCGCGATATCGAACTCGCGCGGCCTGGCCGCCCCCGCGGGCGCGCCCAGCGCCCCGACGAGCAGGCAGAGGCAACCCGCCGCCAGCATCCAGTGGAAGAGGTTCATGGTATGGGATCCTCCGACATGCCCTCGCCGGGCCGTCACCTGGCCCCGAGGAGCCGGCTCAGCGGGTCTCGCTATGGCCGCTTGCCGGAGCCTGCCGCGCGGCGGAGGGCCGGGGCGGCGAGGTTGGCGGCGCGGACGCGGTCAACGAGGGCCCATTTCGGCTGGTCGGCTCCGTCCACCAGCCCGAAGGCGTAGTGCTCATTGATGACCAGGTTCTCGCCCCGGCCGGGGCCGCGGCCGGTGAGCGCCTGGTCGCGGTATTCGAACCACGCCGTGCCAACGCAGTACTTGTTGCGCGCCGCGTCGCGCAGCCAGCGGGTGTAGTAGGCGCCGGCGTCGGCATCGTCCTTCGAAGACATGCTGGCGTAGCGGCCGAAGCCCCGGGCGCCCTCGTAGTACGAGGGGAAGCCGAACTCGCCGCACAGCGCGGGCTTGCCGGCGGCGGCGAACAGGCGGTCCAGCACCGGATCGCTGAACGTGGGCGCGTAGCGGTCGAAGCCGATCACGTCGCAGTGACGCGCGGTGATGGCGAAGTCGGCCTCGTTCTCCCACCAGCCCGGCACGATCCAGTTGCCGAGGTAGAGGTGGCGCCGGTCCGCCTCTTTCACGGCGGCGTAGACGAAGGCGTAGTAGGCGTCCTCATAGAACCGGCGCATCGCTTCCAAGTCGGCCTCCGGCGGCTTCGGGGCGGTCGCATAGAGGTCGCCCTTCGATGCCGCCGTGACGCCCCACGCCTTCGCCGCCGCGCCGATGTCGCTATTGTACGTTACGGCCAGGACGCGGTCGATCATAGCGCGCTTACTTGCCACGGAGGCCGGTTTCGTGAGGATCTCCGTTACCTCGGCGCTCTTGATGATCTCGCTGTACTCGTTGCCCACGGACCAGCCGATGAGCGCCGGGTCCGCCTTACGGCTCTTCGTCAGTTCCTTCACCGACGCCGTGTAGGCGGCTTGCACGGCCGGGTCGAACACATCCGGGTGATCAACGAGGTTTGGTCCGCCGGACGGGTAGATGACGGCGATCTGGGGCATGTCCGGCAGGCAGCGGTCGGTCCACTTGCCGACGCCAGTGAACCCCCAGCGCTGTAACCGCTGGCGCGCCTGCCGGGTTGCAGTGGCCCGCCAGTTTGAGCCGTATTTGCGCGCCAGGTTGGCGGCGTAGAAGGAGACGTAATCCGAGTCGTCACCCGCGCTCCACGTGTCGTGCCCCCAGGCTTTGGCGTATTCGCCGGTGCGCGGCGGCAGCTCCGCGAAGAGGAACTCGCGATCGGCGATGGGCGTCTTCTCCAGGCCGCCCATTTCCACCACGCAGAGGCCCGTGAAGAAGACCGGCAGACCCGTTGGAGAGATCAGCCACCACATGCCGTTTCGCTTCGCCGTTCGGAAGAAGCCGGTCGGCTTTTCGCGCCAGCCGGATTTGGTGTAGCCGCCGTAGCGGTCGTAGTTCTTCAGCGGCGCCCAGTCCTTTGTGTGCGCGGCCTCGGCGGCCACGGAGGCCTTCAGGTCGGCGTCCGCCTTCACCTTGCCGGGGAAGCGGGCCGCGATGGCCTGCCCGTAGCGATCAATGAACGGAGCGAGGGCGTGCAGGTCCGGCGCGGGCTCCAGCCGGAAGCGGGCGGTCACAGTTAGGGTCTCGGCGGGATCGCTGGTCCAAGCCACGCTCTGCGGGCGCTCCGGCTCAAACAGGCGCAGCGCGGGAGGCCGCTTGTCTGCCTCCGGGCTCAGGCGCGCGGACCGCTTCCCGGCGGAGAGGCTCATGGACGATTGCGATACAGTGAAGGCGGCGGGGCCGGAGGCCCAATCGGGGACGCGGAACCCTTCCACGCGGCCGGCGTGCGGCGCGAAGCGGCCCTCGAGGCTCGCGAGGCGCTCGCCGTCCAGGAACAACTCGGCCCGGTCGGACGCGATGACGGCCCGCACCGAGTATTCCTGCCCGAGCGTCCACGCGACCTTCCCCGAGGCAAAGCGCCACTGCTGGCCATCGCCGACCGCGAGGGTGAGGTTCAGCTTCTCCAGCGCGGCGGGGCCGTTTGGGTTCGAGGACTCCAGGTCCAGGGCGAAGCCCTTCTTCCCGGTCCAATCGTACTGGGTCGCGAGCCACATGCGGTAATCGGCGGCGCGCGCGGGGGCGGCCAGGCTCAGCAACGGGAGAACGGACAACAGCAGATGCATTCGCATTGGGTGCTCCTGTGAGTGCATGGGAAAGCGCTTGCCCAATTGTGCTCCCTCGGCGCGCGCGATGTCAATGGGGCGTCGCCGCCATTGAGGTTGCCCGTTGCGCCAGCGGCGGGCACACACTCCATCAAGTATTTCGCCCGAGAGGAACCCCGCCCATGACCCGCACCAGACCCCTTGCCGCGCTCATTGCGCTCTGCCTGCTGACTTGCGCCGCGCGCGCCGCCGATGAGCGCGTTCCCGCCTGGGGCCTTGGACCGTTCATCAAGGTGGATGCCGCCAACCCCGTTCTCGGACCGAAAGACAGCCTCTTCCTGGACCCCATGTCCGGCCGCATGACGGCGTGGGAGAAGGATAACGTGTTCAATCCGGCCGCCGTGGTCCGCAACGGCCGCCTGTGCGTTCTCTACCGCGCCGAGGATGATTCCGGCGACGGCATCGGCAAGCACACGTCCCGTATCGGCCTGGCCGTCAGCACAGACGCGAAGAACTTCCGGCGACTGCCCACGCCCGCGCTATACCCGGGCAACGACGATCAGAAGGCTTACGACTGGCCCGGCGGCTGTGAGGATCCGCGCCTCGTGGAAACCGAGGAAGGCGGCTACATCCTCACCTACACCGCCTGGAACCGCCAAACCGCGCGCCTCTGCGTGGCAACCTCGCCGGACCTCGTGCGCTGGACCAAACGCGGCTCGGCTTTCGCCAGGGCCGGCGGCGGGCGCTACCGCGACGCGTGGTCCAAATCCGCCTCCATCGTCTGCCGCCTCAAGGGCGACCGCCTCATCGCGGCGCGGATCGGCGGGAAGCTCTGGATGTACTGGGGCGAGGGGCAGGTGCACGTCGCTTCCTCGCTGAACGGCACGGACTGGGAGCCCGTTACGGACGCCAAGGGGGAACTCCTGACCGTGCTTGCTCCGCGCGCGGGGCTGTTCGACAGCAACCTAACGGAGCCCGGCCCGCCCGCCCTGCTAACGGAGAAGGGCATCGTGCTGCTCTACAACGGCAAGAACGATCCGCAACGCGGCGACCCGTCCATCCCGGCCAACGCCTACTCCGCCGGACAGGCCCTCTTCGATGCCTCGAACCCGGCGCGCCTGCTGGCCCGCACGGACAAGTGCTTCCTCACCCCGCAACGGCCCTACGAGCTGTCCGGCCAGTACCAGGGCGGCACGGTGTTCATCGAAGGCCTGGTGCGCTTCCACGGCCGCTGGTGGCTCTACTACGGCACCGCCGACTCGCATGTAGCTGTGGCGCGCACGGAGGGATAGTTTTGGCTGACTCCAATATGGAGTGCGGCGGCTTGCTGCCGCTTTTGCGCGGTTCAACCGAACGAAAGCGGCGGCAAGCCGCCGCACTCCATACCGCCCGTTGCCGGGCTATCCCTTTGCGCCTACGGGGAACCGCCGGATGATCGGCCAGTCGCCCACGAGCTGGAAGGCATACTCCTCGGCGCGGCCGGGGCGGCGGATGCGCACGCTTTCCACGCCCTTGTTGAACGGATTGCAGGCGATGACGAGCAGGGTATTGCCATCGCGCGAGAGTTTGGCGCGGACCAGCGGCTCCTTGTGCAGGCTCACGTAGCTGGGGTAACGCTCGTCGCCAATGCGCCAGGCGCCGTTCGCCGACGCGCGAAGCTCCGGCATCTCCCACGGCGTAGGGGCCTCGATGATGTCTTTGTTCCGGCTGGCCTGCCACATGCCGAGCACGTGGTAGTTGTAGAACCCAAAATACTTCAGGTAGTAGTTCACCGGCGTCTCAACGCCGTTGATGGAGCGTTTCACGGAAGGTTCGCGGGCGCGCCAGTCCGCGTAGTCGCGTAGGTTCTCGGAGTAGTAGGTCCCCACGTCCCAGCACTGGAGGCCATCCATCACGCAGTGGCCGAAGAGCGAGAGCGCGTAGATGGAAGAGGCGGGGACCTGATGCTTCAGGTCCTCGTTCCGAACCTTTCCGGAGGCATCGGTGAACCGGAACGGCGACAGCGGGTAGCCATCCACGAACTCGACCTGAATCCACGTGGACAGGACGTTCGGCGTTTTGGGGCGCGCCAGTTTGCCCTGCTCCCATTCCTGCAGGAAGGCGTATAGCTGCGACGGCTTTGAGTTGTTGATCCAGTAAGCCGACGGGTTGCCGTAGTTCAGGTTGCAGCGCTGGAAGACCGGGTGCAGGTCGGCGGAGGGGTTGTTGTACTTCTCGCGCCACTGTTTGGCGCTCTTCAGATCCACCACGCCCGTTGGCTTCCCGTCCCAGATGCCGTCGAAGATCCGGAACGACGCGTTCAGCACCCCGACGCCCCAGCAACCGATCAGCAGATCGGGGCGGCGCGCGCGCACATCGGCGATCATCTTCGCGAAGGCCGCGTACTGCCCATCGCCCCAGGCGCTGAAGACCGGCGCTTCGAAATCGGGCGTGATGATGGCGCACGCGTCGGCGTAGTGGCGGAACGGCTCGATCCGCCAGTTCTTGGGGTCGGTGGGGTCCACGGCGAAGTCATTCCTGGCGCCGTCGTACGCGATCCACTCGTTGTCGGTGAAGAGGTGAGCGCGGCGGGCGCGGACTCCCGGCGATCCGTTGTGGGTCATGGCGATCGGCGAGACGTGGGTGAAGCCGAAGTCGTACATGGGGCACTGGCCCTTGCGGTCCTTCTGGCGAGCCTTCGCGGCCCCCTGCCAAAGGGCGTATTTGCCGCGCGGGAGGGTCCAGCCCGAGGGGAACCAGCGGCCTTCGTCGAAGTCATAGGCCAGCCGGTTGGCGGGCGTATGGAACCAGGCGGGCAGCCCGATGCGCTGCTTTCCGCCGAGGAGGATGATCTCCTGGTAGCTCTGTTTCACCTCCCATGGTTTGGCGGGGTTGTAGAACTCCACGGTGAGGTTGACCGGCAGCCCGGAGAACTCGGGGTGGAACGCGTAGTTCCTCAGCGGACCATCCATGGGCGTCCCCATGTTCACGGTCCACCGCTTGGCGCAGCCTTCGACCTGATACGTGTCCCAGGCGGCGTCGGTAACGGTGAGGCCGTCCGCCGCCACCTCGCACTTCATCGCCAAGGCGTTGTCATGGTTGTAGATGCCGTTTGTGATCTGGGGCCAGAGCACGACGGCTGGAGCGGCCCCCCGCGCGCCGCGAACTGACGGAGCGAGGGCAAGCGTGACGGCCATCAGGATGATGCGGAGCGGTTTCATCGTTGGGTTTCCAGCCTGGCCCCGAGGGGCCGGCTCAGGAGACCAACGGCGCCTTCGCGCCGTGATGTCAGGGCGCGAAGGCGCCCTTCGTCTTCTGAGCCGGCCGTTCACGGCCAGGCGATTGGCCGGACTACTTCGCCGGCAGCACGTTGGCCATGCCGATGTCGATGCCCTGGCCGCCTTCGGTTTGATGGCAGTGGGCGGCGATGGTCACCACGGCGCCGGGCTTGAGCAGCTTGCGGGCGGCGGGCAGGATGTTGATGGGGAAGTAACTCGCCACGAATCCGGCCTCCGAGGCGGCGTGAACGCCGTTCATGTAGATGTCCACATCCTCATCGTGGTAACCGAAGAACTGGAGGTTCGGGCCGATCTTACCCGGCAGGGTCATCTGCCGGCGAATCCAGATGTCCGAGGTGTCCCAACGCGTTCGCGAGAGGAAGCCGGGCGGATCGGTGCCGAAGCCGGCGGGGCCTTCCTTCCAGCCGCTGTCGTCGAAGTCCTTCGCCATCCAGTTGGCCGGCGGGCGCTCCATCGTATAGCGCCACATGATGGGCGCGTTCTGCGCGGTGGGAACCGCCACGGCGACCACCGGCTTCTTGGGCAGCGGGGCGTACTGGCCCAGCCGGAACTTGTCGCGCCGGGCCCATTTCAGCCAGGTGGGCCGGTCCGCCAGCATCTTGATGAAGACTCCGCCCACAACGGGGCGGGCGTGCATGCCGCTGCTGTCGATGTTATCCGTTTCGTAGGAGTCCGCAAATGGATAGCGCACCGTTGTGGCGTTCAGGTAGTCGTAGATCGGGGAAACCAAAACCTCGAAGTCGGTCCGGCTCCCGGCCATCGTGGCGGACCAGATCGACCAGTCCGCTTTCGTCAGCTTGGTGCGCGAGTCCAGCGGCACGCCGTAGGGCTGCATCACGCTCTTGTAGTAAGCCACTTCCTTCCGGGCGACTTCCGGCGGGAAGATGTTGAGGCCGAGGATGCGGTCCCACACGAGGTTGTACTTCTGGCTCCAGGTGTTGGGGCGGTCGAAGGCGAGGAGCGAATGGTCGCCCTCGTCCGCAACCTTCACCCAGTGCTGGGCGTCGGTCCTGGCGATCTTCATGTAGCGGGCGGCGTTGACGTTGTCGCCGCGCATGCGGCAGAGGTCGCCGTAGGCGGCGAGGCCGAGGATGGCCTTCACGGAGAGGTTGGCGTTGTGGGCGAGGTGGCCCATGAAGTCGTCTGTGCAGAGCTGGTTCTCTGGGTCCAGGCCATAGGCTTCGAGGTAGCGGGCCCACTGGGTGAGCTTTGGCCACCAGCGGGCGGCGAAGTTGGCGTTGCCCTCCGCCTGGGCGATGGCGTTGCAGAGGATCAGCATGTTGCCGCTCTCCTCAACGGGCATTCCCTCGCCGCCGTCGTCCGTGCCGCGCGCCAAGGGGTAAGTGCCCAGGTCGTGCGGGGCGTTGGGGAAGCGCCAGCGCGGCGACGCGGCGTAGTCCAACACGGAGACCAGCGAGGCCTTCGCCAGCGTGGGGCTGAGGAGGATCAGCATGGGGTTCATCGGGAAGAACACGTCCACGGTGGCAATGTCGCCGTTGCTGGTGTTTTCCTTGGTGAAGAAGAGCGGCTGCTTGTTGGGGTCGGCGGCGAGGCCGCAGGCGGCCAGGGCCTGCCGGTAGGCCAGCGCGCAGATCTGGGCGTAGCGCGCGCCGCCGAGGCGCGTGGCGTCCGCCGTGAGGCGCGCATCGAAGTCCGCGCAGCGCTTCAACAGGCTCGGGTACGCCCGGTCTGCAACTGTCAGCATCGTTGCCGGGGTCGCGCCATTGCGCCGCCAGTACGGGCGCAGTTTCACGCCGAAGTACTGGATGGAGTAGACCTCGTCGTACGCCGCCATCACGCGGCGCTCCACCGGGGCTTTCGCAACGCGGCCGAGATCGAACGAGAACGCCACAACGGGTTCATCCTGGTTCGCCGGGCGCGGCTTCCGCTCGCCGGCGGCGGCTGTTACGCGGCCGGTATCCCGGAATCCCTGAATCAGCGCGGGCCCGGCGCCCATGGCGCTGTGAGACTGGGCGCTGGAAGCGGCGGCGTACGCGTAGCCCCAGTTGATGCGGTGATCGTCGCCGGAGGACCCCAGCACGGGTTGCGCTTCCGTTCCGATGCGGAGCAGCGTGAGGCCGCCGGCCGCGCCGGAACCCCATGTCACCGGCTCGTCCTTCTGGTTCACCGTCAGCAGCCCGCTAACGCTGTCATAGATCTGGACGGAGTGCGGCTTTCCGTCCACGGAACGCACCGTCCAGGTGAGGTATGTCACCGGGCGCGAAAACGTCTCCAGATCATCGGGAAGCACGCCCGCCATGAAGGTGAGCGAAACGGCCACGGCGCCGTTCTTGAACCCGTACAGCGTGCGCGTGGGGGTGACCTTCAGGCTCACCTGCGGCAGCGGCGGCGCATCTTCGGGGTCTGTACCCATCAGGCGGTAGGTCGTCCCGTCCACGCGGATGAGGCTCACCAGCGGATGCTCGTGGCGGTTGCGCGGGTTGCGGTCGTCGCGGTTCGTCCAGTGGACGGTGGGCTTGTCGGTCAGCCGGTCGGCCTCGGACCAGATGCTCAGATACGGGTTTGTGGTGACCAGCGGCACGGCCGGAGGCCGGAACGGCGCCGCGCGCACGGCGGCGGCGGCAAGCGCCGTTGCCGCCGCCGCGCAAGCGCATTTGAAGAGGAGTTGCATGGGATTCCTTTCTGAATGCCAAAATCCACGGCGCCTCTTGGTCAGGGGCGCAATCCATCCGCGGGGCCGATGCGGGATGGGGCGCCCGCCGAGCAGTTCCAGTCCACCGCGTCGGCAACGCGGGTTGCGCCGCTCTGCCCCACGGCCTCCACATGGGCAGCCCCGTTCGGCAGATC
>DASXUL010000120.1:0-15524 GCA_036504855.1 Armatimonadota bacterium | reverse complement strand
AGGAGCCTTTTGGGGTGAGTCTCACGCCTAACACCAACTCTGACCCAGGCTGCTGAGACGACGCGATCGATGGTAGGCAAGCGGCCTTGTCACGCTGGAAACGGCACTTAGTTGGAACGAATGGGCTTGCCCTGCCCTCGGGTTTGCCCCAGCGGATCGTTACGGTTTACGCGGCTCCGCCGTCATCCCCAGTTCCTGGAAGAGGAAGGCATACACGTCCGCGTCGAGGGCGATGGACTCGTCCAGGGCCATGCCGATTCCGTGGCCCGAGGTGGCGCTGGTGCGCAAGAGAACGGGGCGCTTCGTGCCGCTGGCCTGGAGGCGCGCCGCCATCTTCCGGCTGTTCGAGGGGTCCACACGGCCATCGTTCTCGCCGGCCGGAAGCAGGATGGCGGGATACTGCGCGCCGTCCTTCACGGCATGGTACGGCGAGTAGGCGTACATGGCCTTGAACTGGTCCGGATCGGCCACCGTGCCGAACTCCGTTGTGTTGAAGGCGCCGTTGGGGGTCAGTTCCTCGCGCAGCACGTCGTAAACGCCCACGTGGCTGACCACGGCGCGAAAGAGCTCCGGACGCTGGGTGAAGGCCGCTCCCATCAACAGGCCGCCGTTGCTGCCGCCTTCGATGGCCAGCTTCGCCGGACTGGTGATCTTCTTCTGGATCAGGTACTGCGCCGCGGCCAGGAAATCGTCGAACACGTTCTGCTTCTTCGTGAGATAGCCGGCGCGATGCCATTCTTCGCCGTACTCGCCGCCGCCGCGCAGGTTGGCGTCCACGAACACGCCGCCCGCGTCCAGCCAGACGCGGAGGTTGGGGTCGTAACTGGGCGCCTCAATGACCCCGTAGCCGCCGTAGGCCGTCAACAGCGTGGGGTTGGCGCCGTTCAGCGCGGTCCCCTTCTTCATCACGATGGTCATGGGGACCTTCGTGCCGTCCTTCGAGACGGCGAACGCGCGCGTTACATCCACGTCGTCAAACGTTACTGGCGACCTGCGGAACAGGGCGGTGCGCACGGGTTTCGGCGTGGACGCGCCGTAGCGATACCAGGCCGGCGGCTGCGTGAAGGAGGCGTTGCGGAAGAGGATCGTATCGTTCCCCATCGCGATGACGCCGCCCACCGATGACACCGGAAGCGTGCCCACGGGGCCGATGGGCTTGCCGCTCAGGTCGAAGGCCTTCAATGCGGACGGACCGCCCGAGACGTAGGTCACGTACAGCCGGTTGGCGGTGGGCGTGACGTCCATGATGGCATCCGGGCCCTGCTCGATCACCAGCGTGGCGTCCGACAGATCGGTGGCCGGCAGCAACACCCGAAGGACCTTGCCCTTCGGCGCGTCCTTGTGGGAGAGCAGGTAGAGAGTATTGTCCGGGCCAAAGGCGGCCTGGGTGATGCCGTCTTCGAAGCTGCTGAACTGCGCCCACCATCCGGACGGGTTCAGCACGTAATGGGCATACTCGCCGCCGTCGCCGTTCGACACCGTGGCGAGGATGTACTGGCCATCGTCTGACGCGCGCAACTCGGTTTCCGCAATGCGCGGGAAGTCTCCGCCCAGCGCGTACGCATCCTCAGACAGCGGCTGGCCCAGATGGTGGAACCACACCTCCTGATGGAAGTGCAGTTCCTCGGGCTCTCTCTCGCCCTCCGCCGGGTAGCGCGTGTAGAAGAAGCCGCTGCCGTCGCCCTTCCAGGCCACGCTTCCGCCGCCGGTGGGGTAGTTGACGCGCGGGATATCGTCTCCTGTGGGCTTTCCCGTGGCCACCTCGAACACCGTAACGGTTCCGTCTTCGCTGCCGTCCTTGCTCATGCAGACGGCCACGCGCTTGCCGTCCCGCGAGGGGACGAAGAAGTCTATGGCTGTTCCGCCCTTCGCGTCGATGGCGTTCGGGTCCACCACCACGCGCTCGGACGCCGTGCTTTCGGTGGAGGCCAGCGTCACCAGGAAGTCCTGCTGTTTGGGCGGCTGATGCTTCATGGCGAAGAGCGTCGGGCCCCGGCGCGCCAGCGAGTAGTACGAGGCGGACTTGGCGGACTGGATCGCCTTCAACCGCGCGGCGATGGCGGCGCGCGCCGGGATCGCGTCCAGAAACGCCCGGGTGTGCGCGTTCTGCGCGTCGGTCCACTTTCGAACGGCCGGATCGCCCGGTTTTTCCAGCCACCGGTAATCGTCCACCACGGCGACTCCGTGGTATGTGTTGGTGACTGGCTTCTTCGGCGTTTCGGGCGCCGGCGGAATGGCGGCTTGTACGGTCATGGCAGTGGCTCCGGCCAATGCGGCCAGCGTTGCGAGGGTTCGCATGGGTTCTCCAGGAGTAGGGAGGCGAGGCCGGCTGTTCACCGGCGTATGGCTACGCCGTAACAGGCTGTTTCGTGGCCCACTGGGCGCCGCGGCCGAGGAGCTTCACGTACTGCGGGTGGTCGAAACAGTGCAGATTGTGCCCCAACGAGAAGTAGAACACGCGCCCCTCACCCTCCTCGCGGATCCAGGCGAGGGGCTGGCGATCGTGACTGTGGGTTTCGGCCAGCAGATGGTAATCTTCCGGCCAGTGCTCCATGATGTAAAGCTCTTCAAAGATGGTGAAGGGCTCCACGCCCCGGGTGATCTCGTGCTCCGTGCCCACGATTTCCACGTCCACGTCCAGCATGGCGGGGTGGGTGATGAAGTGGCCGCCGATGAGGCGGAGGGCCTCTTCCTTGTTCTCGAACGTATCGGTGGCATTGTGGATGCCAATGTAGGCCCCGCCGCCTCGCACGAACGCCAGAAGCGCTTGCCACTGCGGCTCTGTGATGTCGCGGTCCGTGGTGTAGTTGAAGACGCCGGCGTACTGCTTGAGGTTGCCAGCGTTGAGGTCATCCATGTCTTCGGTGGTGACGAGTTCGAAGCCCGCGGGGGCAAGGGCCTTCACGATGCCGGGGCCGATCTCGGAGATATTGTGATAGGCGGTGCTGGGCCCGCCGAGCAGCAGAAGTCTGGGCACGGGAGTTCTCCTTGGGATGAGTTGTCCGCCGTCAGCCATCAGCGGTCAGCCCCGAGAGCGCTGACGACTGTGACCGTGGCCCCCATAGCGGGGATTCCGGGCTGACGGCTGATCGCTGACGGCGGACAACTCGCTCTCTACGGTGAATGGTAGCGCGAAATGCGCCGTTCGTTCGCCGATAGCGACGCGCCGCGCGAAGTGCCCGCTCCCTTGACGGCGTCGCCGAGGAGGGCTATGAATGGATGCCTATCCCGCTGGGCGGTTCATCCCGTGTAGACCCTGGGAAGGAGACGCGACATGCCTGGATTACCCGACATCCTGCACGCCCTCATGGGGGCCATGAAACAACTACCCGCGCACCGCTGGCAGGTGACGATCGACGGCGTCCACAAGGGCCCGGTGACGGACCACAAAGTGGGCGTTCAGGGAGCTGCCGCCTGGTCGAAATGGGAATTCGCCGTTGACGGCGCGGGGCACGAACTGCGAGCGGAACGCGACACGGGCGGCTCCACAACGATTACGCTGGATGGCGCGGCGACGCAAGACGCCAGCCTGGACATCCACCCCACAACCCACGGGCTTGCCGCCGTGCTGGTCGTGAAGTGTCACTTCACCGTGGGCAGCATCCACCACGAATACCGCTTCGACGGCCGCATGTGGCCGTAGCGGGCGGCGCCAGAACGGCTTGGGAGTTCTCGCGAGGGAGGCAGACCGTCCGCTCGGGCGGGCGGCCTGACTCCCTCGGGGGCAATCGGACAGCGTTCCTTCTTCACCAAAGCGGAAGGCGCGTCCATTCCGCCCATATGGAACTGCGCTAGATGGCGCCTAAGGCTTCGTCGGCATCGCCTCCGGCCCCAGGTCGACCTCGCTATCTGGCACATACTCAGCGGCGTCCAGTGACCTCACAATGTCGGTGAAGATCCCTCTCATATCCTCCAGAGCGTCTGCCATCCATTCGTTCAACTCTGGCCAGGTTTCGGGTTTCGAAGGCGTTGCGTCCCGTTGGATAGCTATCTGGCTCTCCTTCGCCTTGGGTAACAATCGCCAGTCGACGTCTCCAAGCCGCGACAGGGCCTGTTCGACCTGGCTCCGATGCCGTTGCCGGATCAGCCCGTAATGAGCCTTCGCATCCGGCCCCGTTATCTGGAGGTAGACGCCCGAGTGGTTGTCACGCATTCCATTCCAAGGCACAAGGCAGAAGTTGGTTCGACCGATGGCTACGTTACTCCAGTACTCCTTGGACGGCCGCATCGTGTGGATCGGACTACCCCGGTCTTCGAGGTACTGGCGGAACTGAGTCCAGAACTCCAAGTGCAGTTGCTGGGTCCCCGAGAGATCGCCCCCTGTCCCAGCGGACGCCTGCTCCCGAACCGAGCGGCTCCAGTCGTTTGGTTGGGATACAACGTTGAATTTCGGCGCCATGGGGGAATTGCCGATCCGCCACAGCTCAAGTTCAAGTCCGAAGAAGTTGAAGCCGCTCGTGGTTGCGTTGTTGAGCCAATCTAGCGCGGCTCGGTGCTCGTCCGTGAACCGGCCGGCGATCCAGACAATGGTGACGGCTTCGAGCCCAGCGCCATACGTGAGGAGTTGGCCCAGATGGGTGTGGTCCGTGCGCTCAAGCTGGTTTTCGATAAGAAGGTAGTGGTTGCTGATAGTGTCTCTGCACAGGATGTCGGCTCGGAATGGACCAACGCTCTTCTCTTGGCCTTGGACTTCCATCTCAATGCCGATGGCTTCGCCAAGCAGGGCGATATTCTCTGGTCGCGCCAGCCAAGGCGTGAAGTCCGCGGCCTCGCCCAGCCACGCCTTGCGGAGATCAACCCGTATGAGGCGGCCAAGCGTCTTCTGTTCGCTCTCGTTCATGGCGCGAAACTCCCTGTTGCCCGCGCCTCGGCGGGCGTGACTCCTCTGCGTTGCTTACAGTGCTTTCCAGTCATCACCCGGCATGATGCGGTGCATGAACTCGTCAAACAAAGGCACGGTGAAGGATGTGTCACCATGATGGGGACTCCAGATCATCCCTTTGGCGATCAACTGGTTCCTGGTTGGGCCGAGTGAGGTAACGGCGCGCCCCAGTTCAGTGGCGATATCGCCGGATCGGTGCGGCCCTGGGCCGAGTTCGGCCATCGCTCGGAGGTAACGCTTCTCGGCCGGGGTTAGGCGGTCGAACCGTACCCGGAAGAAGCTCTCGTCGAGCGCAGCGATGGCCGCCACCGATGCGATCTCCACATCTTCGCGCGTGATGGGCGATGCGTCTGCCGCGTCCCAGGCGTGTTTGCCCCATTCTTGCACGAAATAGGGATAGCCGCGCGTCACCTCGGCAATGCGCTCCAGCGCGTCCGTCGTTACGGCTACTCCCTGGTCGCTTGCGGGCCTTGTGATGGCGAGGAAGACCGCCTCGCGCGACAGGGGGCCGACCTCGGGGAAGTCAAACAGCCGTTCGGCGTAGGACTTTGCGCTGCCCATCCGCCCTCTTAGCTGCGGCAGCCCAGCGCCAACGAGGATAACGGGCAGGTTCCGCTGCGTGATACGGTGCAGTGCGGCAATCAGGGCCGCGAGTTCATCCTCTTTGACGTACTGCAACTCGTCGATGAAAACAGCCAGGGCGGATTCGGCCTTCTGCGCTGCGGCTCCAGCAGCTTCAAGCAAAGCCTGCAAGTCGTGTTCCAGATCGCCATTGTCCGCAAGGCCAGGCTCGGGGTCAAAGTCAAACCCGACCTCTATGTCTTCATACTTCACCTTGAGGGTTTTCGCGAATCCTGACAGTGCTCGGAGGGCGCGCTGGGCAAGTTCCTTGGCTTGCCTGTTCCGAGAGAGCCTGAGAAGGGACTGCCGCAACTGCGGAGCCAGAATCGCCGGCAGCGAGCGGTTCTCCGGAGCCTCCATGAACACCGTCTGTATGCCAGCCTTCTCCGCCTCATCCCTCAGGCGTTCCAACAGAACTGTCTTTCCCACGCCTCTGAGCCCCACCATCAGGACGCTCCTGGCCGGCATACCTCGCCGCACGCGTTCGATCGCCACATGAATGGCAGTCCGGAGCTCATCCCGACCCGCGAGTTCCGGTGGAGGGGTTCCCGCGCCTGGTGAAAACGGGTTGGTGATTGGATCCATACGTCAATTATACGGAGTTTAGGGAGTTTATGGCCACAGCATAAACTCCCTAAACTCCGTATAATTGACCTCCGCGACCTCCAGACGAATCGCCGCGGCGCGCCCGGGCGCCTCGGTTCCGCGGGGCGCGTTCCGCGCGCGGCGTTATACTCTTTCGTATGGACCTGTATGACATTGCCATCGTCGGCGGGGGGCCGGCGGGGCTCTTCGGCGCCTACTACGCCGGGCTGCGCGGCATGCGCACCAAGATCATCGACGCCCTGCCCACCCTTGGCGGACAGCTCGCCACCCTCTACCCCGAAAAGTACATCTATGACATGCCCGGTTTCCCGAAGGTGCTGGCGAAAGACCTGGCCGTTGGCTTCACCGAACAGGCCATGCAGTACAACCCGGCTGTCTGCCTCGAGGAGCGCGTGGAGACGCTCGCCTCCGACGGCGAGGTGGTGACGCTGACAACGGACCGGAGCATACACCACGCGAAGTCCGCCCTCATTACGGCGGGCGTAGGCGCCTTCCAACCCAAAACCCTCACGGCCCCCGGAGTGCAAGAGCTCGAAGATCGCGGCGTATCTTACTACGTGCGCGACAAGGCCGCCTACGCCGGGCAGCGCGTTCTCGTTGTGGGCGGCGGCGACTCCGCTCTGGACTGGGCGATCACCCTCGCGGACGAGGCGGCGAGCGTAACGCTGGCCCACCGCCGAGACGCTTTCCGTGCCCACGAGGAGACCGTGCGCGCCATGGTGGGGCATCCCAACATCGCCCTGCGCGCCTTCCACGAGGTTCGCGCCGTCCACGGTGCCGACCGTGTGGAGGCCGTCACCCTCTTCCACAACCAGACGGGAGTTGAGGAAACCTTCGCCTGTGACGCCGTGTTGCTTTTCCTGGGCTTCTCCGCCGATCTCGGCCCGATCAAGCGTTGGGGCCTGAACATCGAACGCAACAGCGTGACCGTGAACGATCGCATGGAGACAAACCTGCCCCGCGTGTTCGCCGCTGGCGACGTAACGTGGCACGACGGCAAGTTGAAGCTGATCGCCACTGGCGTGGGGGAAGCCGCTGTGGCCGTCAATTTCGCCAAGGCCGCCATCGATCCAAAGGCGCTGGTTTTCCCTGGGCACTCCAGCGAGATCAACTGCCCCACGAAGGCGATTAAGGTGTGAAGGAGTACCGCTTGAAGCGAGCAATCTGGTTGGCGGCAGTGATCCTGGCGGCGGGATGCGCGCCGAAGCGCCCCGAGGCGCCAAAAGCCCCCGGCGGCCTGAAGGTGGGCCTGCTGGTGAGCGGCCCCGTGAGCGACCACGGTTGGAACGGCCTGGCGCACGACGCGGGACAGGAACTGGCGCGCGACACCGGCGCCCAGGTGCAGGAATTGCAGACGAAGAGCAAGGGCGAAATAGAGGCCGCTCTGCGCGATTTCGCCGCCCGCGGGTTCGACCTCGTGATCGGCCACGGTAATGAGTACGGCGACCCCGCCCTGAAGGTGGCCAAGGACTTCCCGAAAACCAAGTTCCTCATCACTTCGGGCCGCGTCTCCGCCCCCAACGTGGCATCGCTCGTCTACAAACTGGAAGACGCCACCTACTGCGTGGGCATCCTCGCCGCCGGCCTCAGCAAAACCGGCAAGGTCGCCAGCGTGGGCGGAGTTCAGTATCCGGTGGTGCAAAGCACCTTCGACGGCCTCAGGGCCGGCGCTCTCACCGTCAACCCCAAGATCTCGACTCCGGTCGCCTACATCAATAGCTGGGACGATGCCGGCGCCGCAAAACAGCAGACTTCCACGCTCATCAGCCAAGGCGCCGACGTGATCTTCCACAACGCGGACGCCGCCGGCCTGGGCGTGTTCCAGGCCGTGCAAGAGGCAGACAAGGCGGGCAAGACGGTTTACGCCTTCGGCTCCAATGCAGACCAGAACGCCATCGCCCCGGATGTAGTGGTCGCCAGCGCCGTCATGGACCTGGGCAAGACCTTCGACGCCATCGCCGCCGAGGTGAAGGCCGGAACCTTCCAGGGCAAGCCCCGCGTGCTGGGCATGAAAGACGGCTTCGTAAGCGTCTCCATCAATGCCGCGCTGGAGCCAAAGATCCCGCCCGCCATCCTGAAGAAAGAGCAGGCCGCCGAAGCCGGCATCCGGTCCGGGAAGCTGGTGGTCAAGCAGAGCGCGTAGCGAAGAGGGATCGGGGTCCGGATTCCGGATTCCGGATCCCGACATGGCCGCGGTGAGGCTTACTCAGCGAGAGAGCTTTCGCCGGTTGGTCGGAATCCGGACGCCGGAATCCGGAATCCGATCCCAGGCGGGATCCGTTCCCCTCACCCCAGCACGCCCGCCATCAGGCCCTTCGGGCTCGTTTCCACAACTCGGGCGGGGCGGCCGATGGCGGCCTCCACGTCGGCCAGGGTCACGTCGTCCAAGAAGCGGCCCTGGCGGACCATGATCTCAGGCAGGATCAGCTCATCGCCTACGTCCATGCCCTCCAGGGCGCGCAGGACGTCCGAGCCGGTGACGAGGCCGGTGACGTTGATGCCGCCGCCGTAGAACTCATTCTTCACGGGGACGAGCGTCACGGAGGCGTTTTCCACTTCATTCAGGCGGTCAATGGCCGGCTGCAGCACGGGGCCGGCCAGCTCGCCGGTGATCACGGTGACGCGGCGCGGCGCCGGGATGCTGCCGGTGAGGGTCTTTCGCAGAGTGCGCCATCGGTGGTCCCACCAGCGGCAGGTGCCAACGCCGTCGTCCAGCGCCGGGAAGCCATCGTACTCCGTGTACTTGGGCAGCGCCACCCCGCTTTGCAGGTAGAACTCGTCGCCCAGGAACACGAAACGCGTGCCCAGGGTCTTCTTCAGCGCCCGCTGGTGGGCGCCCACCTGCTTGATGACATCCCGCGCCATCTCAGACGTAACCGTCTTCAGGTCCGGCAGGTTGCGCCGGAACCGGGTTAAGCCCACCGGCACGATGGCCAGCGATCCCACGCCCGGGTAGAGGGCGGCCAGATCCGTAATGGTACGGTCCAGCACTTCGCCGTCGTTCCAGCCCGGGCAGAGCACCGCCTGCGCGTGGACCTCGATGCCGCGCGCCACCATCTGCCGGATCTGGTCCATCACTTTGCCGGCGTCCTTGTGGAGGATCATCCGGGTGCGCACCTCCGGGTCGGTTGCGTGCACCGAGACGCGCATGGGAGACATGTGGCCCTCCAGGATGCGGCGCCACTCCTCGGGCGAGAGGTTGGTGAGGGTGATGAAGTGGCCCTCCAGGAAGGACAGGCGGTAGTCGTCGTCGCGCACCCAGATGGTTTCGCGCATTCCCTTGGGGTTCTGGTGGATGAAGCAGAACACGCACCGGTTGGCGCACTGCTTCACGCCGTCGAAAACAACGTCGCCCATCTCAAGGCCCAAGCCCTCGCCGGCGTACTTCTCGATCTGGATGAGGCCGCACTCGTCGCCGCGCTGGAACTCCAGGTCCACGTCTTCCTCGGCGACTTCCACCTGATAGTCCAGCACGTCGCGCAACTCGCGTCCGTTCACGCGGAGGATGCGGTCGCCCGGCTGCAGCCCCGCCTCTTCCGCGATGCTGCCCGGCTCCACGCTCTGTATCACCGCCCCGTGCTGTTCAGTCTTCGGCATAACCCCTCACAATCCCTTCAGCGCCCGTTTCGCCCACGCCCGACGCGCAATCGCCGGTCTACCATGGGCAAACCCGCCCAAACGGGTTTCGTCTCCAAGGGAGACTCCGCCATGGTAGCCCGACGATTCACTGTCTGGGGAATATCAACACTCGCCGCGCGGAACCCAGTGCCAAGTTAGGGAGAAGTCGTCAAAAGTCGTCAGTCGTTAGTCGTCAGTATTCAGCCTTCCGCCCTCAGCCATCGGCTAGAGGCGAGGAGCGGACAATGGGCTCTCCCAACGCAGAGACTGACGACTGAATACTGACGACTGACGACTTTTCCCTGACTTGGCGCTAGCCCTGTTTCGCGAGGATCTCCTTCACCTGCTTAATGGCGGTGCGGATCTCATCGGCGTCGGCCGCCTTCGGCGAGAGTTCCAGGTAGCGCTCCAGGTGAGGAAGCGCTTCGGCGCCCTGACGCCGGTCCAGCAGCAGCGCGCCGGCGCTGAGGTGGGCCTGCGCCCAGCTCGGGCTGATCTCCGTGGCGCGCTCGTACGCAGCCACCGCCGTATCCAGGTCCTTGTTTTTCTCCGCGGCGGAGCCGAGGGCATGCCAGGCCATGGCGTTATCGGGCTGGGCCTTCACGGCCGCCTGGAGGAGGGGCTGCGCGGCTTCGGAATCCTTGGCGGCCAGGCGATAGGCGCCGTACTGGAAGTTGCTGTACCAGTCCGTGGCGTCAAGCTCAACGGACTTCTTGAAGGCTTCCTCGGCGCCCTTCTTGTCCTTGGACATCGCCGAAGCGATGCCGATGCCACGCCAGACGATCGCCTCGTCGCCGTGCTTTTCGGTGAGCGCGCGAAGGGCTTTCAGGCCGTCTTTCACGGTTGGCTTATGGGCGTCGCTCTCGTTGGATATCTGGTCGCTGAACAGCATCCGCATGGCGTCGTAGTAGTCGAAATGCCAGTCGCCGCGGTGAAACTCATTGTACAGTTTTCGCAGATCCCAGTACGCCCAGGCGTTGAGGGGTTCGCTGCGAGAGACCATGGTCCAGAGGCGGATGGATTCCTCTCCCATCGCATGGGAGTCGTGGATGCTGGCGACCAGGTCGTAAACGAACGGGTCAAAGACAGGCACGCCGGCCGTCTGGAAGTCCGTTACGGTTTCCTTCCACTCGCCGAGAATGAGCTGCGAAAGCCCCTTGCCGCGCAGGGTGGGCTTGTCGTCCGGCGCGATGGCCAGCGCCTTGGAGTAGGCGTCGCGGGCGGATTTGGCGATGGCTTCGAACCTCATCCATTCCGCCGGGGTCATCTGCGACGATGAGCGATCATTGATGCGTTCCTCGGTAAAGAGGATTGCGCCGGTGTCCGGTCCGCCGTCTCTGACGGTGGGAACGTCGTGGTTCACCATGCCCAGCAGGTCGTGAGAGTGGTCCTTCACCCAATCGCGCAGGGAGATCATGAAGCGGGCGATCTGCGCATCCCCGAGATGGGTGAAGGCGGCGGCGTTTTTCGGATCCAGCGTTGTGGCCGTTGTGAGGGGCGCGATGGCGTCGCTTGGCTTCTCGGAGCGGGTGAGGGCCTGGCCCAGAAGATCCTGCGCCTGGGCGTTTTGGGGGTTGGCCTGGACGGCGGCCTGGGCCAACGGCTTCGCCTCGGCGGTCCGTCCCTGGCGAATGAGCGTCTGGATGGCGGCCAGATCCGGATTCTGAGCGAAGGCGCCGCCGCCGAGGGTCAGCGCGACCAGCAGGCTAACAGTCAGTTTCATGGGGGTCCTCCCGAGGGCGAGGTAGGGGTACAGTGCGGCAATCACACGAAAATGGGCGGGCAGACGCGTCTGCCCGCCCATCTGGCGGAGTGACCGGGATTCGAACCCGGGGTAGAGGCTTAAAACCCCTACAATCGCTTAGCAGGCGATCGCCTTCAACCGCTCGGCCATCACTCCGTGCCTGATACAGTTTACCACAAGAATGGGCCGCGGGCAAATGGATCATGCAACCAGCGGCAGGCGGATCGTGAACTGGGCGCCCTCGCCGGGGCCGGCGCTGGAGGCTTCAAACGTTCCGCCGTGGAGGCCGACAATCCTGTGGCAGAGGGTGAGGCCAAGGCCGAGGCCGCTCTGAGTCCGGTCCGCCCCTTGCTTGCCCTGCACGAAGGGCTCGAACAGACGCGGCATGAGCGCCGGCGCGATGCCCACTCCGGTGTCGCGCACTGAGATGGTGGCCACGGCGCCGTGCCGGCGCGCCTCTACCCATACGCTGCCGCCGGGGTCCGTGTATTTCGCGGCGTTGTCGAGCAGGTTGGAGAAGACCTGGTGCAACCGCACAGGGTCCGCCGCTAGCAGGATGGGCTCCTTGGCCAGCGAGACGTGCAGGCGGATGCCGCCGTCCGCGAAGCGGCGGCGGAACGGTTCGATGGCCGAGCCGAGCACGGAGATGATGTCCAGCTCTTCGCGCTGTATGTCCAGCACCCCCCGCGTGACGCGCGATACGTCCACCAGGTCGCTCACCAAGCGGGTCATATGGGACACCTGGCGGTCCAGGATATCCAGCGGGCGCTCCAGAGCGGCGTCGTCCACGCGGCGGCGGGCCAGGTAGAGAGCGCTGGAAATGGCTGCCAGAGGGTTCCGCAACTCGTGTCCCAGCAGCGCCAGAAACTCCTGGCGCGCGGTCTCCAGGCGAACCCGCTCCGTGATGTCCCGGATGATGACGGAGTAAATGCGCCCGTCCTCCGTGTCGGCGTGTGAAATCATCGCCTCCACGGGGAATTCCTCGCCGTTGGATCGCAGCCCCAGCAACTGGCCCGGCGACTGCATGGACCGAGACGTAATGCCGCTGCGGCCGAACCGGGCAACGTGCTTCTGGTGCGCTTCGTGGAACCGCTCGGGGATGAGGGTGTTCAGAGGCTGGCCCAGCGCTTCGGCCGCCGGGCGCAGGAACATCGTCTCCGCCGCCCGATTGTAGAGGATGATGTTCTGCTGCGTGTCAACGGAGATGATGGCGTCGGTGGCCGACGCGACGATGCTGGCCAATTGCGCTTCGGTAACGCCCTGACTGGCGCCGTGGCTGATCATGCGGGTTCTGAACTCCTAGCGTTCGGCCGGCGCGGAACGTTACCGGCAATAATCGCCCACGGTGCGCAAGAGCGAGGGCAGGTCCACCGGTTTGGCGATCACGGCCTTTGCCCCGAGTTTCACGGCCTCGGGTTCGAGCCCGGTGACCCCGGAGACGATGACCATCGGCACGTCCGCGAACTCCGGGTCGGCCGCTTTTCGGCGCGAGAACTCCCACCCGTTCATGACCGGCATCATGAGGTCCAGGATGATGAGGCAGGGTTTCGCGGCGCCGCGCAGGGTGGCCAGGGCATCGCGGCCATTGGCAGCCTCGAAAACGCCGTAGCCCTCCCACTTCAGGATATCGGCCAGCGTCTCGCGCACATCGGATTCATCTTCCACCAGCAGTACGGTCCCGAAGCGAGTGTTGTCGATTGCCATTGCCCTTCCCAGCGCCTCCGTCCCCCATTCTAGCTCGCACACGCAGACGCCGGCCCGCCCCCTTCCGCCGGCGATTCCCACGTCCGCCCGCCAGTTTCTGAACAATGACGCCGGCCGCGGGTTAGAATGGATGAAACTCTACACGAAGGAAATCCAGCATGGTTATCATTTTGCGAAACGGGTCGACGCCGGAGCAGGAAGCGGAGGTCAAGGGCTTCCTGGAGGATCACGGCTATGCCGTGCACTTCAGCCAGGGCGTGGAAAAGACCATCATGGGCGCTGTCGGCGCCCCGGCGGATCAAGACAAAACCCTCCTGAGGGATCAGCTCATCGGCCTGCCGCAGGTCGACGACGTGGTCATCGTCAGTAAACCGTACAAGCTCGTCAACCGCGACTTCCATCCCACCAAGACCGTGATTGACGTGGGCGGCGTGAAGATCGGCGGCAACCAGGTGGTGGTGATGGCCGGGCCCTGCACGGTGGAGAGCCCCGAGATGCTCTTCGAAACCGCCCGGATGGTAAAGGAAGCCGGCGCCCATATTCTCCGCGGGGGCGCCTACAAGCCCAGTACCTCGCCATACTCGTTCCACGGGATGGGAGAGGAAGGGCTTCGCCTGCTGAAGGAAGCGAAGGAGCAAACCGGCCTCCCCATCATCACCGAGGTGATGGATACGCGCGACGTGGAACTGGTGGGCCAGTACACCGACATCTTCCAGGTAGGCACGCGCAATATGGCCAACTTCGCCCTGCTCAGGGAGATCGGCAACACGCGCATCCCGGCCATGCTGAAGCGCGGAATGAGCAGCACCATTGAGGAATGGTTGCAGGCGGCCGAGTACATCGCCAGCCGCGGCAACTACAACATCATCTTGTGTGAGCGCGGGATCCGCACCTTCGAGCCGGCCTACCGCAACGTTCTGGACGTGAACGCCATCGCCGAGGTGCAACTCCGCAGCCACCTGCCCGTCTGCGGCGACGCCAGCCACGGCACCGGCCGCTGGCAGCTCGTGGCGTCATCCACCAAGGCCGCCCTCGCCGCCGGCGCGGACTGCCTGATGATAGAAACGCACCCGAACCCGAAAACGGCCCTCAAGGACGGCGCCCAGAGCCTCACCTTCAGTGACTTCCGCCGCCTCATGGGCGAACTCAAGCCGTTGGCCGAGGCGTTGGGACGAACGCTGTAGGCGATCCGGAGGGCTTCTGATTGGGACACGGACACGACCATGGGCCCGCGGACTATAGCCGCGCCTTCGCCATCGGCGTTGCGCTCAACGTTGCTTTTGTTACGCTGGAGGGCGCGGCCGGGCTGTACGCCGGCTCCATCGCCCTGCTGGCCGACGCCGGCCACAACCTGAGCGATGTGTTGGGCCTTCTGCTGGCGTGGGGCGCGCTGAGCCTGACAAAGCGTCTGCCGACGGCCCGGCGAACCTACGGCCTGCGCCGGTCATCCATCCTCGCGGCGCTGCTGAACGCGGGCCTGCTGCTGGTGGCCGTGGGCGGCATCGCCTGGGAGGCGGCGCGGCGGTTCCGCCATCCGACGCCGGTGGAAACCGGCGTCGTGGTGTGGGTGGCGTTGGCGGGCGTGGTCATCAACACGGCCACGGCCCTGCTCTTCATCGCGGGCCGGAAGCAGGACCTGAATATCCGCGGAGCCTTCCTCCACATGGCCGCGGACGCCGCCGTATCGGTGGGCGTTGTTGCGGCCGGCCTCGCCATCGCCGTCACAGGATGGCTCTGGCTGGACCCGGCGATGAGCCTCCTGATCATCGTTGTCATCGCCTTCGGCGCGTGGGGGCTCCTGCGAGAATCGCTCAACCTGGCGCTGGACGCTGTCCCTCAGGGCATCGACCCCGATGCCGTACAGCGCTACCTGGAAGCCCTGCCCGGAGTGACCGAGGTCCACGACCTGCACATCTGGGGCATGAGCACCACCGAGGCCGTACTGACCGCGCAAGTCGTCTTGCCGGGTCTGCCCGCGGACGATTCGCTGCTGGCGCGCACCTGCGAGGAATTGCACGACCAGTTCGGCATTGAGCACGCCACCCTGCAACTGGAGCACGGATCCGAGGCCCATCCCTGCCGCCTCGCCCCCACCAACGTGGTGTAGCGCCCTGTGTGATCCAGGCGTCCGAGGGCAGGGCAAGCCCAGCCCCTACCCGGTAGGCCCGGCCGTCAACCGTTCGGTGGATGGAAACACGCAACGGGTAGGGGCAGGGCAAGCCCAATCGTTCCAACTAAGTGTGTTTTGCGCGTGGGCCACAATTGCGGAATGCGTAGCGGGGCGGTCGGAGGAGGAGGAGATCGTCGGGCAAGGGAGAGATATGGTCTGGCGGTATGTTGGGAGCGAGT
>DASXUL010000119.1:0-84688 GCA_036504855.1 Armatimonadota bacterium | reverse complement strand
TGCCTTCCAGTACTAGGCGCGCCAATCTTTGTCTCGACTGCATGACCGATTGCTCCTGAAATGGCATCCCACACCTCCCGTAGAAAGTGTAAAGGATGTCTTGTCAGAAACTGTTCACCATGTATTGTCATCGGACAAATTGGGGGGTAGGGGGGTCCGCGAGGTTCATTGATGCGCGACACCCGAAAAGTGCGCGGCACGACGCCAGACATCATCGCCGCCGCCCAAAGCCTGCGGGCCGAGATGACGCCGGCCGAATCGGCGCTATGGGAGGCGATCCGGCGAAAGCAACTGGCCGGGCTGCGGTTCCGCCGCCAGTATCCCGTTGGCCCATTCATCCTCGACTTCTGCTGCCCCGCCCGCCGCCTCGTGGTGGAGGTCGATGGCAGCGCCCACGACGGCCGCGAGGAGCAGGACGAGGACCGCACGATCCGCCTGGCGTCTCACGGGTACCGCGTGCTGCGCTTCCGCAACGATGCAGTGCTGGGCAGATTGCCGACAGTGCTCAGGCGGATTCAGGAAGAGGCGTCTTCGGCCCCCCTTCCCCCCAATCCTGGGGGACCCAAGAGGTAACACTCGGTTCTAGCGTGCCGCTTACGCCGAGCGCTCGGCCTGGGTCCCCCAGAATTGGGGGGTAGGGGGGTCCGCGGCCGAAGTCTCAGCTCGCCAGCATTCGCTCCAGCGCGAGGCGGGCGCTGGAACGGATGGGCTCCGGAACGGTGATGCGGTTGACCACCTTGCCTTCCAGCAGGTTCTCCAGCGTCCACAACAGGAAGCTGGGGTGGATGCGGTACATCGTGCTGCAGGGGCAGACGACGGGGTCGAGGCAGAAGATGGTCTTGTCCGGCATCTCGCGGGCGAGGCGGTTCACGAGGTTGATCTCGGTGCCCACACCGATGACGCTGCCGGCCGGAGATTCGCGCACATACTTGGCGATGAACTCCGTGGAGCCGTTGGCGTCGGCGGCCTGGACAACGTCCATCGGGCATTCGGGGTGGACCACGATGCGAACGCTTGGGTGGCGCGCGCGGGCGGCGGCGATCTGGGCGGCGGTGAAGCGCCCGTGCACGGAGCAGTGCCCCTTCCACAACACGAAGCGGGCAGCGCGAACCGCCTCCTCCGTGTTTCCGCCCATCGGCTGGTAGGGGTCCCACACGATCATCTCATCGGTGGAGTAGCCCATGGCCACGGCGCTGTTGCGGCCGAGGTGCTGGTCCGGGAAGAACAGAACGCGCGGCCGCTGGGCCAGCGCCCACTTCAGGATGGCCTGCGCGTTCGATGAGGTGCACACCGCGCCGCCGTGGTCACCCACGAAGCCCTTCAGCGCGGCCGTGCTGTTGACGTAAGTGATCGGGGTCAGTTCGTCGCCGATGAACGGGGATATCTGATCCCAGCAGTCCGTCACCTGGTCGATGTCGGCCATATCGGCCATGGAGCAGCCGGCGGAGAGGTTCGGCAGGATCACCGCCTGGTCGCCGGGCTTCAGGATGTCGGCCGTTTCGGCCATGAAGTGCACGCCGCAGAACACGATGTAGCGGGCCTCCGGCCGGTTGGCCGCCTCGCGGGCCAGCTTCAGGGAGTCGCCCCGGTAGTCCGCGAAACGGATGACCTCCTCGCGCTGGTAGTGGTGCCCCAGGATCAGCAGGTCCGACCCCAGCGCCTCCTTCGCCCGCGCGATGCGCTCCAGCGTTTCGGCCTCGGAAAGCCCCGTATACTCTCGCCCCAGAGGGCGCTGAAATGTTAACGTCGCCATATGGGCATTATAAGCCGTCCGGCGCCGAACGGCAGCAAACAGACGGGCGCCGGAACCGGCCGCTCCCGCCCAGCGTTGAACACCGTGGAGGTTAGCTTAATGTTGAACGAATTGCGCGCATTTCAGGATGGGGCTCCGACATCCAGGATGCCGGTGGTCTTCGCCGGGCACGGCAACCCGATGAACGCCATCACCGATACGCCGTACTCGCGAGCGTGGAAGCAGGTCGGCGAGGCGCTGCCGGCGCCGGCCGCCATCGTGTGCATCAGCGCCCACTGGATGACCCACGGGAGCTACGTAACCGCCATGCCAAAGCCGCGCACAATCCACGATTTCGGCGGATTCCCGCGCGATCTGTTCGAGGTGGTGTACCCGGCTCCAGGCAGCCCGGAGATGGCCGCCGAGGTCGCCGCCGCCGAGCCGCGCATCGCGCTGGACGAAGAGTGGGGGCTGGATCACGGAACGTGGTCGGTGCTGGTCCACATGTTCCCGAAGGCGGATGTGCCCGTGCTGCAGGTGAGCCTGAATGGCGCGATCGGCCCCGAGGCGGAGTACGCGCTGCTGCGGAACCTGCGGCCGTTGCGAGAGCGCGGCGTCCTGTTTGTGGGCAGCGGCAACATCGTGCACAACCTGCGAACCGTAAGGTTCCAGGAGAACGCGGAACCGTTCGACTGGGCGGAGGAGTTCGATGCCGACGTGGCCGGCCTCTTGGAGAGAGGAGACCACGAAGGGCTGATCCATTACGAGCGCCTCGGCGAAGCAGCCAGGCTTTCCGTGCCCACCGACGAGCACTACCGCCCCATGCTGGCGGCCCTCGCCCTCTCCGATCCGGATGAGCATCCGCGCTTCTTCAACGAAGGAACGGACCTGGGCAGCATCGGCATGCGGTCGTTCGTGATGGGCTAAGCGCCCTGATCGGAAGAAGCTGTCAGTGAGCCCCTCGCGGGTCTCGTGAGGGACCTATACCCCGCAGAAGCAGGGGGGCGGTCACGGCAAGCCGTGTCCCTACCGGTCGGCCCGGCCGTCCACCGTTCGGTGGATGGAGGCAGGCAGGCGTAGGGACACGGCGTGCCGTGTACGCCTCCGATCTTCTAGGGATCAGAGGCTTCCCATGGGGTCGGCTAACCCCCAGTTTCACCCTAACAGAGCGCTAAGCGCCTTGCGCGCCGGGCCCCTTCGGGGCCCGGCGATCTCTGTCAGCCGCAGAATGCGCGCTCCGAGGGGGCAGAACCATCCGGGCGGGCGTCGATGGCGGCCGGCGCGCTTTCCAGCCCAACGCCGGCGATTGGCCTTCCACAGGCTGCGCACGCGCCCTCGTTCAGCCGCCAGCCGGTAAGCGTGTAGCCGGAGCGCTGGATCACGGCCGCCCGGCAGTTTGGGCAGAAGGTCGTATTCCCGTCGTCGCCCGCAATGTTGCCGGCGTACACATAGCGCAACCCCTCCTCCAGGCCAATGGCGCGGATGTGGCGTATGGATGCGGGCGGCGTGGGCGGCACGTCCGCCATGCGGTACTCGGGCTGGAAGGCATTGACGTGCCACGGGATGTCCGGGCTCACGCCGCGGATGAAGCCGGCGATGGCGCGCATGTCATCGTCCGAGTCGTTGTAGCCCGGGATAACCACGGTGGAGACCTCCACCCAGATGCCCCGCTCGTGCATCATGCGGATCGCGTCGCAGACCGGTTTGTGCCGCGCCCCGCAGATCTTGAGGTAGAAGCGGTCATTGAACCCCTTGAGATCGATGTTGGCGGCATCTACCCATGGCGCGATGAGGTCGATCGCCTCCTCCGTCATATAGCCGTTTGTCACCCAGACGTTCAGCAAGCCCCGCTCCTTCGCCAGAACGCCGATCTCCATGGCGTACTCCATGTAGATCGTGGGCTCCGTATAGGTGAAGGCGATGCCCTTGCATCCAAGCTCCACGGCGCGATCCACTATCCACTCGGGCTCTAGCGGCCGCCCGTCGATCCTGTCGTATTCAACGGGCATCTGGGAGATCTCGAAGTTCTGACAGAACCGGCAACGGTAGTTGCACCCTGGCGCGGCCACGCCCAGCACGGAAATGCCGGGGTGGAAGTGGTGGAAGGGCTTCTTCTCAATCGGGTCCACCTGGAGGGCGGTGGCCTTGCGGTAGTTCAGGGCGTAGAGCGTGCCGGCCACGTTGTGGCGGACGTTGCACACGCCCACGTGGCCAGGGCTGATGACGCACCGGAATGCGCACAGGTTGCACCGCACCCGTTGCGCCTCCAGCGGTTCGGCCAGAACCGCCGCAATCGGCCCCGGCTTGTTCGTCTTCGGCTGGTAATGCCGCCAACCTTCGGTCTTCATGAGCACAGGCATCCCACATCCCTCTCTGTACTCATTCTAACGCTCTCCGGGGTTTGACCGCGGGCCCGCCTCACGCGTACCATGGCGACATCACCGGTACCGTAAAAGGAGCACAGAATGGCGACGCCATCGCATGCGTGGCAAATGGAGCTGAAGACGCTGGATATGACCCCGGGGCTCTTGCGCCGGCTCACCGAGATCATTCCCGAAACGACGCTCAACCATCGCGCGGACCCGGATCTCTTTACCCCGGCCGAGATGGAAGGGGTCTTCCTCGGCCGCTTCAAAGCCATGGCGGAGAGCGACAACCCCAGCTTCCCCGACTACGATCCGGGCCAGCGCCTCTCCGAGAAGGCATACGCGGGGATTCCGCTCGCCGAGGGGCTTGCCGCGTTCAGCGCCAGGCGCGCGGCCACAACCGCCTACCTGCGCTCTCTGCCCGCCGACGCGCTGCAGCGCACGGGCGTTCACTCTCTATATGGTCCCGGCACGCTGGAGGAACAGGCGCGCAAGCTCGTGGCGCACGATCTGATGCACGCGGCGGACATCCTGGCGCGCACCGCCTGATGAAGGAAGCGCCGAGCGAGTGAACTCGCGGGCAACGAAGGGACGCAAGTCGCCCTACGGCGACTGCGGAATCAGTCCGCGTAGGCGGACTTTGTGCCCCTCGTCGCCCGCGAGTTCACTCGCTGGGCATCCTGGGCCTTCACGCCGGGGAGGCTTCCGGCTCGGCGCGGCGGCGGCGGAACGCCTCGCGGAAGATCTCGGTCCGCTCTTTGACGGTGGGCAGCGCGCCGCCGCTGTAGAGCGCCTGGGCGGCGCGACCGGTCGTGACGGTGGCGGCGTAGGCGATGGCGCCCTTCAGCCCGGCCCCAACGCCCCCCGGAACGAGCCCAACCAACTCGCGCGCCAGCGCCCTCCAGCCGAACGCCACTCCAATCACCCCGCCCAGTTCGGCGAGGCGGCGCTGGGGCTCAACGGGGAACCCATAGGCGGCGGCGATGCGCAGGCACATCATCCCCTGGTTCTTTGTCAGCAGGACCATATCCGGAAACGCGGCGGCCGGAAGCAGCACGGCGGTCCACGGCACAACGCCGGGCAGGGCCGAAGCCAGGGCGAGTTGGGTGTTGGCGCGCGCGGCGGCGGCGATGATGCGATCCGTTGCGATGGACCGAAAGGCCGGCACCGCGCGTGGAAGCGCGATATTGAGGTCGGGGTACTTGTCGAGAATCGCGCTGATCGCCGGCTCCATCGCCTGCGGATCCAACCGCCAAACGGTGATGGGGATGTTCTCGGCGTTCCGGGAGAGGGTGAGCGCGAAGGTGCATGCAGCCACGCGAGGGCGATCCGAATCGGAGAGGGGCAGCGCCGCCTCCAGCCAACGGTCACCCGCGCGGGCGCGGTTCTCGGCCACGTCGAAACCGGCCAGGCGGCGCAATTCCGCCAATTCGGGCTCGCTGCCCAGCGCCGCAACGCGAAACGCGCGGTCGGCGTCCTGATGGATGCCGTTGGGGTTCACCTCGCGCACCAGTCGCCAGAAGTCCATCGGACCGGCCATTTTCCGCCTCCCTCAACACGTTACGTAATCGTAACACAACTCTGCTAGATTTAGTGGCTGGGGGACGGAGCCGGCGCCACGCATGCGCAGGGTAGCGGTCACGGCGCGGCTTGTGCCGGCCGGCGTCGCCGTCCCATATCTCTTTACCCTTCCCGGACAACCGGGGTTACACATTGGCGAATGAGGTTTTCCATGAGCACGAAAGATACCGAGTATGTGTTGCGTCAGGCGAAAGATCTGGACGTCCGTTTTATCCAACTCTGGTTCACCGACATCCTGGGCTTTCTGAAGTCCGTTGCCATCACCCGCGACGAGTTGGAGAACGCGATGGAAGAGGGGATGGGGTTCGACGGATCGTCGGTTGAGGGCTTCGCCCGCATCGACGAATCCGACATGATCGCCATGCCGGACCCATCGACCTTCGTCCTGCTTCCTTTCAGCGGCAGTGTTCCGGTGGCCCGGATGTTCTGCGACATCAAGAACGCCGCCGACGGCACGCCGTATGAAGGCGACCCGCGCTACGTGCTGCGCCGCCAACTGAAGCGCGCGGCCGACCTCGGCTTCACCTTCTACGTTGGACCGGAGCTCGAGTACTTCTACTTCAAGGGCGCCAACGATCCTACGCCGCTGGACGAAGGCGGCTACTTCGACCAGACCGCCGTGGACGTGGCTCACGACCTGCGCCGCGAAACCGTCATCGCCCTGGAAGCTATGGGCATCGGCGTTGAGTACAGCCACCACGAGGTGGCCCACAGCCAGCACGAGATTGACCTGCGCTACACCGACGCGCTGACCATGGCCGACAACGCCATGACCTATCGCCTGGTGGTGAAGGAAGTGGCCCTGGCCAACGGAGTGCATGCCACCTTCATGCCGAAGCCTCTGGGCGGCCAGAACGGCTCCGGTATGCACGTGCACCAGAGCCTCTTCAAGGGCGATCGGAACGCGTTCTTCGATACGTCCGATGAGAACCATCTGTCCGACACCGCCAAGCAGTACATCGGCGGCCTGATGACCCACATCCCGGAGATCACCCTGGTGCTGAACCAGTGGGTGAACTCCTACAAGCGCCTGGTGCCTGGATATGAGGCCCCGGTGTACGTGAGCTGGGCCGTGAAGAACCGCAGCGACTTGATCCGCATCCCCGGCTACAAGCCGGGTAAGGAAAACGCCACCCGCATCGAGCTCCGCAGCCCGGATCCGGCCGGCAACCCCTACCTCGGCTTCGCCGCCATGCTGGCCGCCGGCCTGGAAGGCATCGAGAAGAACTACCCGTGCCCGCCCATCTCGCACGGCAACCTCTACAAGCTCACCGAGGAAGAGCGCGTTGAGCAGGGCATCAAGACCCTGCCGGGAGACCTGGATCAGGCCATCGCCGTGGCCGAAGGCAGCGCCCTCCTGAAGAAGGCCCTGGGCGACCACTGCTTCAAGAAGCTCATCGCCAATAAGAAGCTGGAATGGGACCGCTTCCGCGCCACCGTCACCGACTGGGAGAAGAACGAGTACTTCGGCGTTCTGTAAGAACCTTCACCTTCTGCCACAGAAATGGCGGGCTACCATGGCGATACCGGCCTTCGCCGGTTCAGTCCCCGAGGGGGGGTTGCCATGGTAGCCCGCCATTTCCATAGGTCATGCAGACAAGCGGAGAGCACTCAGCCTTTCGCCATGCCGGCGAATGCCTTCAGGAAGCCCGATGGTGAGAGGAACCGCACGAAGCTCCGCCCAGGTTGTAACGCTGAACAACAGCATGTCACCCTGGCTGGCGCTCATAACGGCATGGCCGGGGATGGAGGTGTCAAACAGGAAGGCGCCTACGAGCACATTCGTGTCAAACACCCACCGCGTAACCATCGTGCAGGATCTCTTCGAGGATCTCTGGAGTGAGTCCGCGCCGCCGCGCGTCGGCGCTCGCATGCGACATCGATTCGCGGAGGCGTGCGCCCGCTTGTGCGCGCTCTTCCGGTGACGCCAGCCAGCCGGACAGAACCCTTCCGTACCAACGGCGAGCTTCCGGATCGGCCTCGCGACACTTGCGCGCGGTTTCCCCGTCTACCTCCACCTCTATCACGGTCGTGGCCATACCGTTCCCTCCTTGCCACCCATGATACCATCTGCGCCCCGCGCGGGGCCCGGCGCCGTTGCTAGAACCCAATCGCCCTCGCGATGGCCTTCTCATCGGGCGGCAGGGGGTCGGGAAGGGCCACCTGGGCCAGGGCGCGGTCCGGATCCTTCAGGCCGTGGCCGGTGAGAACGCAGACGATGACGGGGTCCGCCACGCCGGCGGCGTCCAGGTAACCGGAATCGGCCAGTTGCAGAAGGCCGGCCACGCTTGCGGCGCTGGCGGGCTCGCAGAACACGCCCTCGCGGCTGGCCAAAAGGCGGTAGGCCTCCAGGATTTGGTCGTCGGTCACCGTCTGGATGTCGCCGCCAGACTCATCACGGGCGGCTTCCGCCTGCTTCCACGAAGCGGGGTTGCCGATCTTGATGGCGGTAGCGATGGTCTGCGGATCCTCAACGGGATGGCCCAGCACGATGGGGGCGGCCCCGGCGCTCTGGAAGCCCATCATCTTCGGCAGGCTGCTCGACTTCCCGCAGGCTCGGTACTCCTTGTAGCCCTTCCAGTACGCCGTGATGTTCCCGGCGTTGCCCACGGGGATACAGTGGAAGTCCGGCGCGCGGCCCAATACGTCCACGATTTCGAAGGCGCCGGTCTTCTGCCCCTCGATGCGGTAAGGGTTCACCGAGTTCACGAGGGTGATGGGGTAATGCTCCGTCATATCGCGCGCCAACTGGAGGCTCTGGTCGAAGTTGCCCTCCACTGGAACCACCACGGCGCCCTCAATGAGGGCCTGGGCCAGCTTGCCCATGGCGATGGCGCCCTGGTGATATTCCAGAAGCACGATGCATTTCATCCCGGCGCGGGCCGCGTAGGCGGCGGCGCTGGCGGAGGTGTTGCCGGTTGAGGCGCACATGACGGCCTTGGCGCCGGCCTCGGCCGCCTTGCTGATGGCCATGGTCATCCCGCGGTCCTTGAAGGAACCCGTGGGGTTGAGTCCTTCGTACTTCAGGTAGACGCGGGCGCCCCGGCCCACGCGGGCCGAGATGGCGGGCGCCGGGATGAGCGGCGTGGCTCCCTCCAGGAGGGTGACGACAGGCGTCTGATCGCTAACAGGGAGATATTCCGCGTAGTGCCGGATAAGGCCCGGCCAGTTGATACTCATGCGTTCGGTCCATTCATAGCGCAAAGGGCGCTTCTGGGTTAGGTTTCATTCACTATGGCACGATTGCCGCGTGAACATCACCCGATCCCAGCAGCGCCCGAAGCGGTTGCACAAGATTGTCGTTTGGTCGTGCAAACGGCCCGGCAAGCGTACTGCCGGCATCGTACCGGGCGCTTCCCTCCATCGTTACCTCGGGCCGCCGCATGGCGCACAGTGTCAGGCGCCCGGGGCGGGGATTCTATGGGCGCCAGAGACGCATCTTGACGCGGCAGGTTAGGACGAGACCCTTCACTGCACTCAGGGCGCCGTGAGTGGAAGCGCATGACGTTTGCCCCCGCTCTCGCTGGGCTGAGCCGCAGCGAAAGCGGGGGCAGGCCGCCGCACGCTTTGTGGGAGAGGCGAAACAGGTTCGGCCGGCTAGCGATCCAACGAGTCCAGCAAGTCCTTCAGAAGCTGGCGCGCCATGTCCTTCTGCTCGCCGTCCAGGTCGCCGGGGTTGATGGCAAACACGAATTCCTGGGCCTGGCGGAAGAGGTGCAGCACCATTCCAAACACCTCGCGCGGGTCGGCGCCGTCGGGGATCTTCATGGCCTTCACGCGGCGGCCCTCGCCGGCCCCCCCGCCGCTGCGGAACATCGGCTCGTCCTCGGCCTTGCGGCGCTGTCGGCCGGCCTCGGCGGCCTCCTTCATAAACGCCTCGCGCTCCTCCTCGGTGGCCGGCTGAACGGCATTGGCATCTTCCAGGAACGGGTTACCATCGGTATGGCCGCCGGAGGGCGCCGGGGCGTTGGGGCGCTTCGCCTTGCCCAAATACTCGTTCACAAGGAGTTCGGTCTGCGTGACGGTGAGCCGGCTTCCGAAAACCTGCTCGGCGATCTCCAGCCAAACGCCGGGGTCGGCGCGCCCGATGTGGGCCAGATACCAGCCGCCGAACTCCGTGCCCACGCGGTCGCGCATCTGCTTGGGCAGCGCGTCGTACACGTCGGCGGCGCGGCGCGCGGCGGCCACGAAGGTGGCGCTGCGCCCAATGGCCTTGGCATACTGGCCGGGCAGCATCCGCTGGGGCATATGCGCGAAGTGCTTGCCATACGAGAGCAGATCCAGGGGCTCCTGCTCGTTGGCGCGCACCAGCTCGAAGTAGGCCTCGTCATCGGTCATCTGCCACTCATCCACCCACACGTCGGGGAGATTGAGCCGGTTAGCCATCATCAGGCGATGATGGCCGGAGATCACGGTGAGCTGGCCATCGGACATGTAAACGAGGATGGGATGGCGCTCCAGGATGGAGGGGTCCGATTCATAGGAAGCGGCCATCGCTTCCACCCGCTCATCGTTCACGGGGCGCGGGTTGCGCGGATGGGCGCGGACAGTTGCGCGGGGCACGGATGCGGTGCGAAGACGCTGGGCCATGGGGTCACCTTTCAGAGGAAAACTGCGGCCTTACGGCCTCATGCAAGATGCGATATGCGCGCGAGAAATGGCAAGTGCCGGAGATCGGGAAGCCACGAGAGGGGCGCCCCGCCGCGGCAGGGCGCCCCTCGCTCCGGCCCGGAGCCCGCTACGGAGTGGCCGAGATGGAGTAGGTTCCGGCTACCGCAATCCGCAGTGCCCAGGCTCCGTTGGCGTTCTCGGCGGTGACTCCGTCGGGCAACGCATCGCTACCGTTCACCTTCCAGTGCCAGCCCGTCATCCCGGCAGTCGGCATGCGCACGTGGCCCACAGTACCCTCGGGCACTGTAACGGAGGCCGCCAATGAGCTCGTGGCCAGGGTCCAGCTCGCCGATATGTCGCCTTGAGGCGTGGGAACAACGCCCTTCGCCCAGGTCAGGTCTCCCCACGATGGTTCGAAGCGCCAGTCCTTCCATCCAGGCGAGATCGGACGAAGACCGAGGATCGCCGAGGACAGGTACCGCGTCGGGCTGCTCGAGAAGGCATGGGCGAGACTCGCGCAGGGGTAGAAAGATTCCCAAGTCGTCGACGACCCAAAGTCCAGCATGGGCGCGTAACTGTCGCGAATGGTCTTGAGCGCCAGATCGGTTTGCCCCGCCGCTTCCAATCCCTCAAGCACGTAGGAGGTGAAATATGGCCCTGGCCTGTACATTGCGGGAGCGGCGAACATCCGGTTGGCGATCTCCGCGTATCTGTCTGGAGGCGCCACGCCAAACGCGAGGGCGCACGAGTTCGCGTGCTGCGAGGAGACGCCAGTGCCGGCTCCGTTGACCAGGGGATCGTTATAGTAATGCTCCGACGGGTTCCACATGTACTTGTTGATAGCCGCTTTCAGCGATTCGGCCTTCCGGCTGTATCGCGTTGCGGCAACACAGTCATTGGCTGCCAGCGCCATCTTGGCTGTACACCGCAGCGCCTGGTAGTACAGGCAGTTCAGCGTGCAGTTGGCGCCCACGTTCACGTAATCCATGCCTGGCAGCCAATCAATGTAGACCCAGTACGGCACGTCTTCGAGCAGGCCCCGCGACGCGCTGGTGTGCTTGTCAAGGAAGCTGACGATGCGCTCGATGGTCGGGAGGAACATCGGACACGCCGAGACGTCGCCAGTGTAGAGCACGTAGTCCCATATCGAGAACACCCACATCAGCATGTATGAGGGCATTCGCTGATCCCAATCGTTGGGGAACACCCCTTGAAGAACGCCTTCGGAGTCCTGGGACTGCGCTCCCTGAATCAGTCCATGGCGGACGAGGGCCGCGTCGCCGAAGCAGTAGTAGTTCGTCAGAGCGGAAACGCGAGCGTCTCCCCACCATTGCCCGCGCTCACGCCAGGGGCAGTCCGTGAAGGCGTCGTCCATATTCAGAAGCGTTGTCCACCGCCCCATTTCCCACAACCGGGTGAGGCGCGCATCCGAGCAACTGAACGAACCGCGCTCCTGCACGGGATATGTAGATAGCTTCACGTATAACTGAGAGACCGTGAGGGGCCGGCCATTCGTGCGCACATCCAGTTCGATGTACCGAAACGCCTTCTTCTCAAACGGCTCAAACGTATTCGCGCCGGGGCGGCACGTGAATACGTCGGTCTGACGAACGCCCTCTCGCTCGGGGTTCAGAGCGCCGGATGTCAGCGTCAGAGGGCTCAGTAGCGCTCCGTGATCATCTTCCAGCGTCTCGCCGTAGGAAGCTTCCACGACTTCGCCGCCAACCGCCTGGCTGATCTGGATGACGGGATATCCGAAAACCTCCTTGCCCATATCCAGAATGACAGAAGCGCACCCGGTAGAGGACGTAGCGAACACAGCGGAGGCGTCGCCCTTTAGCAGACTAGCGGCGTTCGTAACAAGGGGGGGAGATGGCTGACTGCGGGCCGCCCAGCGTAATGCACGCGAAGGCGTCGGGATCGGCGACATCGTCGTGGCGAACTGCGTCCAGGTGGAATCATCTGGATCTGTCTCCGGAGGGTACACCGTGATATAGGGCGTCCACGTCACGCCTGGAACGGGGTAAGTGTACGTTGGGCCGACACGCCATGTGTCTGGAGCAGAAACGTCTTTTAACGCCGACACGATCAAGGCGCTCGCGCCGGAGCCCATGAAGGCGAGGTCAACCGTCCAAGCTGTCGTTCGGCGCACCGATTTCACCAGGAGGCGCGACCACCCTGCCGGCAACGATACCGTCGCGGTCTGCATGCCTACCAGGTAGCCTCCCCCGTAACAACGGTCCAGCACATGCACGCCGTTTAGCCAGACATAGTCAGGGTCACTACTGGCGAGTTGAAACGTAACCGTCACCGCGGTAGGGCTATAGACCCATGTCGATAGGAACCCGACGAGGGTGGTCCGGCTATCCCCAGTCTGCTTAGCAAGATTGATGGGCCAAGTAGATCTCGGGATGCTAACCTGCTGCACCATAACGACGGAGGCGGCGCGGACGGGCGTCTCCCGCTGAACAGGGATGTCCAGCGGAGTCAGGTCCGTCCACGGCGGCATTCCCGCAGCGCCAATCTCCTGCGCGGCGGGCCACGTCGAATCGTCGAAGGTCGCCTGCGTCCAGCCGGCCGGCTCAAGCCGGGCATCGAAGAGATCGGCGTATCCAACTCCGTTCGACATACGGGGCTGGGTGCGATCCCAGGCCTTACTCAGCAGCGCCCTCCAAGTGGAATCGCTACGGATCGCCGTAGCGCAGGAACTGGTGATAATCGACGCGTCGCACAGGAATCCAGGCCGGCCGATCTGGTACTGGAGCGTCCCTTCGCCGTAAAAATGGACGAGCGCGGCGATTACGTTCTGCCCGGCGTTCAGATACGGGCGGATGTCCCAGGTGTCGTAGTACTGGTGCGCCTTGAAACAGCGGGAAGAGCCCCGGCCGACCCTCTGTCCGTTGACATAGAGAATGTAGCGGCTATCGGCCGCGACCTTTACGGACGCGGAGAGAGGGGCGCTATCCAGCGTGAACGACCGCCGGAAGTACGTGTAGGAACAGCGAGTGGATCCAGTTTCGCGGTTCCATATCCAGGAACCCGATGGAGGAGTGATTGCACCCGCGGCCGGTCTGTACATCACCGGCAGGAGCAAGGCAAGGAGGATGACGCGACGCACATGGGAGTTCATCGAACGGCTCCGGCCGCCGTCTGCAACTCGCGAAGCCCGATTGCGTCGCGCAGATCACATGCAGGCTGAAGGCAAGTAACTATATACTTGCTTGGATGCCGAAAAGCAGGGGAGCCGGCGGACTCGCCGATCACAAGGTCGCGATTTGCTCATCGCTTGGCCGCCAAGGCTCGACGGCGATTACCATGCTGCGCCACCCAGCGCTCCAACCGACCTGATCCTTCGCGGCTAGATGACGTCCACACCTATCGCCAGCGATATCGACGCGCAATCTCAGGCGAGCGCGGGGCTGTTGCAGACTGCTCGGGATGCTCGCTCTCGATAGCGTCAGCCTTTGCGGACAAGCCGATACTCACCGGGGCGCGAAATGCGCAGGGCGCCGCCTGAAGCCGCGGGCTCCTGCGTTACGCCGACCGGAAGCGCTGAGGAACCATTGACGGTCCATGCCCCCTTGCCGGGCGCCAGCACGCGCGCGGCGGTCCCCGCCGGTAACGTGAGCGTCAGCGTACAGGCCGCGCCGTCCCGCGTCCAGGACGCCGCGATGTCGCCGAGGGGCGTTGGAACGGTTCCCTTCGCCCACTGGAGGTCGCAGTACGCGGGGGCAAAGTCGAAGTCGCGCCAACCCGGCTTCGTGGGCCTCAGGCCCAGGGTCCGCCCGGATAGATCCCGGATGGGGCCGGCCGCCCAGCCGTGACACAGGCTGTCGGTGGGCGTCCAGTATTCCCAGAACGTCGTGGCGCCCCAGTCCAGCATGGCGCCCCACTTGGCGCGGATGTAATCCAGCGCCTCTTGATCGCGTCCCGCGGCGTGCAGCGCATCCAGCCAGAAGGCGCCGAAGTAGGGCGTGCCGATCTTCGCCGCCGTCGGCGATGCAGACGCCGCGTCCAGCGCGGAGTTCCAGCGCTCACGAGGGGCGACGCCATACGATACAGCAAGCGCGGCAGCCTGCTCGCCCGTTCTCCCGTTCGGCTTGCCGGCGTTCAGCACGTCCCAGTAGGCGCCGGATGCGGCATCCCAGAATGCCCGGTTGAAGGCGGTCTTCAGGGCGGCGGCGCGTTGTGCATAGCGGGTTGCCTGATCCGGCTGACCGGCGACCTTCGCGATATCGGACGCCGCTCCCAACGCGCGGTAGTACATGGCGTTGAGGCTCGCCGAAGCGCCTATGCGCTGGCCGTCCATCTCATCGCCCCAGTCGATGAACACCCAATAGGGGACGTTCTCCAGGAGGCCGCTGTCGGCGCTCCGATGCTTCTCAAAGAAGGCCATCTGCTTGTCGATTGCGGACATCAGCGGCGCGAACAGCGAAGCATCCCCCGTGTACACGTAGTACTCCCACAACGCGGTCACCCAAAGCAGGGAAAACGAAGGCAGCCGGGCGCCATCCCAGTCTGTGGGCGCAACGCCGTGCACAATCCCCTCGGCGTCCTGCGACTCCGCCATCTGCGCCAATCCCCTTCGGATCAGCTTCGTGTCGCCGAACGCGTAGTAATTGGACAGCGCCTCCACGCGGACGTCGCCAAACCACTGGCTCCGCTCCCGCCACGGACAGTCCGTATAGGCGTCGTCCATATTCAGGCGCAACGTCTGTCGAGCCGTCTCCCAGATGCGGTTCAGCCGCTCATCCGAGCACGAAAACGCGCCCCGAGGCTGCGCCGGATAGATGGATTGGGTCACCTGAAACCCGGTCACCGTCACCGGTCGCATTGCCCGGCGGACGTCCACCTGCACGTACCGGAACGCCTTCTTCTCGAAGGGCTCAAAGGCGTTGTCGCCGGCCTTGCAGATGAAACGGTCCGCATACCGTGTTGCGCTTCGTTCCGGGTTGAGGATGCCCTTCCCGCCGGTTGCGGGGCTCACGGCCTGACCGTCCGTCGTCTCCAGGGTCTCCGCGTAAGCGATGTCCACAATCTCGCCTCCGCGCGCGCCCTTCAACGTGAGGCGGGGGTAACCGAATACTTCGTGGCCCATATCGAGCACAACGGCGCCGTCGCGCTGTCGATCGCTCTTGAACTCGGCCGATGACTGCGCCGTCGCCAGCGAGGCAGCGCCGGTTACGAGGGGCGGATCTGGCCGGGTTCGCGCTTCGTGGTGGACAACGGTGGAAGGCGCGTTCAGGCGTTCCTTCGGCGCCTTCACCAATCGCCAATCGCCATCGCTTCCGCCCTTCTCCGGGGCAAAGGCCGCCGCGTAGCCCGGCTCAATGCCCTTGGCGGCATCGAAAGGGTAGGGAGGAGAAACGCGCCACGTCTCAGACTGGCTCAGGTCCTTCTCAGAGGAAATGGCCACTTCGTCGGCGCCCGCTCCGGCGATGGCGAAATACGCCTGCCACGGGCCGATCAGCTTCACGGACTTGATCAGCACGCGGTTCCAGCCGGGCCGCAGCCGGGCATCTACCGAATCCTGGCCGGGGGCCCCGGATCGGGCGTTCGGTTGCTGATACAGGAGTTCGCTGTTCAGCCACAGCTTCATCGCGTCGTCGCTTCCGACCTGCAGGGTTACGGCCATCGCCCTGGATGCGTGGAGGTAAGTGGCGGCGTATCCCGCCGCCCAGGCCGGGCGATCGGCGTATAGCGCGGCGAAGGGAATGCGGCTCGCATCCGCCGGCGGCTCCACCGCCAGAACGTCCACCACGGATTTCACGGAGACGGAAGACTCCTCGGGAGGCGGGATGTCGCTGGGAATCAGGGCCGTCCACGGAGAGCATCCAGCGGGTCCCAGCACAATAGCCTTCGGCCAGGCCGAATCGTCGAAGTCCGCGCCATTCCAGCCGGCCGGCTCCTGGCGGGCATCGAAGCTCTCCACGAACCCGAGCGCCCGGTTGCGCCGCTCCTGCTGCGTATCCCACGCGGTGGAGGGCATGGCTTTCCAGCCGTCATCCGTGCGCAGATCAATTGTGGCGGAGGAGGTGGATATTCTGGCGTCGCACAGGAAGCCCGCCTTCCCGACCTGGCTCCGCATCGTCCATTCCCCGTAGTGGTGAACCAGAACCGCGATGGCGTTCTTCCCCGGCGCGAGGTACGGCGCGATATCCCATGTGTCGAACGGCGTCCTCGCGGTGTGGCTGCGCGGGGAGCCCCGGCCCACCAGACGGCCGTTCACGTACAGCGCATAGCGGCTATCGGCGGCCACGCGCGCGGCGCCGGACTTCGGCGCGCCGTTCAGCGTGAACCCTCTACGGAAATACGAGTATGCGTTGCGCTCGTTGGCCTGTGCGGAGGTCCACACCCAGTTGCCCTGGATGGCGGCGTCGCCGGCGGCAGCGGGGGAGGCGCCGGAGGGAAGCGCAAGCGCCGCGGTCAGCGCCAGAAAGGGGATTGTACGTCGTATCATCATTCCAACTGTGTTCATTCTAGTGACGTTGCGGCGCGGTTTCTTCATCCTAGCGTTCCACGATGCTAGCATAACCACTAGCGGGGCATGCGCTGCCAGACCGGGCCGGCCCTACCAGATCTTAGGAGATGCATATGGAAAAGCGCTGTGACATCCTGGTGGCGGGCGGAAGCCTCGGAGGCGTGGCAGCCGCGCTCACCGCCGCCCGGCTCGGCAAGCGAGTGATCCTCACGGAGGAAACGGACTGGCTTGGCGGTCAGCTAACCAGTCAGGCCGTCTCGTGCCCCGACGAGAACCGCTATATCGAGAGTTTCGGATGCACGCAAACCTACCGGGCGCTGCGAAACGGCATCCGCGCCTACTACCGACGGAACTACCCGATGCTGCCCCACGTCGCCGCCAACCCCGAGTTCAACCCCGGCGGCGGTTGGGTGAGCCGCCTGTGCCAGGAACCTCGCGTGGCGGTATCGGTTATCGATGAGATGCTGGCTCCGCATACCTCTACCGGGCGTATTGAGATCCTCTACCGGCACAGGCCGATCGCCGCTGACGTGGACGGCGATACCGTGAAGGCTGTTTCGTTCCTCTGCGAGGAAACCGGGGAAACCATCACCATTTCGGCGACATCCGTGCTTGATGCCACCGAATTGGGCGATCTGCTGCCCCTTACGGGAACCGAGTACGTCAGCGGCGCTGAGAGCCGTAGTGAAACGGGCGAGGCCCACGCGGTTGACGGTCCGGCCCAGCCGGAGAACGTCCAGTCCTTCACCGTCTGCTTCCTGGCGGACTACCTTGAGGGCGAAGACCACACCATCGACAAGCCCGAGGGGTATGAGGCCTATCGCGACGCGGTTCCCTTCTCGTGGGAGCAGGTAGCGCCTTCCACGCTGGAGAAGCGGACCTACAGCATGTTCGACGTAGGCCAGCCGTGGAGCGAGTCGATTCCCCTGTGGACGTATCGTCGGGTCATCGACAAGAACCAGTTTGCCGCGGGCGCCTTCCTGGGCGACGTGTCGCTGATCAACTGGCCGCTGAACGACTACACCGGCGGAAACATCATTGATAAGCCCGCATCCGAGGTGAAGCGCCACATTGATGCGGCCAAGCGCCAGAGCCTGGGACTGATGTACTGGCTGCAGACCGAAGCGCCCCGCCCCGACGGCGGAACCGGATGGCCCGGCCTGCGCCTGCGCGGCGATGCTACCGGCACGAATGACGGCCTCGCCAAGTACCCCTACATCCGGGAGAGCCGCCGCATCGTGCCCGTGTTCCGCATGCTGGAGCAGCGCATCAGCTCGGAAGGCACGGACGCGCCCCTGGCGGAGCCGTACAGCGATTCCGTGGGCATTGGCCTCTACCGCATCGACCTCCACCCCACCAGCGGCGGCTATGACTTCATCGACGTGGGATGCCGTCCGTACCAGCTTCCGTTGGGGGCCCTGCTGCCGGTCCGGATGAAGAACCTGCTGCCCGCCTGTAAGAACCTGGGCACCACACATATCACCAACGGCGCCGTGCGCCTGCACCCGGTGGAGTGGAACATCGGCGAATCGGCGTCAGCGCTCGCCTGCTTCTGCAACGACAGGGGCATCGAGCCGCGCGCCGTGCGAGATGACGCCGCGCTTCTGAAGGACTATCAGGCCCTCCTCGAATCTCTGGGCATCCCTCTGGAATGGCCGAGGATGTTCCCCACGTAATGGACCGCCTGGCCGCTCGGAGCCAGGCGTCCCATGGAGAAGCATGATCTACCTGGACCATGCCGCCACGACGCCGGTGGATTCGGCGGTGCTGGACGAGATGTTGCCGTACTTCCGCGAGGCGTACGGCAATCCGTCCAGCCTGCACTCCGCCGGACAAGAGGCCAAGTTCGCGCTGGATAACGCCCGCGACCGCGTGGCGGCGCTGCTCCATGCCCGGCCTTCGGAGATCATCTTCACATCCGGCGGCACCGAGGCGGACAACCTCGCCTTACGCGGCGTCGCCGGACAGGCGCCCCCGGACCGGCGGCGCCTCATCGTCTCCAGCGTGGAACACGAAGCGATCCTGGAAACGGCGGCGGCCCTGGAGGCCCAGGGGTGGGTTGTGGCGCGCCTCCCGGTTGACGACCAGGGCATCGTCCACCCCGAGTCCTTGCGGGACGCCATGAGGCGGGGCACGGCGCTTGTCTCAGTGATGGCCGCCAACAACGAGGTGGGCGCCATGCAGCCCATCGCCGAACTCGCCCAGATCGCGCATGCGGGCGGCGCGCTGTTCCACACGGATGCCGTGCAGGCCGTCGGCGCCATGGATGTCAGTCCCAGCGCCTGGGGGGTAGACCTCCTCAGCCTCAGCGGCCACAAGATCTACGGACCGAAGGGCATTGGAGCGCTCTGGGTGCGCGGCGGCCTGCGCGTGGCGCCGCAGGTGACCGGCGGCGGACAGGAGCGCGAGCGCCGCAGCGGCACGGAAAATGTGCCGGCCATTGTCGGTCTCGGCAAAGCCTGTGAGCTGGCCGGCGAGCGCATCGCCGCCGGCGAGCCGGAGCGCCTGCGCCAACTGCGGGACATTCTGATCCGCGGCGTTCTGGAGACGGTCCCGGCTGCCATCCTCACCGGCCATCCCACGGAACGCCTGCCGAACCACGCCAGCTTCTGCTTCCCCGGCGTGGAAGGCGAGCCAATCCTGTTGAACCTCGACTTCGCGGGCATCGCCGCCAGCAGCGGCAGCGCATGCTCAACCGGCGCCATCGAGCCCAGCCACGTGCTCCTGGCGATGGGGTTCGCCCGCGAGATCGCAAACGGCGCGCTCCGCCTCACTCTGGGCCGCGCGAACACGGAAGACGACGTGGCCGCTGTTCTGGCCGTTTTGCCCGGAATCGTGAATCGCCTTCGCTCGCTGGGCTGATGCCCCGGCCGTTTCCGCGCCCGCCTCGCCTGCCCCAACCCCATTTTGCCGCCTCGGAACTTCCTCCCCGGCCCGCTTCGTTAGGGCACACGGGTCGAGCAACCCCACTGACAGGCCCGGCCCGCCAGGAACGTGCCCGGGCTTCCGTCGTACGGAGCCCAGGCTGCTCGGAGCGGGAAACCGCTCCAACCAGGAGGGAACCATGTGTGCAAATCTGCCGCGTCGCGGCGTCATCGCCGCGTTACTGCTCGCCAGCGCGGTTTCTGCGTTCGCCGCTGCTTCTGAAATCCGTCGTGATGGGCGCCACAGCGGATTCTACAGGCAGACCAACCTGATCTCCGACATCGCCGGCGTGGCGCTGAACACCGATCCCAATCTCGTCAACCCGTGGGGCATTGCGTTCAGCCCGCGGGGTCCCATCTGGGTTTCCGACAACGGCGCCGGCGTCTCCACCGTGTATGACGCCATAGGGAACCCGCTGCCGTCCGAATCGGCGCCGTTGGTGGTGACGATCCCGCCGCCCGCGGGAAGCCCTTCCGACACAACATCGGCGCCAACGGGGACCGTGTACAACGATTCGTCTGACTTTGTGGTCTCCGCCGGCGGCAAGAGCGGGCCCGCGCGCTTCCTGTTCGCCACCGAAGATGGCACAGTAGCGGGCTGGAACGGCAGCGTCGATGGCGTAAGCGCCGTCCTCGCTTTCGACAACTCGGCCAGCGGCGCCGTCTACAAAGGCCTGGCGCTGGGCAACAACGCCGCGGGCGGGCACATCTACCTTACAAACTTCCACGCCGGGACCGTGGATGTCCTGGATACCGGGTTCCACGAAGTAACGCTGCCTGGCATGTTCCATGACCCGAACCTGCCGGCCGGCTACGCGCCATTCGGGATTCAGAACGTCGGCGGCAAGCTCTTTGTGACATACGCTCTGCAGGACGGAGATCAGCACGACGATGTCTCGGGGCCGGGCCACGGCTACATCGACGTCTACGACACGAATGGGATGCTGCTGAAACGGTTCGCCTCGGGCGGCAACTTGAATTCACCGTGGGGGATCGCCGCGGCGCCGCGATCCTTCGGGCCGCTGGGCGGCTCACTGCTCGTCGGCAATTTCGGTGACGGACGCATCAACGCCTTTGACATGTCAACGGGCGCCTCCCGGGGGCCGCTGCGGGACTCCCGTGGCCGGCCCATCGCCATCGACAGCCTCTGGGGCATCGCGTTCGGCCCGTCCAGCGGGAATCGCGGTCACGACGACGCCTCTCCGTTGTACTTCACCGCCGGAATCGCCCACGAGGACCACGGCCTGTTCGGCGCCATCGAACCCGGAAACGGCTGATCCCAACGCTTGAGTGACCTTCGAGGAAGGGACAGGGCGCTGAGCGCCAAGTCAGGGAAGAGTTGTCAGTATTCAGTCGTCAGTCATCAGCCTCCGCGTTGGGAGAACCCTTCGTCCGCTCCTCTCCTCCAGCCGATGGCCGAGGGCGGAGGACTGAATACTGACAACTGACGACTGACGACTTTTCCCCAACTTGGCGCTGAGGCGGTCTGTCCCTTCCGGGCATCTGGAACGGTGGGGCCAGCCGATATGCGCTCTCAGGCGCCTCGGTTTGTTCCCTCGCTGACCTCGGCCACAGCGAGAACATCGGCACTCCTCCTGCAATCAGCGATCATCCATGGGGCTTGATGCGGCCGCGGCGGCTTGAGGCGGCGTTCGCTCGCCCCACGAAACTTTCCCCGCAAAACCGGCGCCCGTCATGGAAGATACCCATAGACCTTTCAGGACGGAACCCGTATGCCGGATAACGCACAAGACATGAGTATGGCGGTCAATATCCCGCCAAATGCCCCGCCGCACATCTATGCCGCCGCAGCCGCACAGTTCCTCGAGTGGGGACGGGCGGACGGCGCCCTACGGGTGAGCGAGCTTGGCATCGCGCGCCACCCTAACTACACGGGGCTGAGGATGTTCCGCGCCGAGGCGCTGATCCTCCATCGGCGCATCGAGCAGGGTGAAGAAGACCTGCGCGCCGTCCTCGCCGCCGAGCCGCAACACCCCCGCGCCGTCAAAGTGCTGGCCCACCTCTTAATGACTCAGAAACGGTTCCGGGAAGCCGTGCCGCTTCTGGAACGGGCCGAGTTCATCTGCATGGGCGACCCCGACATCCCCGCATGGCTGGACGCCGCGGAGAAAGGCGCCGAGGAGCAGGCCGCCGCGCCGCCTCCCCCAGCGCCGCCCAGCTTCGTGATGGCTCTAGAAACCACCGAGCGCGTGCGGGAAATCGCCGCGCTGCCGGGCATCCGGGCCATTACGCTGAGCGACGAGCAGAACCACCGCTTCTTTGGAGAGCAGTCTGAGTCGGACGGGCGGGCGACCAAGTCCATGGAGAGCTTGGAACGCGATATGGGCAGTCTGCTTGCCGATGCTGGATTCGGCTGTCTGACGGACGCTTCCCTACAGGATGCCGAATCCATGTGGGCGTCTCGACTTTCGGTGAAGGCCACCGTGCGCGTCTCGACGGACGCCAGCGTGCGTGAAGGCCTTGTGGCCTGGCACCTCCAACGGATATTGGGCGAGGGAGACGTATGACGAGCCACCTGGATACGCTGAACAAAACTCCCGGGGTGCTGGGAAGCGCCTACGTGAACGGGGCCGAGGTATCCGGCGATTTCGGCGAGTCCATTGGCGGCCAGGACGCCGCGGATATGGCGCGCGCCGCGGCCCGCATCTGGCGGGAGTGGCTGCTTGCCACACCCAGCGCCCCGAAGGACGCCGCTGTCTTCGTGGCGGAGACTGGACGCCTGGTGCTCCGGGCCGCCGGCTCCGGCACGCTGCTTGCCTTCGCGGAGAACGACGCGTCCGCCGGCCTTCTGAAGCTGCGGATGCGCGACGTCGCCGAGCAGATCGCCGCCGAAACCGCGGAATGCCCCGGAGAAGCCCAATCAACCGCCACAGTGTGAACTAGCGGCAGCAGGAACGCACGAACCTATGGCCACCATCAACTACGCCCTGAAGGAAATCAGTTACAAGATCGTCTACTACGGCTGCGGCATGTGCGGCAAGACCACCAATCTCCAGGTGATCCACGGCCTCCTGCCGGGGTCGGCTAAGGGCAACCTCGTGAGCCTGGCCACCCAGCAGGACCGTACGCTGTTCTTCGATTTCCTGCCGGTAGACCTGGGCGCCATCAACGGGCTGCGAGCCCGGTTCCAGGTGTACACAACGCCGGGGCAGTCGTTTTACAGCGCCACGCGAAAGATCGTGCTCCGCGGCGCCGATGGGGTAGTGTTCGTGGTGGATTCCCAGTGGGACCGGATGCGCGAGAACCTGGAGTCGTGGCAGAGCCTGGTTGTGGACCTCACCGAGCACGGGTACGACCCTGGGAAGATGCCGGTGGTGATCCAGTACAACAAGCGAGACCTCCCAAACGTGGCGCCCGTGGACTACTTGCAGAAACTACTCAACCCGGAGGGGCGTCACTGGCACAGCAGCATCGCGGCCTCCGGAGAGGGCGTGGTGAACACCCTGAAGTCTATCAGTAAGAGCGTGCTACTGAGAGCGGTTTGACGCTCCACAAGCAATCGTCAGGAACCTATTATGTCCGCTGCACAGACAACTGAACTCCATGCCGCGTTGAAGAACGCGCTGACCGCGGTGGCATCCGCGGGCCAGTTCCGCGTGGTGGCGTTGGCAGACGCGCAAGGCCTCCCCTGGGCCTTCGTGGGAGACGCGGCAGCCCCGGACCAGCTTGCCTCCATCCCCGCGCTCCTCTCGCGGGCCTTTGAGGACCGCCAGATGCTCTTGCGCTTCTTCTCCGAGAAGACAATGCGCTTCGAGTATCGCAGCGACTCACTGGCCTACATCAAGTCCACCGTGGAAGGCGCAGCCGCCGGCGCCGCGTATAACCTGGACGTTCCCGCGGATAAGGACGCGCACGAAGCCGTAGAGTTTGTGTTAAATTGGGACAACGCTTTCCTGGTGCTTCGGCGGTTCGCCGTGGAAGAAGAGATGTGGGCGATGCTTGGCATCGCCGCGAATCCGGTTCCAGCGCGCGCGGCGCTCCAGAAGGCGATACCCGGGATCGCCGAAATCATCCGGCGATCGCCTGAATCGGCGCCGGCGCTCGGCATCCTTCCGGAGATGGCCCTCCACGCCAAAATGACGGCCGCCCTGGAAGGTTTTCAGGCAGCCGCGCCGGACATCCAGATGGCCGCCGTCACCAGCAAAGACGGCTTCGTCGTTGCGGCCCTGGAGGGCGGCCTGGACGCCGAGGTGGTAGCCCCGCTGATGGGGCACGCGTTCATGGCCATCCAGGAGTCCACTCAGGTGCTGTGCGGGGCGACGCAGAGCGTGATGCTGCGGATGGAGGATGGGATTCTGCTTGCCCGAGAACTTACGGACGATCTTCTCTTCGCCGCGCTGTTGGCGCCGAATGCCAGCACAGGGCTGATTCGGAGCGCCTTCGAGGCCGCGGCCAATCAGTTACGGATCGCGTTGGAGGATATGGAATCCGCCGTCCACGTATCCCAGGAATCTCTTGAGGTGGCCGTATGAACTACCAGGACATTGTCATCGGCGAAGCCGAATACACCCGTATCAACGACTGCCTGAAGTCGTTCCTGCGCGAATCGCAGGGCAAGTGCGCGATCCTCGTGGATCGCGATGGCCAGATGCTGGCCAAGCAAGGTTTCACCCAGAACTTGGACACCGTATCGCTATCGGCGCTCACGGCCGGCGCCATCGCCTCAACGCAGGAGATCGCGCGTCTGCTGGGCGAGCCGGAGTTCTCGGTCCTCTTCCACCAGGGAACCCACGATCACATCCACTTCTCGCTCGTCGGAAGCCGCGCCATCCTCATGAGCGTGTTCGACGACCGCACCACCATCGGCCTGATCCGCCTCGTGGCCGCCCAGTCTGTGGATGCTCTGGCCTCGCTGTTGGAGGCGCCGCACCTGCCGCCGCTGAACTTCGGCGATGACATGCACGGCACTGTGGCCGCCGAACTGGACCGCGTTCTGGGGGTGGAAAAATGAGCGTCGGCGCATTTGTGGACACTGACTCCACTGCCGACCGCGTGACGCAGAGGTTGCGCCGCCTTCGCCACGGCCTGCCGGAGATCCTCGCCGCCTTCGTGCTGACTGCCGACGGCCTGCCAGTGAGCGCGGTTTCCCGCATCGGTGTAGACGAGGAGATGGTGGCCGCCTCCGCCGCGGCGCTTCTGGGACAGGCCCGCAAGGTGGCGCGCCTGCTGAAGCAGGGCCGAATGCGACAGATGGTCATCCAGGGGGCCGATCATGACTTCATCATCGCCGGCGGACCGGGAGACGCCGTGCTGGCCGCCGTTCTAGAGAAGGGCGCAACGCTGGGCCTCGTTGCCGTAGACGTTCAGCGCGCCGCCGAGGAAGTACTCCAACTGGTGTAGAGATCGTTTTCCGCCAGTTGCGGTATTCCGTCTCCCTGATGGATGACAACTGACGACTAGATAGAGGGAGATCCACGTGGGAATCAGCGGATCATTGACGGACGTAACGTTGTTGGAACTGCTGCAACTGATGAACTGGGGACGCAAGACGGGCGTGGTAACCGTCTTCTGGCGCGGCACCAGCGGCCGGATGTTCGTCCAGGAGGGCGAGGTTGTGCACGCCACGTTCGCCGGCGAACAGGGCGAGCCCGCCGCTTTCCGCCTGCTGGCGCGCGAAGGGGGCTCCTTCACGTGGGAGGGCGGAAACGCCGCCTGCCCGCACACCATCACCACCGCTACGCAGAACCTCTTGCTGGAGGCGGCCCGGCTGATGGATGAGGGTGACCAGGCCGCGGCGGCCCCGCGCCAACAACCTCTGCTGAAGCGCGAGCTCTCAATCGCCGGCTTCTATTACATGCCGCCGAAGTAGGCTGTCGCTCAGGCGGCCGCGAGGGCCATCCGGATGCAGGCTACGTGCCAGACGCCGAGGGCCAGCATCAACACGTTCGCGAAGCCCAGTAACGCGCGCGACATGACGGGGTTGTGGCGGTGCACCAGGCGAAGCAAGCATGAGACTGCGGTGAGGGACGCCAGCTTATAGATGCCCAGCGCCAAGGTGAACGACGAAAACCGAGCGGCAAATCCGCAGATGAGAGGGTTCGCTTCATCAGCGTACCCGTTGGTTACGAGGAAAACCGTGGCAGCGAAGTCCACCACGCTGAGAAACACGTAGCACGCGAATAACGACCGTGGCGACATCCACCCCTCCACCGGACCGCCCTTCGCGAGCGGAGCCTCCCCTTTATTGAGGCAAGCCACGTGCCAATCCATACAAAACAGCAGACAGGCTCAGAGATATCTCTGAGCCTGTCTGCTGTTTTGTATGGATTGGCCGCCCGCGGAAGCGGGCGGCCATCTGCGCCGGCTAGACCTCCGGCTCGTAGTCGCTCTTCATGCCGTCATCCACCGACATGCCGGCCGCTTCGAGTTCGGTCTCAGAGACCGGCTCGGGCTGCTGGCTGCGGAGTTGGGCCACCATCTCGTCGATGCTGGTATCCACCCGAACGCGGGCGGGCTCGCGGCGCAGGATGTTGCGCTGCTGTTCGCCGCCCACCTTCATGTCGTGGTAGGCTTCCAGGCCGGTTCCGGCCGGGATGAGCCGCCCGATGATGACGTTCTCCTTGAGCCCCACCAGGTTATCCTTCTTGCCCCGCACCGCTGCGTCGGCCAGGACCTTGGTGGTCTTCTGGAACGAAGCGGCGGACAGGAAAGAGTCAGTGGCCAGCGATGCCTCCGTGATGCCCAGGAGCAACCACTCGGCGGTCGCCTCGTACGGCGGCTCGCCGTTGGCCTCCATCCACTCGCTCAGCACGGAATCGGCGGCCTTGATAACGGCGGGCACGTCGATACCGGCCGAAGGATCGGACGGATGCGGCAGCTCACGGTGCTCTTCCAGATTCTGGATCTTGCGATCGCCGTGTACGCGGCGCACCACGCGGTCCAGCAGGAACTCGTCGCCTGCGGCCGGCGTGCCTTTCAGCTTGGCCTTCAGTTCCTGAACGCGTTCGGCCGTCCAGGCCTCCACGTCATCGCGGATGGGCTTGTTCGAATCCTCGAACTCGAACTTGTCCACCATCTGGCCAGGCAGGAATAGAGTGGCGCCGGGATCCGTGATCTTCATCTTCTTGAGCATCTGGCGGACGATGACTTCAATGTGCTTGTCATTGATGTCCACGCCCTGGCTCTTGTAGACGGATTGGACTTCCTTCACCATGTAGTCCTGAACGCCGTTGATGCCCTGGAGCTCCAACACGCGATCCGGGTCGAGCGGGCCTTCCGTCAGGCGGTCGCCCGCCTTCACGGTATCGCCCATTTTCACTTCCAGCGCGCCGCGGTAGGGGACGAGGTGGCTGTAGCGCACCACGATGTTCGGCACCTTGTGGCTGAACAGCGATTTCGACGCCTTGTCATTGATCTCGTCGCCGCCGCGGAACAGCAGCGGACGCACGAGGATGCTCGTCACGCCGGAAGCGGCGATGACGTCTACCTCTTCGGAGGTCAGCGGCTTGGCCTGCGCCTTCAGCACCAGTTCGCCCGTCTTCTCATTCACCACGTCCGTGGCCAGCGTGAGGCCGGCCAGCGGCTTGATGCCGTCCGCCTTCACGGATTCCGGCTTCTTCGCGGGGTCCATGTTCACCAGGCTGATCAGCACGACCTTGCGGTCCTGCATATCGGCCAGGTTGGCGTCTGTTAACACGGCGCCGGCTTCCAGCAGAATGTCGCCGGTGCGCGGGTCGGTCACGGACTCGGCGAGCGTGCGGCCGACCAGCACCGCGGTCTTCACCTCGGCTGTCGGGTCCAACACGGGTTCTCCGAGTACCTTGCCATTGATGCTTTCGCCCACCTTCAAGTCCAGCGGGCTGTGGATGATGACGCGGCGTGAACCCTTCTGCTCAATGTCCACCACAACGCCGTCGACCTCGGTGATAATGGCCTGGCCCTTCGGCTTTCGACCTTCCACCAGTTCGACGACGCGCAGGAGGCCGCCGACCTGCTCTTCGAGAACCTTCAGCATTGCCTGAACGGCGCGGCTGCGTTCGCGATCGGAGGCCGCGGAGCCCACGGTGGCGGTGGCCGACGCGTCCTCAAGGGAAACGTGGCCGCGTTCGATGTCGGCGTGCAGCTCGCGGAGGGCTTCCTGCTTCTTCTGCTTCACGTTGGCGACGCCCACGATGTTCTTCCCGGCGACGCCGCCGGTGTGGAACGTTCTCATCGTCAACTGCGTGCCTGGTTCGCCGATGGACTGGGCGGCGATGATGCCCACCGCGGTGCCCACTTCAACCGGTTTCGCCGTGGCCATATCGCGGCCGTAGCAGTTGGCGCAGATGCCCTGGCGAAGCTCACAAGTGAGCGGGCTTCGCAGGCCGATGCGGGTGATGCCGGCCGCTTCGATATCGCGGGCCTGCAGGTCCGTGATCTCGGTGTTGATCGCCGCGAGCACTTCGCCGGTCTTCGGATGAACGATGTCATCGAGGGCGATGCGCCCGCGAATGCGGTCGCTCAGTCGCTCAATGATGTCGCCCGCCTCGGTAATGGCGCTGACGAAGATGCCGCGGCTGGTGCCGCAGTCGATCTGCCGCACGATAACGTCCTGGGCCACGTCCACGAGGCGTCGGGTGAGGTACCCGGCGTCCGCGGTGCGCAGCGCCGTGTCCGCCAGGCCCTTGCGTTGGCCGTGCGTGGACACGAAGTATTCCAGGATGTTCAGGCCGCGATGGAAGTTCGACTTGATCGGCAGTTCTTCGATGATGCCGCCGAACGGGTCGGACATGAGGCCGCGCATTCCGGAGAGCTGCACGATCTGGGTCTTCGAACCGCGCGCGCCGGAGTTGGTCATCATGAAGAGCGGGTTCTCTTTGCCGATGGTGTCCAGAATCGCGTTTCCGATGGCGGCCGAGGCCCCCGTCCACGCTTCCAGAACCTGGCCTTCGCGTTCACCCGCCGTGATGGCGCCGCGGCGATACATCCGGTTGATGTCCGCCACGCGCTTTTCGGCGTTCTGGATGATCGTTTCGCGGGAGGCTGGTTCATCCATATCGGTGAGCGAGATGGAAAGACCGGACTTGGTGGCGTAGGTGAAGCCGTTCTGCTTCACGTCGTCAAGAAGCTCGATGGTCCTCTGGGCTCCGTAGTCCTCGTAGGTGTCGCGGATCATGGCCGAGATGGCCTTCTTGTCCTGCTCGGTATCCACAACGCCCTTGCGGTTCTTGGCTTCGTTGCGCTTTGACGGGTAACGCATCATCCACGGCATGATCCGGCTGATCAGCAGCCGCCCCATGGTGGTTTCGTAGAGGCGCTTCGGGCAGCGGGCCACGATATCCGCCAGTTCCGGGTTGGACGGATCCAGCAGCGCGATGTTCAGGGCGGTCACTTCGACGCCCTGTTCCTCACAGCGCGCCGTGTAGCGGGCGATGAGCGCGTCCGGATCCACGTCACGCACCGTAATCGGCGCGTGCAGGTGAACCTGTTCGGTCTCGTGAGCCAGCACCGCCTCATCGACGGAGGAGAACAACAGGCCGGCTCCCTTTTTGCTGGGGTTGTGCTGCGTCAGGTAGTAGAGGCCGAGAACGATGTCCTGGATCGGCGCAACGATGGGCGCGCCGTCTGACGGCTTGAACAGGTTGCGCGTGCTGAGCATCAGGCACTGGCCTTCCGCCTGCGCCATGCTCGACAGGGGCACGTGAACCGCCATCTGGTCGCCGTCGAAGTCCGCGCCGAAGGCGGCGCAAACCAACGGGTGAACCCGGATGGCCTTGCCGTCCACGAGGATCGGCTGGAACGCCTGGATGCCGAGGCGGTGCAGGGTGGGGGCGCGGTTCAGCATCACCACGTGCTCCTGGATAACCTTCTCCAGGGCGTCCCAGACTTCGGGACGCACGCGGTCGATCATGCGCTTGGCCGTCTTGATGTTCGTCGTGCAGCCGGCGTCCACAAGCGCCTTCATGACAAAGGGCTTGAAGAGCTCCAGCGCCATCTCCTTGGGGAGACCGCACTGGTTCAGCTTCAACGTGGGGCCCACCACGATGACGGATCGGCCGGAGTAGTCCACGCGCTTGCCGAGCAGGTTCTTGCGGAACCGGCCTTCTTTGCCCTTCAGCATGTCGCTGAGCGAGCGGAGCGGGCGGTTATTCGAACCGACGACCGGGCGGGTGCGCCGGCCGTTGTCGATCAGCGCGTCCACGGCCTCCTGCAGGAGCCGCTTTTCGTGGTTGATGATGCTCTCAGGCGCCTTGATGTCCTGAATCTTCTTCAGCCGGTTGTTGCGGTTGATGATGCGGCGATACAGGTCGTTCAGGTCTGAGGTAGCGAAGCGGCCGCCGTCGAGCTGCACCATAGGGCGAAGCTCCGGCGGGATGACTGGGATCGCGTCCAGGATCATCCATTCTGGCCGGCTCTTGGACTCCAGGAAGGAGCGCACAATCTCGATGCGCTTCACGGCGCGGAGGCGACGCGGGCCCTGGGTCTGGCTGATCTCGGTCTCCAGCTCACGGAGCAGCGCCTCGAGATCGATCTCGCGGAGCAGCTCCCGCACTGCGGAGGCGCCCAGGCCGGAGCGCACGATGTCGTAGTAGGTTTTGTCGCCGGAACGCTTCGCCAGCACGTGAACCACGCGCTCGAGCTGACGGAACTGCTCTTCGGAGAGGAGTTCCTTCTTCTCGACTTTGCGCATCAGCTCCAGGCCGGCGTCCAGGTCATCGCCCGCGATATCGTCCAGCATGCGGGGCGCGGCGGTCAGCTCAAGAGCCGGCTCGTCGCCCGCCACTTCCAGCTCAACGATGCCGGCTTCGGTCATCGCGTCCAGCGATTCCTGGGTCAGTTCGTCGCCGGCTTCCACGATGATCTCGCCGGTTTCCGGGTCCACGACGGCGTCCGTGGCGATGCGGCCGACGAGGGTTTCGTCATCCACGGGCTCCAGCGCCATGGTGACGCTGTTCGGATTGGCCGGCGCCGGAGGCGGCGCGTTCTTGCGCTCTTCCAGCTCATCCGCCACGTACTGGGTGATCTTATCCCACTCCGTGGTGGCGTCCGGGTAGACGCGGTTGATGCGCTCTTTGTCGACCGCCGTTACGATGTAGGAGCCGAAGTAGATGACCTTCTCCAGCGGGCGCGGCGACAGGTCGAGCAGCAGAGCCATGGGGCTCGGCACGCCCTTCAGGTACCAGATGTGCGACACGGGGGCGCACAGCTCGATGTGCCCCATGCGCTCTCGTCGGACCTTGCTGCGGGTGACTTCCACGCCGCAACGGTCGCACACGATGCCCTTAAACTTCACCTTCTTATATCGCCCGCAGTGGCACTCCCAGTCCTTTACAGGGCCGAAGATGCGCTCACAGAACAGGCCATCGCGCTCCGGCTTAAAGGTCCGGTAGTTGATGGTCTCGGGCTTCTTCACTTCGCCAAAGGACCACGTGCGCACCTCTTCCGGTGACGCCAGCCCTATGCGAATCTTTTCGAATGTCCTGGATTCCGCCATATCATCCTCCAGAAGACGCTAGTCGTCAGTCATCAGTCATCAGTCTTCAGTCTTCAGATCCAGCCCCTCGGGCTCCGCACTGATGACTGACAACTGACAACTGATGACTGATGACTGCCGTCTCCATTACATATCGCCGCCGTAGCGGGCCTGGGCAAGGCGCGGGGCGCCCGCGCGGTCCACTGCGTCCAATTGCTCGTCTTCCTGCAGGCGCAGGTCCACCGGCCGGTCGGCGGCATCTTCCACCGTCACCTTGAGGCAGAGGCTCTGGAGCTCGTTCACGAGAATCTTGAACGATTCGGGCACGCCCGGCTCCATGATCTGATCGCCCTTGACGATGCTTTCGTACGTTTTCACGCGGCCCAGCACGTCGTCGGATTTGATGGTGAGTATCTCTTGCAGCGTGTACGCCGCGCCGTAGGCTTCCAGGGCCCACACTTCCATTTCGCCGAAGCGCTGGCCGCCGAACTGCGCCTTCCCGCCCAGCGGCTGCTGGGTGACGAGGCTGTAGGGGCCCGTGCTCCGCGCGTGGATCTTATCTTCAACGAGGTGGAGAAGCTTCATCATGTAGACCTGCCCCACCATGGTTTCACTATCGTACGGCTCGCCCGTCTGACCGCTAATGACCTGCGCCTTACCCGTGTCGGGGTTGATGCCGACGCGCTTGTAGACGTTCTGGACGATACGGTCAACGATTTCCTGCGGCGTTACGACGGCATCCAGGTCCGCGAGGATGGCCGGGGAGAGGTGGATAGTCGTCGAAACGGCATCCTGCTCCACCAGCACAGTCTCCGGGTTCTGGGGGCCAACGGCCAGCCGCGCGGCCATCTCTTTTCGCTCTTCGTCCGGAAGGTCCGTCACCTTCTGGAGAAGCTCCGCCACGATGTCGTTCACCGGCGTGTTTTCGTCCGCGGTAAGGCCGAGCTCGAGTTCCATATTGGCGTACTCGCGCAGACGGCGGTTCCGGAAGTGGTCCACCAACGTGCGGATCTCCGCCAGAATGGCGTGCTCCTTGTCGCCTCGGAAGATGTTCTCATCGTACTTCTTGCCGAGCACCTTGCCGACGAACCCCAGGTGGGTCTCCATGACCTGCCCGATGTTCATGCGGCTCGGCACGCCGAGCGGATTCAGCACGATGTCCACCGGCGTACCGTCCGAGAGGAACGGCATTTCCTCCAGCGGGAGGATGCGTGAGATCACGCCCTTGTTCCCGTGGCGGCCGGCCATCTTGTCGCCTTCCATGATCTTGCGCTTCTGGGCGATGTACACGCGAACGAGCTGGTTCACTCCAGCGGGCAACTCGTCGCCCGTCAGGCGCTCCAGGTCGCCGCCGCACCGATCACACAGAAGCCGATCCGGCTTCTTGCTGTAGTCGAACACGCTCTTGCAGCGCTCGCACTCGTACTTGAAGCGGCTGAAGACCTTCACATCGATGATCTTGCCCTTCTCGCCGTGCGGCACGCGCAGAGACACATCGCGGGTCTCTTCCGCCTTCTTGCCGAAGATGGCGATAATCAGGCGCTCTTCAGCGCTCTGCTCGCCCTGGCTCTTCGGGGCAACTTTGCCGACCAGGATGTCTTCCGGGCCCACATCCGCGCCAATGCGGATGATGCCGTATTCGTCCAGGTCCTTCAGGCTGTCTTCGGAGACGTTCGGGATGTCGCGGGTGATCTCCTCCGGCCCGAGCTTGGTGTCCCGGGCTTCCACTTCGTATTTCTCGATGTGGATGCTGGAGAAGATGTCTTCACGCACGATGCGCTGGCTCAGGATGATCGCGTCTTCGTAGTTGTAGCCGCCCCACGTCATGAAGGCCACCAGCAGGTTCTGGCCCAACGCCAACCGACCCTGATCCGTGCAGGGGCCATCGGCAAGGGGTTCGCCCTGCTTCACCTTGTCGCCGGTCTTCACGATGGCCACCTGCCGGATGCAGGTCGCCTGGTTGCTGCGGCGCATGTTCTCGAGACGATAGGTATCGTACTCGAAGGCCTTGCGGCGGCGGCGACGTCCGTTAGTTGGCTCGGGAGCGATCGGCTCCGGAGCGGTCCACAACTCGATGCCGCCCGCGGCGGCCACTTCGGCCGTAACAGGCGTTCCAGCTTCGGCGATGACCTCGCCCTCCTGGCCCACCATGTCTACCGTCAGGACATCGCCCAGCGCGATGGCCCCGGCCGGCTTCACAATCGCCGCTTCGGCTTCCTCGTCCACCTCCACCGGCACTTCGATGGTGATGCGCTCAGATGTGACCGACTTCACGCGTCCCGCGCGGCGGGCGATGACGACGGCGCCGGAGTCAACGGCAACCTTGCGTTCCAGACCGGTTCCCACGATGGGAGCGTCCGTCTTGATGACGGGCACGGCCTGACGCTGCATGTTCGAGCCCATCAACGCGCGGTTGGCATCGTCGTTCTCGAGGAACGGGATGAGGCTCGTGGCGGGCGAGAACACCTGCATCGGCGAGATGTCCACCAGCATGTAGCGGTAGGAGTACGGCTCGGCGAACTCTTCCTTCTCGTGGTGCGGGTAGCGGCCCCGGCTGCGGACCTGCACGGCATCCGCCGTGAAGGACCATGTGCCGTCTTCGCCTTCGTGCATCGGCGTGCCGGACGGGACGATCTTCACGTCCCAGGCGCTCAGTTCATCGGTTCCCGGCACGCGCCAGCCGTGTGACTTGTCTTCCAGCAATCGCGCCTTGCGGGTGAGAATGCGGTCGAGTTCGCCCTGCACCTTGTCACGACCGCGCTCGGCGGCCTGCTGACGCCGGCGCGCTTCATCGCGCGGGCCCTTAAGGGCGGCGATCTTGCCGGCCGCCTGCTCTGCCTTGCGCTGCGCTGTGGCCTTTTCCTTACGGGAATCGTCACGATCACCCGTGAGGCGGTCCACTTCGCCGTGCTCAACGTCGCCGGTCTTCAGCTTGGCGGTAGCCGTTTTGACCTTCTCCTCAACGTTGTCGAGCGCCTTTTGGGCCTTCTCGGCAACCTTCACGAGGGTGGCGGCGTCCTTCTCCAGCTCCGCGATCTTGCGGTTGTGAGACGTGAGTTCCTTGGTGGCCTTAGAGAGCTCGGCCTGTTTTTCCTTCAGCTCAATCTGGCGCTCCTGGATGTCCGGCTGAAGCGCGGCTACGAGCGCATCAATGTCGGTGGAAGCGCGTTTTGCGCGGATCAACGACATGAAGTTCTTCGAGCTGTTCTCGCCCGGACGGCCATAGCTGGGGACCGCGGTTCCGAAGATAACCTGCTCCACCTTCTCCCACGCGTAGAGGGGATCTTCCTCCTCATCCGCCGTCAGGTAGACGACAAACGGAAAGACAGTTCCCTCAAACGCCACGTAGTACGGCGTCTCGAGGAAGCCGAACTCATTGATATGGGTGTAGGTGGCCATGGAGCCGATGAGGCCGATGTTCGGGCCTTCTGGCGTCTCGATGGGACAGATGCGGCCGTAGTGGCTGTGGTGAACGTCGCGGACTTCCAGCTTGGCGCTCTGGCGCGAAAGGCCGCCCGGTCCGAGGGCCGAGAGGCGGCGCTTGTGGGTCAGTTCGGCCAGCGGGTTGTGCTGATCCATGAACTGGCTCAACTGGCTGCTGCCGAAGAACGACTTAATGCTGGCGGAGATCGGTTTGACGCTGAGGATGACCTGGGGGATAGCGTGTTCCGCATCCACGGAGGTCATACGCTCGCGGGCCACCTTCTCCATGCGCAGGAAGCCGAGGCGGAGCTGGTTCTGAAGCAGTTCGCCCACGGAGCGAACGCGCTTGTTCGCCAAGTGGTCGATGTCGTCAACGCGCGCCGTCTCATCGCCTTCAGACAGGCGGAGGATGTAGCGCATGATGGCGATAAGGTCCGCGCGGGTGAGCGCCGGGATCTTGAGGTCAACGCGGTGACCAAGCTTCTTGTTCAGCTTGTAGCGGCCCACGCGCGCCAGGTCATAGCGGCGCACGTCGTAGTAGATGCTGCGCAGCAGCGTGCGGGCGCTTTCCACAGTGGCGGGATCGCCGGGGCGCACCTTGCGGTAGATGTCCAGGAGGGCATCCGCGATGATCTTCTCTTCATCAATGCCCTCGCCGCCCTTGATGGGGTCCTGCTCGAGGGTGGAGGAGATGTAGCGCGGCACGTCGAGGACTTCCAGCTCGCCCTGCACGAGGGCCTGGATATCCGACGCCATCTTCTGGTCGATGCGCTTGTAAGCCTTAACGGCAACCTTATCCTTGGCGTCTTTCAGGTCCTGCAAGAGGAACTTGCCGAGGAGGTTTTCGGTCATCGTAGCGTCAACGGAGATGTGCTGGCCGAAAAGCTCCAGGATCTGCGTATCCGTGATGGCCTTTGGCACCTGCAGGTACACGTCGATGCGGTCGGTGATGCCGGCCTTCTTCAAGCGTTTGGCGGACTCGGCGGTGATGACGTCATTGCGGGAGACGACCACCTCGCCCGTGGCGCGGTCGATGATGTCTTTGGCGGCGGTTCGGCCCTCGGCCTCCTTCAGAGAGACCTCCACAATGGTGGGCACGTTGGCGTCCGCCACGCCCGCGAGGGCGCGCAGGAGGGTGGTGATGGGGAACTTCTTGGTTTGCCCCACGCGAACAGTGATCTGGTCGCCGACCTCGGTTTCCACATCGGTCCACGCCCCTTCGGACGGGATGACCGTGGCATAGAAGAGGGTGCGGCCGGAGTAGTCAATATTGTCGCGGAAGTAGACGCCGGGCGAGCGAGCGAGCTGGGAGACGACGACGCGCTCGGCGCCGTTGATAATAAACGTGCCCTGCTCGGTCATGAGCGGCAACGCGCCCATGTAGACCTCGGACTCGACGACTTCGCGGGGGACGCCATCTTCACGAGAGTGCAGGCGAACCTGCACCTTGATAGGCGCCTCATATGTCATATCTCGCTGGCGACACTCATCTTGCGAGTATTTCGGCTGTTCCAGGTGGTAATCCACCAGTTCCAGTTCCAGCGTTTCAGTGAAGTCCTTGATCGGCGAGAAGTTTCGAAACAGCCCGCGCAAACCATCCTCCAGAAACCATCGGAAGGAAGCAAGCTGAATCTCGATCAAGTTGGGAATAGGGACGACGGGCGAGAAGGCGGCATTGAGGCCGTCTCCCGACCGGGCGTTGGTGGCCATACGGAAGCCCTCCTAGTGATAAACCAAACGCGCGCGCGGGGGTGGTGAGAAAAGCAAAAGCGACAGGGGACCTAGGAAACCGTATACCCGGGAGGGTTTGGCTGCCACCGGCCATCGTAGACGACCGGAAGCGGGGCGTGCTGGGGATATATTTTCAACGCTGCGCCCTCCATGCAGAAAGCCAAAAATGGTGGATACGGTTTGGGTACTGACACAAGATTAGATTATAGCAGAGGGCGGAGCAGGGGTCAACAGCAATTTTCGGGCCGATTGCGAAGCGTCGCCTTTCAGGCTCGCACGAGCCCCGGGAACTTCGCGGCATCCACCGTGAACCCGGGGAAGATGGGCGCCAGCGCCCTCGCGCCGAGGTGGCGCGCGGCGACTTCGGCGAAGACCAAGCGGAAATCCGACGTCAGCGCCAGATCGCGCCCCTCATTAAGCTGCTCCTTCGTCAGGCCCGGCCAGCGGCCGTACACCTTCCCCCCAGCCACGGGGCCGCCCATCGCCAGGAAGCACGTGGCATGGCCGTGGTCCGTGCCCTGATTGCCGTTTTCCGCGGCCGTGCGGCCGAACTCACTCATCGTCAGCAACAGCACATCATTCATCTTGTCGCCGAGATCGGTGTGGAAGGCGAACAACGCCTGGGCGAGATCGTGCAGTCGGGCGGCAAGCTGTCCCTCGGAGCCGCCCTGGTTCACATGGGTGTCCCACCCGCCGCAATCTGTAAAGGCCACCTCAACGCCCACATTCCCCCGGATGAGCTGGGCAAGATCGCGCAACTGCGGCCCGGGCGCTCCGCGCGGGTAGTCGGCGCCGTTCGCCGGGATGTATCGCGCCGGTTCCAATCCCTTCAACATGCGGATGGCTTCAAAGGACTCGCGCCCCGTGGCGCGCACCGAGTCTCCGTCGGCCCCCGCATACATCGCCTCGAACCCGGCGGCCACGGACGGCGCTCGGCCGCCCACTCCGAAGTTGGCCAGGTCTGGTATCGCCAGCGCCTCGGCATCCCCCGCCAGAGAGCGCGGCGTCTGGGTCGTTCGCGAGACGGCGCGGAGCGGAGTCTTCCGCGCGCGGTCCTCCGGGCAGGCGCGAATGGCGCGAGCCAGCCAGCCCGTGGCAACTGTCTTCGCGCCCGGAGCCCCGCTCTCCATGTAGTCCTGCGCGTCGAAGTGAGATCGGGTGGCGTCCGGCGAGCCGCACGCCTGAATGGCGGCCAGATGGCGGGCATCGTAGAGCGGTTTCAGCGGCGCCATCGCCGGGTGGAGGCCAAAGAAGCCATCCAGGTCAATGGCCGACCCGGCCCCGCCCGGCTTGGGGATGGCGATCCCCGGTCGAAGTGAATAGTAATCGGCATCGCCGTAAGGGACCACCATGTTCAGGCCGTCCACCGCGCCGCGCTGGAAGAGGCACACCAGCGTCTTGCGCCCGCCTTCCGCCCGAGCCGGCTCCGCGGCGAAGACCGAGCGTCCCAGGAACGACGGCCCCGCAACCTCCGCGAACCCCACCGCCGCCAGCGCCAACCCGCCGTTCTTCAGGAACACCCGTCGCGTGATCGCCACTATGAGCCTCCCCTGGCACTTCAGCCGCTCATGAACCGCCGATGGACATGTGACGAGCGCCGACGCATGGAGGTTGCGTATTGGAGACCGCGTCAGAATACCGGCGCCAGATTGAAGAGCGCGTCGAGATCGACAAGGAGCAGTCGTTGCGGGCTCTGCCCGGCGGCAAGTTCCGTGAGCCTCGGGGTAAAGCCGGAGCGAGAGAAGAGCGCAAGGCCCGGCGCTTCGCCGAACCCGGCGCGAGAGACTGCGAGTTGAAGCGCCGCGTACTCCCGGACATCGACCGGCGAGTTCGTCCATTTGCATGAACCGCAGAGCGTCGGCCTGCGGCGCTCATCAACGGCTACGGCATCAATCTCCACGTCGCCGGCTCCCCACCAACTGCCGACGTCGCTGAAAGTCAGGCCTTCGGGAAGCGCGTCCTGTGCAAGCGCCCGCCACAGATACTGACGGCACACGCGCTCAAAGGCTGGGCGTGAGATGAACTCATGGAGCGTCGGGGCTACCGACGCCTCCCATATGCGGTCGCCCAGACCGCGGGTGACGAGGCCAAGCGACGGGTCCACATAGCGGTACCAGAAGCTCAGATAGTTGTCGGCGATGTTGTAGAGGGAGGTGCGAGAGCGGCTATGGCTGTGTTCGGTAACGGGGATCTCACGGACCACCAGACCCAGATCCTGCAACGTCGCCAAGTGAGGCGCCACGTCCTGTGCCGACGTCTTCCCGATAGCGCGGGCGATGTCTGAAGGCTTTCGCTGTCCGGCGGCGATCGCCCGCAGGATGGATCCGTGGACCACGTCACGCCGCAAGTCTTCCAGCAGCAGCCAGTTCGGTTCTTCGGAAAGATAGGTATTGCGCCTCAGGGCCGTCGCCTTGACGTTCTCTTCCACCGACCGCCCCGGATCAAACTGCTCGAGATAGGACGGCATCCCCCCGAGTATGGCGTAAGCGGCGACCTTATCCTCGGGCGTGTAGTGGGGAAAGAACAGAGCCGCGGCCGCATAGTCGAGAGGTTCCAACCGCATTGCGCCGGTTCGCCGGTTGTAGAGAGGGGCATTCGCATCAAGCACTTGCCGTTCCATGAAGGCGACATAGGAACCAGCCAGAAAGACCTTGAGGTTGGGAAGCGTCTTGTTGGCGTCCCACCAGTTCTGTATGACCGTTAGGAGCCCCGGATCCACATCTGCGAGATATGGCAGTTCGTCGATTACGACGACAACCGGTTCATCTTGCTCCCGCGCTTGATGCGCCAGGAAACCCAGGAACACGCCGAACGATTCAAATGGCTGACCCAGAAACGCGTTGGGGAAAGAGATCCGTGCCGCCTCAGTGAGATCGGCTAACTGGAGCGACAGGGTCCGACGCGTTGCGCGATAGAAGACCCCCATCGGCGCCGCCTCGGATACGGCGGACTCGATGAGGGCGCTCTTCCCCACGCCTCGGCGTCCGTACACGATGAAGAGCTCGGACCGCTTCGAGGCTAGCGCTCCCCGCAATATAGCCGCCTCTACCGACCGATTGTGGAATGCCGCCATTGGGTCCCTCCTTGGCCGCCAGATCTGTATAAGCACGATTAGTATAGTCATGCTTATACTAATCGTGCCATGCCACCACCGGCAGCGGCGTAACGCAGACGCCACAGCGAAACACATCTCGATGCCCTGTATGGAAGGGGTTGTCACAGAGCGGCTTCGCGGATCTTGCACGGAACCTTTTAACTCCAGCCCTCAATCGTCTGTGGATCAGAGGTCCCTCACAGGGTCTGCGGGTTAAGCAGACTGCCCGTCTCACCTGGATAGAGCGCGAGGCATGGTCGTCGCCCTCCGGCCGGGCATCAGGGCATTGAGGCGGCCTTCTCGCTGGCTCGCCTGCCCGACGTCCAACGGGCAGGAAGGCTGCCATGTTCGCCGAGCGCCACTTCCCTGGCGCGGCGCGGCGACGTGAAGGCGAACGCGGTCGCGGGGAAGGGGATGGGGGCCATGCGGTACTCCACATTGGTCAACACGGTTGACCACACTGGCTCTCCGGAGCCCGGATGGATGTACTGAGTCCGGTCCGTGACCCATCGGAGAAGGCCGCTATCCGCGTCAAAGAGGGCCTCCGTCTCTCTGGGAGTGGTGTCGCGAACGGCCACCAAGTGCCCGGCGCCGTCGGGCTTCACCATTGGAAGCCACGATTCATCGCGCCATCTCAGCCAAAGCGCAGGCGGGCCGTATAACTGAGTCTCCTCCACGGCGGCAGTCACCATGCCCGCCCACCCAAGCCAGTCGCGCCCGTCGCGGACGCGCACGAAGGCCAACACGCTCGGCCCGTCAGCGCCGGACTGCACCCGTGCCCGCGGGTCGCGACGCCACTCGTTGCGACGCCGACAGTAGGCGATTCGCTCTTCGCCATCCACGAACCACTCAATCCGCGGCGTCCCCTGGATCGGTCTTCCCCGGATCGTCCTGCCCCGGAAGTGGTCCCAGTCGTTCAGGGTAAACTCGGAGGTGGTTTTGCTCAGGAATGGCCAGATCCCCATCGTTGTCGTTACCCGTACTACCGCTGGCCCCAGTCCCTCGTAGGCCTCCAGCGCTCGGATGAATATGTCTTGCGCGGCCAGCATGTTGCCTCCTTGGCGACGGTCTCACGAACTTCACAACCGCAGGCACGCGGCCGCGGCAAGCCCGAAGATGGTCTCGCGGGCGCCGTGGCGGTTCCAGCCGCGGTGGTCCCATTCGTCGCCGCTCACGTCGTCGCCGCCGTAGAGGATCTGGCCGAGGACCACGCCCCGGAACCGGGCCACGGCAAAGAAGGAGGCGGCCTCCATCTCCACCGTGAGACAGCCCTCCGCGCGGCGGGCGGCCACCTTGCCTGGGGTCTCGCGGTAGACGGCGTCGGTGGTCCAGGTCTTTCCCTCCACAAAGGGGATGCGGGCAGCGGCGCAGGCGGCGCGCAGGGCGGCTAGCGCGGCCGGGTGGGGCTCCACCTCTCGGGAGGGCGGCAGGTAGTGGTACGAGGTCCCTTCGTCGCGCACGGCGCTGGTGGGCAGCACGGCGCGCCCCACGGCGATGGAATTGTCCAGCACGCCGGCGCCGCCGCACGCGATGAACTTGCGGCAGCCGAGAGCGATGCACTCCTCCAGCGTCCCTGCCGCCAGCGGCCCGCCCATGCCCGGGTGGATCACCGCGAGGCGCTTACCGTCGATCTCCAGCTCGTAGACCGGGTGGCGCCCCATCTCGCTGTGCAGGCATGCGACCTCCCGCGCCCCGCGCTTCTCCCGCAGGCCCTCGATGACTTCGCGGAAGAAGCAGAACACGCAGTGCTCGGGCACATCGGCCGGCGCCACGAGGCGCGATGGCTCCAGAAGCGCGGCGGGATTGGGGTCAAACTCAAGGATCGGGAGGATGGGGAAATCGGCAGGCAAGAGAGCGTCTCCTCGTTCGTCGTAAGGGTGATGCGATGACTATGGCGCCCCGGACGGCAGCCGGGCAAAGGCGATGCCCCAGCGACCAAGGTCGCTGGCAACGAGGAGCACGAAGCCTGCCTTCGCAGGCTGAATCCGCAGGCGCCGGAGGACGACGTCGCGCAGTTCCTTGCCCGCGAGTTCCAGTCGCTAGACCCGTTGGACATGCCTACTCGCCACTGGGTAGAATGTGCTCACAGCCCACGGGAGGTCTTCCATGCCGCTTCGCCGTCCCACGCGCCGGTCCATCACGTTGCTGATCCTTCTTGCCCTCGGCTCCGCCGGCCTCTCGGCGTTCCTGCGACCGCGCACGCCCGCCGATCACCTCGCCCAGCCGTCCGCTTACCCGAAGGGTTCCGAACTCTATTACCTGGCCTGGATCCGGCACGGACCGTCCGGACAGCGCGGGGGCGCCGCGCGCAAACTGCTGACGTTGCCGAACCGGCGTGAATACGAGATCACCCGCGGATTGCGCGCGGAGATGACGCGTTGGCCCGCCTTCCGCGGCTTCCAGAGTGATCGGGTCATCGGCCACATGTTGCTGATTGCGCTCTTCGATCTCCGCCCAGCCGAGCATCAACGCGAGGTGGCTCTGATGGCCAGTACCGAATACACGGAGGATGAGGACGTATGGGTGAAGACCTACGACCGGTTCGAAGGGGAATCGGTGGACTTCATGTTCAGTCCTCAGCAGGAAGCGGCGATTCACCTGGTCATGCGAGGATACGCAGACCGAACGGGTCTCCGAGTGCTGGACGGGCTCGCCCGAAGCTTCTATCCCGCGGAACGCCGGCGCGCCGCCCAGGCCTTCCGCCTGTTCCCGGGCCTTCCGCCCTACGACCCGACCGTTCAGCCCAAGAACATCAACGATTACCCGCCGAAGACTGAGGCCCAACTCGCTTCAATCAACAAGTGGTTCGACGCTCACCTGAGCGATCTGGCATGGTCGGAGGAGGCGGGACACTACGTGCAGCGTCCGCCCAGCGAGTGAACTCGCGGGCAACGACGGGCTCGAAGTCGCCCTGCGGCGACTGGAGAATCAGTCCGCGAAGGCGGACTTGGGGCATTTCGTTGCCCGCGACCTCGGTCGCTGGGTTCAGGCTACTTTCCGAACAGCCCGGCCTGGCCTTCGCGGTTGGGCGGGGTGAGGCCCAGGTGCTCGTATGCGGAGGCGGTGGCCAGGCGGCCGCGCGGGGTGCGGGCCACGAAGCCAAGCTGCAGCAGGTACGGCTCGTAAACGTCCTCGATGGTGTCGCGCTCTTCCGACGTGGCCGCCGCCAGGGTTTCAATGCCCACCGGGCCGCCGCCGTACTTGTCGATCATCACGCGCAGAAGCCGGCGGTCAAACTCGTCCAGGCCGAGGCGGTCCACCTCCAACAGGTGCAACGCTTCGTCCGCCACCTTCTTCGTGATGACGCCGTCGGCGCGAACCTGCGCGTAGTCGCGCACGCGTTTCAGCACGCGGTTGGCGATGCGGGGCGTGCCGCGGCTGCGGCGGGCAATCTCCTCCGCGCCCTCGGCGTCGATCTCCACGTTCAAAATCTCGGCGCTGCGGGTGACGATGGTGTGCAGCTCCTGCGGCGTGTAGAACACGAAATGGTGGTGGATGCCGAACCGGTCGCGCAACGGGGAAGAGAGCAGGCCGGAACGCGTGGTGGCGCCGATGAGGGTAAACGGCTTCACCGAGAGGGCCAGCGTGCTGGCGGACGGGCCTTTGCCGATGATGATGTCCACCGTGAAGTCCTCCATCGCCGGGTAGAGGATTTCCTCCACGAGGCGGCTGAGGCGGTGGATTTCGTCCACGAACAACACGCTGCCCTCCTCCAGATTGGTGAGGATGGCGGCGAGGTCGCCCGGGCGCTCAATGGCGGGGCCGCTGGACGTTCGGATGGGCGCGCCCATCTCGTTGGCGATGATGTTGGCGAGGGTGGTCTTGCCCAGCCCGGGAGGGCCGGACAGGAGCAGATGATCCAGCGGCTCGCCGCGGTTCAGGGCCGCCTCGATGGAGATCGAGAGGTTGTCCTTGATCTTCTGCTGCCCGATATACTCGCGCAGCCGCTTCGGCCGCAGCGATAGCTCGGCCTCCTCGTTTTCGACGTCATGCGGCGTCAATATCCGATCGTGCGGATTTGTCATAGAACTCAGAACTCAGAACTCGGAAATCAGAACCCGGACCTGCGCATCAACATTGGGCGCTGATGACTGATGACTGACCACTGATGACTCCCTCACCGCGTGGTCAGGATGCGGAGGGCGGAGCGGACGAGGGCGGCCACGTCTTCGCGAAGCGCTTCGTCCTCGGCGGCCTTTTCGGCGGCCTGGCGCGCCTGGGCGCGCGGGTAACCGAGAGCCACCAGCGCCTCCACGGCGTCCTTCATGGCCTCGCCCTTGGCTTCGCTGAAGCCGGACGTTCCGGACGACCGCGACAGCCACATGCGCTCGGTCATCTTGTCCTTCAGCTCCAGCACGATGCGCTGGGCGGTTTTGGCGCCCACGCCCGGCACGCGCTGAAGGGCGGCTGCGTCGCCAGAGCTGATCGCCTGCGCAACGGCGCCGGCGGCCAGCACGCTCATGATGCCCAGCGCCACCTTCGGTCCCACCCCGGTGATGGTGATGAGAAGCTCAAACAGCTCCTGATCCTCCAGCGTGGGGAAGCCGAAGAGCTGGATGGCATCCTCGCGCACCTGGGTGTGGACGTACAGCTCAACCGGCTGTCCGATGACCGGCATCTGCGCCATCAACGAAAGCGGCACGCTAACGCGATACCCGACGCCTCCGGCATCCACCACCACATGATTGACCCCCGCCATGCGGAGTTTCCCCGACAGAAATGCGATCATATGTTCCCATTATAGCATTCAGCACTCAGCATGCAGCATTCAGCCCGAAAGGCTTCTATCCAGGAGACGACTAATCTCGTCTAACGGAGGCTTTCGGGCTGAATGCTGGATGCTGAGTGCTGAATGCTATTTCAGTTGCGCCAGGCTCACGCTCTTTACGGCGCCGTCGGCGAGCGTGGCGGAGAGGCGGAAGCGGTAGCTGATGTCCACGCCGGTGTTCTGCTCCACGGTGATCGTGAAGTCCTTCACGGTGATCTCAGCGGCCAGGGGGACTTTTCCGGAACCGGCGAGGACCTCCGGGTCCATGGAGACTTTGGCCTCCGGGAGCGAGGCCGGCGCGAAATGGCCATCCGTCAGCTTCCACTCTGCCTTGCCGTCGGCCACGGTAACGTCCAGGTTGGCCGCGGCCGTGCCCAGCGTTGCGCCATCGGCGACGACGCTCAGTTGAAACGGCTTTGGCGCGGCTTTCACCGCCACGATTGCCATAATGCAGACAACCGCCATCCACAGGAAGCGATGCAGGCGCTGCACGGTCGTATCCTCCAGCTCTTTCTAGCCCGGCCTGTCCACCTGAACTCGCCGAAGGTTGCCCTCCGTGATCGGTTCGCGGACACAGAAGGGTGCGATCTTTCCATCCACCACGATGGTGGGCACAGACGATATGCCGTACTCGATCGCCTTGCGATAGCCGGGGTCGTCCTCTTCCAGTTCCAGCAAGTTGTATTCCACAACTCGCACTCCAGGAAATGCCACCAAACGGACTCTCCGCAGCGCATCCTGGCACAGGAACGTCCCGGCGGTGAAAACTTCTACCTTCTTGGCCATGGCTACCTCTACCTCCCATTGTACCGCATCCTCACGCTTGGCGCAAGCGTAACCCGCTCGCATGCCCCCTCGTTCCGCAGAGTGACACGGAACGGCACGTGACAGGACGCTATGTGACAGCGCCGCTTCCGGCATCCGCGTCACTATTCGCCCGCGTGCCTCACTGCCAGCATCGCGCAGTCATCATGCATCACGCCGCGTGAAAAGCTTCGAACGGCCTGGAACACGGCGTCCAGGATGGCGTCCGGCGCGCCGCGGCGGCGCACGCGAAAGGCGTCGCGAATACGGGTCGTTTCGAATAGGTCGTACGAGCCGGGGGCATGGGCCTCGGAGATTCCATCGGTGTAGAGCAAGATTGCGTCGCCAGCCGACCAGCGGTGCGAAACCGTGCCCCACTTCAGGCCGGACATGATGCCGAGCACTGCCCCCGTGCTCTCCAGCGCCCCGATGGAGTCCACGCTCTTGCGATAGAGGAACGACGCCGGGTGCCCGGCGCCCGCGTAGCAGATTCGTCCCGCGGCCGGGTCCAGGATGGCGAGTGCCAGCGTGGCGAAATCCCGGAACTCGGGCCAGGCGGCAAGCGCCTCGTTGGCGAGCGCCAGGATCTCGCCGGGGTCGCGACAGATGCGGGAATACGCTCGGAGGGCGTCGCGGACGAGGTGGGTGTGCAGCGCGGCGTCCACGCCCTTCCCGGCGACGTCGCCGACGAGGACCACCGCCCGCCCGTCGGGCAATGGAAAGGCGTCGTAGAAGTCACCACCCACCAGGGCATCCTGGGCCGCCGGGCGGTAGAACTCGGCCATCTCCAGGCCCGGCAGGGCCTGCACGTCCAGGTGGCTCTGGAGCAGATCCTGAAGCTTGCCGGCGAGGTTGCGCTCCATAGCGGCATGGCGCACGTTGCGCAGGGCAAGGCCCGCCTGCCGGCAGACCAACAGCGCCGCATCCATCTCCGCGGAGGTGACCGGCTGGGCAACGTGATCAATCTCTGCGGCGATGAGGGCCTCCACATCGCGGGCCGGCGGGCGTACCGACATCAACGGCAGCACGAGGCAGCGCGCGCGGCTGGGAGTAGGGAGCGTTACGGTCTCGCCCCGCGCCAGCCCCGCTTCCTCCATCGCCGTGAGTTCAAGCGCTCCGTCTCTCGGTTCCGCGGCGCCCCAGTAAGAGACGCCGGCGCTGGGGGTCCAACCCTCCTTGCCGAATGCGTACGGGATCGCCCGATCAGCGTGGAGGAGACCGACCACCGACTCACACGCCTCGCGCAGGACATCGGCCTCCGTCGTCGCCGCCAGAAGAGAGCGGGTGGCCGTGAGGAGCGCCCGGTATCGGTGCAGTTCGCCCGTGGAGTTCCCGCTCGATCTCCCCGCCAGCGCCTGTTCCAGCAGCCGGACGGCGTGCGGCGCGGCCTGTGCGACGGGTTCGGCAACCGCGTTCATCAGTACGGTCGCGGGAAGCCCCAGGTCCGCCGCCAGCAGGGATCGCATCTCCAGGCGCACGCCGAAAGATGTGAAGAGCACGAGCGCACCGGGCTCACCGCCGTCCTCGGGGAGCGGGATGGCGGCGAAGGCCATTCCCTGCTCGTCGCCCATCGTCGTGCGCCGTCGCTCAACGGCGGCCTCCACGACGGGATGGACACGGGAGAGCAGCCATTCGGCTCCAACGGGATAAGAGAGCATGGCCGCGTAGAACGCTCCAACGGCGCACGGGGCCGCCGCCAGGCGTCCATCCAGGCGCACCATCAGGGCCGCGGTGCCCAGCAGGCCGGCGGCGCACGCTTCCAGGCTGGCGGCGGCCTCGGAGGAGAGACCGTCGATCGACGAGGGTACAAACGTCATAGAGGCAAGCGACCTTTCGGAGAGGGATTCTGTACGCTAGGGTACCCACACGCCCGGGATGGAAACCCGTGGGCGTGAGTGACAAGCGCAGCCCGGTCCATTCACATTGTTCATCCTTTGCGGGCGTCGCTAGACCCCTGGCAGTGTGGGGCGATAGACTACGGGCGGAGGTAACTATTGGCTATTGCGCACGGTGGGTTGACGCACGCGCGTCGTTTCGTTAAGTTCTGCATTGTGGGAGCGTCTTCCACTGTCATCCAGATGGCGACGATGAAAGGTGTGGAATGGCTGATGCACAGCCAGTCCGACACGGCCGCTCAGTTGGGCAACGCCCTGGGCGCGGTATTCGCCATCCTGAACGGATTCTACTGGAATCGGCGATGGACGTTCCGGGCCGGCCACACGGCCGATGCCGGGGCCCAGTTCGTGCGGTTCGGCATTGTCAGCCTCATCGGCCTCGCGCTGAATGCCAGCCTCTTCCACGTCTTCCTCGTGCGACAGCACCTCTTTCGCGGCTACCGTCACGCGGACCTCGCCTGCCAGGTCATCACCATCTCGTGCGTGGTCATCTGGAATTTCAGCGCCAACACGTTCTGGACGTTCCGCCGCCGCCGACCGGCGGACCTGCGCGGCTGAGCGCGATGTGCATTGCCTGGGGGATTGCGCCGCCAGCCGGTCGGATTCGTGATCTCAGCGGCAGTTCGCCCTCAGAACCACTCATACTCCACAATGAACCGGATCTGCGTTCCGGTTCCCGTCGTAAGCCCGAAGGCGGAGCCCAGCACCGCGCGCGTGCTCGCGTTGATGTCGTAGGCCACGACCGGGCCAACTCCGTGGCTGTTGTCTTGCAGGCTCCCCACGGCCTCCATGCCGAGGCGAACAGATGGGTTCCTGGTCCCTCGCGCATAGCCCAAAGCGTAGCTATACTCCCGATTGGTCTCCCCCCGCATATGGCCGGAGGCGATCAGGTTCAGGGTGAGATTAGCGTCGCCCACGAAGCGGCTCAAGATGAGCTTCCCTTCCAGCTCGGCGGTTTCGGTCTGCATTTTCTCCAGTTCGATGTAGCCGGCAGGCAGGATCTTGCCTTCGGCATAGTCTCCGAAGCGGTAGCGGGCCTCCGCTTTGTAGCCGGCGTGAGCGCTCTCCCCCTTGGCCTTCTCCGTAACGAGATACGCGGAGAGCGCCAGGCGTTCGGTGAGGCCGGTCTCGTACTCGATCTGCCCCTGCGTGGACTTGTCGGCGGTGGCGTAAGAGCCCCACGTTTCGATTTCCTTCTCGCCTTTGGCGGGCGTCCACCAGTCGTAGGAGAACACGAAATCCCGCTTGTGGGCGGAGGCGGGGGAGGCTGGAACCAGCAGGGCGCCGGCGCCCAGTAAGGCGCCCAAAACGAACCGAACCGGAAGGGACATGGGGTCTCCTATCTCGCTGAGATCCGATAGCCGACCAAAATAGTCGGATATATGTCGTCACTCTAGGAACGCCGTCCCCATGGTTGTCAAGGGAGATGCTCAGCGAGCGGAGGGAACTTGCCTGAGGCGCGAGGATTGGCGCCGCTGCCTTGAGCCCATGGCGACGCGCGCGGTCTGGGTCGCGCCGCGAGCGCTGATTTGACCGCCGGGCGCCCCGGATGCCACAATGACGGCGAATGGCAATGACGGATTGCGTCAATCTTGACGCATATGCGCAACGGAGGACGCCCCCGATGGATGCGACCGTGGGCCGCTTTACCGCGGAAGACCTGGAAATCGCTCTGGTGGCCCTGCTGGACGAGACGGGCTACGACAACGCTGAGATCGCCGCCCTCATCGGCAAGAGTCTCGCCACCGTTACGCGCCGCCTGCGCGAGGCCAAAGAGCGGCGCTGGCTCACCGCCCGCACGATGTTCACCGGCCCCGCCGAGCTGAGAACCGAGTCGCCCGCGCTCCTGCCGGACCGCGATCTGGTGGACCGCCTCCGCCAGGACGAGGATTTCGCGCGCATCGAGCGCGTTGTGGTGGTGCCGATGCCTTCGCGCCGGGGCCGTCTCTCCACGCCGGACCGCCTGGCGCGCATCGGACGGTTCTACGCTCCGTACCTTTCCGCTTACATCTCCACCGGCGCCCATACCATCGGCCTGCACTTCGGCAGCAGCGTTCGCGCCCTCGTGGAAAGCCTGGCCGCCTCGCCGAATGCCCAGACGATGTTCTTCCCCCTGCTGGGCATCATCTCCATGTCCCCGGACAATCCGTACCACCGCATCGGCTACGAGTCCGGCGCCAATTACCTGGCGCGCCTGGCCGCCGAGCGAGTAGGGGGGCTGGACGCCGCCCGCCTGTCAACGCCGGCGTTTATCCCGTTGGAGTTCGCGAACAAGCCGCAGGAACTGGAGGTCATCTGGCGGTTCCTGCGCGCCGACCGCAGCTACTCGACCATCTTCGGCCCAGACGCCCGCGACCATGCCGACCGGCCTGTAACGCCGCTCATTGACCAGGCCGACACCATGATCACCGGCGTCGGCGGCCTCGAAAGCGAAGGGTCCTTCCTCCGGCTCTCGGGGCTCGTCACCCCGGAAGACCGGCCGCGCCTGGAGGCGCTGGGGGTCATCGGCGACTTCGGCACCCACCTCGTGAAGGACACCGGCATTGTGGATCCCTCCAGTGACCCCGACGACGAAGTGGGCCGCCTGAACTCGCTGGTGGTGGGCGCCAGCCCGCATCAACTGATGGCCTGCGCGGAGCGTCGCCGCTCCACCGGCACGGGCCTCGGCACTGTGGTGCTGACCACCGGCGAGGCGAAGGCGCGCGTCATCGTGGCCGCGGCCCGCCTTGGCGCCGTCTCGGAGCTCGTCACCGACAGCCTCACCCTCAAGGCCATCCTGCGCGTAATGGGGCGGTAGGCGCTTCGTGCGGTTAAGCGCGCCGCCCATGTTTTCGGCGCGTCAGCGGGCCGCCATGCCCGCCGCCGCGCGGCGGAACAGAAGCTGCTTCGCGCCCTGTACAAGCAGCAGATAGGTCGCCGTGGCGACAATCAGGAACAGCAGGAAACCGGCCGGCAGGGGCGTAAAGCCCAGCATGCGCGATACCGGCGAATAGGGAAGCGCGATGCCCACGCAGATGGCCGCCAGAATCGTGGCTACCAGCGGTCTGCTGGGCCGGCTGCGAAGCGGGTTGGCTGTGGTGCGGATCACGAAAATGACGAGGGTCTGCGTCGCCAACGATTCCACGAACCAGCCCGTGTGGAACAGCGCCTCCTGAGCGTGGAACACTTTGAGCAGCACGTAGAACGTCAGAAAGTCGTACAGCGAGCTCACAGGGCCGATGGTAACCATGAAGTCGCGGATGATCGACAGATCCCACCGCCGCGGCTTCTGCACGTAATCCGGGTCAACGTCATCGGTCGGGATCGTGATCTGCGAGCAGTCATAGAGGAAGTTGTTCAGCAGGACCTGGCTGGGCAGCATGGGGAGGAACGGCAGGAACACCGCGGCGCCCGCCATGCTCAGCATATTCCCGAAGTTCGAGCTCACGCCCATCAACAGGTACTTCATCACGTTGCTGAACGCCTTGCGCCCCTCGATGATGCCACTGTGCAAGCTGTCGAGACCGGGTTGCAGCAGAACGATATCCGCGGCGTCCTTCGCAACATCCGTCGCCGAGGCCACGGAGATGCCCACATCGGCGGCATGCAGAGATGGCGCATCGTTGATGCCGTCCCCCAGGAAGCCCACCACGTGGCTGCGTCGCTTCAGCGCGAGGATGATCCGGTTTTTCTGAGCGGGAGACACCCGCGCGAATACGGTTGTCCTTTCGGCCACCGCCGCCAGGGCGTCATCGCCCATCCTGTCCAGGTCGGCGCCGAGGACCACGTCTGCACCCGTCAGACCCACCTGCTCACACAGGTGACGCGCCACGAGGTCGTTGTCGCCCGTCAGGATCTTGATCTCCACGCCATCACGGCGCATCGTCGCAACGGCTTCCGCCGCCCCCTCGCGCGGCGGATCCACAAAGGACATGAAGCCGGCCAGCGTTAACCCGACCTCGTCTGCCGGCCCGTAGGCATTCTGATGCGGAACCGTGCGGAAAGCGACGGCGATCACGCGGTAGCCCTTGCCGCTGAGACCAAGGAATGTGGTTTCCGCCGCGGCGCGAGCCGCGGCATCCCACGGCGCAGTTACGCCGGAGGTCTCAGAGCCGCTGCAAACGTCGATGACGCTCTCCGGCGCCCCAACTGTGATCATCGTGCAGCTATCGCCCTGCTTCACCACCAGCGAGGCGCGTCGACGCTCGAAGTCAAAGGGCGCCTCGGCGACCTTCGTGTAGGAGTGCACGTCAGGGTGGCCGGCGACCTGGATGGCCGCATCGAGGGGGTTGAGGCCGCGCGCGACCGAGGCGGGCGCTGTGAATGGGTGGTCGATATCCGTGGCGTGGAGACTGCTGAGGTAGGCGAGCGTAAAGACGTGATCGTCCTTCTGTCCAGACGGCCCCACGTGATCGACAAGCGTCATCTCGCCTGTGGTCAGCGTTCCGGTCTTGTCGCTGCAGAGAACGTCGATGCTGCCGAGGTTTTCAATGGCGGCGAGGTTTTTCACGATGACCTGGTGTTTCGCCATGCGGACCGCGCCGCGCGATAGCGTAATCGTGGTGATAGCGGGCAGAAACTCCGGGGTGAGCCCCACGGCCAGCGCGACGGCAAAGAGCAGCGACTGCATCGTGTTGTGGTGGAACGAGACGCTGACGATAAACACGAACAGCACGAGAAAGAAGACGACCCGCGTGATGAAGATGCTGAGCTCGCGTATGCCCCGGTCGAAATCGGTCTCGGGCCGGCGCGTCGCCAGGCGGGCCGCGATGTCTCCGAACATCGTGGAAGGGCCGGTTGCGGTCACGAGGGCCGTGCCCGACCCGCTCACCACGGAAGTGCCGAGGAACGCCCGATTGGGCGCCTCCGCCTCGGACGCGACCTCCAGCCCGTCTGGCGCCGCCTCTTTGCCAACCGGCATCGATTCGCCGGTGAGCGCCGCCTGCTGAACGTGGAGGCCGGTGGCTTCGATCAGCCGCACATCGGCGGGCACGAGGTCTCCAGGCCCCAACCGCACCACATCGCCCGGCACGAGGTCGCGACGGTGGATCTCTTTGAAGGCCCCGTCGCGCAATGCGGCGGCGGTTGGGGCGATGACGGCGCGCAGCTTCTCGGCGGCCAGTTGGGACTGGTGAGATTGGAAGAAGCTGAGCAAGCCGCTGATGACGACAATGGCGGCCACCAGCGCCGCATTGGCGGCCTCCCCCAGCGCGGCCGAAAGCACGCTGGCCACCAGCAAGACGGCGACTAGAGGGCTGGCGAACGGACGCCATAGCTGCCGCCAAACCGAGTCCTTTCGCGTGATGACGGGCTCGTTCGGACCCGCCTTCGCGAGCCGGCGCCCCGCCTCGCTGGTCGAGAGGCCGGAAGGGGAGGACTTCAGTTCCTGGAACAATGACTCCAGCGCCGGTTGCTTCATCGCGTTCTCTCAGTCTCGTTCGTGCGCCGCAGCGGAGGGCGCAACACTGGCGGGGTTCCGATCGCCCAATAAGAGGCAAACCAAGCGCCTGCCAGGTACGGTTCACATGATATCGCTCTACCCTCCCTGTGCGCCAGCCAACCTTCAGGGCGGCGTCCAGCCGCCTTCGACCCCACCCGTCAACTGGCTATACGTAGATCGCCGCGGGCGGCTTCGGCTCTGATTCCCGGGGCGGTAGGCGGCGGGGGATACGACTCGCAGCGGCCGCCTGCTCTTAGGGCTGCCCCTTCTGTTGGCAAATTGTGCGCGGACGTGGAAGAATGAACCCGAGGGCGAGAAATTGGCGAGGGAATCGGAAATCAACTTCGACGCGTTCGATGGGGCCGAGCGGTTGGCCAGCGCGTTGCCATGGGCGGTCTATCGAGCGGTCGAGCGGGATACCGGTAACGCCGTGAGGCTGGCGGTGTTGTGGCCGACGGAGCGCTTGAGCCGCGAGCGCGTGCGCGCTGCACTGGATTGGTTCGCAGAGGCTGGCTACCAGACGCAGCGTCTTTCTTCCTCTGCGTTTCCGGCCATCCGCGCCTATCGCAGCACAGGCGAAGCTGCGTATGTGGCAACAGACCTCCCGACGGGACGAACGATCCGCGAGATTCTGGAATCCGACGGGGCGATCCCGCTGGAGGAGGCTATGCGCATCTCGTCGCTGGCCGCCGAGGCGCTGGCGCAGGCCCATGCATCTGGGTGGGCTCATGGGTGGCTGAACGCGGAGACGATCCGCGTGGATGCAGACGGACGCGTCGTCCTGACAGATCTCGGGCTGGGCATCGCCGCAGCCCAGGCCATCTCCGGCCCGCCGCAACCGTGGCCCACTCGTCCCGGCTTCCTGCACCCCGACCCCCGCCGCCGCGATATGCAGTGCCTCGGGCTCCTGGTGGCCCAGATGCTGGCCGGAGGCCTGCCGGATCCGGTTGGCGTTCCGCGCACCGAGGTGTTTCCCCAGGGCACGCCGCCCTCCGTGATCCAGCGGGTGCGCGGCCTGATCAACCCGGAATCGCCGGACGCCCTCACAGCGCCGCAGTGGGCCGACTTCGCTCGTGTGGGAGACGCGCCGCCGCCCGAACCTCGTCGGGCCGGCGCGCTTGACACGGCCTATTACGAATCGGCGCCCTCCCGGTCCGCGCCGCGCTCCGTGCCGTGGACCACGGTACTGGGGGCGCTGCTCGTAATCGCCGTAGTCGCCGGCGGGCTGGCCCTGTTCCGGAATGCTTCGTCGCTCTCCGCGCCGCCCGCGCCCGCTGTGAGCGAGTCCGGCGTTTCGAACTCAACAGCGCCGCCGCCGCCCGCGCCAGACACCCTCACGAAGATCCAGGTTGGCCCAATCAACGCCGCCGACGAGGAGAAGATGGTGGCGCGGTTGAAGCGGATGGGCTTCCTGCCCTACGTCCGCCCGGAAGGCGATAAGATTTACATCCAGGTCGGCGCTTTCGCGTCGCTCGAAGGCGCCAAGGCCACCGAGGCACAGCTCAGTTCCGCCGGCCTACCTATCCGGGTGCAGTAGACCAAAGGATCCCCGGCGCCAGGCGCCAGGCGCCACAGGCGCTTGATATGACAGAACGGCCCGCCTCGTCGGCGGGCCGTTCTCGTTCACCTACTCGGCCAAGGCCTTGGGGATGGCCGTGTCCCAGGTGGTCCACATGTCGTAGACCGCGGCGTCCACTGGGATCGCGTGGCGATCGAACCCGATCTTCAGCCGGTCGCCCTTGACCCAGCCGGCGAGGTTGCACGGGCAGCCGTGGCGTTCGGCGATGCGCGCCAGCTCAGCGGCGGCAAACTCCGTGCGGCAAGACACCACGGCGCGGCCGGGGTTCTCAGCGAACAGCGCCACGTCCTTACGGTCGTCTGTTCCGCACACAACCTCGGCGCCGAGGCCGTTTACCATGCAGCACTCCGCCAGCGCCGTCGCCAGTCCGCCGTCGGAGACATCGTGCGCGGAGAGGATGTGACCGGCGGCGATGCCTTCAATCAGCGTCTCCCGCAGCGCGGTCTCCGCCGCGGCATCCACGGCTGGGGCCACTCCGCCCTCGATGCCGCTCACTGTAACGAGATACTCGCTTCCGCCCAGCTCCTCCACCACGCCGCGGACCGGGCGGCCCAACGTCATGATGATGTCGCCCTCGCGCTGGAAGCCCATTTCGGCGCGCTTCGTCACGTCGTTCAGGATGCCAACCATGCCGATGGCCGGGGTGGGGAGGATGGATCCGTCCGGCGTCTCGTTATAGAACGATACGTTGCCGGAGACGATGGGGATGCTCCACTCTTCGCAGATCGCCGCCATGCCTTTGACGGCCTGCTCGAACTGCCAGAACGCCTCCGGCTTCTGCGGATTGCCGAAGTTCAGGCAGTCCGTAACCCCCGCGGGGCGGGCGCCAACACAGGCCAGGTTGCGGGCGGCCTCGGCCACGGCGGCCCGCGCGCCCTCGAAGGGGTTCAGGTAACACCAGCGGGCATTGCAGTCCGTAGTGGCGGCAATGCCCTTGCGGCTTCCGCGCACGCGGAGAACGGCGGCGTCTCCAGCCCCCGGAACAACCACGCTGTTCGTCTGCACCTGGTGGTCATACTGGCGGTACACCCAGCGCTTGCTGGCGATGGAGGGGTTGCCCAGCAGGGCCATCAGGTTGGCGTTGTGGTCTTCCGCGTCGGGGATGTTGGACAGGTCCGCGGAGCGGGCCTCGTCGATGTAGTCCGGCTGTGAAGCCTCCAACGAGTAGGTGGGGCAGCGGTCCGCCAGCCAGTCGGCCGGCACGCGCGCCACGCAGGCGTCGCCCTCCATTACGGTAACCATTCCGTCGGCGGTCACTTCGCCAATCAGCGCGGCGTTGAGGCCCCACTTGCGGAACACGCCGGCCACTTCATCCTCATGCCCCTTCTCCACGATGGCCAGCATGCGCTCCTGGCTCTCGGAGAGCATCACCTCGTAGGGGGTCATTCCCTTCTCGCGGCGCGGCACCTTCAGCACGTCGATCGTCATGCCGGTTCCGGCCTTCGCGGACGTTTCGCAGGTGCTGCATGTAAGGCCCGCAGCGCCGAAGTCCTGGATGCCGGCGATGTGTCCGGTGGCCAGCGCTTCGAGGGTGGCCTCAATGAGCAGCTTCTCGGTAAACGGGTCGCCGCACTGCACGTTCGACTTGCGGCTCTCGCTCTCCTCGGTGAGTTCCACCGAGGCGAAGGTGGCGCCGTGGATGCCGTCGCGGCCGGTGCGGGCGCCGACCAACAGCACGGGGTTGCCAACGCCGCTGGCCGTGGCGCGGGCAATATTACCCTCCTCCACGAGGCCGATGGCCATGGCGTTCACCAGCGGGTTCCCCGCGTACGCCGGGTGGAACACCACCTCGCCGCCAACGGTGGGCACGCCCACGCAGTTGCCGTAGAAGGCGATGCCCTCCACCACGCCGCGGAAGAGGTACTTGGTGCGCGGATCGGAGAGGGGGCCGAAGCGGATACTGTCCAGGCTGGCGATGGGGCGGGCGCCCATCGTGAAGATGTCGCGGAGGATGCCGCCCACGCCGGTGGCCGCGCCCTGAACGGGCTCCACGGCGGACGGGTGGTTGTGGCTCTCCATCTTGAAGACCACGCCCAGGCCGTCGCCCAGCGGGATCACGCCAGCGTTCTCCATGGTGCCTTCGTCGGCCATCTGGCGGTAGTTGGAGATGAGGCGCAAAATCGGGCGGCTGAACTTGTAGCCGCAGTGTTCGCTCCACATCACGGAGAACATGCCCACTTCCGTGAGCGTGGGCGTGTGGCCGAGGATTTCGACCGCTTTATCATATTCCGCGTCGTTCAGCCCCATCTCAAGGGCCATCGCGCGCGTCCCTTCCGGGTTCGTGGGCGTGATTTGTGATTGTGTCATATCTTGTTCACTGTCAAATGGCGTTTGACGCCGCGAAAGCGGCCCGCCAACATAGGGGACAACGGCGCATCAGGACGTCAGCCTGCCGCCAGAAGTGCATACTCCACGGCGGCGGGCAGATCCAGCGGCGCAAACATCTGGGACGGGTAGAGGTAGTCCTCGCCGGATTCGTCGATCACGCGGATCAGCCCGTTTTCTCCCGGCACGGCGGGAAGCACCTCGTAGACCTTGCGTCGTTCGAGAGACCCCTCGTAATCCGCATTCACCAGGCAGATGGCCCAGCGCTTGAAATGTCGCCTTTCAGGCTCAGTCATCGGGTCACCCATGCGAACAATCCTAAGTCGAAGCCGCCAGGCTTTCGAACACGCCCTTGCCGTCCTCGCTGCCGAGCAGAAGCTCGCAGGCGCGTTCGGGGTGGGGCATCATTCCCAGCACGTTGCCCGCTTCGTTGATGATGCCGGCGATGTTGTTCAGGCTGCCGTTCGGGTTCGCATCCTCGGAAACGCGGCCTTCCGGATCGCAGTAGCGGAACACCACGCGGCGCTCGGTTTCCAGCTTCAGGGCCTCGTCCTTCTCAACGAAGAAGTTGCCCTCGTTGTGCGCGATGGGAAGCTGGATCACCTGCCCCTTCTTGTAGGCGCGGGTGAAGACGGTGTCGTTGTTCTCAACGCGCAGATAGACCGGCTGGCAGAGGAACTGGAGGCCCTCGTTGCGGTGCAGGGCGCCCGGAAGCAGGTGCGCCTCGGTGAGGATCTGGAAGCCGTTGCAGATGCCGATCACCGGCTTTCCCTCGGCCGCGTGAGCGCGAACCGCCTCCATGATGGGGCTGAACCGCGCGATGGCCCCGCAACGGAGGTAGTCGCCATAGGAGAACCCGCCGGGCACGATGACAGCGTCCACGCCGCCCAGGCTCGTCTCCTCGTGCCAGATCGCCTTCGCTTCCTGGCCCATGACGTCGGTTACCGCGTGCACGGCATCCATGTCACAATTACTGCCCGGGAATATGATCACGCCAAATGTCATAACTCTTCCCCCGATAATACGCTACACAGGATCGGCGCGGAGCCCGGTGCTCTCGCCGCCGCGCTCCCGGCTAGCCCTGTTTCTCGAAATTCACGATGCGATACGGGCGCCAAACGTCGCCCTCGCGAACCACTTCGCCCGCCATATGCAGGTCTGCCCGCGCCTCCAGAAGCGGAATCACGCGGTCGTCCCCCTTGCCGCCAGCCACCACGAAGTGCCCGGCCGGCGCCAGCGCATCGGCCAGCCGGCTGATCACCGGCTGACGGTCGGCGTCCGTGAGATAATACAGCACCTCACTGGCGACGATCAGATCCACCCCTTCCGGGAGGGGGCACGTGCGCAGGTCGCCCGTTTCATAACGCACGCCGTCTCCGCCCAGTGAGATGGCTCGCTCGATGGCAACGTGTGAAGCGTCCACTCCCAGCACAGGGCCTCGCTCCGCCAGAAGGCGGGTCACGTTGCCCGTTCCGCAACCGGCGTCCAGGATGGAAACATACTTCGAACGCAGAAGCGAGAGCAGGTCAGCTCGCTTGGTTTCCTCATACGGCGCATTGTCCGTGCGCCACGGGTCACCCTTGCCGAGCTTGTAGAGCAGGTCGAACCGGCCCGGTGTGGGGTTCTTGTGCATGAACGCCCACAGCCACCCGGCCGGGTGCATGGAGGTCGCCGCCTCCCGCCACTTGCCGAGCCTGGATTTGGCCACTACTCCGTCACCTCGAACCGGTACTCTTCCAGCACAGGGTTAGCCAGCAGGCGGTCACACATGGACTTCACCTCGGCCTCGCCGGCGCCTTCCGGCAGTTCGATCTGGATGTACTTGCCCACGCGCACATCCTCAATGCCGGCGAACCCCAGATGCTCCAGGGCGCCCTTAACGGTCTGCCCCTGCGCATCCAGGATCGCGGACTTCAGCGTGATATAGACTTTTGCTTTCGGCATTCAATAGCTCCTCAGCCGCCAGCGGTCAGCCGTCAGCGACCAGATCCCGATTCCGGGGCTGATGGCTGACGGCTGACGGCTGATGGCTCAAATACCCAATCTGTCAAAAACCCGGCCCAGGTGGCGGGTGAAGTAGCGATAATCGAATAACTCATCCATGTCGGCGCTGGTAAGATGCTGCTGCACGGCGGGGTCCGCCTCCAGGTTGGCGCGGAAATCGCTCTCGCCGTTCCAGGCGGCCAGGGCGTTTTTCTGCACGGTCTTGTAGGAGTCCTCGCGGCTCATGCCCTTCTCGGTGAGGGCCAGCATAACGCGCTGGGAGACCACCAGGCCCTTGGTGCGCTCGATGTTGTGCATCATGTTCTCGGGGTAGACGATGAGGCGGTCGATGACGTCCGTGAACTTGTAGAGCATGTAGTCCAGGCAGAGGCAGGAATCCGGCAGAATCACGCGCTCCACGCTGGAATGCGTGATGTCCCGCTCGTGCCAGAGGGCCTGGTTCTCCATGGCGGCGAGGGCGTTGCCCCGCAGGAGGCGCGAGAGGCCGGCAACGCGCTCCGCGGTGATCGGGTTGCGCTTGTGGGGCATCGCGGAGCTGCCCCGCTGTCCCGGCTTGAAGAACTCCTCAGCCTCCAGAATATCGGTCCGCTGAAGGTTGCGCACTTCCGTGGCCATCTTCTCCAGGCTGCCTCCGATGATCGCGAACGTGGTAAGCAGTTCGGCGTGGCGATCGCGCTGGAGGGTCTGCGTGGAAGCGGGGGAGGCTTCGAGACCGAGCATGCGGCATGCGATCTCCTCCACGCGCGGGTCAATATTGGCGTAGGTGCCCACGGCGCCGGAGATCTGGCCCACGGCGATGTTCTTGCGAGCGTGCTGGAGGCGGTCGATGTTGCGGCGAACCTCCGCCACCCACACGGCCAGCTTCAGGCCGAAGGTGACGGGCTCGCCATGCACGCCGTGAGTACGACCGATCTGAAGCGTGTACTTGTGCTCACGGGCGCGCTTCACCAGCGCGGCCTCCCACTCGTCGAGGCGACAGAGCAACAGGTCGCACGCCTGGCGCAACTGGAGCGCCTGCGCGGTATCGACGATGTCGGTGGACGTCACGCCGTGGTGGAAGTAGGACTCGGCCTCTCCCATATCCCGGGTGGCGCACTTGATGAACGCGATCACGTCGTGGTCGGTGGTCTTCTCAATCTCCGCGATCTCGTCGGCATCCACGCGGCCCTTCTCGCGCATCACGCGGGCGGCCTCGGCCGGGATCTCGCCGATCTCAGCCAGCGCGTCGGCCACGGCCAGTTCGACCTCCAGCCACGTGCGAAACTTGTTGTCTTCACTCCATACCGCCGCCATCTCGGGCAGCGAGTAACGTGCAATCATGCTTTCAGTCCTATTTACCACAGAGGCACAGAGACACAGAGGAATCCGGATCTCTGTGCCTCTGTGTCTCTGTGGTTATTCGATGGTTCCCGATAGGTTTCTACCGATGTCGGTTCGATATTGCATGCCGGTGAAGCCGAGGAGTTCCACGGCTTCGTAGGCGCGCTCCAGTGCGGCGTTATAGTTTTGGCCGGTGGCCACCACGTTGAGCACGCGGCCCCCGTTGGTGACGATCAGGCCCTGATCATTGTTGGCGGTTCCGGCGTGGAAGATCTCCACGCCCTCGATCTCGGCCGCCAGTTTCAAGCCGCGGATCACCGCGCCCTTTTCATACGCGCCGGGATAACCGCCGGCCGCCACAACGATGCACGCGGCCGGGCCGGGCGTCCAGGCGATGGTCCGGTGGCCTAGATCGCCCTGCGCGCAGTCCAGCAGCAGCGGGAAGAGATCGCTCTCCATGCGGCAGAGAAGCGGCTGCGTCTCCGGGTCTCCGAAGCGGCAGTTGTATTCCAGCAGCTTCCAGCCATCTGCGGTCCACATCAAGCCGGCGTAAAGGCAGCCTCGATAGTCGATGCCCTCGGCCTGAAGGGCTTTGACCGTGGGCAGGAGCACTTCCTCCACCGCCGCCTGGAGCATCACGGGCGTGACGAAGGGGACCGGCGAAACGGCGCCCATGCCGCCCGTGTTGGGCCCGGCGTCGCCATCCAGGGCGCGCTTGTAATCCTGCGCCGTCTGGAACGGCAGGATGGACTTGCCGTCGCAGAGCGCGAACAGGCTCATTTCCGTTCCCTGCAGCCATTCCTCCAGAACGATGCGGCGTCCGGCGTCGCCGAAGGCGCGCTTCCGCATCACCGCGTCGACTGCAGCCACAGCTTCGTTGGGCGTGGCGCACATCAGCACGCCCTTGCCGGCGGCCTCGCCGTCGGCTTTCACCACCACGGGCCCGTTCCAGGCGCGGGCGGCCGCTTCGGCCGCATCCGCATCATCGAAAGCCTCAAAGCGCGCGCTGGGGATGCCGTACTTCCGGAACAACTCCTTCGAGAAGACCTTCGAGCCCTCCAACTGCGCCCCGTCCGCGCCGGGGCCGAACGTGGGAACGCCATCGGCGCGCAACGCATCGGCGAGGCCGGCGATGAGGGGGGATTCGGGGCCCACCACAGCAAGCCCGACGCCCTCGCTCTTGCAGAGAGCGCGGATGCCGTCGATGTCCGTGGGCTTCAACGGGATGCAGCGGCCCAACTGGGCCATGCCGGGATTGCCCGGCGCGCAGATAACCTCCGAAACTTCGGGGCTCCGCGCTATCTTCCAGGCGAGCGCGTGTTCGCGCCCGCCGCCGCCAATGACGAGGACCTTCATACGCTCACATCCTACGGGCGTACGGAGGGGTATTTCAACCGCGCCGGAAAGGGACGCCTGTTTCAACACCTGCCGAGAGGCGTTGGGAACCGCCTCAGCTCCGCCCCAGGATGCCCTTCTGCCACGCTCGCAAGGCCCGTGGAATCGCCCGGTAATCCGGCTCGCCGCCCAAGCCGGCCCGCGCCGCGCCCAGCATGTCCACAATCAGCGAGAGGAACGGGGCCGGCTGGCCCGCGTTGCGGGCCACATCGCTGGCGATGGCCGTATCCTTGTGCAACAGGGCCAGCTTGAACCAGGGCTGAAGCTCGTCCGGCCCGAGCCCAGCCGCCAACAGGCTCTCCGTGGCGAAGGAGCGGCCGCTGCTGGCGTTGATGACCTCCATGGCGGCGCCAAGATCCACCCCGCCCCGCTCCAGGGCCAGAACGCCCTCCGAGGCCGCCCACAGGTTCACGGCCATCAACGCGTTGTTCACCGATTTCACCATGTGGCCGGCGCCCACGGCGCCCACATGCACGATGCGGGAGGAAAAGGCCTCGATGGCCGGACGGGCGCGCTCCAGGGCCGCCGCGTCGCCGCCCACCATCACGCTCAAAGTACCTGACTCGGCGCCGGGGCGCCCGCCGGAGACCGGCGCATCCAAATACGTCACCCCGCGCTCCGCCAGGCGGGTCGCCGTTGCGCGCGCCATCGTGGGGTCGCCGCTGGTGCAATCCACCCAGAGGGACCCCGGCCGAAGCGCCGGCAGGGCAGCATCCACCAGGAGATTCACTTCGCGGCTCGTTGGCACGCAGGAGAACACAATGTCGGCGCCCACGGCATCGGGAATGGAGGCCGCCTGCCGCGTGCCGTGCTCCGCCGCGTGGCGAGCGGCCACTTCGGGCGTGCGGTTCCAGACCGCGGTGGTGAAATGCCGGGCCAGGTGGCCCGCCATCGGATACCCCATCGTCCCAAGGCCAAGAAAAGCAGTCGTCATCTAGGCATCCCTTTCATCGGTGGTGGCGTTCTCCGCGCCGGGTGTGGGCGGCGCGCTCGGGTTCTGCTGAGCCAGGCGCAGTCGCTCCAGCCGTTCTCTCCGCAGGCGTGTTGAGGTCTCCCGGTAGCGACGTACGCTGTCCGCCACCATCGCGGCAAGGCCAGACAGGAATACGAGCCAGAGGGCCCACCGGGGCGCGAGGTCTTCGTGGCGCATGCATTGCAGGCCCCAGAGGATGGCCCACGCGCCAATCAGCGCCACATAGATGTAGCGAACGCGAGCGCGGTACTGCTTGAAGAACGTGAAGACAAGGCTAATGCCCCCCGCCACAGCCCACGTGCCAATGATACGGTCGAACAACGGCTTCGGTCCCCTGTGGAGCGCGGCTCCGGGCTACCCGCCTTCGTAGGGCGGCTCTTCCTCATGCTCGGCAAGGTCCTCGAACCGCGCATATTCCGGTATGAAGGCCAGTTTGATGGCGCCGACGGGGCCGTTTCGGTGTTTGGCGATGATGATTTCCGTGATCTCTGGAGCCTTCTCGCCGGGCACCATGTGGTCTCCCGCCTTATCGCTGCCCATTTCGGCGAGGCTCTTCGTCTCTTCCTTGCGCTTGTAGTATTCCTCGCGGTAGAGGAAGCAGACCAAGTCCGCTTCGGCCTCAATGGATCCGGATTCGCGGAGGTCGCTCAGCATAGGGCGCTTGTCTTCGCGGCGCTCCACGGCGCGGCTCAACTGCGACAGCGCAACAACCGGAACGTTCAGCTCTTTGGCCATCGCCTTCAAGTTGCGCGCGATGGTTGTGATTTCCTGGTTGCGGTTCTCGTCGCGCCCGCCTCCGTGGATCAACTGGAGGTAGTCGATGATCACCATGCCCAGCTTATGCTCCGCGGCCAGCCGGCGGCATTTGGCGCGCATCTGCATGGGGGTGATGTCCGAGGAATCATCGATGAACACCTTCATCTCGGAGAGGCGGGCCACGGCGTCGCCGATCTTGCCCCAGTCGCCTTCCTTGAGATAGCCCGTTCGCAACCGGTGGGCGTTCACGCGGGCCTCGCTGGTGATCATGCGCATGGCGAGCTGTTCCTTGCTCATTTCCAGGCTGAACACGGCGACGGCCACATCGGAGAGGCGGGCGGCATTGGTGGCAATCCCCAATGCGAATGCGGTCTTTCCCATGGACGGGCGGGCGGCGATGATGATCATGTCGGATGGTTGGAGGCCGCTGGTCATGAAGTTGAACTTCTTGAAGCCGGTGTCGATGCCGGTGACCTCGTTCTGATCGTCGTAGGCGGCCTCAATGCGGTCCCAGCCGTCGGCAACGAGGGTCTTCAGGGGGTAGAAGGCCTTGCCCATTCGGCGCTGGCCCACGCGGAAGATCTCCTGCTCCGCCCGGTCCACAATCGAGTCCACATCGTCGCTCTGCTCGTAGGACCAACCCTGGATGCGCGACGACGCCTCAATGAGGCGGCGAAGGATAGCCTTCTGCTCCACGATGCGCGCGTAGTACTCGACGTTCGCCGTCGTGGGCACGATGTCCGCCAGGGTGGCGAGGTATGACACGCCGCCCACCTGCTCCAGTTGCTGGCGCACGCGGAGCGCGTCCGAGAGAGTAACCAGGTCCACCGGCTCGTTTCGTTCGGCCAGGTCCCACATCGCCATGAAGATGCGCTGGTGCGCATCGCGGTAGAAGTCCTCCGGAGTCAGGACTTCAATGGCCCGCTCCACAGCGAAGCGATCCACGATCATGGCGCCCAGCACGCTTTGCTCGGCTTCCAGGTTTTGCGGCGGGACGAAGTCCCGAGAGGGCAGACGGTCGATCACAATGGCGCCCCTTCAAATGTCAGAAAGCCACCCCACAAACAGGGGCGGCTCCCGATTAGCTTCCACACCCCAAATGATGGCGCGCAGCGCCGTTGGGGAACAGGGGGAAATGGGCCGATGCCACAAATCAGCACCGAGACGAATAGCCCCGGCGGGGAGCGATGACGTCATTTCCCAGCGCGAAACGGCCCCCGGCTTCCAGGCGGAAGACGGGGGCCGTCGATACGCGGTCGAGGGCGGATGCTACTCCGCTTCGGCTTCGGGGGCCGGCTCGGCGACCGGCTCCGGGGCGGGGGCTTCAACAACCTCCGGCTCGGGCGGAGCGGCCACGACAATGGGCGGCGGCTGCTGGCCTTCCGGATAGACCGCCACGGTAACGCGGGCCGTGATGCCGGCGTACACGCGGATCGGAACTTCCTGGATGGAGACGCGCTTGATAGCGTCCGTCAGCACGAGTCGCTTATCCAGCTCCTGGCCGGTGACGCTCTTCAGAGCGTTCGCAATATCCTGGGTGGTAACGGAGCCATAGAGTTTGCTGCCGTCCGCGGATACGCGGGCCGGCATGTTGAGCCGAACGCCATCAATGGCGGCCAGCACCTTTTCCGCGGCGGAACGGGCAGCGGCCTCGCGCTTCAGGCTGTCTTCCTGGATCTTCTCCAGGTTGCGGAGGTTGCCCTTGGTGGCCTCCACGGCCAGCTTGCGAGGGATGAGATAGTTGCGGGCATAGCCGTCCGCCACTTTGTGCGCTTCGCCGGCCTTGCCAACGCCGGTCACACTCTGGGTCAAAATCACTTGCATGGATGGAATCTCCCGTATGGATACCGTTCGGAAGGGCCTCGGTTTTCGGCGCGCACGACTGGCATCGGCGCGATCGCCGACAACCCAAGCCCCTCCAATGCTCGTCCAAGGTTGAAGTATACTGGAATTGAGGGGCGCGGGTAAAGCCCGAATGTGTCAGGTTCGCGGCGAAAGGCTAGACCGCGACCTCCGGCCCCTGTTATAATGAAACGGAATAGAGCGGGCGAATATCCGTTCGCTCGAACCTTCCTGCTTCCCAAGTACGGGAGGCCAGTTCAGTCCATAGGGAGGACACAGAATGCCGGTTAGGCCGTACGAAGTCGTGTACATCATCGACCCGGACGTGGTTGAAGAGAACTCCGTGGCGTTGGTGGAACGCTTCCGCGCGCTGGCCGAGGCCCAGGGGGCCACGGACCTGCGTGTGGATACCCAGATTCTTGGCAAGCGCCGCCTTGCCTACGCCATCAACCACAAGCGCGATGGCCAGTACGTTGTGATGAACTTCCAGAGCGAAGCCGCCGCCCCGGCGGAGTTGGAGCGCGTTCTGAACATCACGGATGGCGTGCTCCGCTCCATGGTGATCCGGTTGGAGGAAATGCCTCCAGAGCCCGTGATCGCCCCGCCGCCCGCCGCGCCGGCCCCCGCTCCCGAGCCGGAGCCCGTGGTCGCCGAGCCCGCGCCGGAAGCGCCGGCCGCCGAAGAGACCGCCCCCGAGGCGCCCGCCGCCGAAGAAGCCGCCCCAGTGGCTGAACAAGCCGCTCCGGCAGTTGAAGAAACCGCCCCAGCAGCCGAAGAGACCGCCCCGGCGGTTGAAGAAGCCGCGCCGGCCGCCGAAGCGCCCGCCGCCGAAGCGCCCACCGCCGAGGAAACCGCGTAACGACCCAACGGCCCAACCATCGCCGGAACGGCCCCGCGCCGACCGGCCGCGACCCATACCACACCGATTACGTCCGACTAGGCTATCAGGAGAAAACAAAAGATGAACAGGATCATTCTGATTGGACGCTTGGCTACCGACCCGGAGTTGAAGTACACACCCAGTGGCGTGGCCGTGACCGATTTCCGCCTTGCGGTGGATAGACCGTGGAAGAACGCTAGCGGCGAGAAGGAAACCGACTTCGTTACCGTTAAGGTTTGGCGCGAGCAGGCCGAACACGTGGCCAACTACCTGCAGAAGGGTCGCCAGGCTGCCGTGGACGGCCGCCTGGAGATCCGAACGTGGGTGGCCCAGGACGGCACCAAGCGCAGCGCCGCCGAAGTGGTGGCGGAGCGCGTTCAGTTCCTGGACCGACCGCGCGAAGGCGATTCCGGCGGAGCGGCGCGGGACCAGGAGGCCCCGCCCGCTTACGGACAGCGCGCCGCGCAGTCCTTCGCGGAGCGCCCGGCCGCTGCGCCGGCCGCTACCAGCGCGCCGACAACCGAAGAACCGGATTTCGGAGACCCGTTCGCCGATCAGTAATCCCAACCGGGCCGCGTTCGCGCGCCCGGTCTTCGGCGGGCCCTTGGAGGCCCGCCCATAAGCCCGAGGAGAAACATGAGAATGAAGCCCTCCGCGCGCCCGCAGCGCAGCGGAAAACCCTTCAAGGGACCTCGCCACCGCAAGTTCTGCGCCTTCTGCGTGGACAAGGTGGACACCGTTGACTACAAGAACATCGCCCGCCTGCGCCGCCACGTGTCCGACCGCGCGAAGATCCTTCCGCGCCGAGTCACCGGCACATGCGCCAAGCATCAGCGCATCGTCGCCGTCGCCATCAAGCGCGCCCGCGAAATCGCCCTGCTGCCGTTTGTGGCCGACTAGAACTCGGAATACAGAACTCAGAACTCAGTCAGAAGAAGGCCCCGCCTAAGAGGATACTCTCCTCCCAGGCGGGGCCTTCTTCTGACTGAGTTCTGAGTTCTGTGTTCTGAGTTCTAGCCAGCTATTTCCGGCTGGCCAGCGTGTTCAGAGGCACGAAGCCCTCGGATTGGGCCTGCATGTCCATGGCGGCGACGCTCGCCGCGGCGGCCACGCGGGAGGCCAGTTCCATGAAGGCTAAAGACTGCGGGCTATCGGGTTTGGCGGCGCTAATCGGCATCCCGGTGTCTCCGCCGATGCGGACGTCGATGTCCAGCGGTATCGCGCCCAGGAACGGGACCTTCAGCCGAGCGGCCGTCGTTTCGCCGCCGCCGTGACTGAAGATGTTCGTCCGCTCGCCGCAGTGCGGACAGGCGAAGTAGCTCATGTTCTCCACGATGCCCAACACCGGCACCTTCACCTCGCGGAACATCGAGAGGCCGCGCGTGGCATCCAGGAGCGCGATGTCCTGCGGGGTGGTAACGATCACGCCGCCGGCCAGCGGAACGCTCTGGGCCAGGCTCAGTTGGGCGTCGCCGGTTCCGGGCGGCAGGTCGATAATCAGGTAGTCCAGTTCACCCCACTCACAGTCACGCACCAGTTGCTGCACGGCGCGCCCCACCATGGGCCCGCGCCACACCACCGGAGCGTCCTTTCCCAAAAGGAACCCGATGGACACGATCTTCACGCCGTGGGCCTCCAGCGGAAGCAGACGGCCGGCCTCATTGCCCATCATGCGGGCGTCCTGCGCTCCCATCATCAGCGGGATGCTGGGGCCATAGATATCGGCGTCCATCAGCCCCACGCGAGCGCCCTGGCGGGCCAGCGATACGGCCAGGTTCACGGCCACCGTGCTCTTGCCCACGCCGCCCTTGCCGGAAGCCACCGCAACGATGTTGCGAACGCCCGGAACCGGGGCGCGTTCCGACCACGGATCGTGGCTCTGGCGCACCTGGGCCGTCATATGCACTTCGGCCCGCGTAACGCCGGGAACGGCCAGCACCGCCTGCTCGGCGGCCTTCTTCATCTGATCCTTCACGGGGCAGGCGGGGGTGGTGAGTTCCATTGTGAGCCCCACGAGACCCTCGCAGATCTTCACATCCTTGATGAACCCCAGGTCAACAACGTCGCGGTGAAGGTCCGGGTCAATGACCTGGCGCAACGCGTTCAGCACGGCCTCCTCGGTCACGCCCGCCGTCTCCGCCGCTGGATTCGCGCCCTTGCCAAACAACTTCATTCAGTGATTCCCTTCGATCCGAGTCTCCCGCGCTTCCAACCTCAGTATATCCGACCAGATTGGTCGCCGTAAAGCATGAACACCGGGCTGAGCGGCGAGGTTCGGGCGATATCAACGGCAACCGCCGTCCCGCGCGTCAGTACGGCAGCAGGATCCACTCCACCGGAAGGCTGGCCGCGCCGGGCGGCGTCCACCAGACGGTGACCTCCGGGGTGGTCTTGGGGTCCCACTTGGCGAGGACGGCCGCCTCTTCTTTCTCTTCCACCGTGCGCAGGTTCAGGCTGGGCGAGTAGTCGGCTGATTTCCCGTGCCGGGGCCGCTCCACCGCCACCGCGCCCCCCAGGCCGCCCGCGCGCGGGTTCAGAACCAGCGCCACCTTACGGCCATCGGGAGAGACGAGCTTCAGGTGCACCTTGTAGATGACCCCGTAGCTGCCGCGATACGGGCTGCTGCTGCCGATGGTCGCGTCGCCGCCCTGCATCCAGGGGTCCGCAACCCCGTCCGCCATGCGAAGGTGGCGCACGCCGTCCGCCGTGCTGTAGGGCTGCGCGACGACCGCATCCTCGGTAAAGAACCGGTAGGTGCCGCGGTCGTGGTGCTTGTCGCGAGCGAGGAGCGTCAGCGCGGGAAACCGGGTCAGCGTATCGGCGTCGCCCTCAACGGCCACAACGCTCATCCGGACGGTCCCGGAGGTCACGCGGAAATCGTAGAGCCCATGGATCAACGGCTCCGGTCTGCCCGGCGGAACGAGGCGGGCATCGAGATCGGCGTCCAGAAGCGCGGACGACGAAAGGTCTATTGGGCGTGGGCGCGGCGGGGTGGGGCGGCCCAGTTGGATGAAGGCGGAGAGCCGGCCAACCGAGAAGTAGTCGCGGCTCGGGCCGATGGCAATGCTGTTTTCCACGTCCACATGCGCCCTGCCTCCCACCGGTTCGAGCACCACCGAGAAGCGCAGCGGCTTCGGCGACGCATTCACGTGGTACAGGTAGAGTCGAACGTCTTCGCCGGCCCCAAAGGTATCCTGGTACAGGATGCCGGGGCCGGGGCAGTACTCGGGGCTGCCGCTGTATACCAGCTTGCCGCCGGAGCAGTCTCTCCGCGCGTCTAGAGCAGGAGCGACAAGCGGGTCCACTCCCCCCAGGCCGACGATCGCGCCCACTCCGCTGGCGGCAATCTGGGCTGCCACTTCCGGCGGCGTGTCCTGCGCGTGGGCGGGGAGCAAAATGGCGAAACCAATGACGGCGGCGAACGAGGATCTCATTGAGGAGTCATCAGCTATCAGTCGCCAGTTGTCAGTCGTCAGTCATCGGCCCGAAGGCCTCCGCGGAGGGGGATGCTATCCCCAAGAGCGGAAGCCTTCGGGCTGCTAACTGATGACTGACGACTGACGACTGATCACTAATCCTTAGCGTGGTCTCCGGCGATCGCCTCAACGCCCACGCAGCACTCGATTCCGACCTCGAAGGTGCGGTTCCATGGGAGCGTCACCTTCTCGATCGACCAGCCTTCCGGCCGGAGCGTCGGGTCCGGGCTGCTGCCCTGGTCGCAGAACCATTCGTCGAACATGCGTCCGGCCAGTTCCTGGACGCGGCGCTCGATGTCCACCCGAACTGCGTCTTCGCGGTCCCCTAGTTTGTAGGGGTTGTCGCCGATCTTCACCAGGTGTTCCTCAACCTCCGTGCGGATGACAGCCTGGTAGCCCCAATCTTCCAGCAACCGGTAGAAGAGGAAGGTTTGATGGGCAGCCTCGCGCGCCATGGCGTCCCCGCCTTCAACATGGTGCAGGCCGAGGGTGCGCATAGCGGCGTGGGCGACAACCGTGCCGATGGTATTGGCCGCCGTGTTCCAGCCGCCATACGCCGCCAGTTGCGGGTAGTTCACGAACTTCGGCAGCAATGGCGCCAGCGCGGGGTCCGCGCCGTTGCAGTATGCCACGTCCGCAACGGCCACCTGCATGTAACCGGCGTAGTAGGCCAGCGAAGCGAGGAAGTCCGGCAGGTTGCGGGCCGGCGTTTCCACCGTCTTGGCAATAGCCGCCCGGTTGGGATAATCCTGGGCTTCGCCGGGGGTATTCAGGAAGAGCATGATGTCGGCTTCGCGCGGGCTTTCCACGGTGATCCCGCCGGCGCAATACACTTCGCCGCGAACGGTCTGGCCCAGGGGACGGTCCTCGAAGAGGGCAACGATGCTCTCTCCACCGGTGGAGGCCCACCGCGGGTAGAAGCGCGGGGCGTAACCGGCGAGGCCGCATGCCGCGCGGGCCAGCAACACAAGGCCCACCTCATCGGCGCCCGGGTAGACGACGACTTTGTCGCCCACGTTCTTCTCGCGGATGTCTGCCCGCAGCACCCTCTGCTCGCGGGCCGGGATGCCGAACTCGCTGGCGTCGTCCTGGCTCAGGAAGACGAAGTCGAATACGCCGTCCGCGGCCATCGCGATGATGGCGCGGTTGACAGCGTGGTTGCGCTCGCGACGGTTCAGGTAATCCTGTAGGATCTCCGCCGGCACGCGCGCCTTCAACTCAGCCAGCTCGCGCTCCTCCTCCTCGATACCCAGCCGGTCGACCCGGTCGATGAGTTGCGAGATGCGGAAGATCGTAGTGCCCCACGGAGTCCAGTACTCCGGCTCCTCGGTGTTCACGGTGCTGTTCGACGTCCGCATAATCACGTTGAAGCCAAGGATCTTGAGATCTGGCTTGCGGCGACGCGCTTCTCGGAGGATCTCCAGTCGATCCAGCACCTCAGCGAGCGGTTCCTGGCCGATGCGGCTGGGAATCAGGCCGCCGTAGCCCAAGAGGTCCACGGAGACCACCGCGGCATCGACTTTCTCGATGTTCTCCAGGAACCACTGGTGCAGCGCGTTGGGGCCGCCCGTTTGGCGGAACTTCGGCATGATCTCCGGCGGAGGCATTACCAGATCCACGCCGCCGATGGGGGCCACGTAGCGCGGATACCAGTAGTTGCAGGGCCGCTCGTCCAGCGGCATGAGGAGGATTTTGTCCGGCATTTCCTGTCTTTCCGTTTCGAATTTGGCGGGGCGTTGCGCGGCCCCGGACGTCGTCTAGCCTCTGGCCTGGATCCGCTCCAGCGTCTTCCAGCAGTACCACTGCATACGCGGCAGGTGGAACGGTCCCTTCCACATGTTGCCCTTCACGCGGGTGGCTACCGTGCCATCGCGGTGCAGATAGCCAAACCAATCGCCGTGCAGGCCGTCCGGGAAGTGCGCGTAGGCCCAATCATGAACCATCTTATGACGGCGCGCAAACTTGGCGTCGCCAGTGAGCTCATAGGCCAGCAGGTTGGAGATGATGGCCTCATTATGGGGCCACCAGAACTTCATATCCTGCCAATACTCCGTGGGCGGGAGGCCCTTGCAGTCCCGGAAGTAGAGCACGCCGCCGTGGACGTCGTCCCAGCCAATCTGGAAGGACCAATCCACAATCCGGGCTCCCAGTTCCAGCAGATGAGCGTCGCCGCCTCGCAGGCGGGCCTCCTCCATGATGAACCAACCGCACTCCATCGAGTGGCCAGGCGTCACCGTGCGGCCGTCGAAGTTGTCGATGAACTCGCCGTTCGGCCCCACCAGTTCGAGGGCGCATTTGAACTCGGGCTTCAGGAAGTCGCGCTCGATCTCGGCGATGGCCTCGTTGATGACCTGGGTGCAAATGGGGTCATCCACGGCCTTCCGGAGCTCCTGCGCCGTTACGATGAGCACCATCGGCATCGCGAGGCCCTTGCCCGGCCTCACTTCCGGGTTCACCTTCGGCTCCAACAGGCCCGGCGTTGTGTGGTACTTCAGCATCAGCCGGAAGAGGTCCAGCGCCTGCTGCTTGTACTTCTCCTCGCCGGAGGCGACCCCGTAGGCGGCCAACGCCACCACGGCGAACGACTCGCTGAACAGGTAGCGCCGCTTGCGTAGCGGTTTTCCCTCGCGGGTAACGGAAAAGAACATCCGCCCATCCGTGTCGAAGCAGTGAGCGTTCAGGAACTCCACGCCGGATTTGGCTGCGGCCAGCCATTCAGGGCGCTTCTCGACCGTGTTGTAGAGGGTGGACAGCATCCAGACGAATCGGCCCTGAAACCAGACCGACTTGTCGGTTTGCAGCCACGTTCCGTCCTGGTCTACGGAGGTGATGTAGCCGCCAAACTCGGGGTCGAGGGCGTTCTTCATCCAGAAAGGGATAGTGTCTAGAAGCAGTCCGTCTCGGTAGACGGCGACCAGCTCTTGGATGCGTTCAGGCGTCATGTAGTGATTTGCCTTTCGTACTTGATATCTCGTTGAGGCGCGCGTCCGCTGCCAGAAGTGCGCGCCAATCCAATTCCTCCGGCTCAAGGCCGGCGGCGGCGCAGGCAAGAAGGAGAGCGCCGACCGTTGGAGTGGCGAGCGCCGGATGGCGCAGAGCGGTGGGGAGCAGGCGCTCCAGCCACCCGTCCAACTGCCCGGCCACCGTCTCGTCCTCGAAGGCGTACCCCGAGCCGAAGACCGCCACCTCTGGATCTCCTTCGAAGACGGCGCGGGCCGCAGCCAGGGCCAGGTTTGCCAGGTGCAGGGCGGCATGGTTCGTGAGGGCGGCGGCCAATTTGTCGCCGGCCGCGGCTGCCATGGAGACGTCGGCGGCGAATTCCGACACGTCTGCCCCTTCGTCCAGAGCGTCGCGCAGGGCCGTAACGGACGAAGCGCTGAAACGTTTGAGCGCCAGATCGTGGAGCGCGGTGTCGCCGGTCCGGCCGTCATGCGCGCGAAACACGGCCCGAACGCCCTCCAGCCCCAGCCAGCGGCGGCTGCCTTCATCCCCGGCCACCGGGCCCCAGCCTCCAGCCGTGGCCTCGAGCCCGGACGTTCCCCGCGCGTAGGCGAAACCGCACTCGGCGTCCAGCCAGACGCCGCGTCCGAGGCCGCTGGCGCCGTACAGGGCGCACTTGGCGCGCTCCGCCACGATGACAGGCGCGTTTGGAAAGAGGAGGGAAACAGCGGCGCGGTCGCGCTCATCGGCCTGCGTTATCGCCACGCCAACACTGGTGATATCAACGATTCCAGCGCCCGAGGGCGCGAGGGCCAGTTCCACCGCCGAGGAGACCGTGGAGCCGGCGCCTTCGCCGACGGGTTTGCCCTCGCCATCAACCACAAGAGCGCGCGCCGGACGTTGACCGCTGTCCACGCCCACAAATATGCCGCCTTCGTCACGTGTCATAGCACGGTTATGGTAAGCCCGCGCGTTTTTGAGAGTCAACCGCGCGCGTGCTTGCGTGTTAGAATCAGAGGGATGGTTATTCTCGGATTGGATCCTGGCACCGCGATCACGGGCTTCGGCCTCCTCCGCGTGGAGGGGGGCCGGAAAACCGTGATTGACTACGGAACCTTGGAAACCAGCAAGGGGCCGAGCGACGCCGCTCGCCTCATGCAGGTCTTCGATGAGGCCGAGGACCTCTTGCGCCGCGCGAAGCCGGATGCCATCGCCATTGAGCACCTCTTCTTCGGACGCAACGTGAGCACCATGCTCAGCGTGGGACGCGCCTCCGGCGTTCTGCTTCTCGCCGCGGCGAAGGCCGGCATCGAGATTGCCGAATACACGCCGATGCAGGTGAAGATGGCGGTGGTCGGTTACGGCAATGCGGACAAGAAGCAGGTGCAGGCGATGGTACAACGCATCCTGGACCTACCGGAGATACCCAAGCCGGACGACGTGGCCGACGCCCTCGCCCTGGCCATCTGTCACGCCCACACCTACCGCATCGCCGCCGTGAACCCCGGCCGCGTGGGCAAACGTTAAGCAGTCGCCACACCGCCGAGCCCCCCGGCAAGCACATTTCCGCTAAGGCAGTCTCGTGGAGGCGAAGACGCCTCGGGAGGGAGACACGGATGACGGGTATCGCCGTTCTGATGGGCGTGGCTGGCTTCGCCCTCGCCGCTCAGGCGGGCGCTGTTGCCTCGGGCACGCCGCCGCCGGCGCCGTACGGGCCCGTTCCATCCGCGCGCCAACTGCGCTGGCACGAGATGGAGTTCTATGGTTTCGTCCACTTCACGGTGAACACCTTCACCGATAAGGAGTGGGGCTATGGCGACGAGAGCGAGAAGGTCTTCCAGCCCACCGCCTTTGACGCAGACCAGATCGCGCGGACCTTCCGCCAAGCCGGTATGAAGGGCCTGGTTCTCACCTGCAAGCACCACGACGGCTTCTGCCTGTGGCCGTCCAGGTTCACCGAGCACTCGGTTAAGAACTCGCCATGGAAAGGCGGGCACGGAGACGTGGTCCGGGAGATGTCCGACGCTTGCCGCCGGCATGGGTTGGCCTTCGGCGTCTACCTCTCTCCGTGGGACCGAAACCGCGAGGACTACGGCACGCCCGCCTATGTCACGGTCTACCGCAACCAGCTTCGCGAACTGCTCACCACCTACGGGGATCTCTTCATCGTCTGGTTCGACGGAGCCAACGGCGGGGACGGTTATTACGGCGGCGCCCGGGAGACGCGGCACATCGACAACCGTGTCTATTACGATTGGCCAGACACCTGGCGGATCGTGCGGGACCTCATGCCGTCCGCTTGCATGTTCAGCGACGTCGGCCCCGATGTCCGCTGGGTCGGCAATGAGGATGGGCGCGCGGGCGATCCATGCTGGGCAACGATTGACCCCGGCGAGGACGGCGTGCCCGGAAACACGAAGGCCAACCTCAACCAGGGGGAGCGTTCCGGCGCTCGGTGGCTGCCGCCCGAGTGCGACGTTTCCATCCGGCCCGGCTGGTTCCACCACGCCAGCGAGGACAACCAGGTGAAGTCTCCAGACATACTCCTGGACATCTACTACAACTCCGTGGGCCGCGGCGCCTGCCTGAACCTCAACGTGCCGCCCGATCGCCGCGGACGGATCATGGAGAACGACGCGCGCTCGCTGTTGGAGTTCCGCCGGCGTCTCAACGCGACGTTCGCCGTGAACCTGGCCCGGAAGGCGAAGGCGAGCGCCAACGCTACCCGGGGGAGCGACGCCGCCTATTCGGCGCATAACGTGCTCGACGGAGACCGCTCCACCTATTGGGCCACTGACGACGCAGAGCACACCCCACAGCTCGTCCTGAATCTCGGAAAGCCCGTTACGTTCAATGTTGTCAGCCTGCGCGAATACCTGCCGCTCGGCCAGCGGATCGAGGCCTTCGCCCTGGATCAGTGGAAGGACGGGGGTTGGGTGGAGTTCGCTAACGGAACCAGCATCGGGCATCTCCGCCTGGTTCGCCTGCCTCGGGCGAAACCCGTAACCACCGAACGGGTCCGCCTGCGCATCACGAAAGCGCCGGTCTGCCCGGCCCTTTCCGAGGTGGGGTTGTTCGCGGAGCCGGCATCGCCCGAGTGAGAGGATCCGCCGGCCTACCCCGAGGCGACGTCGGGATTGGATTCCCTTCGCGCGCGTCCGCCTTGACCGTTCATCCGTCCGGCTCCTATCGTTATGACCGTGGAAAATGAACAGATTCTCAAGATAGGGCTGCCCAAGGGCAGCCTCCAGGAGGCCACGCTTGGCCTCTTTCGAAAGGCCGGCTGGCACTTCGTGGCCGGCGGGCGCAGCTACGTGCCCTCCGTGGACGACACGGAGATTGAGCCCCTGCTGATCCGCCCGCAGGAGATGCCCCAGTATGTGGAGCAGGGCATTCTCGACTGTGGACTCACCGGCTTTGACTGGGTGCAGGACAACGGCTCCAGCGTGCGCGTGCTTTCCCGCCTCACTTACGGCAAGCAGACCCTGAACCCCATCCGCATCGTTCTCGCCGCGCAGAAGGGCGGCCCCATCCAGACGGTGAAGGACCTCGAAGGGAAGCGCATCGCCAGCGAGTACGTTCGCCTCACGCAGCGCTACCTCCAAGAGCGCGGCGTCACCGCCAAGGTGGAGTTCAGTTGGGGCGCCGATGAGGTGAAGGTGCCGGATCTGGTGGACGCCATTGTGGTGAACACCGAAACGGGCTCCTCGCTTCGGGCGCACAACCTCTTCATCATCGAGCAGCTCATGGAGAGCACCACGGTCTTCGTGTGCAACGAAGCGGCGTGGGAGAACCCATGGAAGCGCGCCAAAATGGAGAGCATGGTGATGCTTCTGGAAGGCGCTCTGCACGCCGAGAAGCTCGTGGGCCTGAAGATGAACGTGCCGAAAGCCGCCATGGCGCGCATCAGCAGCCTGCTGCCGGCCCTCAAGAAGCCCACCGTGTCGCCACTGGCCGACGATGAGTGGGTGGCCGTTGAGGTGATACTGGACGAGCGCACCGTTCGCGACCTCATCCCGAAGCTGAAGCGCGCCGGCGCCGAGGGCCTGGTTGAGTACCCGCTGAACAAAGTCATTTACTAGCTATCAGCCGTCAGCGATCAGCCGTCAGTTTTGAAGGCCCCGCCAGAGAGGAAACCCTCCTCTCGTGCGGGGCCTTTTGCTGCCTGAGGGGAAGCGCTGATCGACGTCTGCTCCCCAGAATCAGCCCACTGACGGCCGACGCGGGAGGCCACCTCGTAGGGTCGCGCGGCCGCGAATTCGGGCGGTCAGCAGGCGGGCTAACGTGATATGATCATGGCAGGCTGGCGAGCGATGCGGCGGAGAGTAGCCGTGGGCGGCGCCTGTGTCGGTGACGCATCGCCTGAGGGGATATGGCGCGCCGCAAGAGCCGCGGCGCTATCCATGCCCCATGAGGAACCAACATGCCCTACTATGCCTATCTACATACCGACTTCCACTGCAACTCCTGCGGCGCCCTGCTGGAGAATCACCTGGTGACCTTCAAGTGGGGGTACTGCCCCACGCGCGTCCCGGCCACGGTCGTCTACCTGCTGGGCGACCAGGTGTTCTGGAGAACCTTCTCCGACGGGACACGGCCCGCCTGGGCGTTGTTCCATCGCGGCGGATGGAACTTCGGGGATCCTGCGGTCCGAGATCTGGTTGTCGTGGACGTCCGTACCGATGTAAGCGGCTTTCCCGATGACTGTCCGGCCTGCGGAGTCACCATCCATGGGGCGGCCATCGACATCGAGGATGGTATCTTCAAGCGAGTCTGGCTGATCGCTCCGGGCCAGTTCGAGGACGATGTCGGCATCTACCTCCGGCGCGATGGAGAGCTGGTCCCCATGAGGGAATGGATGTTCCACGAGTACACCCGGTACGATTTCTGATGCCGGCGAGGGAACGGCACAACCCATGATCGACCATGTCGCGGAGTGGATGGCTGGACACCGTACGGAACTGGAGGGGCGCGGACTCGAGGTCAGCATCGTTCCTCCCTCGGACGACCAGTCCTAGAAGAGCATTGTCGTTGACATCAAGACCGGTCCCTACTGGGCCAACTTCTACTGCTGGGAAACCGGCGAGTGTGATATGGAGATCATCGACGTAGAGTCCGATCCCGCGATTCCTTTGAAGGACCGGGCTCGCTACTGGCATTACGAGTTCACGGAAGCAGGGCAGGTTGCGGACGCCCTGCGTCGGTTCCTGGAGGCTCTTGAAGGGGCGGGGGGCTGACTGCGTCGCGTTGGGCGGCACGGTAATTGAACGGATCAACCAACATGAGTGAGTTGCTGTGGCTCCAGACTAGCCCTCGGCCGGGCGAGTGGCCGGAGAGCGTGATCGCTTGCCGCGTGCGGGCAACCTGCCGGGGGGATGCGGAGCAGGTCCTGGCCCGGGCTAAGGAAGCTCTTGAGCGCGTCCTCGAGGTGGACCCGCAGGCCTGGCCTTCCAACGAGGAGTGGGCGCGCCGCCTCCCGCCGTGGTTCGTCGCGCGGTGCGCTCCGCAGACTGCGGAGACAGCCAACGTTGGGGAAGGGCGGTGGACGTTGGCAAACTGGGTCTACTGGTTCCTCCCCGAGCAGCGGTTCTGGGTCTGGTGGAACGCTCGTCTGCCTGACCCAAATACGCTGCTCGTCTACGTCGTCGTCGATGGCTGGCCGTTCCCGTGGGGCGCCCTGGACTGGCTGCTGCGGGCATCGGGCGCCGTGGAAACCGAGCTGGTGAACGCGGAATGAGCGCGGCCGCCATCATATGACAGTCGCGCGTTCCCGGCGAGGCACGTTGCCAGCAATGACGCTTACGCTTGACTCATACGAAAGACAGCGGGACCAGTGGCCACGCAGCGGCAGGCACATCCTCGCACAGTTCGATGCGGATTCCGTTGTGGTCTACCAGGCATACCCCAGGAGCATCGGTTGCGCCGCTGCGAAGGCGGGCAAGTTCGGTGAGGGGTTCCGCCTGAACCGGATGAGTTGGGTAAAGACCAGTTTCCTTTGGATGATGTACCGCTCCGGCTGGGGGACGAAGCCGGGCCAGGAGGTTACCCTGGCGATCCGAGTCCAGAGAAGCGCCTTTGACAGCATCTTGGAGGAGGCGGTTCCGTCTGTCTTCGACCCGCGCCGATACTGCACGGAGGAGGAATGGACGAGCGCTCTGGCGGAGTCGAGCGTAAGGGTCCAGTGGGATCCGGACCGCGACCCGCTGGGAGCGCGACTGGATCGACGCGCCATTCAGCTAGGTCTGCGTGGCGAGGCGCTGGCTCTGTATGCCTCTGACTGGATCGAAGGCATCGCCGACATTTCGGAGTTCGTTCGGCGCCAACACGAGTGCGTAAGCGCCGGGTGTCTTGATCGGCTGGTGGTCCCGCTCCACGCCGAATACCAGGTCCCAAAGCCGGTGTCATGGAACCTGGGCATCGCCTCCGATCCTCCAGGCGGGTAGCCGCCGGGTACGGTCAAGGAAGACGCCGAGATGACAAAGGTCATCATGGCGGCCGGCAAGCGTCGACGCTGGGCTCGCTACTGGCATTACGAGTTCACGGAAGCAGGGCAGGTTGCGGACGCCCTGCGTCGGTTCCTGGAGGCTCTTGAAGGGGCGGGGGGCTGACCGCGTCGCGTTGGGCGGCACGGTAATTGAACGGATCAACCAACATGAGTGAGTTGCTGTGGCTCCAGACTAGCCCTCGGCCGGGCGAGTGGCCGGAGAGCGGCATGGCATGCCGCATCCGCGCGGCCTGCCGGGGGGATGCGGAGCAGGTCCTGGCCCGGGCCAAGGAAATGCTTGAGCGAGTCCTCAGATCTGTCTTTGGGGGTTGCGGGCAGCCACGCCGGGGTAAAGGCCGGCATAGCCAGCCATATGCATACCGCACTTCTGGAGAGTCCCCTGCTGTGACTGAGGAATGCTCGCTCACCCAACGCGGCCCCTTGCCCGCTGGAGTTGGGCCCGGAAGTCGTTCCGATGCCAAGTTCCGACGTGGTACTCAGTGTTCGAGAGGATCAGGTCGAGGCGACCGCGTAGCTCGCGTCTGAGAAGGGAGCGGATCATTGTCAGTACTCCTTGCAACGCCTGACTTCGCTCTGGATGCGCACACTCCATTCGAGGCCCTCACGGCACTGCGGGCTCTGGTGGATCGTGTTTCCGAAGCGCAGGACCGAGCTTCCATACGGCTCATATTGGCCTGCGTGTCGCGGCGTGACAACCTACGGCGCCTGGCTGAGATGGCGCCACCACAGACGGTCGGATTTGGCTCCCTCGCCTCTCATGGCTTGACCGCCGGTCAATTCCTGCGGACCTCCGATGTACCTGGCATTGGGTTCCAGGGCATGTTGACGGATACCCTGCCCTATGCGGCTGCGTGGGAGGTCCTCCTCAGCCTCGCGAGGGAGGACTCTCGTGCTGTCCGCAGTACGGCTTTCAATGTGAGCATAGAGGGTCTGGAGTTTCGGGGAGCACCTGACGGTTCTTGCGGCGCGCTGGCGATGCTGGATCATCGGAACCTCCGTAGAAAGGCTAGGTTCTACGTGTCGGCGTCATTTCGTGTTGACGACGAGATTGAGCGTACAACTGGGGTCGACCCTGTAGCCCGTACCATCACGAAGGAGACCGGGCTGCCTTTCGACAAGGCGAACAGCGTGAGATTGCCCTGACTGCATAATGGAGTCGCACCCAGGACCAGAACACCACCGACTACCTGGTGGACACCAGCGCTGGGTTGGCGCAGGTGCTGGAGGAGCGGACGGGCGCGGCGGTTACTCGGTAGGACTACGGACTCTCGTCGGTGCGCCGCCAGACCAACGGCACGACGCACGAGTGCTGTGTTACCGACGGGCTGCACAGCGCAGGAATGCCGAATTCCTCGCGCAATGGGTTCCGTTCAACTCTCGGCCTCCTCGGTCGCGGAAGACGGACATCACACGGCTGGTCTGTCGGTGAACATCGGTTCGCCTCCCAGAACGGAGAAGGCATCTGCGTGGACACTCATATAGACCGCGGTACAGGGACCATCCGGGTCTTCGAGGGCTGCAGCATCGAACCGGCGCTCACTCGGAGCGTGTTTCTGACGACGCCTGTCGGGCGATCGGCCCTTGCGCACAAGCCAATGGGCGCGTCGGTCCGCTACGACCTGTTCACCGGGTTCCCCAGCTCCAAGCAGTCGTGGGTGACGGTGCGGTTTGAGTCGGATCGGCTAGGTGACGTCGAGATCATGCTGGCCTGCGAAGGCGACGCCGCCTCCTGGAGTGACTGGTCGATCGACACGGAGAGGCGACGCAAGGCCCTTCACGATGAGTTCCTCAGGACGGACCTCGGCGATCCGATCCAGACCCGTGAGGACGAGCGCGATCCACCGTGGGAGGGATACCAAGCCATGCGGTACAAGTTCGCATGGGGTACGGTGGAGTCCCTCTATATAGCCCAGTCTGCGAACAGCGCCGTCCTCGTCACCTACGCGAAGTCCCCGCATCCGCCGCCGGGACTCGGCAGGCTGCTTCGCGCCTGGCGACCCCGCGTACCATGGCCCGTGAGGAAAGGAACCGCCACGATGGGAATCGCACTTGGCGGCAGAACCCTTCCGGATTGGGATTTTGAGCCGCCGTTTGGTTACAGATGGCTGTTCGAACGCGGGCTGATCGCCATGGATGGTGGCGACTCGCGTCTCGAGCCGTGGTACTATGCGGATTCGGATGAGGCGATGGACTTGATGCAGGTCGTTCCGAACGGCCCCTATGTGGGGCACGGACGGCTCATCATATTCGGAGTCCGGAACGACTGCGACGACAGGGCAGTGTTCGAGGTGATCGACGGCAAGGTCGCCCGCATCATATCCGTAAACGTGGGAGCGCCTGAAGGCTACCAACTGAACCGTTCCTTCGCAACGATATGGGAGTGGCTGATGAAGGAAGTTATCCGCGATGTGGCGATTTGGCTCGGGGGCGACGTCGATTGACGGCCCCGGCCCGATCGATCCGCAACGGCGGGCATAGGTAGTCGTCAGTCGTCAGTCATCAGTCCGGAAGGCCCCGCCTGGGAGGAGACCCTCCTCTGATGCGGGGCCTTTCGGACTGATCACTGACAACTGATGACTGACGACTCTCTCCCCGTTTGCCCCTCCCTCGCGTGGGGAACCATGCAGAGGCAGGGAGGGCAAACCGATGGAAGACACTGAGTACGAGTACGACATGAAGCGCTCAGGGCGCAAGGGGGGATCCGTGGAATCGCCGGCACAGGCGCGCTTGCGCCGCGACACTTCTCTCTACCCGGTAGACTGGACTGAACCGGTCCCGGCGAAGGAGCCGAATGGGCTGGGCATGTATGGAGACGACATCGTTGACGCCGGCCTTGCCAGCGACGCCTCCGTCGGCGGCCTGGGAGCCGACCTGGACGCGATGCCGGGCGACGAAACGCCCATCTCGCGCCATGGAGGGTAACCGCCATGCTGGATGAAACGCCCGCCGCCCCCGAGCCAATCGGAGATCCCGTTCCGCTCAACGAGGGAGCGGAGGCCCAATTCGAACCGCCGCCGCCCATTCCGCGTGAGGAGATCGACATGGATGACAGCCAGACCCATCAGGCTGTCTCACGGCCGCTGATCGAGATGGCGCCGAAATCTACCGATAGCGTGCAGGGATCGGGCTTGGCGGTTTCGCTGTCTGCCATTGGGGCGGTTGGCTGCAAGCCTCCGCGCGGGGCCGCGCACGACCCGGAATGCAAGGTCGTCAACCGGCAGCATCTGCATGCTCCAACAGGCGGTGGACGCGGAAGAGGTTTTCGTCCGGGTCCGAGAAGGCGAACTCGCGTGTGCCCCAGGGCTTGTCTTCCGGCACGGACAACACGCGCGCTACGCTGGCCGCCAGCGCTTCATAGAGGGCATCCACGTCGTCCACGTAGAAGTTGCAGACAACTTCCTCAAACGGCGGGTTCTGCCGGCGCAGAAACAGGCGGACGCCGTCCCGGGCCACCGAAGCGAACTGCCCCCCATACACCCACTGCAAAGTGAAGCCCAGCGCGCCCTGATAGTAGTCAAGCGCCCGCTCCATGTCGGCCACGGGCAGTTCCGGGACAATACCCCGCCACGCATTCTCCATCTTGTTCTCCTTACGGACGCCTGCTCCCCGCATGATATCCGTCACTGTATCGATGGCGATGGCGCCGAGACGGCAGGGCTCGAAGGCGCCCTGGGTCCGCTAACCCGGTCGTTCACGGCAAGGGCCCTCAGGCGGAGGCCGCCGATTCGGCGGCGCGCATCACTTCGCCCACGTTCACACCGGCGGCTGCCGCTACTTTTCGCGCGCTGTCGTACTCGGCGTGCACCTTCCAGCCCCCGCCGGGCAACTGGGCCGCCTTCACGTCCACCGGCCCGTAGGGCGTCTGCGCCACGCGCATCTCACGCCGCAGGCAGAAGCGGTCGATGGAGGAGACGCGGACGCCCAGCGTTGACGTCTCGCCGGCGAGGATGCCGAGGATAGCGTCGCGCGCCGCCGGCTCGCACAGCGCGGAAAGGGTAACGGCCGGCCGGTTCTTCTTCATCTGGATGGGTGTGAGGGTTACATCCAGCGCGCCCGCCGCGAAGCAGGCCTCCATCACCGGCTCGAAGAGCTGCGGGTTCATATCGTCGATGTTGGTTTCCAGCATCAGCAACTCGCGCCGCTCCCAACCTGAGGCGCCCTCGTTTTCGACGCCCAGCGTCACTCGGAGGAGGTTGGGCCGTTCGCCGAAATCCTTGGTCCCGGCCCCATAGCCGGTGCCGGTGGCCGCCATGGCCGGGGCGGGGCCAAAGCTATCCGCCAGCGTCGCCAGCAGGGCCGCTCCCGTCGGCGTCACCAACTCGCCTCCAACGTCCACGGGATAGGTTGGGATGCCCTCACACAGCCGGGCGGTGGCGGGGGCCGGAATCGGCATCAGGCCGTGCGCCGTCTTCACCATCCCATGCCCCACCGGAAGCGGCGATGCCGTAACGCGCGTTACGCCCAGCATCTCGAGACCCAGGCACGCGCCGCAGATGTCGATGATGCTGTCGACGCCGCCCACCTCGTGGAAGTGGATGCGCTCCACCGGAACGCCATGAACGGCCGCCTCCGCATCCCCCAATCGGCGGAATACGGCCAGGGCGTTCGCCTTGGCCCTTTCCGGGAGAGCGCTGGAAGCGATGATCGCCTCAATATCCGCCAGATGCCGCCCGTGTCCATGGTCGTGGGCGCCCGCCGGCGGATCATCAGTAACGACCTCAAAGCGCGCGGCGCGGATCGCGCTGCGAGTCGTTTCGCTGCGGCGAAGCTCGTAGCCATCCAGCGGCAGAGTGGCCAGCGTTGAGACGAACGCATCCCAGTCAACGCCCGCGTCAAGCAGAGCGGCAACGGTCATATCGCCGGAGATTCCGGAGAAGCAATCGAAGTAGGCAGTCATAGGAGTTCTCAGTCGTCAGTCATCAGTCGTCAGTGATCAGTCTTCAGATCCGGAAACAAGCGTGGCCGTCATGTCGGGGCCGCTGGCGGACGACTGACGACTGACGGATGACGACTGATCACTGATGACGGATCGCTGATGACCTGTCCTGGCGTTGATTGTGTGGGCGTAGACGCCGGCGGCGAACCCATTGTCGATGTTCATCACGGCCACGCCTGTTGAGCAGGAGTTCAACATGGTGAGAAGCGCGGCCACGCCGCCGAAGCTGGCGCCGTACCCGACGCTGGTGGGCACGGCCACCACTGGAGCGGCCACCAGGCCGCCCACAACGCCCGGTAGCGCGCCATCCATGCCGGCCACCACAACGATCACGTTGGCCGCATACAGCGTCTCGGCGCGGTTCAGCAGGCGGTGGATGCCCGCCACTCCCACGTCGTACAGCGTCTCCACGCGGCTGCCCATGGCGCGGGCGGTGACCACCGCCTCCTCCGCCACCGGAAGGTCCGCGGTGCCGGCCGAGCAGACCAGGATATAGGGCGCATCCTCCGCGGGCGGAGGCGCCGGATCGCCGGAGCGCACCTCAACGATGCGGGCCATCGAGTGGTATTGCGCGTGCGGGAGGCGTTCCTGAACGGCGGCGAAGACGGCTGGAGTGGCGCGCGTGGCGAGGACCACCGGGTTCCGCTGGGCGAGGCGATCCACAATCTCCACAACGTGCTCCGTGGCCTTCCCCTCGCAGTACACAACCTCGGCGCGGCCCGTTCGGACGGCGCGGTGATGGTCCACGTTAGCGAAGCCCAGGTCTTCGTAGGGGAGGCGGCTCAACTCGCTGAGCGCATCGTTCACCGCAACGGCGCCCGAGGCCACGCCGGCCATCAGATCTCGAAGAGCGGCGGCGTCCATCAATCTGCCTCCAGGGAGAGGATGCGGCTGCGGTCCGCCTCAAGCCGGCGCAACACGGCCTCCGTGTAAAGGGCGGGGTGCGGATCCACTATGGGCCGAATCGCCCGCACGCGCTCCACAACCTCGCGGAAGGGAATTCCATCGCGCAACATCAAGTAGCAGCATACCACGAAGGCGCTTCGCGAGATTCCCGCGAAGCAGTGCACATACACCTTGCGCCCGGCGGAGAGGTTGCGGTGGATGAAGCGCAGGGCCGCCGTGAGCTGATCGTACGGGAAGGGGACCTTGTCATCAACGCAGGCGATGTGGAAGTCATCAAAGAGCGCGGTATCGTAGTCCGGCTCATCCCAGCGCAGGCTGACGATGGCGGTAACGCCCTGGGCGCGGATCTCCCGCAGCGCCGGCTCCAGCGGGTAGGAGCCCAGCGCGATGTCTTCCGTGATCCAGTGCCATTCTGGATCATACTCGGGCTGCGTTTCGCAGTAGTGGTAGATGTCAGTTCTTGCCATTGGCGGATTGAAGCGATCAGCCGTCAGCTATCAGCGAGAGGGTTGGCGTGTGAGGGAAGTGTCCTCACATGCCAACCCTCTGGCTGATAGCTGATAGCTGATGGCTGGTCGCTACTCTCTCTCACACGGTCTGCGGATGCAG
>DASXUL010000118.1:0-13475 GCA_036504855.1 Armatimonadota bacterium | reverse complement strand
GCAAGGCGTGCCTTGCCCCTACCCGGTAGGCCCGGCCGTCCACCGTTCGGTGGTCGGCGATACCAGACTTGGTGGGGCAAGGCACGCCTTGCCCGCTGATGGACCGTGGTCTCGCGCCTCGGACTGCACGGCCGCCGAACGCAACGCTCGGCATTCGCATCCCTCCTGTTGGCCGAGGGCCACCACATCTCCGCCGTGGCGATCCTCCCCGCCGAAGCCGGCGGTTTCGCATCCGCGGGCAGATCGGGACCCACTGCTCTGCGCCGGTTGGGCGGTTCACTCTTTCAGGCCCGTCAGGGTGATCCCTTCGATGAAGAACCGTTGGGCGAACAGGAAGAGAACGACCATGGGCAGCGCGGCGATAACGGCGCCCGCCATCAGAACCGCCCAGTTGGCGTCACCGTAGAAGCCCTGCAGCGACTGAAGTCCGATCGGCAGCGTCTTCATGCTCGGGCGGTTGATGACGATCAGGGGCCACACGAAGCTATTCCAACTGCCGAGGAATGCGATAACCCCAAAGGCCGCCAGGGCCGGCTTCGACAGCGGCAGCATGATGCGGTGGTAGATCCCCCAGTGGCCCGCCCCGTCGATGCGCGCCGCGTCTTCCAGCTCGCCGGGGATGGTCATGAAGAACTGCCGGAGCAGGAAGCACCCGTAGGCGCTCGCCAGAGAAGGCACAATCAGGGCCGCGTACGAGTCGATCCAGTGCAATTTGACCATCATCACGAACAGCGGAATCAGCGTTACCTGCGCCGGCGCCATCATCGTTGACAGGTAGGCGATGAACAGGGCGTCGCGCCCGCGGAACCGCATCCGTGCAAACGCATACGCCGCCAGAGAGCTCGTGGCCAACTGGCCAACGGTCACCGTCACGGCCACGAACACGCTGTTCAGGAAGAAGGCGCCGAACGGCGCCGTCGTCCACGCGCTGAGGTAGTTGTCCCAATGCGGCCCCGACGGGAGGAGCGCGCCGACCTGCCGGAAGAACTCCGCCTTGCCGCGCAGCGAAGCGACGATCATCCAGGCGAACGGCGCCAGCATCGACACGCCAACGGCGCCCAATACCAGGTAGGCCAGCAGGTCGCCGAACCGGGTTCGCAGCTTCACGGTCGGGCGCCTCTAGTTGCCATAGTTCACCCAACGCTTCGTGGCGGCCAATTGCCCCAGGGTGACCGAGAGGATGATCAGGAACAGCAGCACCGCAAGGGCCGACGCGTAACCCATCTTGAACGACGTGAACGCCTGCGAGTAGATGTGATACACGAAAACCATCGTCTGCGGCCGCGGGTTGCCGGCCGTCATCATGAAGATCTGGGTGAATACCTGGAACCCGCCGATGACCGACATCGTGAAGATGAAGAGCGTTGTCGGCGAGAGGAGCGGCCATGTAACGTGCCGGAACACCTGCCAGGCGCCGGCGCCGTCCAGCCTCGCTGCTTCGTAGTAGCTCTTTCCAATTCCTTGCAGGCCCGCCAGGTAGAGGATTGCGTTATACCCGATGCCCGTCCATACGCTCATAATGATGATCGCCGGCATCGCCCAGTTGGGGTCTCCCAGCCATGCGGGCGGGTGCGGGATCAGCGGAACGAACGCCAGGTGGCCGTTGGCGACGCCAGGAATCCGGATGGCGCCAAGGGCCCTGTTGATGAGGCCGTAGTCCGGGTTGTACATCAGCCGCCAGATGATGGAGAGCGCGACGATGCTGGTCACGCTGGGCAGGAAATAGATCACGCGGAACGCCGCCACGCCGCGTATCTTGCGGTTCAGCAGAAGCGAGATGCCCAGCGAAACGGCCATGGCCAGCGGAACGGTAACCGCGGTGAAGTACAGCGTGTTAAGGATCACCTGGCGCAGCACCTCGCCGGACACGAGCTCGCGCCATATCTCGGTATAGTTCGCGAAACCCACGAATTTCGGCGGCGAAAGGATATCCCATTCCAGCAGGCTGATTCCGATGGCCCCCAGGATGGGGATCACGGAGAAGATAAACAGGCCAACGAAACTGGGAGTGAGGAACGCCAGCGCCGCGAGCCCATCGCGGCCGGTTTCCCCCGTTCGCTTGCGCTTCATTGCTGTGACCTCCGCAGGATGGCGTTGATCTTCGGCGTAACCTCGCGCATGGACTTCGACGGATCCTTATGGGCGATAAAGATCTCGGCCAATTCCGCGTTGATCAACTCGCCGTACGCGTCGAAGTTCGGGTCCGTGTCCACCGGCAGCGCCGATTTCGCCGCCTTCAGGAAGATTCCGTCATGCTCGGGCAGCTGGTTCGGGTTCAGGAAGATGGGCGAGTTCCCGACCGATACGAACGACGGCATATCGCGCCCCGTGGCCGCCTGGCGCTTCTGGCCTTCCACGCCGGTCAGCCATTGCATCAGTTTCCACGCCTCCTCAAGGTTCGGGCCGCCCTTGCGCAGAACGTAGCAGTTGGCGAACAGAACGGTGGCCTTCCGCTTGTGGACGGGGAGTTCCGCAACATCCCAGTCGATCTTCCGCCCATCCGCGTAAGCGGCGTCACGGAACAACTGGCAGGCCCAGCGGCCCTGGATGAACATCGCCTGCTTGCCGTTCTTGAACATCTCGCCGCCGCCGCCGAGGTCCTGCGCCTGTTCGGGCGACGGGAAAACGCGGTACTTATACTGGCAGTCCGAAAGGAATTGCATCGCATCGATGGACGCCGGGCTGTCCAGAAGACACCGCTTCATATCCGGCGTGAACATCAGCCCGCCATTCTGCCAGATCCATGTGGTAATCCCATCGGCCTGCGTGGGCGCATCACACCCAAACCGGTCTGGCTTGCCGTCCCCGTCGGTGTCCTTCGTGATCTTCCGGCAGGCGCTGAGGAAGTCATCCCACGTCCAGCCGTCGTGCGGGAAGGGGATGCCGGCTTCGCGGAACATGTCCTTGTTGTAGTACAACACGAACGTGGTCCAGCCGCGCGGCAGCCCGTAGCATCGGCCCTTGTACTTCAGTGCGGGGACCACCTCTGGGAACATGCCGGAGATGGGGAAATGATCGCGGGCGATGAGGCCATCCAGCGGCTCAAGCGCGTTCCGCTCCGCAAACGTGGGAAGCTCATTGTAGGCTAGCTGCATGATGTCCGGCGCCACTCCGGCGGCTATCTGTATCTTCAGCCGCTGGTAGTATTGGAGGCCGGGAACCTGCTGAATCTCGATGGAGACGTTGGGGTGCTGCTGTTTGTACCGGTCCAGCAGCTTTGTCAGCGAGGCGAGCCCCTCCGGCCCCTCCCAGCAGCCGAGGGTAAGCTTCACCTCGGCGCGGTCGGCCTGCTTGCGCCCGCAACCCGCGAGGCCGCAGACGACGAGCGCGGCGAGGAGCCCGCCGATGGTCCGCCGACGCAGCCTCTTCACCCCCCGAAACCTGGCCGTCTCCGGCCGCATTATCGCCAGGCTCAACGCACACGCTCCGTTTTCGTCGCGCACTACCGCCAGCCGGCTTGCTTGCCGGTTCTCAGCCTTATGCTTATGCATTGCGCTCGGTTTCGGCAACTGCCCATGCCACAGTCTCGCTCTGTTGGGCCGCCCCATCGGCGGTGTCCTGGAGCGGCATTTGGCGGAACGCGGCGATATGGCGCATCGTCCATTAGCTGAACCAGCAACCGCCCGCTCCCACAAGGATTCCGCCGATGAACCGCTTCGCCGTGACCCGCTCGATTGCGCCTCTCTTCCTCCTCTGCTTGTGCCCCGGCCTTCTCCGCGCCGCGGTGATCCGCGTTGACCAGGAGGCCGCCGGCCCAACGCGCGACGGCTCCTCGTGGAAGACCGCTTTCACGTCCATCCAGTCCGGCCTCAACGCCGCGCACGAAGGCGACGAGGTCTGGGTGGCCGCCGGTACTTACTTCGAGTGCATCACGATGCCGAACCGCACGGCCATCTATGGCGGCTTCGCCGGCAGCGAGTCCGCGCGGGAGCAGAGAGACCCGGCCCGGAACGCGGTCATTATCGACGGCAACCGTCTCGGCACAACGGTGATGATGAAGGCGAACGGAACGGTCGACGGCTTCACGATCCAGCACGCCGGCTACGACCCCAACAACCGCGCGATCTTCGGCGGAGGGATAGACGCCGAAGGCGGCACGGTCACCATCACGCATAACATCATCCGAGACAACGCCGCCACGGGCTACGGTGGAGGCGTGTTCCTGATGAGCGGTGAAGTCGCTTTCAACACGCTCGTGGACAATGCGGCAACGGACCGAGGGGGCGGCGTCGGGTCCTGGGGCGGCGAGATCAACGTCCACAACAACGTCTTCGTGGGCAACAGCGCTCCATCCGGCGGGGCCCTGGCCGCCTCCGTCGGGGAGGCCACGTTCGCGAACAACCTGGTCGTCGGAAACGCGAGTCACTTCGCGGCCGTGATGTTCGAGCGAGGCGTGGGGATCTGCGCGAACAACACCATTGCGGGCAATACGACGATCGGGTCCGAGATGGGCTACGTGGCGTGCGGCCTCGGGTTTGACGGCGGGATGCCGCTGGTGGCGAACAACGTTGTGGCGTTCAACGACACCGGCATGGCCACCTGGGATGGCTACGGGGCGCCCGTCGACGACATGGCCTCCAACTGCGTGTTCGGGAACGCCAAGGGAGACTACCTTCGGATGCCGGACGTTACCGGGATGAACGGCAACGTTAACGCCGATCCGCGGTTCGCCGGCGCGGGCGGGGGCGACTACCGGCCCGGATCGAACTCCCCTTGCATCGATGCGGGATCCGATGCGGCCATCGAGGCCGGCTGGATCGATCTCGATGGGCGCCCGCGATGGCTGGGAACCCATGTGGATATCGGAGCCTACGAGGCGCCCGCTCCGCCGCCGAATCCGCCGGCCGCGAGCCGGGTCTACCTGAGTCCGCGCGGCGCCGATTCCAACGACGGCCTGACCTGGAACCGGGCGAAGCGCAGCGTTCACGCGGCCACCCTCGCCATAGCGCCCGGCGGCGAGTTGTGGCTGGCGGCCGGGGATTACGCGGGTTACGGCGAGGCGCTTCCGCCGCGCGTCTCCATCTATGGAGGGTTCGACGGAACGGAGACGGATCGCGGCGGGCGCCGCCCGGCGGTGAACGTTTCGACCATCAGCCCCGCCAACGGCGGCGGTCTGGTGGTTGGTCCCGGCGGCGGGCCGGAAACCGTTCTGGACGGCTTCACCCTATCCGGCGGCGGCCGCGGAATCACCTGCGACCGATCGTCGCCGACCATCAGCAACGTGTCCTTCCTCGGCTGCTACGGAGGCGTTGACGCGACAGGCGGCTCGCCGGTCATTCGGGACTGCTCGTTCGTCGGCGGCGGAGACAGCGTAACCTGCCATGGCGGCGCCCCCGAGATCCGGAGGAACCGGCTCATATCCCGCAAATACGTTGGGACGTCGGGGAATCTCTGGATACGGTGCTTTGGCTGCACCGGGGCCGTCATCCGCGACAACACGATCGCCCCGGCAAACGGCGCAAGCGGCGGGATCGTGTGCGACACGTCGACCGCCGCCATCGTCGGCAACGTGCTCACCCAGTGCGACTCCGTGCCGCTGGACTCCGACTTCACGCGGCGCGGCATTATCGGGATCCGCGGAAGCGGAGGCTGGGTGACTGTGGCGCGAAACACGTTGAGCGGAGGCTCCGCGGACTCGATCGTTTGCTATGGCGGCGCCACGGCCAGGATCGCGGACAATGTGGTCACGCTGAGCGCCGGCGCCGCGGTATCATGCCGCGATGCATCGGTGATCCTCGACAACAACACAATAGTGCGGAACGGCGGATCAACCGGCGCGCTGGACGTTGCCGGCGCCGTAAGCGCCACGCTGCGGAACAACATCGTGGCGTTCAATGCCGCCGGCGCCGCTCTGCCGCCGTCGGGGGCGGCGGCGAGCCATAACTGCGTGTACGCCAACCTTCAGTGGGACTACAGTGGCGGGGATCCTACCGGCGCGAAGGGCAACACCCGCGTCGACCCTCGGTTCGCGGGGTTGGATTACGGCGACCTGCACCTCCTGGCGGATTCGCCGTGCCGGGACGCGGGCGAAGACACAGCCGTCCAGACCGGTGAGGTGGACGCGGACGGCAGGGCGCGCATCATCGGCCGCCACGTTGACATCGGCGCGTACGAGAGCGACGGAATGGCCCGCTCTCGGCCGGCAGCCATCGTCCGCGTGGCGCTGAACGGGAACGACTCGGGCGATGGCTCGTCCTGGCGACAGGCCAAGCGGACCGTTCAGGGGGCAGTGGATGCCCTGCCGCCGCTGGGCGGCGAGGTATGGGTTGCCGGGGGAGCGTATCCGGAGTTGATCACCCTGCGGGCCGGCGCACGGGTATACGGCGGTTTCGCCGGCTGGGAGACGCGGCGCGGTGAGCGGACCCTGCCCCGCACCGCGCGTGCGAGGGCCCTCGCCCGAACGACCTCCGTCGTTCCGCCCTCCGGCGATCTGACCATCCCAACGACGGCTCCCGGAGCGGTATGGGATGGCTTCCGCATGGAAGGGAATTACCTCTGGTGCCGCGCCGCAGCCGACATATCCCACAACGTATTCGCGCCGGCGCAACGCGCCGGCGACGACGCGGGGCTGACGGTACAGGAGAGCTCACCGAGGATACAGGATAACCTCTTCTTCGGCGCTGGCTCCTTTGCGGCCCTTCGGGTCTGGTCGGGATCCCCGGCCATTTCGAACAACACGTTCCTCGGAAACGGCCTGGCCATCTCGATCCTGCTGGCTACGCCCCGGCTCTCGAACAACCTGATCGCTTACGGAGGGACGGCTCTCTCGGCCGATCAGAGCTCCCCGGTTCTGCGCAACAACTGCGCGTACGGCAATGACGTGGATTACAGCGGCGTCACGGACCCTACGGGGCGAGATGGCAACATCCGTCGCGACCCGGCCATTGTGAGCGCCGCGTTCGGCGATGCCCGCCTCGAGCCGAACTCCCCGTGCGTCAACTCGGGCGACAACTCCGCTGCAGCGCCGGGGGATACCGACATTGAGGGAAGGCCCCGGTTGATCGGCTCGCGCGTCGATATCGGCGCCTACGAGAGCGACGGCCAGCCGATCCCCCGCCCCGCCACGCCCGTCATCCGCGTCTCTACGAATGGAAGCGACGCGTGGGACGGATCGTCCTGGGGACGGGCGAAACGGACCATCCAGGCAGCCATTGACGCCGCGACGGATGGAGGGAGCGAGATCTGGGTCGCCGGGGGGACATACGCCGAGAACATTGTCATCCCGCCCTATGTCTACGCCTACGGCGGCTACTCCCGCACCACTTCCGTGCGCACAGGGCGCGATCCGCGCGCCAATGAGACAACGATCTCCGGCGATGGGAAGGCCTCCGTCATCTGCCTTGTGGGCGGCCATCGGACAAACCGGCTGGACGGGTTCACCGTGCGGATTGATGCCCCTCCAGCGGCCAACACGAACGCCGTCGCCGTGGCGATCGCCTCCGGTTCCCCGGTGGTTAACAACTGCATCGTGGGGCGAATAACCGTCGATCCCCGAGCGAACTCCCCCGTCATCGCCGGTTGCCGGCTGAACGGCGGAATCACCCTTGCCGGCATGACGCCAACCCTGACCTCCTGCCTCGTGCGCGGCGACGTTACGGTGGACTCGGGGTCGACGGCAAGCGTCACAAACAACGTGATCACCGGCAGCTCACGGGCTGGAATCGGAGGCTGGCCGCGCTATCTGTGGTGCGTCAACAATACCATCGTCGGCAACGTGGGCGGCGTCTCTCATATGGACCCGAAGCAAGCGTACTTCGCCAACAATATTGTCGCGTTCAACGGGACCGGCGTCTATTCCCCGGACGCCAAGCCGGCCAACTTCCGCAGCAACTGCGTGTTCGGCAACGCGGATGATTTCCAAGGGGGCAAGGACATCACGGGATGGGCCGGGAACATACACGTGGATCCGCGCCTGGCCGATCCGCAGCACGGCGTCGTTGCGCTGCTGCCGGACTCGCCGTGCCGTGACGCGGGTGATAACAGCGCGGCCGCCAATGGGCAGACGGACGCGGCGGGAGGACCGAGGTTCATCGGCTCATCGGTGGACATGGGCGGGCTGGAGTCGAATGGCTCCGCCCCGGCAGTGAAGCCGCCTCCGGTGTTCCGCGTTAGCGCGAGCGGCGCCGACGGCAACTCGGGCGCCTCGTGGAAGACAGCGCTCCGAACAGTGCGCGCGGGCCTGGCGGCCGCCCAGGCCGCGGGCGGCGGGGAAGTTTGGGTAGCGCGGGGCGTATATGTCGAGTCACTGAAGATCGGCGCGTACACGAATCTCTACGGAGGGTTCGCGGGGAATGAAACGTCGCCCAATCAGCGTCCGGAGTCCGGCGCCGAGACCGTATTGGACGGCGGCGGCAAGCTCGGACCTATCGTCACGGCGGTTGTGGGATTCCGGAACTCCACGGTGGACGGCTTCACGATTCGGAATGCGCAGAGCGCATCCTGGTATCCCTTCTACAGCTTCTCGGCGGTCTCCGCGGTGGAGGCGTCTGCGGTGGTTCTGAGCCATGATGTCATCACCGGCAACACGGCCGCTCCGGATATGTGGGGGAACCCCGCGCCGGGGACGGTGGTCGACATCAGAGGGCCTGGGGTGATCACCGATTGCGACATCCTGGACAACGAGGGATCCGGAATCGTTTGCGGCAGCGTAGCTCCGGCAATTATCGCCCGGAATCTGGTTTCGGGGAACCGGGCGTATTCGGCGGGCGGCGGGCTGAGCCTCTACGGCGTCGTCACCGCCAAGGACAACGTCATCGACGGCAACAGCGCGGGCAGGGGCGGCGGCATCTACGTCGGCTCCTACGGGTCCGTGTCCAGATTGCCGATCATCGCCAACAACACCATCGTCAACAACAGGGCCGACGACGGCGGCGGCATTTATGTCAACTGGACGTATGGAGAAGCGCCCGCTCTGGTGAACAACATCGTTGCGAACAACTCCTCCGGAGTGATGCTGCCTGGGGGATTCAGCGGTCCCACGTCCTGGCTGCGCTGCAACGACGTGTTCGGGAATGACGGCTCCGCGTACATCAACGTCGCCGACCAGACCGGCGTAAACGGCAACCTCGCCGGCGACCCGATGTTCCTCGACCCGCGCGACGGGAACTGGGTTCCAGGCGCGCGCTCGCCGTGCGTGGACGCCGGGGCGGATGACGCAGTGGCTCCCCCTGACACAGACTTCTACGGTAATCCGCGCATCGCAGGCGCGCATGTGGACATCGGCGCGGTGGAAGCGCAGCCGGCGCAAGCGAGGAGATGACCGGATCCGCCTCCGCCGGCCCCCTTCCCATTCCGACGTAGGATGTTAATTCGTACCTGCTGCTCGGTTAGGGTGAAACTGGGAGAGTTGCCCGACCCCATGAGAAGCCTCTAGTTACCAGATGATAGCCGGCGGACATGGTTTGCCGTGTCCGCCGGCTATCTCTCATATGGGACAGGTTCCTCACGAGACCCGCGAGGGGCTCACTGACGGTTTCATCTGAACAGATCACTACATCTGAGGCGCCGGCAGCGTAATCGACGCCGTCCGCTCTTGCGCCCCCGCGCCGCCTTTGGTTGGCGAAGGCGCCGCTCCCCCGGGCGGCGTCCTGCCGGGGGAGCGGCGGCCAGCGCTATGGCGTGAGGCCCGGGTGTGTCGCCCGGTAAGCCACCTGCACGGCATCCACGATGTCCACGCCGTCTCCCGGCGTGCCGAAGTTCAGCACCTCGTGCTCGCGTGGGGTGGCGGTGTGCAGCCCCGCCGCGATGCGAAGCGCAAGCGCGGCGTTAGCCAGCGTGTAATTGCGGAAGAGCGTGCCCTCCCGTGAAACCGCCAGCGTGGCCACCGCGCCGGGCGGTACGTAGAGCATGGCCTCGCGAGAGACGGCAAGCGTGGAGACAGCGTTGGGCGGCGTGTAGACAGTCGCCTCCCTTGACACGGCCAGCGTGGAAACCGCGTTGGGCGGAACATACAGCGTCGCCTCCCGCGAGACGGCCAGCGTGGCTGGAGGTGGGCCGGCGGCGACGCTGGTTACGTCCGCGGTGATCTGGCCGCTCGAGTACGGAGTCGGAGGAACGAAATACCTCAGGGCCACGGTGTAGGTGACCCCGCCCAGTTCCGCTTCCCGGCTCAGCGGCGCGTCGAAGGCGTTCTGGATGTCCGTGGTGAATGGGTCACACGGCCCCGTGAGGGTACCCGTGAACGCCAGCGTTGCGGTTTGCCCGCTGGCGTCATCCGTGAGGTGAACGTCGACCTCCCAGGGAGCGTTGAAGGAGTCGCCCGGCGGGCTGTACCCGTAGAGCGACAGGCTGGCGACCACGATCGCGGTGCCGCTCTCGTTCCCGACCATGTTGAGTCCAAGCCCCGGAGTGAAGGCGATCTCGCTCTGATGGCTCTGGGAGTAGACCGTGTTTCCGGGCATGGGGGTTGCACCGATGTAGGAGAACGTTGTGCCCCGCGCCTGCGCAGCGACAATAACGAGGAGCGCCGCGCAGGACCACTTTGTGGCGAATGGTGGGCACAGCATGATCACTGCGCCTCCACGCGAACCTGAAGCGCCGACGTTCCTGATGGTGGGGAGATCTACGCGGTCCACAGCGCGGTGTTGGCATCGCCGCTCGTGAAGGTCGCCTTGATCATCTGGGCATCAGCACCTGGAGAGACGATTCGCAGGTTCACTGTGGCCGTAGTCGGCACATTCTTCGTCTCGATCACGACCGGCATGACGGCGGCGAGGACGTCTGGGAACACATCAGCGGCGGCATTGAACTGGGCGTGCGGGTCGGCCGGCATGGCTTCGCCTCCTACTGAGACGACACGCGTCGAGGGAGCGGTTTCAGGTGGCCAGAGGGTCGCCGCGGCGCCAGGTCGTCCGCCGCTTCCGACGGGCGTCATACGGAGCGCCGGGTCGATTGTATTGGCCTCGACGCGGATGCGCCCGTCATTTCCGTAGGCGGCGGAGGCGTTCAGTGTGCCCCCACCCAAGACGGAATCCGCCACGAGGCGAATCGCCCCTCCGCTGCCGTAGCTCATGTACGGATAGGCGCTGATGCGAGCAGGAGTCTGTATGCTGATGCTGCCCTTGGCGACGATGACGATCGCTCCCCCGCCGACCCCCACGGCGTTATAACTACCATTCCAGTCCCCGCCAGATCCGCCGATGGCAGGAATGATGCGCGCATTCCCGTACGCCTGGCCTGAGTTGGCGATGGAGGGCGTGGTTCCGTACGCCCCGCGACCGCCAGCGCCCGTAGATCCGCCCGGGCCAAATGCGCTTGTGAACCCGGAGCCCGTCGCCCTGAACCCGCCGGGCCCTGGATCGCGGTTGGCGCCATTACCGACATCGACCGTACCGGCGATGAGCACGTCTCCGCTAACCAGCCAGACGACGGGGGCCTGGCTCACATGGTTCTTGAAACTCACTACTACGTCGGCGGGGATGTTCACGCTGGTGTAATGGAAGACGACTGCCCATTTCTGGGGGTCGTACACGCCGTTGCCGGGCGTGGGGCTGTTGGAGTCCCACGCGGCGGTGGGGGCCAGGGAGAGGTCGATGGTGGTGGACGCCGTGGGGTTGAAGGCGCCGTCGGAGCCGTTGGCTCCGGGGACGATGATGTCCGCGCGCGCGAAAGTGCAAAGGCCCAGTACCGTGAGGACGACTGCAAGCGTACGCATCTTACTGCCTCCTTCGGGACTTGCCCGTCGTAGCGATGACGCATACATACGGCGGGACAGGAAATGCACCCCACTAATATCGCCGCTAGCTCTGATCTGTCCATACCGCGCGGGCAGACCGTCTGGCTATCACGGTATGCGTGCTCGCTGCCGGCCCCATCGGCCCTGCCGCGGCTTTACCCTGAATCACAGCGTCACCGGGAACCGACGGGGGGCGCCGGGTCCAGTTCGTATACGTGCGCTTCGAGGGGCTTGAAGGTGTCGGCCAGCTTCGATCCCTTCAACTCCGGCGCGATGCGGCCTTCGAACATCACGCGGGCATTGGAGGCTGGCGGCCGCCCCAAGTTGAAGGTGACGCGGCACGGCGTCATCTGCGTATTCACGGCTATGAGATAACGCCTTCCGCCGCGGTCCAGCAGCATGGTATCGAGCGGCGCGCCCGCCGGACTGCATGCAACAGGACCGAGGTCCTTCGCCGCGAGGAGGACAGGCGAAAGGGCCTTCACTTCCGCGGCGATCTTCTTCAACCCCGCCCACATTTCCGGGTACTGAGGCAGCACGCGCATGTCGTAATAGCAGTAGTACAGCAGCCCTTTGGCCCCGTGAACGAGGGCTAGGTAGGCCATACAGCGTTCCTCGTCGTAGGTCGGCGCTCGCCCGGTGCGCAGGTCCTCCGCGGTCGGGATGCGCCCCCGATCGGTGTGCTTCTCGTTGTACTGGTACCATCCGAAGGCCTGGATGACGGCCCACACCGGTTTGCTCCCCTTCAGGTTGGCGATCGAGTCTCTCATCTCCCGCCTCACCTCAGTGACCGGCACAGTGGGTATCGGGTAGCGGTCAATGCCGACGATATCCGTGGTGGGCGCGTAGTACATCAGGTCTGGCATCTGGTAGCTGACCATCAAGCAGGGGCGGCTGGGGTCATTCCTGCGCACCTGGTCGTAGTAGCCCTTCAACGTTGGGATCAGCTTCGTCGGCAGTTCATCGTTGAGATACCAGGCGAGGACCGCCGGGTGGGAGCGGAACGCCTTGACGATGCCGTCGGCGATCTTCCCGTTTCCGCGAATTCCTTCCCACCCTGTTTTATCCAGGTATGTTGCGGTGGGGTAGACGTCGTTCATGCAATAGATGATCTTCATTCCGCGCCGCTGAACCCGGTCCATGAAGCTCGTCATGTACGCCTTCGATTGGGTGTTGACGCCATACGCCAGAATCGTATTGAACGGACTGTCGGCGATCTCCTCCAACTGGTCCATGCTGGCGCCGCCAAACCAACCCAGTGGGAAGAACGGCTTTCCGTCCACGATCAGGTTGTTGCGGTCATCAACGTATACTTTCGTGGCGTCCGTTTCCGCCTTCGTGGCCTTGCGCACCGTCCACCGTCGCGAAATGAGGACCTTGCCGCTGCGGCGATCCGTCACGCGGGCAGCCACGGCCACCGGCCCCGCGGGAAGGTTCCCCGACGGGGCAGTAGCAACGGCGCCGGCGCCCGTGAATCCTGCCCTACCGAACGCAGTTGACTTGCCCCCGGCCGCTGTGAGGGTCAGCAACAGGTCGGCGGGACGAACAGCATGCTCCTCAAGCGACAGGCGGACCCCAACGCTGATGTTGCGATGGCCGGGGAAGATCGTTTGGCGGTAGTTCGGGTAGAGCAGGTCGAACTCCCCGAGCGGCGGCCTGTTCCCCGGAAGCAGGCGGAAGTTGTCCAGGGTCATCGTGGCGTCGCGCGTGAGCCGGTTGCCGGAGAAAGCGATGGACCGAACGTCGTTCAGGGCGATCGCGTCAGCCGCGTCATTCAGCGTCAGCTCAAACGAGTTCTTCC
>DASXUL010000117.1:0-16375 GCA_036504855.1 Armatimonadota bacterium | reverse complement strand
ACGAATGGGTTGAGGTCCGACCAGAAGACAACGACAACGCGATCTATTTCGCAAACGTCCGCATCGCTTCACTCTCAGAGGCCATGGTGTAAACCATCTCTTGTCAGAAACTGTACAGGATCTCTTGTCAGCGGACAAATTGGGGGGTAGGGGGGCGATCCCGCCACAAAGACACAAAGAACATCATCTTTGTGCCTTTGCGCCTTTGTGGTTACTCTGCTTCGCCTAGAACTCTTCGAGCAGCAGTTCGAAGAAGCCCTGGGGATGCGAGCAGGTGGGGCAGACGGCGGGGGGCTCCGGGCCCTCGTACACATGGCCGCAGTTTCGGCAGATCCACTTCTTCGTTACCGGTTTCTTGAAGAGGGTGCCGGCCTCCACTTCCTTCGCCAGAGCGCGGTAGCGCGCTTCGTGATGCTTCTCGATGGCGGCAATGTTGTCGAACAGAGTGGCGATGTCCGAAAATCCCTCAGCGCGGGCCGTCTTCGCCATCTCCGGGTACATGCTGGTCCACTCATCCTGCTCGCCGCCGGCGGCGGCAAGGAGGTGGTCAACGGTCTTGCCGGATAACCCGCCGGCCGCACGCAGCAGCAGTTTGGCATGCTCGCACTCGTTGGCGGCCGTCTCCTCGAAAACGGCCGCCACCTTCTCGTAACGGGCCTTCTTGGCGATGGCAGCGAAGAATGTGTACTTGTTGCGGGCCTGCGATTCGCCGGCGAAGGCGGCCAGCAGGTTGGCCTCGGTCTGGGATCCGTTCAGTTCCATGCGATCCTCCTCTTGCGGGGGGCGTTACGCTTCGCCCCCATAACTCGCTGTATTGTAGGATACCGGTAATGGGAAACACGTTATTCATTGGCAGCCGGAGGGCGCGCCGAGGCTCCATTGCATTCAGCGCGCTGCCCGCGGCGCAGCCCGGTAATGAGATGGCGCTGGTGGACGCTCCCGGTGACGCGCAGCGCATCGCCCGCGAACGCGCCGCCGCTTTCAACACGGTGGCGGCCGTCGGCGGAGACGGGACCGTCAGCGAGGTGGCCACCGGGATCTGGGAGAGCGGGGCGAAAACCCGCCTCGCCATCCTCCCGGCCGGCACCGGCAACGACGCCGGCCACGCGTTCGGCGTTTCCAGTTGGGAGGACGGCCTGAAGAGCCTCACCAGCGGCCGGGAGCGCGTTGTGGATGCCGTGGAAGCCGTGTTCCGGAATGGAGACGCAGAGCGTCGCCGGCTTTGCCTGGTGGGGGCCGGCATCGGCTTCCCCGCCGCGGTGGCGCGGCGCGCCTCCCGCCGCGTCAAGCGTCTGCTAGGGCCGCTGGCGTACTACTACGGCGCGCTCGTGGAGGCCGCCGCCTACCGCCCGCAGACGATGCGCGTTACGGTAGATGGGGAGACCCGCGAGGGGCGGATTCTGCTCTGCGCCGTGGTGAATGCGGAGCGCACCAGCCGCCAGACCATGCGCATGGCCCCCGGCGCACGCGTGGACGACGGGCTTCTAGACGTCCTCCTCGTCAGCGACGCGTCGAAGCTCCGCCTCCTCCTGAACATGGGCCGCCTCCGGAACGGAACCCATGTGGAACTGCCCGAAGTGACGCACATGCAGGCCGTCAGCGTGACCGTGGACGGTCCGCCCGCCCCCCTGATGATCGACGGCGACCCCCTCGGCCAGACCCCGGCCGCCTTCCGCATCCTCCCCGGCGCCCTCACCGTGCGCGTGCCGTAAGGGCGCCGGGGCTGCGGATGGTAATCACCCGCCTCCAACTCCGTCGGGGCGCTGCATCTGCGGGGCGGGGCGCGTCGCGAAGGCGGCGCCCGCCTCGGGGCGCAACTCCGGGTTGCGCATGTAGCGAAGCGCCACCTCGCTGCTGATCCAGCCTTTCGTCACGAGGTCTGTAAGCACCTGGTCCATGGTCCGCATGCCATACTGCGATCCGGTTTCCATAACGCTGTGCATTTGAAAGGTCTTGTTCTCGCGGATCAGGTTGCTCACGGAGGGCGTGCCTACGAGAACCTCCACGGCCGGAATCCTCCCGCCGCCTAGCACCTGCGGCAGCAGTATCTGCCAGGCGACTCCGCGCAGCGAGTCCGCGAGTTCCGCGCGGATCTGCGCTTGCTGGGAACGCGGGAACACGTCGACCATCCGATCCACCGCCTGCGGCGCGCCAGGGGTATGCAACGTGCCCAGCACCAAGTGGCCCGTCTCGGCGGCCGTGACGGCCAGGGAGATCGACTCCAGGTCGCGTAGCTCACCCACCATGATGACATCCGGATCCTCGCGCAGGGCGGCCCGTAGGGCGTCGGCAAAGGAGCGGGCGTGGGCCCCGATCTCGCGCTGGCTCACAGTGCTGGACCGGCGCCGGTGCACGAACTCAACGGGGTCCTCAATGGTGAGGATCCGCTTCTGGAACTCCGTGTTGATGAGGTCGACCATGGCGGCCATTGTGGTGGATTTGCCGCTTCCGGTGGGCCCGGTGATGAGCACGAGGCCATCTTCGAAGCGCGCGAACGTGCGCAGCACATCCGGCATGCCCAGTTCGGCCAGAGAGCGGATCGTCTCGGGGATCCACCGGAAGGCGGCGGCGGGTCCGTTGCGGTCCACGAAGACGTTCAGGCGGAAGCGGCCCACGCCCTGCAATGAGACGGCGAGGTCCAGGTTCAGATTGGTTTCGAAGCGCTTGCGCTGGTCCTCGGTGAGGACGTCGTAGATGAGGCGGCGCGCGTCGTCGCGTGTGAGTGGGGGCGCGTCCGGCACGGGGACGATCTGCCCGTGCAGGCGGAATGTTGGCGCGCCATCCGCGTGAAGGTGCAGGTCGGAGGCGCCAAAATGGGGAACAAGCGTCAGAAGGTCGGTGATTTCCATGGCAGTTCGTCGGGCGAAGGCATCGTGAGGCGATGATGATTGCAGCCGTTTCGACCGCCGGCCTCGCCCGGGCGGGGCGCCGACGCGGCTGCAATTGCTTGCATGTTATACAAGATACCCGCGCGGCGCTCGATATTGCGAACGCGCCTCCGGCGCGGTTTCCCCCGCCGCCGCTCCGCATGGTAGAATAGGATTGTGTCTCGGCACTTCTTTCTGATAGCCCTCTTGAGCGTGCTGCTGCCGGCCGGCGTCTCGCCGGCCCGGCACGCGGACCTCGTTGCGCCCCAGCCCTATGTGGCGGCGCTACGAGACCATCCGTGCGCCCAGCGGTGCATCACCCGCGGTGAGCGCCGCCTCACCGCCGCCCGGCCCGTGCGCGGGGTCTACCTAACGCCGGGGCGCCGTCCGTCGGCGCTCACCCCCTTCCGTCCAGACTCCCGCCTGCCCGCGCTTGCAACGCCGCGGACCCCCCTCTTGCGCGCCCCTCCCTCACTGGCGTAACGGAACGATCCACCCTTAACGCGTCCTCGCCCTTGCCGCGCCCAACCGCCCGGCTTGCCGCGCGCGACGCTTTCCCCTGCCCCGCCGCGTCCGCCGGCGCAATCCCGCTTCACTGCGGGCTCGCGCCTCACACGGACCGGAGGCAAGGAGACCCGTATGCAGAACCTGTTACGCAAGCTGTGGGACAGCAATGAACGCGAACTGAAGAAACTCCAGAAGTACGTAGACGATGTCAACGCGGTTGAACCCGCCATTAAGGCCCTCTCCGACGACGGGTTGAGAGAGAAGACCAAGGAGTTCCAACTCCGCGTCCGAGAGGCCGCCGCGCAGGTTCCGGAACTCGCGGATGGCGCCACCAACGACGAGCGCGAGGCGCATCACCGCACGGTGTTCAAGGCGGAGCAGGCGGCGCTGGAGGAGATCCACGCCGAGGCCTTCGCCGTGGTCCGCGAGGCCGCCCGCCGCACCCTCGGCCAACGCCATTACGACGTGCAGGTCCTCGGTGGGACCGTGCTCACGCAGGGCCGCATCGCCGAGATGAAGACCGGCGAGGGCAAAACCCTCGTGGCCACGCTCCCGATCTACTTGAATGCCCTGGCCGGGCACGGCGTGCACCTGGTGACCGCTAACGACTACCTGTCTAAGCACGGCGCGCAGTGGATGGGCCCCGTTTACCATTTCCTGGGGCTTTCCGTGGGCCTCATCCAGGGCGCCAGCTCCACCGCGGAGCAGGGGCAGAGCCCGTCGTTCCTGTACGACCCCACGCAGACGCACGATCAGCGCCTCTACCACCTGCGCACCGTCGGCCGCCGCGAAGCCTACTTCGCGGACATCACGTACGGCACCAACAACGAGTTCGGCTTCGACTACCTGCGCGACAACATGGCCTTCAGCCACGAAGAGCTGGTTCAGCGCGATCTGTACTTCGCCATCGTGGACGAAGTGGACAGCATCCTCATCGACGAGGCCCGCACCCCGCTCATCATTGCGGGCATGCCGGAGGACTCCTCCGAGATGTACTACAAGGTGGACCGCGCCGTGGCCCGCCTGGAGTTGGGGAAACGAACAGAGATCGAGGATAAGGACCGCTTTACCCCCGAAGAGAAGGAAGCCCTCGAGAAGGATTACACGGTGGACGAGAAGGCCAAGACGGCCATGCCCACCGACCGCGGCGTGAACAAGCTGGAGCAGATGCTGGGCGTGCGCAACCTGGCGGATGACATGTCCATCATGCACCACGTGGGCGCCGCCCTGAAAGCCCACGCCTGCTACCGCAAGGACATCGAATACGTGGTCCGCGAGGGCGAAGTGGTGATCGTGGACGAGTTCACCGGACGCCTCATGTTCGGCCGGCGCTACTCGGACGGCTTGCACCAGGCCATTGAAGCGAAGGAAGGCGTGAAGATCGAGGCGGAAACGCAGACCATCGCCACCATCACCTTCCAGAACTACTTCCGCCTTTACAGCAAACTGGCCGGCATGACCGGAACCGCCAAAACCGAGGAATCCGAATTCCGCAAGATCTACGGCCTGGACGTGATGGTGATTCCCACCAACCGCCCGATGATCCGCAAGGACATGCCGGACGTCATCTACAAGACGGAGGAGGCGAAATTCCGCGGCGTTACCGCCGAGATCCTGAAGCTCCACTGCGCCCGGCAGCCCATCCTCGTTGGCACCCGCTCCATCGAGGTCTCGGAGCGCCTCAGCGACCGCCTGAAGAACGAGCGCCTCCAGACCCTGGGGATGATCTTCGTGCTGCAGGACGCGCTCACGCGCGCCAAAGGCATCGACAAGGGCAAGAAGCAAGAGCTCAACGCCATCCTCAACACCAAGATCGACGACCTCTGGGTGGCCAAGCTCAGTCCTGTTGCCAAGGAACTGGGCATCAAGCTGGACCCGATGGATGCGTCCAACCTCAAGGAGATGGCGCGCATCTTCGAGGCGCCGGAGCTGGCAAGGCTCACGGAGGTCCTGAAAAGCGGCATCACGCACAACGTGCTGAACGCCAAGTACCACGAGCGCGAAGCCTCCATCATCGCTGAAGCCGGACGCGCCGCCGCCGTCACGATCGCCACCAACATGGCCGGACGCGGCGTTGATATCCTCCTGGGCGGCAGCGATGTTGCCGCCGTGGAAACGGATGAGGAAGGCGAGGAGACCGAAGAGCAGCAGGATACGCAGATCATGACCTCCGAAGACAAGGAGGGCATGGAGGCGGATCGCAAGAGGCGCGCCGAGGAAGTGCGTCAGCTCGGCGGCCTGTATATCATCGGCACCGAGCGACACGAGTCCCGCCGCATTGATAACCAGCTTCGCGGGCGTTCCGGACGCCAGGGCGATCCCGGCGGCAGCCGCTTCTTCCTCAGCCTGGAAGACGAATTGTGGCGCTTGTTCGGCGACCGAGGGCGCCGGCTGCTGGAGAGGACCTGGGATGAGGAGGCCCCTATCGAGGCCGGCATGCTCACCGCCGCCATCGAGCGGGCTCAGAAACGCGTGGAGGAGAACAACTTCGCCACGCGCAAACATGTCCTCGAATACGACGACGTGATGAACCTGCAACGCAAGGTCATTTACGGCGAGCGCCGCCGCGTTCTGGACGGGCACGATATGCGCGAAACCGTGCTTAGCTACGTTCAAGACACGGTGGCCACCGCCGTGAACATCCACGCCAGCGCGCAGCTCCAGAAATCCGAATGGGACCTTTCCGCCCTCTTCGACTACTTGAACGACTACTTCCCGCTGGAACTGGCGGCGCAGCCCTCGGACCTGGAAGGCAAGACCCACGAACAACTCATCGACTTCCTGACCGAAACCGCCGTAAGCCTCTATGAGTCCCGCGAACGCGACCTCACGAAGATCCTGATGCGCGACCTGGAGCGCTGGGTGGTGCTGCAGGTCGTGAACTCCAAGTGGGTTGAACACCTCTCGAGCATGGACCACCTGCGCGAAGGCGTCTCCCTGCGCGCCTACGGCCAACAGGACCCGCTGGTGGCGTACAAGAAGGAAGCGTACGAGATGTTCCAGGCCCTCATGGCCAGCATCGCGGACGACGTTGTGCGCTACATCTTCCGCGTGCAGGTCCAGACAGCCCAGCCCGCGCCGCCGCCGATGTACCTGAACCCGCTGGAGATCGGCTCCGACGACATGGATATGGATATGGACCAGATGATGATGACCGGCGAGGACCCGGGCGTTGCGGCCGCTCTGGCCCGCGCCGCCGCCGCCGCCGGCCTGCCGCCACCCGCCGCCGTGCTGGCCGACCCGGCCACCATCGGCCGCAATGACCCCTGCTGGTGCGGAAGCGGCAAGAAGTTCAAGAAGTGCCACGGGCAGCAACTGAGTTAGAATCCAGCATTCAGGATTCAGGATTCAGCATTCAGCCCGAAGGCCTCTGACCATGAGATGCGTTGTCTCATGGTCAGAGGCCCCCAACCTATGGCAATGCCTCCTCCCACGTCACCCTGAACGAAGTGAAGGGTCTCGGCCTGACGTAGCGCTTGATGGAACGTAGCGAGCACCCATGCCAGGCTTAGCACGGGTGCTTGACACGCATCCTGAGCCGCCGCGTCAGGCCGAGACCCTTCACTTCGTTCAGGGTGACGTGGGAGACGGCTATCCGCTGGATGCGATCGTCATCGACCAGCCGTCAGCCGGAAGGCCCCGGTCCACGGGACAAGCAGTCTCATGGACCGGGGCCTTCCGGCTGAATGCTGAATGCTGAATCCTGAATGCTGGATCCCCCCGCTTGCCGCGCGGCGCGCCGGGCGGGCACCATGTGAGCGAGGGCGAGCGGACCGGACGGCGTGCGCCGGGCCAGCGCTGCCCCGGAGGTGACGCCGTGGCCGATAGCTTCACAACATGCCCTCACTGCGGAGCAGACAACGCTGCCCTCGATGCGGTCTGCCAGACGTGCGGGGGCGATATCGGCTTCGCCGCCAGCCACCCCGCCCCCTTCTCCACGTTCCCGCCCCCGTTCAGCGACGCCCCCACACAGCCTGCGCCCGTTGCGCCGGCGCCGCCCACGGCGTTTGCTCCCATGGCTCCCATGGCTCCCGAGCCGCCGGCCGTTGTTGCGCCGCCGCCCGCGCCGCCCGCGCCAGATATCCCCCCTCCCGATGTCGCGGCCGCGCCCGTCTCCGCGCTGCCATTGCCGGAGCCGCCGCCGGCGCCATCCCTGCCGGCCCCGCCCGCCACCCTGGAATCCCTGGGGCTGCCCCTCGGGGACGAACGGACCATCAAAGCCCTCGTCGTGGCCGGCGCGCGGACGCAGGCGGCAGCGCTTCTGCGCCAGAAGACCGGCCTGCCCTTGGCCGATGCAATGGGCATCCTGGAACGTCTCCCGCCGGATCTGGGCAATGTGAGGCCGACTTACGGCAAGCCGAGCGAGACCCCACCGCACCCCGCGCCGCCCCTGCCGGAGCCCCCGGCCGCCCCCGCCGCAACGCCCACCCTCGCATCTCTGGGGCTGGACAGCGACGTTGAGGCGGGCATCCTGGCCCACGTGAAGGCTGGCGCGAAAGTGCAGGCGATCACGTTGCTGGCGGAGAAGACGTGGATGCCCTGGCAGGAAGCCAAGGCCGTTGTTGACGGCCTGTATCCGAGCGTCGGTCCGGCAGACCGCAGCATCAGCTTCGGCGCCCCGCCGCGTCAAACATCGACCTTCTTCGAGACCACACGGACCTTCACTCCGGATCTCCACACCGAGCCCGCCCCGGCCGCGCCCCCCACGCTGGCGTCGTTGGCGCTGACGCCTGCCGATGACGAAGCCATCCGATCTCACTTGCAGGCGGGCGCGAAGGTGCAGGCCATCCAACTCCTGCGCGAGCGAACCGGGCTCTCCTGGGAGGCCGCCAAGGCCGTTGTGGACGGCCTGTACCCAACCCTCGCCCCGCCCGAGCGCAGCACATCATTCGGCGCAGCCCCGGCGCGGCCCGCGCCGGCCCCCTCGGCTCCGCCTCCGCCCGCCGGGCTGGGGCCGCTATTCCCGGGGCTCAACGTCCCCCCGGATATCGAATCCGTCAACCGCTCGCTGATCATGCAGGGGCTACGGATGCCGGCCATCCAGATGCTGCGGGATCACACATCGATCGGCTACACCGAGGCCAAGCTCGCCGTGGACCGCGCCGCCCTCATCAGCGGGGCGCCCCGAGTCTCCCCCTCCGGCTGCTACATCGCCACCGCCTGCTACGGCAACTACGACCACCCGGACGTTCTGGCCTTCCGCCGGTACCGCGACGAGCGCCTGCTGCCGTCCCCGCTTGGCCGCGCCGCCGTGGCCCTCTACTACGCCGTCTCCCCCGCCCTCGTCCGCCGCTTTGGCGGAAACAAACAGCTCACCCGCGCGCTCCGAACCCGCCTCCTGGAGCCGCTCGCGAACCGGCTGCGGCGGTAAGCGCTGGCGCGGTGAGGCTTCATTGCGCCGCCCGGCTGGCGGGGCCTCCTTCGCTTCACTCTGCGCCGTCCCCTGGCGGGGGAACACCCTGTCGCGCCGCCCGGTCAATACAGGTGACACCCCCCGCGCAACGCGCGTTGACCCATGCGGATGGGCGGTCACGCATAAGGCGCCGCCCGACGATGATCTGCCCGGACAACCGACCCGGGCGCGCTCATTGACTGGACCGTTGACCTCGGAGGCTCCCAGCATGCGCATCCTGCTCATCAACCCCCCGCACCCTGCCATCGGCAGCCGCATCCCCCACGAACACCTGCCGCCCCTCGGCCTGCTCTCCGTGGGCGGCCCGCTCATCGACGCCGGCCACGACGTTCACCTGTTGGACGCCGAGTTCGGCCCCCTCTCCACCGGCGAGATCGTGGAGTTCGCCGCCCGCCTCGAACCGCGGGCCATCCTGCTGGGGCATTCCGGATCGACTTCCGGGCACCCGGCGGCGGCGGAGATCACGCGGGCCCTGCGCGCGGCGATGCCCGGGGCATGGATCATCTATGGGGGCGTGTTCCCCACCTACCACTGGCGCGAGATCCTGCATCAGGAACCGCAGATAGACGTCATCGTTCGCGGCGAAGGCGAAGCCACAACGGTCCGGCTGATGGAAGCCATCGAAACGGGAAGCCCCATCGACCGTATCCCCGGCATCGCCTTCCGGCCCGATCACATGCCGTACGCCACGCCGCCCGCGGCGCCCATCGACCTTGACGCCTATCGCGTGGGCTGGGAACTGATCGACTGCGCCCGCTACAGCTACTGGGGCGACAAGCGCGCCGTGGTGGTGCAGTTCTCGCGCGGGTGCCCTCACCAGTGCAACTACTGCGGACAGCGCGGCTTCTGGACCCGCTGGCGCCACCGGGACCCGCGCCGTTTCGCCTCAGAGATCGCCTGGCTGAATCGAACGCGCGGCGTGGAGGTGTTCAACTTCGCGGACGAAAACCCCACGGCCTCCCGAACCGCGTGGCTGGCCTTCCTGGAGGCCCTCATCGCCGAGAACGTGAACGTTACCCTGGTCGGCTCCACCCGGGCCGACGACATCGTGCGCGACGCGGACATCCTGCACCTCTACAAACAGGCCGGCGCGGCGCGCTGGCTGTTGGGCCTGGAGAACTACGACGAGGAGACGCTGAAACGCATCCGGAAGGGAGGATCGCCTACGAAAGACCGGCAGGCCATCCAGCTATTGCGACAGCACAACATCCTCTCGATGGCCACATGGGTGGTCGGCTTCGAGGAGGAAACTGACCGCGACTACTGGCGCGGGCTGCGGCAACTCCTCTCGTACGACCCCGATCAGATCCAGATGCTCTACGCCACCCCGCATCGGTGGACGCCGTTCTACCGCCAGGAGACGGAGCGACGGGTGATCCAGACCGACCGGCGGCTGTGGGACTACAAGCACCAGGTACTGGCCGCGCGGCATGTGCCGGCGTGGCGCACCCTGCTCTGGGTGAAGGGCATCGAGCTGGCCATGCAGCTTCGCCCCCGCGCCCTCCGGCGCGTGCTCATTCACCCGGACAGGCCAATCCGCGACGCCATGAGGTGGTACTACCGCATGGGTCGCAAGGTATGGCTCCACGAGGTTCTATGCTTCGCATTCCGCGACCGTCGCGTGAAGGACGGGCCAACCCTGGCCGAGTTCTGGGGCGAGCCGCAGGATGCGGAGGAGGAAGCCCTGGATGCGGCGCCGCTTCGCATCAGCCTGGTCAGCGCGGATGTCGGCGGCCGGCCCGAGCCCTCCGTTCCGCTTGTGGCCTGAGCCGTCGGCGTGAACGGCCCGCCGTAGTTTCCTTCGAAGACCTTCGGCTTGTGCGAAGAGCTCTCCACGCGCGCATCCGCAACAACGCGCTGTTACGCCGGAATGGCCGGTCCCAGCCGGCATGTGGATTGGGCGACAGACCATCCGGTTGGCGCAACGCGGCGCGGCGAGGCTAGCATAGGTCCATCGTACGCTATCTGGCCTGGTTGGGGCACGGAGCCGCGGCCGATGGCGGACTCTCGGGAGGTGCTGAGATGTTCCTGGTGGTATCGCATTGGGAGGCGCTTCCGGGGCACGAGGCGCAGGCGGAGCAGGCCGGAGCGGCCGTGCGGGACGTCTTGCAGCGGCAACCCGGCGTGGAGCTTGTGGCGGCATTCTGGAACGGCGCTCGGATTACGGCGGTGCATGGGTACCGCGACGCGGCGGCGTACACGGCCGTCGTGGATGACCCGGCCGGGGAGTTCCAAAAGGCGCTGGACCGCACGCAGATGGAGCAGCACGCTCGCTGGATCGACTCGGAACGCGGAGAGACCATGCCCGGATAGGCGAAAGGCGCCGACCGGGCATGCCGGGCCGCGTTGCGGAACCCGCCCGCGCGCCCGGCGTTATGTCGCATGGAGGTAACTACCATGGCTATCGCAGGAAACCGGAGCATTGTGGCACTCGCGCTGGTGGTCGCGGCGGTCGCGGCAATCCCATACGCGATGCGGCTCTCCAGCCGGCCCGTCTCGCAACAGCCGGCCGCCTACGCGGCGCGCCCGGTCCCCACAGGCCGGATCACCATGATCGATTTCTACACGGACTGGTGCGGTTGGTGCAAGAAGATGGATGCAGACACCTACAGCAAGCCCGCCGTGAAGGAAGCCCTGAAGGCGTACACGGTGCGGCGCGTGAACCCGGAGAAGGACAAGGGCGGCGCCGAGTTGGCGAAGAATTACAAGGTGGAGGGCTTCCCCACCATCGTCTTTGTGGATGCCAAGGGCGCCCTGGTCCACAAGATCGTCGGCTATGAGGGACCGGAAGCGTTCCTCAAGGAACTGAAGGCCCTCCGTAAACGCTAGAATGGGGTCTGGAGGAGCGCCGAGCTAACGGCGCGCATTCCACGCCCTTTCGTTGAGCCCGGCGACAGAAGTCGCGGGGCTCAACGCCTTTCTAGCAAGGACCATCATGTTACCGGATATCAAGCGGGAGTTGGACCATTTGCGGCACAGCGTTGCCGAGATCAGGGGGCATCTTTGACCTCGCCGAACGACAGCAACAGATAGACGAACTGGAGCGGATGGGCGCCGCGCCCGACCTCTGGGATGACCCGGCCACGGCGCAGGAGCTGATGCAGCGCCTCTCGGCCCTGAATGAGTCGCTCGCCCCGTGGAAGCAGATCGATCAGGGCATCGAGGATGTGGAAGTCCTGATGGAGATGGCGGCGGAAGACCCCGAAGCCGAGGCGGAGCTGGATGCGGAGTTCGCCCGCGTGAAGGCCCTGTACGAGCGCGTGGAATTGCAGACGCTGCTCTCGGGCGAGCACGACGCAGCCAACGCCATCGTGGAAATCAACGCGGGCGCCGGCGGCACCGAGGCCAACGACTGGACCTCCATGCTCATGCGCATGTATCTGCGCTGGGCGGAACGCCGCGGCTACAAGGTGGAACTCGTGGACGAGCTGGAAGGCGAGTCCGCCGGCATCAAGAATGTCACGTTTATCGTGCGCGGGCCTCACGCCTACGGCTATATGAAGTCGGAGCGGGGCGTCCACCGCCTGGTGCGCATCTCGCCGTTCGACGCCGCCAAGCGCCGCCACACGTCGTTCGCCAGCGTGGGCATTTCGCCGGAGGTGGCGGACGATTCTGCGCTGGAGATCAACCCGGATGAGATCCGGGTGGATACCTACCGCAGCAGCGGCGCCGGCGGCCAGCACGTCAACAAGACGGAATCGGCCATCCGCATCACCCACATGCCCACCGGCATCGTGGTCACCTGTCAGAATGAGCGCAGCCAGATTAAGAACCGCGCCACCGCGATGAAGGTCCTCCAGGGCCGCCTGGCGGAGATTCGGGAGCGCGAGCGCGAGGAAGAGCTGTCGGCGCTGCGCGGCGAGCAGAAGAAGATCGAATGGGGCGCCCAGATCCGCTCCTACGTCTTCCAGCCCTATACGATGGCGAAGGACATGCGCACCGGCGTGGAAACGGGGAACATCGTCGGCGTTATGGACGGCGACCTGGACGCCTTCATGGAGGGCTACCTCCGCTACATGGCCGGCCACACGGACGGCGACGGCAAGTAGCGCCCCCCGGCCCTGGGAAACGGCGGAGTGGCCGTTCGTGGATGCCCCGCCCGGGCCCGAGGGGCCAAGCGATTATGGCAGCCCGCCATCTCCATGGCGGGCTGCTTCACTTGTTCGCCAGAATGCTCAGGGCATCCCACATCAGATCCGGCGACCCCGTGAAATCCAACACGATGCCCTTGGCGGTCGGCAGCCCGGGCTCCGGAGCGCCCTGCGCCATCAGATCCGGCATGACGCTCACTCCCGCCAGGGAGACGTGGAACCTGTCCAGCCGCTTTCGCCGGGCCTCCTCGGGCGTCAGACCCCGCGCCGGCAGAACGTCGCCATCCGGGGTCACCGTGGGCGGCGCCACGACGGGCGGCGCCATACGGACATACCGCAAGCTGCCCTTCGGCGCCGAAACGCCATCGGTAATCGCCGCCGCAGCGGGAGGCCAGGCGTCCGGTTTCGCTCGGAGGCGCGAGAAAAGATGCGCGCCGCCGGGCCACCGCGCCTCGGTGACGGCGACGATCTCCTTCGCCAGTTTCACGTCCTGGCCCAGCAGGCGCTCGTCCCATTTGGCGGCGGCGTCATCGTCGTCGGAATCGGCGACGATATCCAGCGGGTCGACGCCTCGTTCGCGCAGAAAGGCCGTCCGCTCCGGCAGCGAGTAGCCGACATCAGGCGCCTCCATGCCATCCGCGAAGTCCATATTGTCATTGTCCGCTCCGCCAGTCGCGTGGATCCGTGTCCAGTCCGCGAGGGCCACGCCGTCCAGCCCTTTGTAGCGGCAGAGCTCGCGCGCAAATCCCAGCAGGCGGCGGCGCACCTCCGGGTCCGTGGAGCGAACGCAGTCCGCCCCGCAGAGAGGATCGGTCAACCGGGACTCCATCATCGAGCTCCAATCGGCCGGCGATTCCTCGGTGAGGGGATGCCGCAGAGCCCACTCCCGCCGCGAGTCGCCTCGGGCGTCCACCTCCACCAGTTCCGGCCGCCCCGACAGCCAGTGGACGTTGCTGGACGGCAGCCTCCATCCCAGCGTATGCAACACGGCGATGACCCGGATCTTGTGACCTTTCGCCAGCGCCAGAGCCTTCGCCAACAAGTCCTCGCCCCGGCAAACAGGCAGCAGCGGGAAGTTCGCGCTGGGGAACATCGACTGGCCATCCCAGAGCACGGGAAGGTAGACCGCGTTCAGCCCTTTCCGCTCCATCTGCGCAAAGAGGCGCGCCCACTCGCCCACGGATAACGGCGGCGGGGCCACGGCGCGGGTTGGGTAGTCCAGCTTCGGCGGCGCGCTGAGCGCCTTGGCTTCGGCGGCCTGCACCTTCGCAACCTCCGTCTTCACCATGCTCGTCATGGAGATCGCCGTCGGGTTGTAGGCGAACATCGTCACGAAGGCGCGAGAGGCGTTCACCCGTCCGATGCCTGGGATGTCCAGAAATGCCTGCAAAGCGGGAGAGTTCAGGCTGCTGGCCTCCAGGGCTTCCCGGGGGAAGGGAGCATCGGGCGGAACGCTGTCCGGAGTGGTGCGGCGGTTCGCGAACGCCCTTTGCAGGGTGTCCTGCTGCGCGGGATCCAGGCGGCTGTACTGAAACAGGCCGGCGTCGGAGAACATCGCCGCCAGGGCTCCGGGCGAATCATCTGTTGGCGGCGCCGCCAGGGCCGCCCACTGGGCGGCATCGGGCGAAATCGGAACGTCCGGCGGGGAAGACAAAGCCTCCGGGAGTAGCGACTCCCAGTTAGGCGTTGCCAGCGATTTGCCAATGGCATCCCACCCCTGGACCTTGGCGTTCAGCCGGTATGAGGCGTCGGCCGAATCCAGCATTGCCGCGGCCTTCCCCATGCGGTCCCATGTCAGGAGGTAGACGCCTCCCACCTTGCGCCAGGCGCCGTCGAAGCTGTAGGTCAGCAGGCGAAGCGCATCCCCGCATCGCATGGCCGGATCGCCCACGAAAGCCTCCAGCCGCCCAAGACGTTTGTCCACCATCAGCGGGAGCTTCGTTGCCGCCGCGGCCGCGGAAACCGCCTTCTCCAGCGTCATCACGCCGCTGACGCCGATAGGCGTCGCGAGTGATGGCGCGTCCACGTCCAGGTCGGACGGCTTCATCTTCGGATCGTAGACCGCCCTGTCGCGCGGCCTCCACGGCATTTCACGCTGGACGAGAACCAACCGGAGTTCATCTGGGCGAAGCGGGTAGGACTCCATGGCCGGGCCCGGCGGCGCCGCCTCGGGCCCGTCGGCGGCGGACAGGGCATCCGGCGGAACCGTCTTCCCGGTGGGCGCGGACAACGAATCGAACCCGATATACAGGTGCAGCGCGCACCGTTCAACGGGCATCGGATCATCGGACGACGCGGCATAGATACGCTTCGAGTCTCCATCCTTCAGCGGCGTCGTGCGGTAGACGGCGTAGGGACGGCCAAGCAGGCGGCGCAACATCGCTTGCTGCTTCTCCGTATAGTCCGCCCAGCGCAATCCGGCCCGCGTGCTCCGCTGCAGTTGCTCCTTGCTCAGAGACTTGAGGAGGATCGTCGAGATCTCGAAATCCGGTAGTTCGTCCAGGGCGTCCTTCCCCGGTTTCGGCGGCACGTCCTCCAGCCGGCGGTCGGAGGCGATGGTCCAAACGCTGCCGGAGGCGGCGCGGAAGGCGTAGGGTTGAAACACGCTGCGCCGCCGCTCGGCGTCGGCCTGAAAAGGCGCGGGAGTCTCCGGGTTCACGGGATCGGTAAAGGCGGCGGCGATGTCTTGCAGGGCTTCGATCAGGGGTTTGCCGGGACCTTCCGGTATCGGCTTCCCCTGCGTCAACTTCGCATCCTCCGGCGCGGCGGCAACGGGGATGGGCTTGCCGCCCGCCAGGCGCTCCAGTTGGCGCACGAGGTTCAGCGATTCGGCAGCCTTAGCGGCCGCCGCATCGGGCGCGGCGCTGGCTTCGATCGCCGCGAGGGCGACGATCAGCGCGCAGACTCCGCGCCAGAGCCGCGAATCAGTGAGGCGGACGGAAATGGCATGCATGTTGTAGGCTCGTCGCATCGTTCCCTTGGCCATGAACGGCCAGACGCTTGCTTCCCCATATCGTTGGACGGTCGGACCCGTATTCTATGTTCGGCGCGCCTCCAGTCTAGCACTCCGTCAAGGTAGGATGGAGGGGCGGGGTTTTCATTCCGAGGAACGAGGAATCCTATAAAGAACGCTTCTTTGAGGGATCCCGCTCTCTGCTTGGGATGACAACCCCACACAGCCATCCTGCCTTGGCGGAACACTAGTGCTCTGTTCGGGCGGTCCTCTGAGTTGGTCGCGTCCGTAGGGAGCATCTTCTGTGTGTGAAAGGCTGGCGGGCAGGGCAAGCCCAGCCTCTACCCGGTTGGCCCGGCCGTCCACCGGTCGGTGGATGGAGACACCGAACTGGTAGGGGCTGGGCTTGCCCAATCGTTCCAACTAAGTGTGTTTTGCGCGTGGGCCACAATTGCGGAATGCGTAGCGGGGCGGTCGGAGGAGGAGGAGATCGTCGGGCAAGGGAGAGATATGGTCTGGCGGTATGTTGGGAGCGAGTATGCGG
>DASXUL010000116.1:0-5983 GCA_036504855.1 Armatimonadota bacterium | reverse complement strand
CGCCGCTACGAGACATTACGCCCGCAAAGTCCCTGCCGGCTTACCTGCTTGCGTTTGCGGGTCTGGTCGTCGTCCACGAGCTGATCCATGCGCTGGTCCACCCGATGGCGGGGCGCTCGCCGCACTCCGTTCTGGTGTTCTGGCCACGCCATGGTTTCTACGCGCACTACGACGGCGAGATGAGCCGCAATCGTCTGGTGGCGATCCTGCTCATGCCCCTGCTCATCCTCAGCATAGTTCCGCTTCTTGTGTCGGCTGTTACGCAGGTCTCTTCCGGCTGGATCGCGTTGGTTTCCGCATTCAACGCTCTCTGCTCTTGCGCCGACATGCTGCTGGCAGGCCTGGTTCTGTCTCAGATTCCAGCCACCGCGATTGTCCGCTTTCGGAGCTGGAGGGTGCTCTGGAGAGAGCCTGACCCATTGGCCACCGAACGGTAAAGGCAGCGGCGCCCGCTCCCGGAAGGGATCAGGCGCCAAGATGGTCCGGCTGAGCCTCTTCGGCGCTTGGGAGGCCCAAGGTCCAGCCCCCCTCCATGCCTGCCAACGCATGCTCCCCTCCAACGCACCCTCCACTGTCCGGTGATCCCACTCCCATCAACCCTGAACCCCTGAGGCTCCGGGGCGCGCCGGATCTCGTACGGAAGTCCACGCCGGAGGCGCGCAAGAAGATCGGGATGGGGCTGGCGCGGAGAGTGCAACCAGTCGACACAGAAGCCGTGCACGTGACGTACGCCGTCCCGTCTGCACCGCTTCCTGAAGAGCCTGGTTCGAACCTATATGAACGTTGGCTCGCCTCTGACAACCGGGCACAAACAACGCATACGGCTACCCCGGCGGCGCCCGAGCGGCGAGCTCGACCCGGTGAAATGGGTTCCGGGTCGACGGTAACTGACAGGAAAGGGGCCGCATGCATCGAAAGGGCGGAGCTTCCGGCGTCCATATACGCAAACGCCGCGGCGCCCCTGGCATCGGATGTTGGCTTGACCGCTAGTACGCCAGGTTGTACAATCCGTGTACAGGTATCCCGTCGGTGTGCTGTTCGCATTGGTCCTGTCTTCACAGGGGTAAGCGACGATCGTCAAGGGCACGCCGGCCAGTTGAGACGGGGGGCTGATTGCTATGGCAACGAACCCTACGAGGGGATCGGGTCCTCCCCCGGATGACCGAGACGTTGAAGCGCCGCTGACCGCCTGGCGTTACAAGGCCACTAACGCCCTGACGGTCGTGGGCGCTGTTGTGTACCTGCCCAGCATTACGCTTTGGCTTGCCGGCCATGGCCCCCCGGTCGCCTGGCCGATCAGAGCCTTGGCCTTGGTCACCTATCTCACCACCGTCGCCGGCGCCGTCATGCGCCGCGTGGACCATAGGGCCCGGGTGGGGGCCCTGTTGGGCGCCGGGTATCTGCTCTCTCTTCTCGCCGGCAGGGCATTCCCTCAAGGTCCTTTCCTGCGATCCCTGCCGTTGCCCCTGTCGGTTTTGGCGCTGGTGCTCATAGGCCCGCGGGCGGGGCGTATTGCTACCGTTGTGGGCGTCATTGTCCTCATGTGCGGCCCCTTTCTGCGAACTGTCCCCGGAGTAGGCCAGGTTGTCGCCATCGCTCCGGCGCCTGCCCTAGCAAAGTCTGGCCTTTTGTTGACACAGGGATTTGCTCTGGCAGCCACGCTCGTCGGAGTGATGGTGCTGCTCGAACGCTTCCACTTGAATCTGTTGCATGCCTTGGCCGCCGAGAGCCGGTCCGCGACCGAACTGTCGAACGAGATGACGCGCCGCCGGCGTCTTGAGCGGGAGATCGCGCGGATTGCCGACGAAGAGCGCAGGCGCCTGGGTCAAGACATCCACGATGGCGTCTGCCAGCTACTCACCGGCGCTCTGCTCCGCTGCCAGGCTATGGAACGGCGCCTCGATCGGGGCGCGGCGCTGGCGCCTTCCGACTTGAGCGAGCTGTCGTCCGTGCTTGAAGAAGGTATCGACGAAGCCCACGCCGTCGCCAAAGGGCTCTGCCCATTGGAACCGGAACCCGGCGCGCTCGTGCAGGCCCTTCGGACACTGGCCAAACGCACGTCCGGCCCCGTGGACGTACTGTGCGAGTTCATCACTTCGGGTGACACTGCTGTGACCGATCCATCGACTGCCGACCACCTTTACCGGATTGCCCAGGAGGCCGTGAGCAACGCCGTGCGCCACGCGAAAGCGGGCCGGATCACCCTGGAACTTCGCGGGTGCGAGGATGCGCTCGTCCTGCGCGTGCAGGACAACGGCGTGGGCCTGTCTTCCGATATCCCACCCGGCGGGATGGGCCTGGGCACGATGGCTTACCGGGCGCAGGCGATGGGCGGCGATATCCGCGTGGAGCGCGCGCCGGTAGGGGGCACCCGCGCTATCTGCCGGGTTCCGCGCGTCACCCACGCCCAAACGCGCGAGCGACAGCGCCATTCAGTGGAGGGGAACGATGGAGCCTAACCCAGTGTCGACCGCGATCCGAATACTGCTGGTGGATGATCACCCCGCCGTCCGCCAGGGGCTGGCCCTGCTGCTGGCGCCCGAGGGAATCGTTGTCCACGCCGAGGCGAACGGCCGTGCCGATGCCATGGCCATGGTGGAGGAAGGCCTCCTGGACTTGGCGCTCGTGGATCTGTCACTTGGAGGCGAGGACGGCCTCACCCTTGTTGCCGAACTGCACGGACGCGGCGTTCCGACGCTGGTCTACTCAATGCACGAGGACCCGCAACACGTCCACGGCGCATTCGCCGCCGGAGCGCTCGGATATGTCACCAAACGGGAGGTCCATCGCGTGCTCGTCGACGCGATTCGGGATGTCGCCCAGGGTCGCCGGTTCGTGAGCCCGAACGCGGCCCTCGCCCTGGCCAGTCGCGCCGCGGAGGCGCTGGCCGAGACGGAGATCCGCGACCTGAGCGAGCAGGAACAACAGGTGTACCACCTGCTGGGCCATGGCGAGGGCACGATTGAGATTGCCGCCATTCTGCACATCAGCGTGCGCACGGTCGAGTCCTACTATGCACGTATCCTGGAGAAGCTGGGGCTCAACGGGATGCATGACCTGCACCGCCACGCTATCAACCACCGTCGCGACCCGGCATCCTGACGCGCTCTTCGGTGCGCCTCCCCAATCGGCGCACAGCCCTCGCGGAACGGCTCTCAACCGCTCCACAAACCTCCCGGCGCCCATGTAGGTGCATTCCCCCACGCGCCTGTGGAGGGAATCCCCCACACCCCTGTAGAGCATTTCCTCCACAGACAGCCCCCGCCCTCGCCGGGCACTCTTTCCTCGGGCCCGGCGGCGCCAGGCCATTACCCCCGAGCAAGGAGTAGTACCGTGACGGTTCAAGCATATCACCACCCGGGCGTCGTGCTTGTGGATGACCATGCTGCTGTCCGGCAGGCGCTCGCGGCGCTCCTGGAAGAAGAGGGGCTTTGCGTCTGGGGCCAGGCGGCCGGGCGCGCCGATGCTCTGGCGTGCGTGGATACGGCGAAACCCGATGCAGTCCTCGTGGACCTCTCGCTGGGTGACGATGATGGCCTCACCCTGGTCGAGGATCTCCACCGCCTCGGCATCCCCGTGGTTGTCTGCTCCAGCCACGAAGATCCGGAGCATGTGCGGCAAGCGCTCGCGGCCGGGGCCAGGGCCTACGTGGCCAAACGCGAGGCGGGAGTAGCGCTCGCCCACGCCATCCGGGAAGCCCTGGATGGATGGATCCTCGTGAGCCCCCGCGCCGCCGACGACCTGACCGAAACCAGGTGAGCGCGCCCGGCGCGAGTGAGGCGACAGTCAGGAACCGAACAGACTTCCGTCCACAGGGCCACTCGGAGCGGAGCGCGAGAGCGCCGATGAGCGGCCCGCAAACCGCAGGGATCTTGAGAAAGGAAAGTGAGATGTTGCAGTACAGAAAGTGCATTGTCTCGACCGTCGCTCTGGCGGCGGCCCTCTCACTCACCGCGGCGCGCCCCCGCGCCGCCCAACTCGTCCCGACCGATTTGAACCCGCCCGGGGCTTTCATGTCCGAAGCCTACGATGTCAACTCCTCGGGGCAGATCGCGGGAACATGCATCTACCTCGAGTTCGATGCGGACGGCAACATTATCGGGGGCCATCAGCCCGCAGTCGTATGGGAGACTGATGGCTCCATCACGGTCCTGGACCCCGATGAGGAATTCGGGTACGTCTGGCCCACGGCCATCAACGATAGCGGGCAAGTCATCGGAACCTGGCAGCGCGAATCGCCAGACGCGGGCGGATTCATCTGGGACCGCGTCAACGGCATGCGCGACATCGGCGCGCTCACCCACAACGGCGTGCCGGACACCGATGTCTCCCCGAGCGCCATCAACGCCGATGGGTGGGTCATCGGAGGCAGCAGCGCGTCCGACGGCAACGGCCACTCGTGGATCTATCGCGATGGCCTGCTGGAGGAGGTCACGGATGCGGTGGGTCGCCGCTTCGCCGCTATCGGTATCAACGACCAGGGGCAGGTGGGCGGCTGGGTCATCGGGGTATCAGATTCTGACTACCCCGCCGCGATCTGGGAGAAACCGACCGGCGCAACCGCTCCAATTGTGACAACTCTGACCTCCAATGAGATCGCCTGGCCCGTCGCGATCAACAACAGGAGCGAGGTCGTTATCCAGAACTTCTACACCGAGGACGTTCGCGTCTGGCAGCCGGACGGAACTCGGAATGCCGACGGCACTTTGAACGGAGCCCTGAGGTCGCTAAACATCGGCGGCGACGTCACCTACGATGATAACGGGAATCCGATGTATCCCCATTACTGGAACAAAGACGCCGGCAAGGCGGCCTGGATCACCACAGCAGGAATCGACAGCAACGGACGGGTCTTCGGCAGCGTGGAGCTTGAAGAGGCCGCGCCGTATAGGTTGTGGGTCTGGGACAACGGCGCCGTGACGGACGTCGTGGCGCCCGGCGATCCGAGGTCCTCCGTGACACAGCTCCAGATGAACGGCTCGGGCCAGATGATCGGCGGCTGCCTCAACCCGGATACGATGGCGTCCTCCGCCTTCCTGTGGCAGGTGGGCGATGCCGCACTGCAGAATCTGCCGGGACTGACTACCGGCGATGTGGACGCGTACGCCATCAATGACGCCGGCTTGGTGGTCGGGGACGCAAGCGCCGAGGCCCCCGCCCCGTATTACCGGAGCGTCCACGCCTGCGTGTGGAGCTCTAGTGCGCCGCCGACCAACAACCCGCCGGTCCTGACGGCGCCGGCCAAAGTGGCCGGTGTGGCCGGGGCGCCTGTGAGTTTCACTGCCGCCGCCACAGATCCGGATGAGGGCGATTCGCTGACGTTCGGCCTGGTCAACGCGCCAGCCGGCGCTGCCATCAACCCGACGACCGGCGAGTTTGGCTGGACGCCAACGCTTGGCGGGACCTTCACCTTTGACGTCAAAGTGACTGACGCCGGCGGACTCTCCGATACCAAGACCGTCACTCTGGATGTGTCGGCGCTTGAGTTCTCCACGGCGTCTCTTGTCCGAAACGGCAAGACGTTCACGGTCACCACACGGGTAACCAATCGGACATCCATGACGTGTACGAACGTGTCTGTGAATGCAGCGTCGTTGGACGGATCGAACACCAACTCAGCACTTCCGCTCCTCCTTGGTTCTATCAAGCCTGGAGTGAGCAAACAGATCAAGCTGCAGTTCAAGGGCGTCCCCTCCGGGGACCAACCCCTCATCGTCAGCGGCGTCTGTTCGCTCGGGGCCTTCTCCACGACGCAGACCCTGACGGCGCCGTAGCGCACATTCCGCGCTGCTGCTTTGCTGGTTAAGCGTGATGCATGCATGGATGAAAATGCCGAGCGCCACGTTCGGCGGCCGTGCAGTCCGAGGCGCGAGACCACGGTCCATCAGCGGGCAAGGCGTGCCTTGCCCCACCAAGTCTGGTATCGCCGACCACCGAACGGTGGACGGCCGGGCCTACCGGGTAGGGGCAAGGCACGCCTTGC
>DASXUL010000115.1:0-11433 GCA_036504855.1 Armatimonadota bacterium | reverse complement strand
CGCCCTGAAGAGCGGCGTGGGCCTCTACGGCGGGTTCGCCGGCTCCGAGACGGACCGCACCCAGAGAGACCCGAAGCAGCGCGCTACCATCCTGGACGGGACCATCGCCACGCTCGGGGCGTACATCTACGGCGCGACCGTCATCACGATCCCGGCGGGCTCCGGGCCGGATACCGTGGTGGATGGCTTCACCATCCAGAATGGCGAGAGCCCGATGGGCGCCGGCATCTGCATCCTCGGGGGCGCTCCGGTCATCTCGAACAACGTGTTCAACAAGAACGGGGCCGGCATCCTGGGCCAGATGACCCTCCCCGACACTTCCGGCGGCGGCATCTACATCGCGGACGGAACGGCGACCGTCACGGGCAACGTCTTCACCGGCAACGCCGCTCTGAACGGGGGCGGCATCTGCATCCAGAACGGCGCGCCTGTCATCTCCAGCAACGTCATCGGCCCGAGCAACTACGCCAAGTACGGCGCCGGCGTTTGCTCCCTGCAGGGCACGCCGCTGATCGTCTCCAACGACATCAGCGGGAATAGGGGCAGTTACGGCGGCGGAGCCTACATCCTCAGCGGGCTCTTGCGGGACAGCCAGATCACGAACAACCGCGTTGCGGGGGGCCGCCAAGAGCTCGCGGGCGGCGCCGGCCTCTGGCTGGGCGCGGCGGGAGTGGCCGCGCATAACCGGATCGTCGGCAACGGGGATCCGCTGGACGGGACCTGGCCCGGCGGAGGCGGAGCATTCGTCGAGGGGACGCTGCTGGACAACGTCATTCAAGACAACTACGCCTTCTACGGCAACGCCCTCATGACGTGGGGCGCCAGCGTGGTCAGCCGCAATCTCATCACCTACGCCGGGTCTTCCAGCCTCAATTCCCAGGTTCTGTCATATGGCGGCGCCTTCACGGACAACCTCCTCGTCAGCCAGAGCAGCTCCGGCATTGAGCTGTGGGCCGCCGCGGCCCCGCCCTTGATCGCCAACAACACCATCATCAACGTGGGCGAGACCGGCGCGCCGACCGCGAAGCGCAACGGGATCATCAACGAGTACGGCGCTGGGGAGCAGCCCACCATCGCCAACAACATCCTCGTCGGCTGGGACAGGGCCGGGTGGACGTACGACCGGGGCAGCGCGAAGCCGTTCTTCACGGTGACGCACAACGACCCGTACGGGAACGTGGACAACGCGCTCGACTTCCCGGGGACCGCCGCCGACAACAAGGTCCGGAACCCGCTCTTCGCGGACGCGGCCAGCGGAGACTACCATCTCACGGCGGGCTCACCCTGCATCGACGCCGGCAACGACGCCTACATCGCCTCCAGCGACAGGGACCTGGCGAACGCTCCCAGGATATCCGGCGCCCACGTGGACATCGGGGCCTACGAGTACGGCTCTCCGCTCTACACAATCCTGGACGCCGCCGAGGTTCTGCGCATCGCCGCCGGCATCTCGGTCTCCACGCCAGCCAACGTCAGCCGCCTGGACGTCGTGCAGGAGACGCCGGGGACAACGAGCCTCAGCGTAGCGGACGCCACCCGCATCGCCCAGTGGCTGCTGAACTGAGAGGCGGAGAGTCACCACAAAGACACAAAGGCGCATAGACGGAGGTGAATCCGGATCTTCGTGCCTTTGTGTCTTTGTGGTGACTTCCCCAGGATGACACGCTCGACGTAAGCGTTCCGCCAGAACCGAGCGTTCGGCTTGGGTCCCCCAGAATTGGGGGGTAGGGGGGCGATCCGCCACAAAGACCTTCTTCCGGATCTTCGCGCCTTTGTGCCTTTGTGGTGAATCCGGCCCCTCCTTTGCCTCACGCTCGCTATACGTGTTATAACAAGAAGAAGGCTTCGGCCTTGATGGTGCACTATGGCGATTCCCCTAACTGTCAACGTGGTGAGGTGTTCGGCGCGTACGGCCAGCGGTCGTAGCGCCGCTTGCATTGGCGGGCGCGTTTCCCGATAGAACGCTCTCCGCCGGCCCTTCGCCCTGCCCCGCCAACTCTCCGCCGGCCCGCTACAGGCGCGCGTCCGCGCGTCCGATTCCGTAAGTGAGGCTCCAAATGGCGGACAACCCGCAAGTTTGCATCTATGACACCACCCTGCGCGACGGCTCGCAGGGCGAAGGCATATCGTTCTCCATCGAGGACAAACTCAAAATCGCCCGGCGACTCGACGCCTTCGGCGTACCCTACATAGAGGGCGGGTGGCCCGGCTCCAACCCGAAGGACATTGAGTTCTTTCGGCGCATCAAGGGTATCCCGCTTGTACAGGCGAAGATCGCCGCGTTCGGAAGCACGCGCCGCGCGAAGACCGCCGCGGAGGACGACGCTGTTCTCCGACAGCTCATAGAAGCCGACACCGAGGTCGTCACCATCTTCGGCAAGAGCTGGACGCTCCACGTGGCGGACGTTCTGCGCGTGACCCCCGAACAGAACCTCAACATGATCCGCGATTCCGTGGCCTTCCTGAAGGCAAACGGCCGCGAAGTCATTTTCGATGCGGAGCACTTCTTCGACGGCTACAAGTGCGACTCCGGCTATGCGCTGGCGGCCCTGGAAGCGGCCGCGCAAGGTGGGGCGGACTGGCTGGTCCTGTGCGACACCAACGGCGGCAGCCTACCCTGGCAGGTCGGCGAGATCGTTTCGGCCGTGCGCGCCCGCGTACCCGTTCCCATTGGCATCCACCCGCATAACGATGGAGAGTTGGGCGTGGCCAACGCCATCGCCGCCGTGCACGCCGGCGCCCAGCAGGTGCAGGGCACCATCAACGGCCTGGGCGAACGCACCGGCAACGCCAACCTCACCAGCATCATCCCGATCCTTGAGGCCAAGATGAACCGGCCTTGTTTGCCGAAGGGCCGCCTCGCCGAGCTTACCGAAGTGGCCAACACGGTGAATGAGATCGCTAACGTTCACCCCAATGACCGCCAACCCTTCGTCGGCCGCCATGCATTCGCTCACAAGGCCGGCGTCCACGTGGACGCCATCATGAAGAACGCGGTCAGCTACGAGCACATGGCGCCGGAGACGGTAGGCAATACGCGCCGCGTGCTGCTCTCGGAGCTGTCTGGCGCCGCCACCCTGGAAATGAAGGCGAAGGCCTGGGGCGTGCCCCTTGAGAAGAGCGCGCCGGAGACCAGAATACTATTAGCGAAGCTCGCGGAAATGGAACACGAGGGCTACGTGTTCGAAGACGCAGAGGCCTCTTTCGAATTGATGGTCCGTCGCCACCTCGGCCGAACGAGACGCCTATTCGACCTTGGCGCCTTCCGCGTCATCGTGGAGCGCCGGAACGGCGCGCCGGTCACCGAGGCCACCGTGAAGGTGACCGTCCGCGGACAGGAAGTGCTGACCGTGGCCGAAGGTGACGGCCCCGTTAACGCCCTGGATGCCGCGCTGCGCAAGGCTCTCGTCCCCTTCTACCCAGCGCTGGAATCCATCCATCTCACTGACTACAAGGTGCGCGTGGTGAACAGCATCGCGGGCACCGCCGCAAAGGTCCGCGTACATATCGAGACCGCCGACGGGGCGGTCTCATGGAGCACTATCGGCGTCTCCGAGAACATCGTGGACGCCTCTTGGCAGGCCCTCGTCGACGCAGTCGACTATGGCCTGATGAGAAGCAATTGGTAAGATCCACCGCTTCGCGGGAGCGGCCGCCGGCGCCCAACCGGCGGCCGGCCTCCGCGGGCCGGTGGCTTCGGGAAGGCATTTGCATGAAAGACTGGTCCGTCTCACCGGCCAGAGCAACGCTGGCCCTCGCACTGGCGGCGGGGTCCCTTTTCCCATCACAAGCGGCGCGGCGCGAACCGTCTGTCCGCACTCCCGTAGTACAGAAGCCGCACATCGCCGTGAAGCCCGGGCGCCTCGCCGTGCTGCGCTTCGAGGCCACCGAGCCGGCATGGTCACCCGATGGGCGCACGATCGCCCTCGTGGAGACCTTCGGCGAGGGGCGCGCCGGAAACCTATGGATCGCCGGCGCCTCCGGCGCGTTGCGCCGCATCACCAGCGCAAAGTGCGACGGGGCCCCGGCCTGGACCGCCGATGGCCGCCTGGTTGCCGCCCGAGTTTCCGGCGATCGGTTCAGCTTCCAGTTGGTGGATCCGTCGACTGGCCGAGCCCGTCCCCTGGTTCCCGGCCGCACCTTTCCGATCGCCGGGCGCGACAAGGTTCCATCGGCGGTCACCTTCAGCCCCGATGGCGCGAAGATGGCTTTTGACGTCTGCAAGCCGGGCGAAACCCTGGATGACTCCGGCAAGGTCCTCATTATGGACCTGAAAACCGCCAAGGTGGAGGATCTGGCCGCGCCGCCGAAGTCTGTAACGTCGCATCCCACCTGGTCGCCGGACGGCCGCGTCATCGCCTATCAGCGCCTGCCGAAGGGCTGGTACTACAACAGGACCGGCGATGAAAGCTACTCCGCCATCTGGGTGACGGATTGGCGATCGAAGACCTACCGCCAGGTGAATGCGCTTGAGAAAGAGATCTCCTTCGTTTCGCCCCGGTGGTGCCCGGCGGACGGTCTGCTGGGCGTTGAGAAGTGGCTGGTCAGCATGAAGCGCGAGAGCCGTCGCGAAGCATGGCTGGTGAACGCCGCCAACACGCAGGTGGGCTCGCTGCTGGAAGTGGAGCGTCGAGGCTCCGGAGGCGTGGCCTGGGCGCCGGACGGCCGGCACTACGCCTTCATCGCTTCCGCCAATGTGAACGGCAAGTTCATCAACGAGCTCTGGACCGGCGTGGTTTCGCCCCAGCAGCGGGCCGCCGCGCTGAAGACCCAAACCGCCAAAGCGGAATGAGCGCCCTGCCGGGCGGTGGCCGCGAAGCCGCCATCGGGTGACTTCGCGGCCATCGCCCGGCGCCGCCAGGTCATGACCGTCCTAAACGCCAAGAGAGCGGCGGAGAGACGGGCAGCGGCGGAGGCGGCCCGCCTGCCTGGATTCGTTGGCACGTTCCGCCATGGATCGGTGAACTGGCTGCCGGAAGACGCCGACCTGCCGCCAACCTCCGACGTGGATGTGATGGTCGTCCTCGAAGGCCAGAACCCGCCCGACCGGCCGGGGAAGTTCGCGTATCAAGGAGCGCTACTGGAAGTCTCCTATCTGCCCAGCGATCGCGTTCGCTCCGCCGAGCAGGTTCTCGGCGACTACCACCTGGCGGGGAGCTTCCGGACTCCCAGCGTCATCCTCGACCCCTCAGGCCGCCTCGCCTCGCTTCAGCCGGCCGTTTCAGAGGGCTACGCCAGACGATCATGGGTTCGCACACGCTGTGATCACGCCCGGCGCAACTCGCTTGCCTGCCTTCGGGCGCTCGTCCCGACAGCCCCATTCCAAGACCAGGTCACCGCATGGCTGTTCGCGGCCGGCGTGACGACACACGTCCTGTTGGTTGCCGGCCTCAGGAACCCCACGGTTCGCCTCCGCTACCTCGCCGTTCGAAACCTGCTGGCGGAATACGGCCGGCTGGAGTTTCATGAGTCCCTTCTGGCGACGTTGGGCTGCGTCCAGATGAGGCAGGATGACGCGAGCCGTCACCTGGATGCGCTCGAAGGCGCGTTCGACGCAGCGAAGACAGCGATCCGTACCCCATATCCATACGCCGCGGACCTCACCGACATTGCCTGCCCAGTGGCGATAGGCGGGAGCCGCGACCTCATCGAGCGAGGAGACCATCGGGAAGCCATCTTCTGGATGCTGGCCACATACTCCCGCTGCCAGAGCGTGCTCGCCCGTGACGCTCCAATCGAGGTGCAGGAGGAGCACGCGCGCGGCTACCATCGTCTGCTGGCAGACCTGGGCGTGTCCTCCTCGGCGGACCTTCAGCAACGCGGCGAGCAGGTGAGGCTCACCCTTCCCGGCGTCTGGGACATGGCCGAGGCGATCATGGAAGCGAATCCGGCGATCGAGTAGGCCAAACCGCTACGGGTCCAAACCCGCCGCGGAGCGAGCCACTCGTATCGCGTCGTTCACGTCCACGCGAGTCGCCCCCAACTCGGTTTCCACGACGTTGAGGCGCTGAACGTCGGCCGCCGTGGCAGGCTGCAGGCCGGCCGCCAGGCGAACTGCGAGGATCGCGTCCGAGAGAGCAAAGGGCGGCGCCTTGACTCGCAACCGGAGCACGGTAACGGAGTAAGCGGGGAACCCGTGAACGAAGGACAGCGCCACCCCGGTGACCGCAACCGTCGCGGGAGCCACCTTCATCGGCGCGGCTACTGAGTTCACATCATTGGGCTGCCCCGTCAGGACTTCGGCCGTCGCCGTGCTCTCCAGCGCGTCAACGCCGGGCACATCAATGGCCAACTGCTGCGGGCTGTCCGTGACATTCACCACCTTCAGGATCACATCGCCGTGCGTCAGGTCGCGACTGGCGCTGGCGAAAACCGGCTCGGCAACGGTCGCCGCGTCAGTGGCCTGGTTGACCAGGTTCCCGTTCAGGTAGCACTTGATGCCGGCTCCTTGGACTTCGATTCGAATGTCGTACCAGACGTTCGTCTGAACTGTGACCGCCGCAGACTGGCCGATCTCCGTCTTGCCGCCACTGCGCGCGCGCTCGATGCTGGTCCGGGTGTTGCCCCACCCGCCAATGTTCCACCAGACGAAGTTGTCGCGGTCCTGGACATGGAACATGATGAGGAACCCCTCGTCGCCGCTGATCTTCCGCGCTTGAAGCGTGTAGGTGTAGTCCGTCCAACCGGGGTCGCCGGCCGTGTTCCGGCAGTTGGTTGCCGTGCTGGTCTGGCGCAGCGCCCCACTCACCACCTGCCAGCTCCCGTTGTCGGGCATCCACCCATCCGTTCCGCTGGCGAAGTCCTTCTGGTAGAGGGTCGTGGAACCGTTGGTGACGGCCACGTTCCGGTACTCGGCCACGGTGCTCCACGTGCCGACGCCGATAGCGCCCCTCGGAGGAGGAGGCGTATACGCTTGCGGCGAAACGGCCACCGGCAGGACCACATCCCCCCGGTTCCGGCTGAACATCGATTGCATGTAGTACGAAGGCGACCCGAAACTGCTCAAGGCATCGTAGCCGATGAGGTTCGTGCCCCACTGGCTGGCGCCGGGGTTCACGTTCACAAGGAGCGGAGCGTAACACGCCATCCGCACCACGTCGGCGTTGCGTTCCAGCCCTGTGAGATAGGCGGCGTCGCTGAGCGCGGCCAAGTGCGTGGCTGTGGGGCTGCCGACCGTGGTTGCCCATTCGCCCACGAACACGTGGGGGGCCGTGCGGCTGTAGTTGTCGTAGTTGTGGGCCGCGCGGAGCATGTCGGACACAGACGCATAGATGTGGTCGTCGATCAGATCCGGCCGGCGGCTGGTGAGGTCGGAACGCGTGGCGATGATCTGAAGCTCCGGATACCGGGCTCGGATCGCGTCGTAGAAGCGAGCGAAGCGGGCATTATAGGTGCTCAGGCTGTCGAAGAAGTCCTCATTGCCGATCTCGACGCAGTGCAGCGCGAACGGCGCCGGATGCCCGTCCGCCGCGCGCCGGGAGCCCCATACGGAATCAACGGCCCCCGTGACGTACTCGATCTCGTCCAGCGCGTCCTGGACCAGCGTCCCAACGTCGGCCGAGGCGGAGAGCCAGTCGCGCCCGTCAGACACGCCGAGCAGCGGCTCCATGCCCAGGTCCTCGCACCACTCCAGGAACTCCAGGAGGCCGAGGCCGTCGCTTGAGCGGTAGCCCCATGCTCCGGGGTGGCCGGGGCGTTCACTGAGTGGTCCCAGGGTGATCTTCCACTGATAGTGCCCAGGGTCCAGATAGTTGCCGCCGGGGAACCGCAGGAAGGACGGAGTCATCGCCGCCATCTTCTCCATCAGGTCGATGCGGTTCCCGTTGGGGCGGTCTTTGTAGGTGGGCGGAAACAGCGAGACGAGGTTGAGCCACACCGAACCCATGGCGGCGGTTGAGATCACGAAGCGGTTGTTGCTGGAGGGCGTCACATCGCCCGTGTGGAGCGTGACGGTGTACATCTTCCAGTAGCTATCGACGATCGGCGTCTGCGCTTGGGCGTAGACCGTTGCGCCGTCCGGGCTCTCGATGGTGACCCTCAGCGGAGCGGAGACGCCGGCGGAGGCCTGCGCGTAGAAGGAGGCGCGGTACTGAGTGTTCGGCGCGATCGGGATGCCCCACCAGCCATCGTTGGCAACGCCAACGCGCCCGCTTGCGGAGGTGAGGCTCAGGCGGAGACACGTTGTTAGCGCGCTGTTGATGGGATGGCTTGTGTCGAGGCCGATGGACCCGGATCCGCCGCCGCTCTGGACAAGCGACCAGTGAACCGGCGAGTTGGCATCGTCCTTGAAGATGCGGTTCTGAAGAAGCTCGGCATAGAGGCCACCGTCATAGGCGTGGTTGATCTCCTCGGTCATTAACCCGTACATCATCGGGTTGATCCGCGCGCCCGGACGGTCGGCATGCGCCGTGAGCAGACCCGGCGCCGCCTGGGCTCGAGCGCCCGGCGCGCCCCCGGCAAGCCAAAGCGACGCCGCGCCGGCGACGGCAACCAGCACTCGGATGAACCGCATCGTTTTCACTCCTTCGCAAGGACTTTCACGACAACAATCTATCACCATCCAGCATACCGTTTTCGGGAGGGCGTCGTCGCGGCTTTCGGGTAGGCGCCAGTTGCGGACGGTGGGAAGCTGAGTCCGGACTGCTGACTGCTATTATGAGTGCTATGAAGACCGTTGTGATTGGTGGAGGATTTGCCGGCGTGGAGGCCGCGTGGGCGCTGGCCGAGGCAGGCCATTCGGTTACGCTGTATGAGATGCGCCCTGTCCGCATGACCCCCGCGCACAAGACCGGGGATCTGGCGGAGCTGGTCTGCAGCAACTCGTTCAAGAGCGATGCGCCGGCCAGCGCGTCGCACCTGCTCAAGGAAGAGATGCGCCGCCTGGGGTCCCTCGTGCTGCGCGCGGCCGAAGAGTCCAAGGTCCCCGCGGGCGGCGCGCTCGCCGTTGACCGCGATACGTTCTCGGCCGCGGTTACCCGGGCCATCGAGGGGCACCCCAACATCCTTGTTCGCCGTGAGGAAGCGCCGGAAATCCCGCGCGACGTTCCATGCATCGTGGCCACCGGCCCGCTCACGTCTGAAGCCCTGGGCGCCTCCATCGCCCGCCTCACGGGCGCCGAAGAGCTCTATTTCTACGATGCCATCGCTCCAACCATCGAGGCGGACTCAATAGATCGAGAGCGGGTTTTCCACGCTTCCCGTTACGACAAGGGCGACGGAGGTTATCTGAACTCCCCCATGAACCAGGAGGAGTACAACGCCTTCTACGACGCGCTGATGGGCGCGGAGCGCGCCGAAGGGCACGACTTCGATCGCCTGCACCTCTTCGAGGGGTGCATGCCCCTTGAGGAGATGGCCGCGCGAGGCCGTGTGACGCTGTCGTTCGGTCCACTCAAGCCTGTGGGGCTGAACGACCCGCGCACCGGCAAGCGCGCGTATGCCGTGGCGCAACTCCGCCAGGAGAACCTGGCCGGCACGCTATACGGCCTGGTAGGCTTTCAGACCCGGCTAAAGTGGGGCGAGCAGAAGCGCGTGTTCGGCATGCTGCCTGGCCTGGAGAACGCGGAGTTCGTTCGCTACGGGGCCATGCACCGCAACACCTATATCAACGCCCCCCGCGTGCTGGACGCCACCCTCCGCTTCACCGGCGGAGCCAAATCGGCTCCGGAGGGCGACCTTTCCGCCGTACTTCCGGCCGTGGCGGCGGACGCCGCCCCTACCGCCGCCGCGCCGGAAGGCGAGCCGCTGTTCTTCGCGGGCCAGCTCATCGGTGTGGAAGGATACGTGGAGTCGGCGGCGATGGGAATCGTGGCGGGACGCAACCTGGCCGCTCTGCTCAGCGGCAGAACGCCGACCCCGCTGCCGCCGGAGACAATGCTCGGCGCCCTCTGCGCCTATGTGGCGTACTCAGATGCCCGCAACTTCCAGCCAATGAACGCCTGCTTCGGCATCGTGCCGCCCACCAAGCTGAAGGCCAGAAAAGTGGAGCGCCACGCCGCCATGGTCGCGCGAGGGATCAAAGCCCTTGAGCGCCACCTCAGCGAAGGCGGCTAGCGAGCCGCGGAAACGCGGAAGGGGGGCGGAGCAATGCGCTCCGCCCCCCTTCCGCGTTCTAGGTTCCGGTGAACCCGACGGCTGCCATACCGGTGGGGCCAGACTGGGTGTCCGGCCCCACGGGATGGCTAGAAGCCGCCGAGGCCGCTGGCCTTGCGAAGGATCAACACGGCGTCTGAGACGTCGACCGATCCGGAGTTGTTCACGTCGCCCTGGGCCTTGCGGGCGCCCAGCGCTTCCAGGCCGCCGGCGATGCGGATGGCGATCGCGGCGTCAGAGTAGTCCACCATGCGGTCCGCGTTGAGGTCACCCTTGGACAACGCGGAGAGCGTGTTGACGAACGTGCCCACGCTGAAGTACGTGGTCGCCGCCGCGTTGCCGCCCACCGTCTGGGAGCGCTCGCGCGTCAGCGAGATGTACCACTTCGTGCCCGCGATCACGGTGGGGGCGGCCAGGCCGCCATCAATGGCCATGCCGGAGAACGGGATCTTCACCTCGATGGACCACTTCTTGTTCACCGTGTCCACCTTGGCGACGTTCACGATGTTCTGAAGATCGGCGGCGATGTTCCAGTACTCATTGCCGTACCAGGCAATGTCCGACTCGGCGTTGGTTGTGTTGAAGATGGCCTGCCAGTGCTCAGAGCCGCTGGCGGGGATGTCGGCCATCATGGGGTCCAGCCACGCGGTGAAGGTATCATCGCCGGCCCAGATGCCGTCATCGTGACCGGTTGAGGTCGTCACGATGCCGGCGGGGTTAGGTTCGTCGGTGACCATCGCGAGGTAGAGGTTGTTGTTGTCCCACATCGCGTAGGCGGTGGCGGGCAGAGTGGCGATGGTGAGCGGGTTGTCGGCGGCAGCGTCATACTTCAGCGCGATCGGCTGCGAGGCCGCCCATTCGGCGGCGTTCACAACGCCGTCGATCGTCGGAGCAGAGCTGGTTTTGCCGATCTCGAAGGGAACGGACGGCGGGATCACGAAGTTGACGGTCTGCGCGCCCGCATTGCCGCCGACCACGTGCTGCGTGTCCTTGCCAACGCCGTCGAGCTTGGCGATCATCAGGGTCTCGCTGAGCGTGGGAGGCACGTTGGTGAAAGCGTAGGAGCCGTCGGCGGCCGTTGTGGCGGTCAGCGGAGAGGCGTACACGTTGTTGATAGCGCGCACCGTGGCGCCGGCAACCGGCGCGCCGCTGGCCAGCTTCACTGTGCCGTGGATGGTCACCGGAAGGTCTTCATTGAATGTGATGTCGCCCACGGTGTCCATCACGCACGCGCCGCCGTAGTTGGCGACCGTGAAGGTCTTGGTGGAGGCGCTGCCGGAATCGGAGATCACGACATCCACGAGGCCGTTGGGAACGTTGTAGAGCGCGAAGACGCCCGTT
>DASXUL010000114.1:0-50849 GCA_036504855.1 Armatimonadota bacterium | reverse complement strand
GTTGCGGCCGGTGGCAACCGGCCGCAACGCTCAGATCGGCGCCAGTCCCACAGCCTTCCGGAGGATCGCCGTTGCGTCCAGGATGTCCACCAGGTTCAGGGAACCGCCCTCCACAACCAGGTTGAGACGCCGAAGGTCGTCGGCGGCAGCCAAGCGGAATCCGGCGGCTATGGCGAGCGCCGACCGAACATCGGCGATTCCGTACGGCGGTTGCGGCGTCGCCTCCAGCGCGCCCATGTCCACCGCAGCGCCCTGTACCCTCGCGCCGCCCTCAAGATCCAGTTCGCCAGGGGACACCGTCGAACCGTTACCCGCCTCAATGCACGGCGAACCCGCGCAGAGGCCGTAGTCGCCGGCCGATGAACTGACGAATACGGGATTCTGCCTGATGTTTCCGTTCGCGCCCGTGGGGTCGGCGATGCCGCTCACATTCCCCGCGGTGGAGTTCACAAAGTCGTTATTCATCAGCGTTGGAGCGGCGCCATCCACCGCCAAGTTCCCGCCGACATTCATCGCCACGATATTGTTCACCAGCGACGCGGCGGAGTCAATGGCGGCCACGCCGCCCGGCGTCAGAACGAACATGTGCCCGACAAGCTGAGAGATGCCCCTGTTGCCGGTAATCGTGTTGTTGCGGATCGTGGGCGTAGAGCCCGAAACGTACACGGCGCCCCCTGAGCTGTTTGCGCTGGTGAGCGTGGTTCCCGAGACGCGGTTCCCCGTGAAGAGGTTGTCCGTCACCGTGGCCGTTGTGCCGCCGCCGAGGTAGAGGCCGCCGCCGGCTCCGATCCCGCGGGCGGCAGCGAGGGCGGAGTTTTCAACGAGGCGATTCCGCGTAATCAGCGGGGCGCCGCCATAAACGTAGATGCCTCCGCCTCGCGTGGCGGCGTTGACCGTGATCGTGTTGCCGCGGATGATGGGCGACGCGCCGTTGCAGTACACGCCGCCTCCGTTGGCGCCAAGCAAAGACCCGAGCAGAGGCGCGCCGTTTCCGTTGCGAATGGTAAACCCGTCTAGAACGGTGTCCGGCCCGGCGCCGCTGGCGATGGATACAACGGGGTACAGCTCCCCGCCGTCGATGATCGTGGGGTTCTCGACGGGGTTGCGGGCGCCGATGCTCGTCTCGCGGCCGGCGAATCCGCCGTACAGGGCGACGCCGGCGGGCATCGTGATCTGCTCAACGTACGTTCCCTCGGCCACCCACACCTCCCCGGGCTGCGTAACGCTCTCAAGCGCCGCGCCAATGGTCTTAAGCGCTGATCTCCAGGCCTGGCCAACGTTTGAGTCGCTACCCCCGCTGGACACGTAGGCGCGGGCCAGCAGAACGTTGAACGCCGCGCTGTCTACTGAGAGGGATCCGGAGGAAGCGGTAAGCACATAGCCTTTTCCCGTTCGGTTCACCGAAAGATCGGTGAAGGTCGCAACGCCGCTCACAGCGCCAACGGTCAGGGCGCCGGCCAGCACAGCGCCGCTGTTTCCGGTTCCGGCCTTCAGAGCGATCGAGACGGCGCCAGTGAACGCCGTTGAGGTCTGCCCATCGTACGACTGGAGCGCGACGAGGGGTTGCGGCGAGAGCAGATGCGCGGGCAGGGCTCCGCCCGGCTGCCGGGTGAAAACCAGCTTCGGGGCGGTGTAGGCTGTTTCGTACGCTCCGATATCCACGTGGGCGCCCTGTAGTCGCGCGTTTCCATCCAGGTCGGGCCAACCGGCCGCCGCGGCGTCGTCACCCGCGTCGATGCATGGCGAGAAGACCGTCACGTGATAGTCCTTCAGCGCCGCGGTATGGCTTCCAAACGCGGGATCGGCTGATAGGCAACCTGGTCCTGCCGCCAATCCAACGTAATCGTGCGCGGTTGAGAACATGCAGTTGTGGCTCAACGCCGGCGTTGAGGGCGACGTCGTGGAGTTTGCCACTCCGTTCACAAAGTAGGCGATGACGTTGTTGGACACGTTGGGGCTTCCCCCGCCAGCGAAGTAGATGCCGTGGTTGTCGGCTTCCCATATAGCTCCGTTGGTGTCCGAGATCGTGTTATTGACGATCACGGCGCCGGCGCTGGCGCAATAGATCCCCGCCCCAACCTGCGCATCGTTCATGGCGATCAGGTTGTCTTCAATAACAGGCGAGCCGCCAACCACGGCGATTCCACCACCGCCCGGCCCCCCGAACGCATTGCAGACATTGGACGTGATCACATTGTGGGTTATCTGAGGAGAGCCGTTCAGGGAATAGATGCCGCCGCCGAGGCCGGACGTGCTGTTGATGGTTATCGTGTTGTGGCTGATCACCGGGGAGGAGTTCTCGCAGTCGATGCCCCCGCCGTTGAAGCCCGTACCGCCTGTGATCGTGAACCCATCTACCGCTGTGGCGCGGGTGATGCCGCCGGGCATCTGGACGATGGGCCAGGCGTTGTACCCCTTGAACGTGGTCTTGTGCGCCCGCCAGTCCCGCTGGGCGCGGGTCGTCTCGGCCCCCGTGAACCCGCCATATAGGCTTACGCCTTCCTTGAGGTTGATGTAGTACTCATCGGGGTCGGTCCGGCTGAGATAGGTTCCGGCCACAAACCAGAGTTCGTCGCCGCTAGCGGCCGCGGCGATGGCGGCGTTCACCTTCCGAAAGCCGTGGGCGGCGGACGAACCGTCGTACGGTTGGGTATAGGCCAGCGAATTGACCCAGAGAACCTTCGCGCCCGCAGGCTGGAAGGCGCCGGCGAGCGGCAGAGCGAGAGCAAACGAGCCGAGGACGAACATGCAGCGTTGCATGATCGACTTCCTTTCTCAGGACGGCCGCGCGACGACGATTCGCCGCGCCCTGGCCGCCTGACTCCGGATGAAACGTGCCCAGGTTGCAACTCACTGCGAGGAGTTCGATGGAGATGATAGCCTGCACGGCAGGCTGCCGCCCAGCCGGCTTGCTTGGCGCCTGGGATCGGATACGCAGAGCGACCGGCCCCGGAGGGCGCCGCGGTCTGCGGGGCGCCTTCCGGGGCCGGTCATTCAGGTCTGGCGCGAAAGCCGTTACGCTCCGGCGCTGATATCGTCGAGGCCATAGACGGAGCGGACGATGCGGAGCGCGTCGGTAACGTCTAGCGCCCCATCACCCGTGCCGGCGGGGCTCACGTCGCCCGCCGGCACAACGCTAGGATCGTCCGGCGATTCCAGACCGCCGGCAATCCGCAGGCAGAGGGCAACGTCCAGTCCGTTGACCTGACCATCTTCGTTCAGGTCTCCATAGAGGGCGGGGATGCCGGCGGCGCCCTTGTCATCCAGTTGCGCAGGGTCGTCGGGACTGATCTGATCGTCCGGGTTATCCAGCGGCTCCGGCGGGTTGAAACCAGCGGGCAGCGTGATCTGCCGGTGGGCGGTCACTTCGCCCGTAGCGGGATCCACGATGTCAGCGTCAAACAGAATGGCCGGCTGAAGGAGCGACTGCTTGAAGCCCGGCGGGCGGAAGTAGAGGCCGTACTGGATGTCGGTAACGATGGCCTCGCTCTGTCCGAGTTCCGAGCCAAGCTGGCGGAGGAACTCGGCTTGGAGGAGTTGGTAGGGGCGAACGTCCGTGGATTTCAGAGGATCGCCCACGGAGCGCCACACGCGGCTGTAGCCGGTTGGTTTGCCCTTGTTGTCGATGTGCACGCTGAAGGCAGCCCCAGGCCCGATACACGGCACGGGCGCTCCGGCAGGCGTGTGCAGGATGCGCGGAAACTCAACGATGGACTCATCCTGCGTTATCGAACCCGGCTTCTGGTTCTCGGTGTCGAACGTCTGCTGCATGAGATGCCGCACCACCGGAACTCCCAGCTCCCCGAGGTCCACGTCCTGCAAGCTCGCCACGTACTCCTGGGCTATCTTGGATACTTGTTCGTCGGGGAGCGGATCGGCCTCGCCGGGCGCCTCGTTCAACATGCGGCTCTTGTCTGCGTAGAACTCGGCGCCGCCTTCGTCCATGAAGAGGACGAACTGCTTGTTCTCGAAGGCCAGGCCGCGCGGCGTCTGGCGCACGGAACCATCACCCATTTGGAGTTGCGCCGCGCGACGCAACAGCGTGTCGGTGTTCACGACGGTGGGGGAGACGGGATACATGGGGATGACGGAGGGCGGCTGCGGCGGCGTCGCATTGAACCGGATGGCGCCCTCAGACCCGCCTTCCAGGGCCGGGCCGGGCAGCTCCAGCGGCTCTCGCAGGAGCTTGGGGTCGATGCCCGGGATCACCACGATGCGGGCCGCGGTTGGGTCCTTCTCGTTGCTCTCCTGCGTGCTGACGTAGAAGAGGTAGGCGGGCTGCAGGAAGGACTGCGGCTGTCCTTCCGGACGGCCGAAGTAACCGAAGTCGATGCGAGTGACGAAGGCGGTAGAGCTGCCGTCGCCCATCTCCTGGGTCAGCTTTCGGACGAACAGGTCCTTCGCATCTGCGTAGGGAAGGATGGGAAGCATGGTTGGCGCTATGGTAAGGTTGCGCAGCAACTGGTACTGCCCCGTAACGTTACCGAGGTTATCTACGTGCACCCGCACCTGGTCCGCCGGTCCTTCCAGAGGAACAATGGGAACGCCGGCGATCATGCGCTTGAAGTAGACGATATTCTCGTCGACCGTGGCGGGTGACAACTCGCCGGAACGCAGGTCCTGGCCCTGGTTGTTCAGGTGCGCAACCCTTAGAAGCGCAAGCTCCGATTTGGCGGCGCGCCCAAGATGCTTCTGCAAGTACCCTTCGGCCAGACGCGAGGCCTCGGCGTCGCCCATTGGCTTGGCCTCGCCGGGCGTTTCCGCCATGAACCGACTGGTATCCGCGAAGAACTCCGTGCCCAGAGCGTCCTGCTGGAAGAGCAAGGACCCCTGCTGCAAAACCACGCCGCGGGGGGACTTGATCATCCGGCCTTCAACGACGCCGAACTCCGCGGCCCGGCGCAATGCCGTCTGGCGCGACAGGCGCCACGGGGCAACCTGAACAGCCGGCAGTTGGGTGGGGGTTTGCGGCGGCTCGGCCTGGAAGACGATGGAGGCCTGCGCGGCTCCGCACGCTAGCAGCATCAGCGAAATGCAGATGTCTCTTTTCATGGTTGCCTCCTACTACTGGATCCACGCCCAGGCGCGCCAGGAATGCGGGGGAATAGCGGCCATACTCGATGAGAACCGCTCGCCTTCCCGCCGGTTGATAGCATCCGCCTGGCTGGTCCCATACGCCATCACCACGGCCTTGTTGCCGGAGGGGCGCGCATTGAACCATGCCTGTTTGACGGTGAGGCCCAAATTGCCCCATAGAGCGAAGCTGCCGCCTACGCTGGGGCTGTCCGACTCGCTGCCGTCGAATCCGCAGATCATGTGCAGACCCTTCGCCACCGAATCCCAGTGTGACAGATCGGTTAGCTGGAGGCCCTGGCACGTGGAAAGGCATAGGATGCGCGCGCTGTTGTCGCCGAGTTTCCACCACTGACGGCCCGTGACCGGGTTGTTGGTGTCTGAAGTGCAGGTGCTGATCCCGTCCACGGTATGTGTGGCCCCAGCGGCCATGCGGAAACGGGTTGCGCTGGAGCCGCCGTGGGTGGAGTAGAACACCACGTTCGGACGGTCTCCGTAATAGCAGTCCAACCCGCCGGGCACGGTACAGTCCACGGCATCTTCCGGCCAGAAGCTGCCGTTGCCGTAGAGATACCGTTTCGTGTGGCCGAAGGCCTGCATCATGTTCACAAAGCCTTCAGCGTCTGGCTTCGTGTTGGGTATCGTGGCCCAACCGCAGGTGTTGGTTTGGGCGTATTCCGCGCCAACGGTCACCGCCGAAGCGGGCGATCGCGGCAGGAGCGCGGCTCCGGCCAGCGTGCAGATCATCAGGTATCGCATGTCCGCCTCCTTAGTTCACCCATGACCAGGCGCGCCAGGTCTTCGTTCCGAGCCGGCTGGTGCTCCAACTGAATCTCTCGTTGTCGCGCCGGTTGATGGCATCGGCCTGGTTCACGCCGTAGGCCATGACGACCTTGGTATCGGCGCTAACGTTGTTGAACCAGGCGGACTTGATAGTGAGGCCCAGGTTTCCCCAGAAGGCCACGTTGGATCCGGCTGACCCGCTGTCGTACATATTGCCGCTGCCGCCGGTGATAACGTGCAGACCTTGCGCCACCGGATCCCAGTGCGGAAGGTCGCTCAGTTCCAGCCCATGACAGGTGTAGAGCAACAGAACGCGCACGCTCCCGTCGCCCATTTTCCACCACTGGGTCCCGGTGGAAGGGTTGCTCGTCCACGCGCGGCACGTGCTCTGTCCGTCGATGGTATGAGTAACGCCGGTGGTGATGCGGAACCGAGTGGCATCCGAGCCGCCGTGCGAGGATACGTAGAGGTAGTTCACTGTGTCGCCGTAATAGCAGTCCTTGCCGCCCGACACCGAGCAGTCAATGAGGTCGTCCGGCCAATAGGCGGAGTTCCCGTATACAAACCGTCGCGTGTGCCCAAAGACTTGCATGGTGTTCACAAAGCCGGAAACGTTGTTCCCGGCGTTTGGCAGGGTTGGGTTCCCGCATGCGTCGGTGAGCGTGTATTCGCCTCCCACGGTTCCCGCCTGGGCGGGAGAGGGGAAGAAGAGTGCGGTAAGACCCAGCGTTGCCGTGAGCCCGATGAGACCGATCTTCTTGTGCATGTCTATCGTTCCTTTCTGGGACGTGACACGGATTCGCCGGACCACCGGGGTCGCCGCCCGGTGCGTCCGCTCTGAGCGCAGCCTGCCGCGCTTGGCGCCGCCGTCCGCGCGGCCCCGGCCTGCTGGTAAGCAGGCCAGGAGCGGGTGGCCCGACCCGGCGCCGCCGCGTGGCATCTTGGGCAGCGGCGTGCGGAACGAGTACACCCGTCATCTGGCATAAAACGTAGCCGGTTGCGCTTTCTTACGCCCGCCGCGAAGCGATAGAGATTCGGACCTCGACACAGGGAAACGGGCCCGCGGGGAAGCGAGGCAGCCGCTCCAACCCGCGGGCCCGACAAAGCGCCCTCATCGAAGTCCGCTGGGGCCCTCCGGAAAGGCATTTCAACAACCGAAGATGCCGCCAGAAGCGAGTTAGCAACGCGCTCGATTCTCCCGGCATCCGTCCGAGTATGGGGGCGTACCCATGCGGCGGAGCTTCTCTATTGCGCTCTTCCTGGTGGGCTACACAGGCGTCTGCTATGTCGCCGCCGCGCACGTGGACTGGTTCCCATGCCCTCACCCGGTCGTCTGCGTTTCGTGCGTCGTCCTCCCAGTTCCTCTCTTCTACGTGACGAGAGCCATTGGAGGACCAATCGGACCCGATGGGCCGCAGACGACCGATGAGTGGAAAGCGGTACTGGAGGGAAAGGCGCGCTGGAAACCCTCGCATTCCAGGCGAAACGGGCCTTCGAAGTGGAGGAGTGTGAGGACCTCGGCCTGAGCTTCTTCCTCGGGCTGGCCGACGAATCCGCGGTCTTTCTGAGCAGTATGGGGCTGTACGAAACCGTGGGCGTCGCCGATGATCCCAAGCTTAACCAGCCGCCCACCTTCCCCTGCGCCAGCTTCACGGTGCACCGTAACTCGGAAACAGGTGACCTGGTGGAGATTGAGTGTGGAGGCGGGGTTCTGGAGCCGGAGGTCGTCGCGCCGACGTTTATGCGCGCGGAGTTCCGCGAGGGAAACGTGCCCCAGGATGGCGGCATCATCCGGGACCGCCCGTATGATGAGACCAAGGCCGCCTGCCTGGACCGGGAGCGCGCCGCTCCCAGGTCCAGGTTACGGGGCCGACGCTATCTCGCCGGAGCCTTGTCTTCGGCCCACGCGAAGTCGCCCGAAGCGAGACTCCAGTCGTTTCCGAAGAAGCCGGCGGCGACGACGCCTTTGCCCAGCGATGCCACAACCGCGTCGGGGAAGCCGTTCATCGGCTGCAGATACGCCATTCCATCCGCCAGCGCGCGGCCGGCGCCGCCCACCGGCGCCACGACGGCCACGCATGCGAGACTGCTGTCCTTCCGCGGACGCACGAAGGCGCAGGCGAGATCCTCACCGGCAATATGCCGGCCGCCGATTGAGACGCCCCGGCGCGTCACCTGGATCGGGCTGTCTGAGAGAAGCGCCTTCCACGCGGCGTTTGTATCGGCGTTGCCATAGAGGATAACGCCGCGGTCCCGATAGGCCGCCGTACTGAAGGCGGAATCGGGCACGACGTCGATCGCGCCATTCCCGCGGTACCAGAACGTTTCCGCGTCGAAGCGGGCCTTGGCGAATGCCCAGACGTTCTCCTCCTTCGTGCCGGCGGTCCCGTAGACGAACACCATCCGGTTCCGGAACGCATCCCGGAATGGCCCGTTGCGCAAGGGGTTCTTCTGCGTCGCCGGCAGAGGACCGGCGACCTTCCAGTTCCCCCCCGCCTTCGCAAGCCGCAGCACCCCGGTGGCCGGCCAGCGGGAATCCAGGGTCCGCCCGTCCAGAGCCACGTGGATACTGCCCCCCGAGGGCAGCATGCTCAGGTCCAGGGCCAGGCGCTCTACGTTGGAGGTCGTTCCAATGAAGCGCCTCTGGCCGGGATCCACCTGGATGTCGATCTTCGATAGCTGAAGCGCTCGTTCCTGCTGGTCGATGGTGGCCCATCGATAGGAGGCGGTTACGCCGGGGTTTGGCGTCACGAAGCGCACCTGTCGCACGGCGTCGTTCGTCGGAATGGTGTGGCGGGCCAGGAAGTCGAACAGCGGCGGCCAGTCCATACACTCCGCTCCGGGCTCATCGGAGGATTCCCACCAGTGCCCCGCCCCCTTTTGCTCGTGGAGCTGATAGTCCTTGTGGAAGCCGCTCAGCAGCTGCGCCATGTGACGCGCCTCGGTGACCGGAACCGTCTCGTCGGCGTCGCCGTGCAAAATGTACACGCCTTCATCAGCGTAGTTAGGCGCCAGTGACTCGGTGTCCATCGCCGCATTTGCGCGCTGAAGGATGTCATCCACGCTCGAAGCGTTCTCTTTCCTCGAGCCGCCCGCATACGTGTAGGCGCTTTCCCAGGCTGAGCATGGACCGATGGCGGCGAAGAGGCCGGGGAACAGCGCGCCGATCTGCCACGTGCCGTGGCCGCCCATCGAGTGGCCGGTGAGATAGATGCGCCTCGGGTCCGGGTGGAGTTCGCGCCTGGCCTCAGCCAGAACTTCCAGCGCGTCCAGCCGCCCCCAGTCCTCCCAGTCAAACCCATAGGGCCGCCGGTTCGTTGGGGAGACGATGGAGGTCCACGTCTTGCCACGGTAGGCGTCCACGTTGCCGATGGCCTCCACGGAGGCGCCGTGCAGGCTGAGGATCAGCGCGGCGGCCGTGCGAGCGCCCCTGGAGGGCTGCACCGGGTTGACCGCGAAGTACTGCACCGATCCGTCGATGCCGCTGATGAAGGTGCGCTTGTACGTCTGGTCGGTTCGCCGAACGCGCAGGTGGACCACGGACCTGGCAAGGACTGCGGCCCCCCTCAGCAGACGCACTTTCACGGTTGCGTCGCCCAGTCGTTTGGCGGCCGGAGCCGCGATGGGGAAGGGGATCTTCCGCACGGACAGCGCGCCGACTAGGGGGACAGGGAGGCGATGCGACTTCCCGCCAGGCGCCGTGGCCTCAATCGACAGGCCCGCCAGGGCCCGTTCCGTGGCGTTGACGAGCACGAGGGCGCCCTGCGTGTGGGCTGGCTCGCCGAGCCGGAGATCCGGAAGCGTGGCGTCGGATGTGTCGAGGGTCACGGATGGAGCGCACGGCTTCACGCCGAAACGCAGGAACCCGCGCCCGGAACGGAGGAAGAAGTTGTTCCGCCCCGCTCGGAGGACAATGGGCAGCTTCACGATCTCGGCCTTGTAGACGTCTCCAATCCGCGGCTCTCCATTCACGTAGACCATGGAGTGGGCGGAGGCATCCAGGATCGCCAGCGTGCGGGCGGAAGAGGTTACGAAAGTGTAGGCGTACCCGCCGCGCAGGGCATCGTTGTTGTACCAGCCATCCTTCGAGATCGTCAGCGGGGTCCACCGGACCTTGCGCCCATCGGGGAGCGTAAGCTCGCCATCCGCCTGGGGCTCGTAACCAGGATGACGGAGCAACTCGGCGCGCACCGCATCCCACGGCGCCAACGGCGATCCTCCTCCGCCGGCCGACGGGATAGCCAGAACGGGCCCGGCCTGAATGGTCGCAACAGGCGCCGGCTTGGCGGCGGCGGCTCCGGTCGGGCCGAACGCCACACACAAGAGCGGCAGGGACACGAGGTATCGCATGGTGGAAGTGTTTCCTCCGATGCCCGCCGGCGCGGTCCCTTGACACGCGGTCCGGGGCAGGGTATGATGAATAACGCGAGGAGAGATGTCCGAGCGGTTTAAGGAGGCGGTCTCGAAAACCGTTGTAGGGGTCTTCCTCTACCGTGGGTTCGAATCCCACTCTCTCCGCCATTCTAACGAAACGGGGGCCCGATGTTAAAGACATCGGGCCCCCGTTTCCTTGCCCGGCGAGGCAGTTGGCCAGCGGACAGCCTGTAGGGTACACTTCATCATCCCATAGCGGCCGGGCAGCGTGGAGCGCCGTGCGCCACGCCTATGGGACGCTCAGCGCCTCGTACGACACGAAGCAGATGGGAAACCCAATAACATCCGGGTCATGCGGCGGGCATGAGCCCAGCGGCCAGTTCACCATCTGCCCGAACGTGGATGCTTCCGGACGCAGATCCACTCCTCGGCCCATGACCGGACGGCAGACCGTCCACGGATCATCGGGTCCCGACTCCCCCAGACAGGTTGAGACGCGTCCCACGGCCGCCACCCACTCGCCTTCCTCCACCGTGGGCTTGTCGAAGGGGCGTCCAGACACGGCGCCGATCCTATGATCCAGCCCCAACGCAAACCCTACGTCTAGAACGAGGCGCTGGTAAGGGGATCGATTGCGCCGCTCTAGCGGACCCGATGCTGAGATGATGGGGCCAACCGCCAGGTAGTCGCACGGCGGGAACATTCCGCCGCACGGGCGGAACATGCGATCCTTCTCGGTTGCGAGCAGGATCGAGCTTCCCGGCCTGTCGCCGACCATGTGCTCGTAGTGGGACGCCATCTGGAACTGGAGCCGGAGCAGCGTGCGACCGTCCGGCTTGAGGCTCCAGAACTCAGATTCCATAGCGCTGACCGTAATGATCATGTTTGGCGTGTGGGCTCGTTGCGCGATTGGTCGTCCCAGGCGGCAATCGCAAAGCAGGCAGGCGGGCCAGTTGAGCGGGCGCCTGGCGCTGACAGGTGATCTTCGCCCCAGTCGCGACGGCGGCCCGCCGGCATGGCCGCGAAGCGGCCACGGGTTTCCGCCCTTCGGGCGGATGCCGGCGGGCCGTCGGCGCTACCATTCAAGTCGACCGTGATCCACCGGCCGCCCGCTCACTTCGCCCCTACTGTGACGGTCCCTTTGCGCTGCTGTTTGCCCCAGCCGACGTGGTGACCGCGGAAGGCCGCCATCAGGCTGCGGAAGATGACGTAGTACATCACCTGCCGGTAGACGAAGCGTTGGAGGAACATCCAGAACAGCAGTCTGCCATCCTCGCGGTCGAGTCGCACCGCCAGGAGCGCCCCCACGAGGTCCACGATGAAGTAGACCAGGTAGTAGGCGGCCACGGTGCGGAAGTTGCCGCTCCAGAGGCTCATCACGATCATCACGTCCACCACGGGCGATATCGCCTGAAGAGCCACCTGGAAGATCCACAGAGTAGGCAGCGCCACGAAGCCCAACGTCCCGTACTCGCGCCGGAACAGCGTGTCGTGGTGCTTCCAGAGGCATTGGAGCGTGCCGAACGCCCAGCGGAAGCGTTGCCTCGCCAGCGAGCGGACATTGTCCGGCGCCTCCGTATACGCCAGGGCGGCGTTCTCCGTCTTGATCCGGTAGCCAAGCCGGCGAACGCGCAGCGTGAGGTCGGTATCCTCCGCCAACGTGTCCGCCAGGTAGCCGCCCGCTTCCAGCACAACGCTTTTGCGCCAGGCTCCAACGGCGCCCGGCACCACCGTCACGCAGTTCAACTGTGAGTACGCTCGGCGATCGAAATTCTGGCTGGTGATGTACTCCAGACTCTGCCAGATCGTCCAGAGGTTCACGCGGTTTCCGACCTTCACGTTGCCGGCCACGGCCGCCACATCAGGGTCGTCAAAATGGCGCACGAGCAAGCCGATGGTATCGGGCGCGAACATCGTATCGGCGTCCAGCCCGATCACGATCTCACCCCGCGCGCGGGCGATGCCCATGTTGAGCGCGGTGGACTTTCCGCCGTTCGGCTTCGACAACAGCGTTACGGCCGGCTCATCCGCAAAGGCGCGGCGCACAACGCCAGCCGTGTCATCGGTGGACCCGTCGTCCACCACGATAATCTCCACGTCTCGATACGCGGAGTCCAGCAGCGTTCGAACGGTGCGCTCTATGACGCGCGCTTCGTTGAAGGCCGCGATGACGACGCTGACCGAGGGCTGGTAACGCTCATTGAACCGTTCTCGCGAGGCGCGCCGGCTCTGGATGACGGCGAAAACGCCGGTGAACAGCGTGCGCGAGATGCCCAGGATCAGGGCGATGATGAAGAGCCACTGCAGCGTTGACTTCACGAGGAACGCGAGCTCGAACGAGAAGCGGTCGGCGCCCACCAGCAGCGCGTCTTTCCCCGACACCAGCGGCATCATGGCGTCTCGCGTCTGATACCCCATCAGGCCGCTTACCGTGGTGAAGGCGAAGCCCCGCGCCTTCAGCCCCTCAATGATCTTCGGCAGCGCCTCGAGGGTCTCCGTACGGTCGCCGCCAGCGTCGTGGAGCAGGATGATGTGGGCGGCATCGGCGGTCGGCTCCAGACCGGCGAGGGCTGTGGGGAAGACGCCGTCCACTTCAGTGACGTCCTTTTCCGTCAACGGGCCAACCTTGCCCCCCCACAGAATCGCATGCACGCCGGGGCGCGCCCAGTCGTTCGGATCGATGTTGGAGCCCACGGTCACGTAACCGAGCTTCTCCGCGTCGATAATCGGCCTGATCTCGTCTGCGCGCTCCGGCGACGTATCCACAGTGTACGGGGGGCGGAAGAGCCGGGTGGCATGCCCCGTGAGCGTTTCGATGGCGAGCTGCGTCGCGTCGAGCTCGAGCTTCACGCGGGTGGGCCCGGCCTGCGAGAGGTCCGGGTGATAGTACGTGTGGTTGCCAATCTCGTGCCCTTCGGCATACTCGCGGCGGAGGATGGCGGGGTTGGCCTCGGCCTGGCTGCCCGTCACGAAGAACGTGGCCGGCACGTGGTACTTCTGAAGGATGTCCAGGATCTTCGGCGTCCAGCGCGGGTCCGGGCCGTCATCGAAGGTCAGGCAGATGGAGCGCGGTTGGTCTCCACGCTGTTCGATGACGTAAGAGGACGGGTACTGCGTGTACTTCTCCGAAGTGATGAGACCGCGCGCACCGGTGGAGATAACGCGCGCGCCGGCGGAAGGCGTGGACTTCACCTTCAGGATCTCCCCCTTGCCCTCGAAGTCGACCTCGTGCTTAAAACTGATCGAACTCAAGTTGGCGGCGGGCGTTTCGGCGGCGAGGCGATCCCGGCGGAGGAAGGACCAGATGCTGGGGTCTTCCGAGCCCAACACCCACAACGCGGCGCCCAGCGGCTTGTCGGCGCGCTGGCTGTGGAGCTCGTTGTAGAGCGTCACGGCATCCAGCATCCACACGTCGTGATCCTGCCCGGCGTCGTCGGTGTAACTGAAATGGGGGTTGAGACTAGCGGCGTCGAACTGCATCTTCCGGCCGCTGTCTCGGGCGTCAACCACCGCCTCCTCGTAACCCTCACTCTTTGCGCCGGTCTGGCCGTGCGGCCAGTCGTAGGCGTACGCGCCGAGCCCCAGCACCACCTTTTCGCGCGGAGCCAGCGAGTAGACCTTGCTGGCCTGCTGCTCAAACCAGGCCTGGGAGGCGATGGGGCCAGCCCCTCCGGTGCTGTCATGCTCGTCGTAGAGCATCGGCACGATGAAGTCACAAGCGTCGGCCAGCGCGGCGAGATCGTAGGTGGGGTCATCCACCGGCACGTCCTGGGAGAGAAGCAGGTGTTCGTTGTGGAGCGCGCCGGCGAGGTTGTAGACAAAGGCCGTCAACAGGTCACGGTCGCCGGCGGGCGCCTCCTCCAGGTCCAGGTTCAGCCCTCGGAAATTGAACCGCTTCAGATAGGTGATGATCTGCGCCGTCAGCTTCTGCTGAGCAGCGGGGCTGATCAGCAGGGAGTGGATGCGGTTCGAGTCCCAGTCTCCGGCATTGACATTGTTCAGTAGCGGCAGAATGGGAAGCTTGTGTTGGTCCGCGAACGCGATGACCTTGCGGCTCTCCTCGCCCGTGAAGCGGCTGCCGTCCGCCGAAAGGTGCATCCACTCAGGGACCAGGTGCGTGAGGCAATCCGCATTCGCGGTGAGCGAGGCGTAGCTGGTGGCGTCCCAGTTCACGTAGAAGCCCGCCACCACCGAGAGGGGTTTCCGCTGGTGAATGCGGGCGCGGTTAGGGATGGAAGTGCGGCGTGCTCGGATATGCCGAACCAGCGCCTCGCGGGTGCGGCGAGCGCGCAGGCTGAGGGCATAGGTCTTGCGCGCCTTCTCCTTGTTCTCCGGCAGGATCGGCCTCGCTACCGGGCCGCGTTGAGGGGGCAGGGGGCCAACCTTTGGAGAGATCACAAGGCTCGCCATGAACGCCGCCGCCAGCACGGACAGCGCGAGCCCCAGCGCCGCCCAGGTGCGCAGGATGGCGGGCCACCGTCTGCCCCGCTCGTCATAGAAGATCGGCTTCTGATGCTGTTCCAACGTGTGTCCTCGCGCCGGCCCTCTGGCGGGCCGGCCACTACCAACTCCAACCGAACGCGCCGAACGCCCGACTCCTTGGAGTCGGGCGCGCGGGTTCCATTGAGAGACGACTCAGGCTCGTTCGCCGTTCGTGATCGTTTCGAGGATCGCGAACCACTTCTCCAGGCACTCGCGAGACGCCACGTAGCCCCCCTCCGAGAAGTCCTCCCCTTTCGGAAGGCTCTGCACTTCGTGGCTCATGGGCTGCCGCCGATAGTGCGTCTCGAGAGACACGTAGCCGGCGTACTGGTCTCGGATGATGGCGCGCATCACTTCGGGGATGTTCACGTCGCCGTCTCCGATCGCCAGGGTGCGGATGTCGCCGGTGGAGGCATCCTTCTTCGGGTCCTTGAGATGCATGTGGATGAACCGGCCGCGCGCGAGCTCATATGAGTCTGGCCACGCGACCTCGCCTTCGGTGTCATGGATATCGTTGCCTGGGTCGTACAGGAACTGCACTGCCGGTGATGCCACGGCGTCCATGAGTTCCAGCGTGCGGGCCACGTTGCAGTTGTAGGTGGAAAACTCGTTTTCCAGGGCGATGATGCAGCCCTCTCCATCAGCTACGCGGGCCGCTTCCTTCAGGCGGGTTACCACGTCTCCCTTCACGGCCTCCAGCGGACCGCGCTTCCAGAACGCAAAGCCGCGCACCAGAAGCGTGCCGAACCCTCGCGCGGCGGCGCAAGACTTCCGGAGGATGTCCATCTGGCCGGCCTCGGCGGACACGTCGGATAGCTCGCATTTGAAGAGCGGCGGCGCCACGGCGCAGACCACCATGCCGGCCGCGCCCACGATGTCCGCAATCCGCTTGCGCTCGTCAACGGTCAGTTCGTGAACGCTCTTGCCATAGGCTCCGCGCAACTCGATAGCATCCAGGCCAAAGGATCGGGAGAGAGCCACGGCGGTCTCGACGTTCTGGGAGATTTCGTCTGAGATGACGGAGGTCTTGAAAGGGATATGCATACGTTCCTCTCGGTGCAAATGTGTGCGCCGCGCCCGCGCGGCCCGGCGCCAACACCATCATAGTGCGTTCGCGGGAAGCATTTGCCGCTGCCGCCGGTGCGCGGAACATGCTATTGGAATACGAAACACGGAGGCACGCCGCTATGATCGGTTCCCTGATCCGAGGCCGCCGCGAGAGGCGGCGCATGGAAAACGACCCCGTTAGCTACGCGCGATCACTGGGGGTCCAGGTGGGGGATGATTGCCGGTTCCTCGGCGTGGACGGGTGGACGTTCGGGTCGGAGCCCTACCTCATTCGCATCGGAAACCACGTTACCGTCACCGGCGGCGTGCGATTCGTGACGCATGACGGCGGCGTCTGGGTGTTCCGAGACAAGGAGCCGGCTCTCGAGGTGTTCGGACCGATCACCGTGGGGAGCAACGTCTTCATCGGCCTGAACGTGGTGCTGATGCCGGGCGTCACCATCGGAGACAACTGCATCGTGGGGGCCGGCTCCGTGGTGACCAAGGATGTTCCGTCGGGCATGGTGGCGGTCGGCTGTCCGGCCCGCAGCATCCGCCCGATCGCGGAGTACCGAGAGCGCTTGGGGGATAGGGCGACCTTCATCCGTGACCTATCGCCCGAAGCGAAGCGCGCGAACCTGATGACGCGCTTCTTCGGGAAGTAAGGCCGCCTGGCGCAAAGTCAGGGAAGCCGTCAGTCGTCAGTATTCAGTCATCAGTCTCCGCGTTGGGAGAACCCCTTTGTCCGCTCCTCGCCTCCAGTACTCGGTCAAGGTAGGCCGGAGGGGTGGGGTTGTCATTCCGAGGAACGAGGAATCCCATAAAGAACGCTTCTTTGAGGGATCCCTCGCTCCGCTCGGGACGACAACCCCACATGGCCATCCGATCCTGGCCAAACAGGAGCCGAGCGCGGAAGACTCAATACTGACGACTGACGGCTTTTCCCTAACTTGCGCTAGGCTTTCAGCGCCGCCCGCAACGCTTCCGCATTACCGCGCGCCCACTCCCCGAACCGCTGCATCTCCGGGTTCAGGCGCAGGCTTTCGTCGATATCCGCTTGCCGGCTGGGCACGTACACGCGGTTGAACTCAAACATGGCCGCGAGGTCATCCGCGCCCGGGAACCCGAAACCGGCGAAAACCTCGTAGGGGACGTAATTGTACCGCACCGTCTGCCCCGTGACTTGCGATAGGATGGCCGCGAACTCATCGCCGCGCAGTTCGTCGCCCACAACTCCGATGGTTCTTCCCCGGTACTCCTGTGCCCGAGCGAAGATGGAGCCAACCACGCCGCCCACGTCCGCGGCGCTGACGGCCGCCAACGGCGTGTCGCCCTGCGGGAAGCCGAATGCATAGGAACCATCTTCCTGGCGCTGCGGCGGAAAGAAAGTGGTGAAGTTCTCGTAGTAGAACGCCACGTGGATGAACGTAGTGTTCGGCAGGCGGCCCCGCGCATAGTCCTCGATCTCGGCCTTGATATCCAGGTGGGGAGCCTCCAAGGCGCCGTTGGTGATGCGCTTCACTGAGGGCAGCGTGCTCAGCACGAAATCCGGCACGCCGGCCGCGGCGACGGCATCCACCAGGTTGCGCCCGTGCTCGCGCTCCGCTGCGAAATGCTCCCAGTAGTTGGTAACCCCGAACACGCCCTGGCATCCCTCAAGCGCGGGCAGCAGGCTGGCCGGGTCCGATAGATCGCCCTGCACCACCTCAGCGCCCGCGTTCTTCAGGCTTTCGGCTTTCACCGAGTGCGGGTCGCGCGTAAGGCAGCGCACCGCGAATTGCCCGCCGGCCAGCAAGCGGCGTGCAACGCTGCCTCCCTGGGCGCCAGTTGCGCCCGTAACCAAGATCGTTTTGCTCTGTGCCAACCGATATCTCCTCCTCACAGCCACTGTGGGCGGCGCAGCGACGCCGCGGCGCCCGAAGTATCTGAAGCCGTCGTATACACCCGCCTGCTACAGCAAGCGTTCCCGGCAAATCGAAGCCGCGTTCCGTTCAGAGCCTCTGCCCGACGCAGTTTTTGCGTCGACCAACGAAAAGCTGCTACAACTCAAAGGGGACGTTTGGCCACGCCGCGGGTTCCGGCCAACGCTGGCCACCGCGCAAACAGACGGCTTCCGTGGAAAACCGCCGAATCTTGCCCTGTGTCCAGTGGCAGAGCCCCTCCACGGCCGCGCGAGCAGAAGGCCTCAGTCGCGTGGCACGCCAATTGCTAATGGTTAGGACGCGGTCCGGCTGCGTCTCCCGATGCAATCTGCCTGAACCCGCCTGATAGCTGATGGCTTGCCGCGTTGCTGGACGCAGCTCCCGTCGCGCTCGAACTCCCGGTCTTGGTGATCATGAATATGGAAGACTCGTCATTTGAGGCGCAGGAAGTAGACCTGCGCGCCTACTGGCAGACACTGAAGAAGCGTCGTTACACCATCATCGCATGTCTTGCGGCCGTAGTAGCGGTAGTGGGTCTGATGACCTATACGCAGAAACCCGTCTACCAGGCATCCGCCAAGGTGCTCAGCAAGGGAAGCCGCAACAACCAGGCGGACCTTCTTACATCCACGATCCCAGCGTTGGGCGCCTTCGCCGACCAGCGAGACGTTCAGACGCAGGTTGAGATCATCAAGTCATGGCCCATCATGCAGGAGGCAGCGGAAAAGTCGGGAATGGGCGAATCCATCCCGGCCGCGATGCCGGTGAAAGTGGACGGGGGCAAAGATAACAACATCATCACCATCACTGCCTCATCGACGAACCCCAGAACGGCTCAGCTTCTGGCCAACAACGTAGCCAACGTTTATGTAGATCACAACCTCGCCGAGGCCCGCAGCAGCGCGCACAAAGGCCGCGTGTTCCTGGAGGGGCAGCAAGGGAAGGTCACCGAGGCGCTGGAGCATGCCGCCAAGGCGCTTCGAAACTACCAGATGGAATCCGGCGTTGTGAGCCTGGATGCCGCCACCGCCAAGCAGGTGGAGACTCTGGCCACTCTTGAGAGCAGCATCATCACGTCGAAGACGGAGAAAGCGGCGAATGATGCCCGGTCGCGGCAGTTCCGCGAGCAACTCGCTCAGACCGATGCGAACATCGTGGGCGCCAGCCAGATTGTGGTGAACCCCGCGGTTCAGAAGCTCCAGGAGACCGTGACCGACCTCACAGTGGAGCGCGCGGGGCTGCTGAAGGACTACGCGGTGACCAGCACGAAAGTGCGCGCCATCGACGCGCAGATCGATCTCGCCGCCGCGCGCGAGAAGTCCCTCGTACGCAACATCCTCGCGTCCAAGTCCATCAGCTCAAACCCGGTGTACCAACAGCTACTCGGCGGGCTGGCGGATGCGGAGGGCCAGGCGCTTGCCTCGGCGGCGCGCGTTTCCGGTTTGGAGCAATCCGTTAAGGAGCAGCGGGCTGTTCTGCATAGCCTGCCCGAAGAGCAGTACATGCTGGCCCAGCTCCAACGCGATGTTTCCGTCAAAGAGAAAACCTACCTCGCCCTTCAGGACCGCTACCAGCAACTCCGCATCGCTGAGGAAAGCACGCTGGCAAACGCCCAGGTGCTGGAGCCGGCGCTCCTGCCCGGGGTTCCAGTGAGTCCGAAGGTAAAGCTCAACATGATCCTGGCGGTCCTCGTGGGCCTCATGCTGGGCATCGGCGCGGCCGCGCTGCAGGAAGCCCTGGATGACGCTCTCTGGACCGGAGAGGACGTGGAACGCGACCTGGGACTCCCGCTGCTGGGCCTGGTGCACAATATTGCCGACCCGAACGAGCGCTCGCTGTTGCGCGCCGGCCCGATGAGCGGCGTCTCCGAAGCCTTCCGCCTGATCCGCTCCAACATCAAGTTCATGGCCGTTGACAAAGAGATCCGCACGTTGATGGTCACCAGCGCCACCAAGGGTGAAGGCAAGAGCACCACGGCCTGCAACCTGGCCATTGCTCTCGCCCAGGATGGCAAGAAGGTGACCCTGGTGGATACCGACCTTCGCCGCCCCAGCGTGCACAAGCAGTTCGGCATCCCGAACACAGCCGGGCTTACGAACGCCATCGTCAGCGCCGCCCCACTGGCCGAGGTGGAGCACGACGTGGATATCGAAAACCTACGCGTGATCACCGCCGGCCCCATTCCGCCCAACCCGGCCGAGTTGCTGGATACGGCTCGTTTCGCCCACATCGTGGAGGAGCTTCAGACAACGAACGACATGGTCGTTTTCGACGCGCCGCCCGTGCTGGGCGTTGCGGACTCCAGCGTGCTGGGCGGTCGAATGGACGGAGTCGTGATGGTCGTGTCCGCCGGCGGCGTGGAACGCGGCGCGGCGCGGCGCACCGTTCAGATGCTCCAGCAGGCCCGCGCTCACCTGTTAGGGGTGGTCCTGAACAAGATGAACGAGCAGGACGGCGGTTACTACTACAACTACTACTACTACCAGTACCATAACGACGACGGCGCCGTTAAGAAGCGCCGTAAGCGCCACGACAGCGGCGGCAAGACCGGGGCGGGGAGGAATTAGGTCCATGCGTTTCATTCCACTCGCCGTCGCCACGGCGCTCGTCATGGCCTGCGCCGGCCGGGCTGCCGAGAACTACGTTATTCAGCCTGAGGACATCCTCACGGTAACCGTCTACGGCCATGCGGACCTCAGCCAGCAGGTCACCGTTCTGGACGACGGCCGGTTCCAGTACCCGTTGGTTGGAAAAGTGAATGCCGGCGGTAAGTCGCCCGATCAGGTTGCCGACGCAATCGCCAAAGGGCTCATCGGCGAACTGAACGCCCCGCAAGTGACCGTGGCCGTCAGGCAACCTGCGCTTCGCCGCGTGTACGTGAGCGGCCTTGTGGCCAAGCCCGGCTCCTACGACTTGAAACCCGGCTGGCGAGTGAGCCACCTCATCGCCGAGGCCGGCGGCCTTGCCGGCAGCCTCGATGGACGCGGCACTTCGATGACAACGCTGAAGCCGGAAATGGCGCGCGGCACGATCGTGAGGGGCTCCGACACACTGGCTGTAGACCTCGACCGCGCCGTCGCCAAGTCGGACATGATGGCGGACACCCCGCTGGAACCCGGCGATCTGCTGCAGGTGCAGGCCAACGCCAATCTGATCCACATTGTCGGACAGGTCCGCACGCCCGGCGATTACCAGTTGAAGGACAAGCTTGGCGCGCTGGAGGCGATTGCCGCCGCCGGCGGCGCAACAGACAAGGCCGCCCTTTCACGCACACAGATCATCCGCGGAGCCGAAGTGCTGCCCGTTGATCTGTACGCGCTCCTGGTTCAGGGCAAGACCGATGGAAACGTGATGGTGCTGGCCGGCGACACGCTGGTGGTGCCGGCCAATGAGAACCGTATCGCCGTTCTTGGCGGCGTGCAAAGCCCCGGATATTACGACATGCCGGACGGCAAACCGCTGACCGTGGCGGAGGCCATTGGACTGGCAAAGGGGGCGAAACAGCGCGCCCGAACCGCGGAGGTGGCCCTTGTACGCGAGGTGAACGGCAAACAGGTGGTCAGCAAGCTGAACTTCCAGCGTTTCCTGAACAAGGGCGATCTGACGCAGAACCCGGCCGTGGCCCCAGGCGACGTGGTTTACGTCCCGGACGGGAGCACCGTGGACAAGGGGCTTGTGGCCATCAACAGCGCTGCCACGATCGCCAGCGGCGTTCTTTTGCGCCTGTTGTTCCCGTAACAGCCAGGCTCGGAACTCGATTCCGGCGACGGCGCGGTGAGTGTAACTCTCACCGCGCCGTCGCCGTCTTACGTTTGGCGCAGCTCAACACCCGCCAGATCGGGGAGCGCGGCGGTTGACAGCGCCTCATTGGCGGCATGGGTTGACAGAAATGTCCGTTGGACCCACTATGGATTGTGGGGGGGCAACACCCGTGGCGCTCTCTCCGCATTCACAGTGCGACGTTGTCGCCATTCGTCGAATCCGCCAGAAGGACTAACCGATGAGTTTCAAAGTGATCAACGTTGCCGGCGCTCGCCCAAACTTCCCCAAGATCGGACCGATCATGTCGGCGATGCGGGCCGACGCTCGCTTTCTGCCGTTACTGGTCCACACAGGGCAGCACTACGATATCAGCATGTCCGATGTCTTCTTCCGAGACCTCGGTATCCCGGCCCCGGATATCTCGCTGGAGGTGGGCTCCGCATCTCACGCGGTTCAGACCGCCGCCATCATGGTGCGTTTCGAGCAGGTTGTCCTCGAACAGAAGCCAGACCTCGTTCTGGTTGTGGGCGACGTGAACAGCACCGTCGCCTGTTCGCTTGTTTCAGCGAAGCTGGGCGTACCGGTGGCCCATGTGGAAGCGGGCCTTCGCAGCCGCGACCGCGCCATGCCCGAGGAGATCAACCGCCTCGTTACCGATGCCCTCGCGGATTTCCTGCTGACCCCGTCGCCCGATGCGAGCGCCAACCTCCGCAGCGAAGGCGTCCCAGAGTCGAAGATCCATTGCGTGGGCAATGTCATGATCGACTCGCTTCTCGCCTCGCTGCCCACGGCGGCCCGCAGCACGGTTCTCACTGATCTCGGCGTCAAACCGTCAGAGTACGGCGTGGTTACGCTGCACCGCCCGAGCAATGTAGACGAGCCCGAGACGCTTGAGCGCGTGTTGGACGCGCTCATCAACATCGACTTCCCGCTTGTCTTCCCGGCGCACCCGCGCACGCTGGATCGCCTGAACGCCGCGGGCCTCATGCAGCGGCTGGAGCGGAGCCAGGTCCGCCTCACCGAGCCGCTCGGTTATCTGGACTTCCTGCAACTCACGGCCAACGCGCGCCTCGTGCTCACCGACTCAGGCGGCCTCCAGGAGGAGACAACCGCCCTCGGCATCCCCTGTCTCACCCTGCGCGAGAACACCGAGCGGCCAATCACCGTCGACGAGGGGACCAACACCGTTGTCGGAACCGATCCCAACCGGATCCTCGCCGAAGCCGCTCTCGCGCTGACGGGGAACGGAAAGGCCGGGCGCATTCCCGCGCTATGGGACGGCCACACGGCGGACCGAATCGTACAAGTCCTGGCCGAACACCTCAACAACGCTTCCGCCTGACCACATGGGTGTTGAAGACGAGGATGGAGGCCGGTTCAGCGACTCGACGAGGGAGCGGGGATAGCGGGCTGCCCTATTCTTCTGCGCCGCTTGGACTGGCCCCTCGGCGTAGAACACTCTGAGAGGGAAAGGATACGCCGACATGCAGAGAACCAACCATGTAGACCTTCATCAGATCGCCCGCCAGGCGATGTTGGATCGGGGATTTCGCGTGGACTTCCCTCCGAACGTGCTCAAGGAAACTGCTCGCGCCGAGGAGCCGAACTTCCAGGCGCTTTCGCTCCCCGACCTTTCGGGCCTCCTCTGGTCTTCCATCGATAACGATGACTCGAGGGATTTGGACCAGGCTGAGTATGTGGACGTTTCGGATCCCGCTCGGCCGCGCGTCTACGTTGCCATCGCCAACGTGAGTTGTTTTGTGCCGATGGACTCCGCCACAGACGCGTCCGCGCATCAGAACGCCACCTCCATATACACCGGCGTTGAAACGTTTCCCATGCTGCCGGAAACGCTGTCTACGGGGCTGAGCTCGCTGAACGAGGGCGAGAAGCGGCTGGCCATCATCGTGGAAATGGAGATTGAGGAAGGCGAGGTCGTCCGCTCCACCGTATACCCGGCCGTCATCCGCAACCAGGCTCAGCTCACCTATAACGGAGTGGCGGCCCACCTGGAGGGTAGCCAGCCGCCGCACTCGCCTGTGACGGAACGCGTTCTCGCCAAACTCGGCGGCGACCCGGCTCTGACGGCGCAGATTAGCGCACAGGATGGCATCGCCCAGCAGTTGCGTGCCCGCCGGTTCGACGAAGGCGCATTGGACTTCCAAACCCCTGAGATGCGCCCCACGTTGCACCCGGACGGCACGATTGAGTTGTCATCTCATGACTCCAACCGGGCCACGCAGCTCATCGAGGAATTCATGATCGCGTCCAACAAATCGGTGGCCGCATTCCTCGACGAGAAGGGCCTGCCCTGCATCCAGCGGATCGTGCGCACCCCAAAGAACTGGCCGCGCATTGTGGCGTTGGCAGCCCAGCATGGATGGACACTGCCGGCGCAGCCCGACGGCGAGGAGCTACAGGCCTTCCTCGCCGCGCAGCGGAAGAAAGACCCAGACCGCTTCCCAGACCTTTCACTGGCCGTAATCAAGCTGCTCGGGCGCGGTGAATACGTTGTGAAGTCGCCCGGCGCCGCAGGGTCGGGGCATTTCGGGCTGGGAGCCGCGAATTACCTGCACGGCAGCGCCGCCAACCGGCGCTACCCGGACCTGGGAGACCAGCGGGTCCTGCTCAGCCTTTTCACGGGGAAGCCTTCCCCTTACTCCTACGACGATTTGGAGGCGCTGGCGGAGTGGTGCACGCTGCGTGAGGGCGACGCGAAGAAGGTGGAACGCCAGGTGCACAAGAGCATCGCCGCCGTGGCGCTTGCGCCTCACATCGGCGAGACGTTCTCAGGCTTCGTCACCGGCGCATCGGAAAAGGGCGTCTTCGTTCGCATCGTGGATCCGCCAACCGAAGGTAAACTCGAGGGCAGCACCCGCGGTCTGGAAGTGGGCCACCGCGTCCGCGTGCGCCTGGTCCGCACGGACCCGTACCGCGGGCACATTGACTTCGAGGTCGAATAGTCGTCAGTCATCAGTCGTCAGTTATCAGTTGTCAGTCCAGATTCGCCGTTCCGATCTGACGACTGATGACTGACAACTGACGACTGACGACTATTACCGTCGATATCCCAGGTTGGCCAGCGCCCGGTTCGCCCGGTCGCTGATGAGGGCGTCCTGATCGTTCGCAAGTTGGCAGAGGCGGTAGATGGCGCGCGTATCGCCCATACGGCCCAGGGCCTCAATCGCCATCGCGCGTTCCTCGCGTTCGCCGGCGTTCGCAACGCCCAGCATTGTCTGAAGCGCCGCGTCTCGTTGCGCCTGCGGCATCGTCTTCACGCTTTCCGGATTCATCATGATGGCGATGGCCGGCGGCGAACCCGGGGCTGCGCTGGTGAGGACTTCCATCTTCCTCTCGGTTGCCGGATCCGGAGCCGGCATGGCGCGTTTCATGTCTTCCATCGTTTCCCGTGCCACCTGGCCGGGCTCGCCAACGCGTTCCTGCCGGTGCGCCAGCGCCTGCCGGAAGCGTTCGTCCTGCGCCACCCAGCGGTTGCGCGTGCGAACGCCGAGGCATACGATGCCGACCAGGGCCAGAGTTGCGAGCGCCCAGAAGATCTTGGATGAGTTTCCCATGTCTGGTTTCCTTCTCGAAGGGCCGCCGGGGCGGCGATGGTGCGGAGCGCTGGACGCACTTCGGGTGATAGGCGTCCGGTAACAGGGGAGCGAGAGCCGGGCTCACGCACATTCTCACCACGAAGCAGCCGAACAGTCAATAGCCGGATCCACTTGAGCCTCCACCCCGATCACCAACTTCCCGTTTGCGTCGGTGTTCGGAGAAGTCCTATCGCCTGTACGCTACATCAACGAGTCGGGTTACATGGGTGTTGGCTCCGGGCTCGCTAGACATCAGGCCGGCGCGGCCCGCGAGCAGCCGGCGCTCCGATGGGGACGATGGGGGACAAGGGGTGATCAGGCCAGGCCGGCGGCGGCCAAAGCGTCGCGCATCCTCCGCGCGACTTCGGCGGGGGGCCCAATCGGGCTCACCTGAACGTCTCCGTGCGCGCGATACACCGGGAAACGGCGGAGGAATTTGGCGCGCTCACGCTCTGGATCGAGGCCGAATCCACGCCCCATCTGCCGGGCCACGATGATGCTGGCCGAATCGTCGAGGCGCAACGATGGAAGCAGCAAAACGCTCGCGCCGAACGTGCAGAGCAATCGGGCGTTCCGCTCGGCAATCTCCGGGGACGGTTCATCATCCAGAAACCCAGACGACGTCGCCATTACGGCGCGTTGATCGCCCCGCTCCACCAGCAATTGCGCCAGCCGGGCGTTCCGTTCTCGATATGCGGCGTGCCCGAAAACCCGGTGGTACGCGCCGATATTGGCGATCTGCGCGCAGAACTCGGCGTCCAAATCGACAAACGGCCGCCCCATCAGCTCGGCAAGCTGCCGGCCGGCGGTGGTTTTGCCGACGCCGCCGGGGCCAATGATGAAGATCATGGTCGGTGTCCGCCCTCGAACACGCGCCGTCTCAGAACTCCGGCGGCAGCTTGGAGATCTCCTCGGCGGTGAACACCGGGCCGTCCTTGCAGACGTACACGGGGCCGATGTTGCAGCGCCCGCATTTCCCGATGCCGCACTTCATCCGGTTTTCCAGCGTGGTGTAGATGCGGCTGTCTGGGAAGCCCAGTTTCTGAAGGGCAGGCATCGTCAGCTTGATCATGATGGGCGGGCCGCAGAGGATAGCATATGCGTTCTCCGAGGACGGCGCCGCCTTCTCCACCACGGTGGGCACGAATCCTACCTCGCCCCGCCACTCTGGCGTTTCACCGCCGGGGTCAACCGTCTGCCACAGCTTCACATCGGCCCGGCCGGCCCAATCTTCCAGTTCCCGCTTGTACACGAGGTCCGACACGGATCGCGCTCCGTAGACGATGGTTACATCTTTGTACCGGTCGCGCTGGTCCAGAACGTTCCAGATGACGCACCGAACCGGCGCCAGGCCGATGCCGCCCGCCACGAACACCAGGCTGCTCCCTTCCATAGTCTCCAGGGGAAAGTGGTTGCCGTATGGGCCGCGCAATCCAACGGTATCGCCGGGGTTCATGTCGCGCAAGGCGCGCGTCACCTTGCCGGCCGCCTTGAAGGTGCATTCCACGTAATCCGGTCGCGTTGGCGGCGAGGCGATGCAGAAGGTGCACTCCCCGGCGCCGAAGGCCGAGTACTCAGCGAACTGGCCGGCCTGAAATCGGAACGCCTCCGCCGTCTCCGGATCCTGGAAGGAAAGCCGCAGGGTGCGCGTGTCGGGCGTTTCGTCGATGACGTCGGCGATGGTCATCAGATGGGGTTGGTAGATGTTCATGCGAGATCTCCGGACGGCGCGGCCTGCCGGCAGCGCCCGGCGATGGTCTCCAGGATTTCCGGCAGCAGCACTCCGGCCGGGCAGGCCCGGGCGCACCGACCGCAGCCTGTGCAGAGTACGGCTCCGAACCGCTGCGGATACACGAGGAACTTGTGCATTACGCGCTGCCGGCAGCGGGCGGTCTGATCAGCGCGCGGGTTGTGCCCGGACGTATGGGCGGTGAAGATGCCCGCCTGGCAGGTGTCCCAGTTGCGCCGCCGCGTTCCGGCGGAGGCGCCTTCCGGCTCGTCTACAATGTCGAAGCAGTGGCACGTGGGGCAGATCGAGGTGCACGCCCCACAACCGAGGCAGCGGAGCGCAACATCGCGCCATAGGTCATCCTCAAAGTGCTCCGCCAGCCAGCCGCGCATGGCATCCAGGGGCAGCGGCGCCTGGCGGGTTCGCGCCGGCTCACTGGCAGCGGATGGAGCCTCCCCGAACCAGCGGGCGTGCGCCTCCATGAAAGCCTCGCCCTTGGGCGTGATGGCCTCGGCGCGATATCCCCCGGGCGCATCGCGCAGGAGCACGTCAGAGCCGGCATCCGAGTCCGGAGCCAGGCCGACCGCCTCACAGAAGCACGTCGGGCCGGGCTCGGCGCACTCCACGGTGAGCACGGTGGTGGCCTCTCGGCGGGCAAACCAGAACTCGTCGCGGTAATCCCACCCCATCACCTTATCGAGGATCGCCGCCCCCGCTGCGTCGCATGGCCGCGCTCCCAGCACAACCTGCGGCCCATTTGCCTCGGCGGGAGTGAGGAACAGCCGGCCGCCCGTGCGATTCCAGGCGAACAGCGGCTCGGTGGCCGGCTGGAAGGCGGAACGCAGCGAGCGCCGAGGCATCTCCGCGCCCAGCGCGCATTCCTCGAAGCGGGTTACCTCCAGATAATCGACGCCGCCGTCCGCGGCGCGGGCCGGCGCGACGACCCTGATCCCCGCGCCGATCAACTCCGCTGCTAGCCCAGCCAGCCCTTCGCGTGTTAACCCTCGAGCGGTCATCGGATGAACTCCTGCCCGTCATCCGAGCGGAAAGCGCCGATCGGCGCGGGGATAGACGGGTCGTCGGTGGCGCGGTAACCGAAGCGGCGCTCCACGATGCGGGCGGCCTGGCGGTTCAACAGGCCCAGCGGGATGCCTGCCGGACAGACGCGCGCGCACTCGCCGCAGTCAGCGCAACGACCCGCATGGTGCAGCGCCCGCGTAAGCTGCCACGCGAAAATGCCGCGCTCGTGCGCGGATTGTTCGATCCATTGGGGCTGCGTCTTGTCGGCCACGCAGCGGTCGCACGTGCACAGAGGACAGACCTGCCGGCAGGCGTTACAGCGAACGCAGCGGCTGAACTCCGCCTGCCAGAACGCGCTTCTCTCCGCCGCCGACATCGCCTCCAGTTCCTCGATCCGCGTCTCACGCGATCGCTCGCCGGGCGGGGGAGGAGGCATCTCGCCCACCAGGTGATCGGCAAGGCCAGGCTCCCGGGCTTCACATCCCGAGCACCGCTCCGATACGTTCTCGGCGGTGAGATCCACCCGACGCGATGGGTCCGCCAGCACGCCGCCGCAGCGCACGCCGATGATGACCACGTCCTCGCGCTGAATCTGCGACTCGCGCAACAGCGCGGCCACCGCGCGGGCATCGCACCCCTTCACCACCACGGCGGCCTTCCCCAAGCGCCCAACGTGCGGTCGCCGCGGCGAGAGGTAGGCCGCGAGGTTGTGCACGCAACGCGGATCGAAGATCAGCCGATCGGCATCCTCCGCCTTCGTCACGAAGGCTGGCCGTGCGCCGGCGGGGCCATCTTCCCACCCGATGACCACCTGGACGCTGCCGTCGGTAAGGAGTGTCCTCGCGAGATCGCGTAACTCTTTCACGCTTGCCTCCCCGGCTCCGAAGCGAACTCGGCCTTGCCGCGCGCCGAGTGGATATCGAACCGAGAGAACGGCCCGAGCGCGCGCACGCGCTCCACGGCGTCATCGACTATCTCCCGCCACTTGAGCCCTTCAGATGCCGACACCCAGGAGAACGTGAGCCGGTCCGGCTCCACGCCGAGAAAGTCCAGCATGTCGTGGAACACGGCGAAGCGCCGACGCGCGTGGAGGTTGCCGGATGTATAGTGGCAGTCTCCCGGATGACAGCCGCTCACGATCACCCCGTCTACGCCGCGCTCAAACGCCTTCAGCACGAACAGCGGATCGATGCGCCCTGAACACGGCAGGCGCACAATGCGCACGTTCGGCTCCATGGTGAGGCGGCTCGTGCCGGCCAGGTCCGCGCCCGTGTATGTGCACCAGTTGCACACGAAAGCGACCATTCGCGGCTGGAAGGCGCCGTCCTTATCATTGCCCATCAGGTTCTCCCTTTCCCGCTTGCTCCAGAGGCGCCGGCTGCCGGCCGCTAACGCGCAAGACCCAGCGCAGGCATCGGTGGAAACCATCCACCGGCTCGCAGTACATCATCGGACAGCTTCCCGGGATGACCGCGAGGCCCAATTCCTGAGCCAGCCGCACGGCCCCTTCATCTACGCTTCCATGGCCGAACGAGCTGTGCATCCACACCCGCCTCACCCCGTTGGCGGCGCACTGCCGCACCAATCCCTCCGCGGCGGCCCGCGGCGTGGCGATCACCACCGCATCCACCGCGCCCGGGATGGCGGACAGGCTTCGAAAACACGTGTCTCCCTCGACGGAATCGGCGTTCGGGTTGACAGCGAATACCTCGTGCCCGGCGGCGCGGAGCTTCCGGTAGATGGCGTTCGCCGCCGCGTCACCTTTGCGGCTAACCCCCGCCACGGCGATGCGCTTCTGCGCCAGGAACTCCCGCGCGGCATCTTGAATGGTCGGCATGGTCGTCCTCAATGCCTTCTGCCACTGCCTCTGCCCGAGGGCGGGGTTACGCCAGGATCGCGTTGACCTCCGCATAGATCTGCTCGTCGGTATACCCCTGCAACTCGATGCTCTTCGATGGACAAGTGGCCTGGCATGTGCCGCATCCCTGGCACACGCCGGGGTTCACGTCCGCCACGACTTTCACGAGGTTGCCATTGCGGTCGCGAATCTCCCGATGGGAGATCGCGCCAAACGGGCAGACGCGCTCGCAGTGGAAGCAGGCAGAGCAATGGGCGGCGTCTACGCGGGCCACCGTCGGCTCGCGTTCCAGACTTTCGTTGCTGAAGAGCCCCAGCACCTTCGCCGCGGCGGAACTGGCCGTGGCCACTGTATCCGGAATATCGCGCGGCGCCTGGCAGGCTCCGGCCAGGTATACCCCAGCCGTGTTGGTCTCCACGGGCCGCAGCTTCGGGTGTGCCTCGCTCAGGAAGCCGTGCTTGTCATACGGGATCGACAGCTTCTGGGCCAGCTCCTTCACCCCACGTTGAGGGCGCACCGCCGTGGCCAGGACGACCATGTCCGCGTCCAGGACCACCGGTTCGCCGCCCAACGTATCGAAGCCAACAACCTTGATCACGTCGCCATCGCGGTATAGCCGGGACACCCGGCCGCGGATGTACGCCGCGCCGTCTTCCTCAATGGCCCGGCGCGTGAACTCCTCGTATCCCTTGCCGGCGGCGCGCACATCCATGTAGAAGACGGTCGCCTGCCCATCGTGCACTTTGTGGCGATAGAGCATCGTGTGTTTGGCCACGTACATGCAGCAGATCTTGGAGCAATAGTCAATGCCCTTGGCGCGGTCGCGCGAACCGATGCATTGGAGAAAGACGATACGCTTCGGCTCACGGCCGTCGGAGGGCCGCAGGATCTTGCCGCCGGTGGGGCCAGACGCCGACGCCAGGCGCTCGAACTGCAATCCGTCGATCACATCCGGGATCTCACCGTAGCCATACTCGCCGTAACCCTGGATGTCCGGCGAATCCTGTTCGCGGCCGATGGAGTACAGCGAGTAGCCGGTGGCCACCACGATGGCGCCCACCTTCTCGGTTACCAATTCGTCCGCCTGCTGGAAGTCGATGGCGCCGATGGCGCAGGCGTCCAGGCACTTGCCGCAGACATCCATCTTCCCCTTCGCCATGCCTCGGAAACGCGCGCAGCGTTCCCGATCGATCACCGGGATATTCGGCACGGCCTGAGGGAAGGGGACGTAGATGGCCGTTCGCTTCGACAGCCCGGCGTCGAATTCGTTGGGGGCTCTCCGCTGCACGCACGCCGCCTGGCAGGCGCCGCAGCCGGTGCATTTCGCGGCATCCACCCCGCGCGCCTTCTTGCGGATGGTCACCGTGAAATTGCCGATGAAGCCCTCCACCGCATCCACCTCGCTGAAAGTCATCAGCCGGATCCGCGGATGCTGTGCAACTTCCACCATGCGCGGCGTCAGGATACACTGCGAGCAGTCCAGTGTCGGAAACGTTTCCGAGAGCTGGCTCATGTGCCCGCCAATGGATGGCTCTCGCTCCACCAGAATCACGTCTCGCCCGCCGTCCGCGATATCCAACGCCGCCTGGATGCCGGCGATTCCGCCTCCGATTACCAACGCGCGGCGCTCCACCGGGATCGAGATCGCCTCCAGCGGAACGTTCCGCTTCACCTTCTCGACGGCCAACCGCACGAGGTCCTCCGCTTTCGCGGTTGCGGCCTCGCGGTCCTCGTGGATCCAGGAGCATTGCTCTCGGATGTTGGCGATCTCGCAGAGGAACGGGTTGAGGCCGGCGGCGGCGCACACCTTTCGGAACGTGCGCTCGTGCATGTGCGGCGAGCAGGATGCCACCACAACGCCAGTGAGTTCGTGCTCCACGATGGCGTTGCGGATCATGGCCTGGCCGGGCTCGGAACACGTGTACTTGTTGTCCGCGGCAAATGCGACGCCGGGCAAGGCGCGCGCGGATTCCGCCACGCGAGCAACATCCACGGTGCGCCCGATATTCTCGCCGCAGTGGCAGATGAAAACGCCGATCCTGGCCATCACGCCGCCTCCTTCGCCGCGCCTGCCAGCCCCAGCGCGTTCACAAAGTGTCGCTCCAGGCCCAGGCTCTTCTCCGAAAGGCCGAGCGCCAGACCCACAAGCTCGGTGATGTACAACACGGGCAGCGGTTGTTCGCCCCGCCGATTCAGCGCCTGCTGGCGGAAGTCCAGGTTGGAATGGCACATCGGGCACGCCACCACGATGGCGTCGGCGCCCGACGCGCGCGCATCAGACACGATGGCGCGGCTCAAACGGACCACGGAGCCCACACGCGGCACTGATAGCGAGCCTCCGCAGCATTCCGTGCGCATGTTCCACTCCACCGGCTCCGCGCCGGCTGCCCTCGCCACCCGTTCCATCGAATCCGGCGCCTCCATGTCGTCTCCGCCGTCTACCTCGGCGGGCCGCAACAAGAGACATCCGTAGTAACACGCCACTTTGAGGCCGGCCAGCGGCCGCTTCACCCGAGATTGAATCGTGGGGATGGTTTCGCGCAGCACATCCAGCACGTTGCGGACCCGCACGGAGTTCCTGAACGGGATGCCGAGAAGGGAGGGCATCTGCTTCGTTACCGCGGCATCTTCGGCCACGGCATACCGCGCGCGAGCCAGGCGGTTGTAGCACGCCGCGCACGGGGCCATCACTTCCGCGTGGCCGGCAGACTCCGCCAGAGCGAGGTTCCGCGCAGGCAGCGCGATGGAGAGGAGCCGGCTCACGGAATGGGCCGACGTGGCGCCGCAGCAAGTCCAATCGTCCACATCACGCAGTTCAATGTCCAGCGCGGCCGTGGCGGCGCGAACGCTCTCATCGTACTCGCGGGCCGTGCCGTGCAGAGAGCAACCGGGGTAATAGCCGATCGTCATCGATCCGCCTCCTCGCAGGCGCGGAAGATCGCGCGCACGGCCTCGGCGCCGGCCACCTTCGGCGCGCCGATGTGCAGCTTGCCGCGCGCGACCATGCCGGGGCCAGACGCCGCATCCTGCATGAGTGACCCCGTGCGCAGTTTGTAGCTCATCATCAGGCCAAGCTCGGAGATGCGGCCATGAGCCCGGATCTGATCGAGGAAGGAACGGTGGAAGGCCGCGAGGGGCTTCGGGAGGGAGGCGGGAGAGCGCCGGATGGCCATCGCCTTCAGGGCATCGATCACTCCAGCGGGGTCACAGTCGTTGGGGCAGCGGGCGGTGCATGTTTCGCAGCCGACGCAGAGCCAGAGGGACTCCGAGTCCAGCAGCGCTTCACGCCGGTTCTGGCCCACGAGACGAAGGACGTCGTGGGGGCGCAGATCGGTCTCAGCGGCCATCGGACACCCGGCGGAGCACTTGCCGCATTGGTAGCAGCGCGCTGGGTTGCGACCGGTGCACTGGGCGATCTCCGCCGCCAGGGTGGGGGCGTGCGAATGCGTCGCGGTCTCCGTGAGATGCACTTCCGCGGATGTCATCTGACAATCCTCCTGGAACAGGTTGGGGCCGGTAACCGCCGGGCTTCCCCTGGCCGGGGATTCGGAGCCAGGCGAGGACGCCAAGGGCGCGAGGCTGGCTGCACGTGGTTTTCCCCGGAACGCGGCGGTTCGCCGCGGACGGCTCCGAGGAGGGGACAGTCCGGTTGTCACTACATTATGGCGCCGGATGCTCCAACATCATCCAATAACTGCGGCGGAAGTCCACCCACGGCGCGTCCTGTCCGGCGGCTTGCTATAAATGAGGGTGCAGGCAACAGCTCCCCCCCGCCCGGCCACGGGCCGGCCCGCTCGACTGAGGACACCGTTATGAACTCGCGGAACCGCTTCTGGCTAATTGTCGCCCTCGCCTTCGTCGCCTCCTGCCTTGCCGTCACCATCGCGGTTGGCGTCTTCGTTCTTGCGCATAGGGAGGATGAAGCAAGCGCGGGCCCGCGAGACCTACAGCCCATCGCCGTAAGGCCATCGGACCTACCCGAAGAGCCACAGGGGATCGAACTGCCGCTACCTTGCGCCACGGACAACGGGCCCGCGATCGCCGTATGGGAGCCGGTTGCCCCCTCGGTCGATGCTCAGGCCGCGGCGTTCGGCGCCGGCGCGGCGCGCTGGCTCTGCGTGGCTATCGGCGGGCTTGGCCAAATGGGGCGCCAGCCTGCATATCCCAGTCTACAGCGCGTGGCGGACGAGATGCAGCGCACGGACTTGCGGTTGAACGCGGCCGACGGCTTGCGCGCCGCCCGCATGGCCGGCGTTACCCACTTCGCGGCGGGGGAGATGTCTGGCGCTGCCGGCCGCCTGACCCTTTCGTTTGCCGTAACCGATGTGGCTTCGGGAAAGGCCGTTGGCGCCCCGATCTCAATCACCGGCACGGCCGCGGAGCTCGCCTCCCAGTTGCCGGAGTTTGGAAAGAGCCTCGCCGAGCGCATCGGCGTGAAGGTCTCGCGCCTTCCCAGCGGCCCCACGCCCAACGCAGCGGACCTGACGACGTTCGGCGCGTCGCCATGGCAGGTGCTGAGGCACATCCCCATCGCGCAACTCCGCGGGCTGGAAAAGTTGGCCCCTCGCCTTCCAGCCGCCGGCGTCTGCGCCCTTGATGCCGTGCGGCAGCAGGACCCAGACCGTCTGGCGGCAGTGATGAACGCCACCGTGGCGGCCGCGCCGGACAATGCCGTGGTGCAGATGGAGGCCGCCCGCCAGGTCTGCGGCAATGCGCCGGATCGAGAACAGCGCGTTTCCTCGCTGCTGCGCCGCTTTCCGAACAACTACCTGCTCGTTCGCTCGGACGTCCGGCTGCAGCCTTCGGGGACGAACGACGATGCCGTCGCCGCCACTCGCGCGGGCCTAACGCTTTCCGCGGCCAACACGGATGCATGGATCGCCTACAGCGATGCGCTCCAGGCGAAGGCGCAGGCCATCCGGTATAGCCGGGTTACCAGTGATATCACCCCGTCGGAATGGTCCGCCCTGAGAACGCTCTACTCGGAGGCCGAGGCCGCCGCCGCGAGGGCCGTGCGGCTCGATCCACAGAACGGCAATGCCTGGCTGCAGTTGTGCACGGCGGCGCAGTTCGGCGGGGACGATGACGTCGCGGACAAGGCATACTGGATGGCCATGCACCTCTGCCGCGAGAACTCCCACCTCTTCTTCTGGGGCCTGGAAATGTACCAGCCGAAGTGGCGACAGAACGGAGCGGCGAAACGCCAGAAGGTAGCGCGCCTCGCCAGCATCGCCGTGTTCGATTCCCCCGGCGTGGCGGAGGACGTTGGCCGTTACCTGGTCGACGGCCAACAGCGCGATCTCGCGCGTCCGCAGTTCGACCGCGCAATCGCCGGATGGAAAGCCTTCATCGCCGAACGCCCCGATGAAACGTGGCCGCGACTCAGACTGGCCCGCACATATGAGGATATGGGACGCGCAACGGCCGCCATCCGGGAGTACCGCGGCGCCATCGCCGCCCGACCTTCGGATGTGAGCGCTCGCTGCGCCCTCGGCTACCTGTACCTGAATCAGGGCGACTACCGCAATGCCGCCGGCGCCTATGAGGCCGCGTTGCGCATCGGACCTCTCGATGACGTAGCGCACGGGAAGCTCGGGGCCGCCCTTGTTGGCCTGAAGCAATGGAAGCGCGGGGCGCCAGAGGTTCGCCGCGGCCTGAAAGCGAACCCCAAATGGGCGCTGGGCCACGTTCTGCTGGGCGATGCCTACGTCAGGTTGGGGCAGACAGATGACGCGATCACTGAGTACCAGGCTGCGTTGCAGCTATACCCCAGGGACGGGTCCAGTTGGGACCGCCTGACCCGATGTCTCAACGAAGCGAAGCGCTTCCCAGAGGCGGTCACGGCGGCTGAGAACGGCCTGCCCTACAATCATGAGTACATCTACGCCTACGAGAGCCTTGGCGAGGCCTACCTGGGAGCTGGGCGGTATGAAGAGAGCGCGGTCGCCCTGGAGCGGTACGTCAAGCAGATGAACGGCGACGCCGGCGCTCATATGCTGTACGCCCGCGCCCTGTTTGGGCTGAACCGCAAAGCGGAGGCCATTTCCGAGTGCAACACGTGCATCCGCCTGGCCCCGAAGAGCCCGGCCGCCGGCATCGCCCGCCGCCTGCTCAAACGACGCGGCGGCCAGGCCAGTTCCTCGATCTAGGCGACCCGGCGCTACGCCGTTCCATATGCTGGACATATGAGCGTCGGAGGGAGTGCATGGAGGAGCCATGAGACCTGGGCCTGTCATCGCCGCCGCGGCTCTGTTGCTAGGATCGCAGTTGCGCCCTGCCGAGGTCGACCCGCTCGCCGGGGCGGCGCCCTATCGACGGCTGTTCCTCGACGCCACGGTCGTGGAACGGTCCGCCAACCTCCGTCGCGAATTCCATGCGGCCGAGCGGTACTCCGGGAACCCTGTCATCCGGCGCGACAAGCCATGGGAAGGTTGGGGGCCGTACGTCTATGGAACGGTCCTCTGGGATGCCGGTCGCCTGCGCATGTGGTATCAGTGCATCGGGAAGGATGCCGCGGACGTCTGCTATGCGGAGTCCTCGGATGGAATCCGATGGACGAAGCCGGATCTCGGCATCATTGAGTACCACGGTTCGCCGCGAAACAACATCGTGGGCATCGGCGGCGTCTGCCATATCCCAAGCGTCATCCGCGTGCCGGAGCCGGCCTCACCGGACCGCCGCTGGGCGATGTACGGCTTCGCCTGGGACCGGAGCCGTCCAGAGTGGGCATCTGGAGTGGCGGCCGTGGCCTACTCTGCTGACGGCCTGCGGTGGAACTGGAAGCGGGCGCCCGAGCAGCTAGGGCTCTTCGCAACGTCCGATGTAACGAGCTTCTTCTTCGACCCGATCCGCAACCGCTACGCCGCCACGTGGAAGACCATGAACCGCCGCCACCGAGCCGTCGGCGTAGCCCTTTCCGCGGACGGGGCAGCCTGGACCAAGCCGGTCACCAGTCCGGTTCTCGGCGCCGACGACCTGGACCCCGATGCCACGCAGGTCTACGGAATGCCGGCATTCGCTTATCAGGGGCTCTACATTGGTCTGCCCTGGATCTACCACGCGCGTTGGATCAAGTACGGCCGGTATGCGAGTCCGGAGGTGATGTACGAAGCGCAAGAGGGCAGCGCGCGCACCGTGGATGTGCAGCTTGCCTGGAGCCACGATCTCATCCAGTGGACTCGGACTCCGGAGCGCAGACCATTCCTCGCGCTCGGACCGGATGGAGCCTTCGACTCGAAGATGGTCTACACGGCGCGGGCGCCCGTCATCGTGGGCGACCGCCTCTTCTTCTATTACGGCGGCTACGATACCATCCACGATGACGACGCTCACGCGAAAGGCGCCATTGGCCTCGCTACGTTACGCCTCGACGGCTTCTGTTCCATGGCCGCCGGCCGTAAGGAGGGATGGGTCATCTCGCGGCGGGAGGTCTTCAACGCGCCGGAGGTGACCATCAACGCGAAATGCGGGCGCGGCGGCTACGTGGCCGCGGAGATCCTGGACCGAAACGACCGCGTGATTCCCGGCTTTTCGCGGCGCGAATGCGTGCCGTTCACCGGCGATTCGGTGCGTCACACGCTCCGCTGGAAGACGGCGACCTTTCCGCGGGCGTTAGCGGACAAAGATAGGAAGGTACGCTTCATCCTTCGGAACGCCGACCTGTACGCCTACTTACCGTCCGCTATCAATGCGCGCATCGACGATGGTGACCATGACTGAGCGCCTGACGGTGAGACAGGGTCAGCGCACCGTTTTGCGGAAGGACGCGACCGTCAGTGATACGAGCGCCACGAAGAGGACCATTGAGGTGACGAAACCCTGCCAGATGGCCGGGTTGCCCCAGTTGGAGAGGACGAGGGCCCGCACGCCCTCAATGACGTACGTCACCGGATTGTAGCTGGCAGCCGTGGCGAATGCCTTCGGCAGAAGCTGGCGCGGCGCCTGGGAAGTTGTGACGTAGAGGAACGGAAAGACCAGAACGAACATGGATTGCACGAGCCGGGCATTCTGCGTGCGCAACGCGGCGATCATGCTGATGCAGCTCCATGCCATCGAGAAGATGATGAGCATGGCGAAGATGGCGACAATTCCCAGGAAGCCCGTGTTGAACCGCACACCCACCGCCAGCAACAGGACCACTACAATGACGCCCTGCAACACCGCCTGGACGGCCACCTCCGTGAGCCGCGCCAATACGATCACGAGGCGATGGATCGGCATGATCAGCAGCTTGTTGAAATAGCCGCTGGCAATGTCCTGCACCAACTCGATGCCGGCGTTGCCCGAGGCGAAGAAGATGGCCGTAAAGATCGCCACCGGCGCTATGAACTGCTTGTAGGAGACGTGCGGGAAGCCCGGCACGTGCGCGAACGCCTGCAGCGAGGCGGCGTTCACCGCGAAGAAGAAGATCGGGATGAAGAAACTGGGCAGCAGGGCCAGAAGCGGCCGCCAGATCTGCTTGATGTTGCGGATGGAGAGGTAGAACCAGTCCGAGACAAAGTCTTGCATAGGGCCCTTCAGCGTACGCGCGAGTATGGGTCGGAGGCGTTGAGGTTCGCCTCTTCGTTGCCAAGGTTGCTGCCGGTGGTCTTCAGGAAGACGTCTTCCAGGGTTTGGGCGTCATGCTCGGCCAGCAGGTGCGCCACTGTGCCCTCCGTCACGATGCGGCCCTGGTCCATGATGGCGATGCGTTCGCAGAGCGCTTCGGCCTCCTCCATGAAGTGCGTGGTCAGGAAGATCGTCATGCCGTCCTGGTTGAGCTGGCGAAGGTGCCCCCAGATGAGCTGGCGCGCATGCGGGTCGAGGCCGGTTGTGGGCTCATCCAGAAAGAGCACGTCCGGGTTGTGGATGAGGGCGAGCGCCAGGTCAAATCGCCGGCGCATGCCGCCGGAGTACGTGGATGCGTAACGGTTGGCCACCTTCTCAAGCTCCACCAACTTCAACAGCCGGCGGATCTGCTCCTCAATCTGGCGCGGCGGCATGTGGTAGAGCCGTCCATGGAGCCATAGCATCTCTTCAGCCGTGGCCGTCTCGTCCAAACCCACTTCCTGCATGGCAAAACCAACGCGCTTGTAGACCTCGTTCGGGTGCTCCGCTGCATCGAAGCCGTCGATCAGCACGCGCCCACTGGTCTTCTTCACCAGGTTCACCAGCATGTTCATCGTTGTGGACTTGCCGGCGCCGTTCGGGCCGAGAAACCCGAAGAACTCGCCGCGCCGCACGCTGAACGTAACTCCGTTCACCGCCATCGTGCCGTTCGGGTATTCCTTCGAGAGGTTTTCGACTTCGATGATCGCGTTCAACATGCTGGTAGTACACTCCTCGGGGCCGCGTTTGTTCCGCCGGGAATCACGCCGGATCTCCATCGCGCGCTCGGCTCTCGGAGCGGGGCAGTAGCGCCTTCAGAACCGGCGGCGCCAGCACGGAGGTGAGCAAAGACATCGCGATGATGACGGCGTAGATGCTGCCAGAGAACAACCCAGCCTTCTGCCCGAGGCTCGCCACGATGATTCCCACCTCACCGCGCGGAACCATCCCGACGCCCACGATCAGCGCCGATTTCCTGCCCAACGACCATGCGCCGACGCCGCACCCCACCACCTTGCCGACAACGGCGAGGCCCGTCACCAGCGCCAACGTGCCCACGGCATGCCATCCGCCCAGCGCGCCGAGGTTCACCTTCATGCCCGTCACCACGAAGAAGAAGGGCACGAGGAACGCCATGATCGCCCGAATCTGCTTTTCCAGCGTGGGCCGCTGCTCGGCCTCCGCGGCCACCATCCCCGCCAGAAACGCTCCAATGATCGCCGCCAAACCGAGGTAGGCCGAGGCTACCGCCAGGCCCAGGCACAGCGCCAGAGACAACGTGAGCGGCGACAGGGGGTTGATGGGGGCATCCAGAACGGTGGATGAATGCCGCATGGCGCGCGTGCCCACGAACGCCACCAGGGCTACGAACCCCACCGCCTGGAGGGCAACCAACGCCAACCCGGCGAAGTTCACGGAGCCGCCGCCCTGCAGCGCCGTCACAACGCCGAGCAAGAGCATCGCCAGGATATCGTCGATGACGGCCGCTCCCAGGATGACGCGGCTCTCGGTGCGCTCTAGTACGCCCAGATCCTGCAGCACGCGTGCGGTGATGCCGGCCGAGGTGGCCACAAACGCCGCGGCGATGAACAGAGCGTGGGGCGTTCCGAAACCCGCCAGCCGGGCCCACGCGGCGCCCAGGGCGAAGGGCAAGATTACGCCGGCGACGCCCACGAATCCCGCAACCCGGCCAACCCGCCGCAGGGCGCCGATGCGCGTCTCGAGGCCCACGGAGAACAGAAGCAGGACGGCCCCAAGCTCCGCGAGGACCTCCAACGGCTCGCTCACCCTTACCCACCCCAACACGCTGGGACCGATGATGCAACCGGCCGCAATCTCACCCACAACCGCCGGGAGTTTGGCTCGCTGCGCCGCTTCCGCGCCAATCTGCGCTGCAACGAAGATCACGAATATGTTCATCAAGAGCGCGGTCGCATGGTCCATGGGCGCCTCCGGAAGGCGGACTGACGCCGCCGCTGCTAATGATGGTAGCGCAACGGGGCGAGCTGAAGGCGCCACAGGGCGGAGACAGGGCGCCTAGCCGAAGCCGCACCCTCCGCGAGCTTCGCCCACGTCGAATGCTCTTCCGCGGCGGCCTCATCGACGGCTCTGCCTTCACGCCGAGTTCATTCGGCGGCGCGCAGAAGCGACAGCAGTACGGCCTGGCCGCCGTGGTACGCCTCGTGCAGGATGATGTGGCCAAGCAGCCACCGAAGCGTGTACTCCCGATCCGGGCGATCTGCACGCCTGCCAACGCGATCCGGGTATTTGAGCGCGGCAACCGTTGCGCGAGTGCGGGCGCGAATGGCATCGTGCTCCGCTAGGAACCACGATAGCGGGTGGGCCGGAGGCGTAGGCCAGCTTTGAGCATACTGGTCGGTCTCGCGGGAGAGCAGGGTCTCCAGTTCTTCCTCGGGCCGAGGCTGCCCGGCGGCGACCTCGGTGACGCAGAACCCTTCCACATCGGCGATGTGGAGGATCAGCGCGCCGATGCTGTGGCCGCGCGGGAACGGCTGCCACAGGAGCGCCTCATCCGGCACGCTGCCTAGCTGCTCTCGCCACTCGGCGGTGGCCATATCCAACAGCGCCAGCAGAAGGCCACACTGCCCCTCCAGTCCGGCCACAGGCGCTACGTCCATCAGGTTTTTCACCATACGCCCTCCTCTCTCGTACGGATTATGCGCGCCTCAGCCGTGAAGTTGCCCAGCCGGCGCCGCCGGGCTCCCCAAATGCGGGAACGGGAGCGCCCGATGGGCGCTCCCGTTCCCTTTCAGACCACAAAGGCGCCGGTTACTGCACCTTCAGGCCATAGAGGAGGCCCGTTGAGCCCACTGCCGCCGAGGCGCTGCCCGCGGCGCGTCCGGTGGACGTCGTCGTGGCGACCTGAGTGGCGAGGGGGAAGCGGACGTAGCTGGTCGGGTCCGAGGCCGGCACGGCGAAAACGCCCTTGGCCGTCGGCACGTAGAGGTTGCCGTTCAGGAGCAGCGCGCTGCCTGTTGCCGGCTCGATACCCAGCGGAGAGGCCGGGTAACCGGACAGCGAAGCGCCGGTCACTGGGGTAACGGCGTTGAGTTGTCCCGCTGATGTTGCGAAATACAACGCGTTGGTGATGCCGCCCACGCTGTAGTCCGCAAACGCGGAGAACTCCAGGCCGCCGGTGATGGCCACGGCGCCGGCAGTTCCGAAGGAGGCCACCGGGTTGCCGTTGCTGGCGTTGAAGCAGTAGAACGCGCCGTTTCCACTCGCCGGCGCGTCGCCGACGAAGAACACGGAGGAGTCGGAGGCCAGCGTCGGCGGCGCCTTAACGGCGTTCGCCACGACAGCCGCGGTGAACACGGTGCTCAAGTCGCTGCTGATCGTGTACACAACGCCGCCGGTAGCGGTGGCGCCGCCGATCTGAACGCGAGAGCCGTCGGAGTTGAGGCTGGGGGAGGAGGTGATATCGGTCACTTCCACCAGGGGGATGGGGGCGGCAGTGAGGCTCATAGTCGCCCCATCGGTAACTTGCGTGAGATACCACGCGCCGGCGGTTTTCACCGGCAGGTAGATCACGGATTCGGCGCCCGTGGAGACCACGGCCGGCGTGGAGGATGTGGAGCCGCCCAGAGAGAGCGTGTGAACGTCGCCGCCGTCGGTCTCGTTCATCGAGTAGAGGTCGCCATTGGCGGCGGCGAGGTAAAGGCGCATGACGCCGTTGGCGGCGCGTACTGCCACGCGGCCTGTTACCGGTGCGCTGATCGCCACGCGGCCAGCAACGCCGAAGGTCGTATCGATGACGCCAGTGCTGGCCGTCACCGCGATCACGTTGCCCGTGTGAGCGCCGCCCGCGTGTTCCACGTCTTCCACAACGAAGAAGCGGCCATCGTAGGCGGTTGGGATGGAGACGATCGCCGGGTGGCTATCGAGAGAGATATCGCCGGAGAAGATGCGGTCTTCGAATGTCCAGGGAGTCTCGGTGTCGGAGAGATCGTTCGCCGTATAGGCCGGGGTCATGGCGACGTACTGGCGGCCCGGAATGGCGGCGTAGTTCTGATCGCCGGAGCCCAGGTTCTCGGAAGTGTCCGGCAGGCCGGGTAGAGTCTGGTTGCTATGATAGTCGCCGTTCGCCTGAACGAGGGTCATCACCTTCACCGCGCCCGCCGGGCTGCCGATGCGGCTCAACGGAAGGCTGAACTCAACGCCGGTTGTGGCCGTGGCGGCCGAAGCGGCAGAGGAGTCTGTCACGCCGGCGATGTTGGAGTTGTTGAAGGCCAGTTCGCCGCCGCCGGTCAGGCCAGCGGGCGAGCCGCCGTCCACCGCCGCGCCGAGGTAGGTCTTCGTGCCGGCCTGAAGGTCGTAGAGGTCGGCGTAGAGCGTGCCGTTGGCATCGTTCAGGTCAAGGGCGTAGTCGGGGGCAAAGCCGTCATCGAGCGTATCGCCGACGAGGCCCTTCAGGCGCTCGCCGCCGTCTGTTCCGGCGTAGGCGAACGGATTGACGCCGCCGGCCTTCGTATCGAGCAGCACCATGATGCCGTTCTGGGAGTTGTTCTCGATGTTGCCGGTGATGCCGAGGCGCAGGTTGCCGCCATCGGACTTGCCGAACAACTGGTCCAGTTCGCTGAGGTTGTCGCCGAACTTGGTGGGAACGGTCTGGCTGGCCAGCAGCGTGCCGGGGCCGAAGCGCCCCGGAATCCCCGCGCCGGTGGTGATGGCGGGCAAGTTGAACGAGGCCGAGGCGGAGTCGTTGCCTGAGCTCGAATCGGCGCCGCCGAAGGACTCGGTTACGGTGTTGGTGAGGGCGCTGGCGCCAGGCGCCGCGTCTGTGACCACAGCGGCAATGCTGACGACGGCGGAGCCGCCGGCGGGAACGTTGCCGATGGTGATTGTCTTGACGGCTCCGGAGCCGCTCACGATTCCGCCGGTGGCGGAAACGAAGCTCAGTCCGGCGGGCAGGTTGTCCGTGACAACCACGGCCGCGGCGTCATCCGGGCCGGCGTTCGAAACGGTGACGGTGTAGGTCACGGTGTCGCCGATGACCGCGGTAGGCTTGTCCACTGAGTTCGTAATGGAGAGGTCGGCGGCAGAGCCGGTTGTCAGGGTGGCGCCCGTGACTTCCGGGGTCGATGTTCCGTCGCCCTTCAGGACGATCTGATACTGGAAGTAGCGAGCGCCGCCCGTTATGTCAACGTCCAGCCCGTTGGCGGAAAGCCAGTCTGTGACGTTGGTGGTGATGCCGTAGCGGTAGCGAACTTCGATGTTGGATGCGGTGAGACTCGTTCCAGCGATCGTCAGGTGGCGCAGGTTGGTAACGCCGCCGGCGGGGTTCAGGTCGATGAACTGCGACTCAAACGTGCCCGAGTAGGCGTAACCGCCTGCGGGATCGGCGTTGATCGGGATCTGGTAGGCTGCGGTAGAGGTGGAGATGGTGGCCGTGTCGGTTCGCCCGCCCACGGTGTAGAGGTTGCCGTTGTAGTAGGCGCCGGAGAAGTCGAAGAGAGCGGCCGGCAGAACCATGCCGGAGGCTTTCCACGTTCCTGTCAGGCCATCCGCGCCCAGCTTCGTGTACGAGATGGCGGTGGTTCCGGCCGTGCCCGCCGAGGAGCTGAATCGGCCGCCGGCGTTGATGATCTTGCCGCGGCAAAGGTCCATGGCTCCGGCGAAGTGCCCGCCGAGGTCGTAGGCGTCGGTCCCGTGGTTGGGATCCAGCGTCGTGCGATAGGGCGGCGTAAGATCACGGTCCGGCAGCATGTACTGGACGTCGGTGGCAGCAACCGGGCTGTTGCTGGTCAACTGGCCGCCAACGGAATAGACCGTGTGGGCATTAACGAACGTGCGCTGATACCACTTCGGATCGATCAGCGAGCGAACCGAGGACCAGCTTCCGAAGTCGCCATCGGGCTTGATGCGGGCCAGGTTGTTGGTCCCGATCACGCCGCCGCGGGTTCCGCCGCTGATGAGGCACCAGCCATCGGCGACCCTGGCGCTGCCGTAGCCAAAGCCCAGCGGGGCAGGGGCCGCGAGATCCGCGCTGGCCTTCGCCCAAACCAGCGAGTTGCCCTGCGGCGTCTTGCCGGCCGGCAATGAGAGCGAGCCGTCGGCATTCTGCTTGGAGTAGAGGACAGCCACATCGTAGCCGCCGTTGTCCTTACGAACGCCGGAGACGGCGTAGATGAAGCCGTTGTAGCCGAAGCACTGATCGTTGATCCACGTCTTCTCGCCAGTGCCTGTGGGCAAGGTTGCCGTCGGCAGGTCGATGGAGGCCGCGCCAGCGGGATGCTGCCAGGCGCCGATGGCGCCGGTGGACGCATCCAGAGGAGCGTAGTAGACGGTGGACACGCCTGCGCCCTGCGCGGTGGCGTTGTTGTTTCCGCCGATGTAGTACAGGTATCCGCCGTAGGCCACAACGCCGCCGCGCGACAGGGCCGCGGGCAGAACCGTTCCGGCGATCGGGGTGGCGGGAACGCCCTGGATGGCAAGCCGGGCGATCGCCGTTCCGTCGGCCGGATCGATGTTCACGCGATGCGCGTACTTGACGTCCGCCGCGGCGCTTTGACTGGTGGTGGCGGGAACGCCGGCCGCCACCGTGGTGAACAGCGACCACGGGGTTGTGCGATCGGCGATCGAGGAGGAGTCGACATGGGTGGTGAAGGCGTAGAAGTAGGTGGCGCCGGTCGAGAGAGGCGTGGATACCCCGCCCTTGGTGTAGGCGCTGAAGGTATAACTGTGGTGGGCGGTATTATCGCCGGCGTCCGTAACCGGGTCGCTGTCTGGCGATGACGGGCCGAACTTCATCACGGCATGGCAGGGGATGTTGGTGTCGAAGGTGAGAACCGCCTGCGTCGGTCCTGAGTTGATCTGGAGGTTCGAGAACGTAACGTTGTCGGTGACCGTGAACATCTGCTCACCGGAGACCGATGCCGTGGTTCCCGCAACGCCCGACCCGGACGTAACAATGTAGTAATACGTACGGCCGCTCTGCAGGCCGGTGACGGTGGCGGTGTGGAGCCCCACCTGCGCGGACGCGGAAATGGACTTGAAGTACACGCCGGGGGCGGCGCCGTAGTTGATCAGGGTGTTCGAGTAGTCGCTCGTCGCGTAGTTGAAAGTAACGCTGTTCTCACCGGTTGTTGGAGTGAACGACGTAAACGTCAGCGCCGGCGTGGCGAACGATCCCGTTGCTACGACGCTGGGCAGTCCGGCCGCTGCGGACGTCACTCGGTAGTAGTATGTCGTGACCTGGTTCAGGCCACTGATGGCCACTGAGTGATGGGTGTCCAGCGGGTTCGGCGCGGGAACGACGCTCTTGGTCAGGGCGTCTGGGGCCGTGCCGTACTCCAGCTTGGAGTCCGAGCAGAAATCGGTGTCCCAGGAGACGACGGCGCTCTGATACGTGGGCGTCACGGTGGGCGCGCCGATCAGATTCAGGGTCGCGGCGCCGACGGAGAAGAGCGGGCTCGCCGTGACGTCGGAGGTTCCGCCTGGGTTGGGATCCGGGGGAGAGAACACGTACAACGAACCCGAGTTCGTCTGCGTGCTGTAGGTCGCGCTGAAACCGAGCAGGAAGATGTTACCGCTGTCGGAGACGCTGATGCCGGTGGGGTTCCCGAATGTCGCATCGGTGGCGGTCACCTGGTAGTTCGCTCCCAGCGAAGCGCCGGTGGATGAATTCACGCCCACCAACTGCTTGTTGGCCAGGTTGGTGGCCGTTGCGGCGTCGCTGATGGTGTACCACAGCACAGATTCGTCCGGCGATAGCGCGATGCCGCGGATCTGCGTGGTAGCGGTGTACGCCACTGTAACGGTGGGCAGCGCAAAGACGAACGTCGGGTCTCTGACCCACACGGCCGAGCCGGGTCCAGGACCCGTTCCGCTCGCCCGGATGAACTTCTCGATCTTCGTGCTGGCAACGGCGGTGCCGCTGACCTCGGCGACCCAGATCGCTGTCTCGGTCTTATTCACCACAAAGCTCTGACCAGATCCGGAATAGCTGTTCGTATCAACCACTTTGACCGGCACGTCAGTGTCGGCCGGGCTCAAGTCGAGATAGCTGACCCCGCCGCCGTTGGAGAGGCCGGTGGTGCTGCCGTTGTCGAGGAAATAGAGGCGCGGGGCCGCGGCGGTCCCAAAGGCCTGAATCGTACGCGTGTTCACCGAGTTGACGATGGACGTTCCGCGCGGAAAGATCGTTACGGAGCCGAGGTCGGGGCTCAGCATCGGCAGCCGGTGGGCGCCCTGGCCGCCGAGGATCGCGGCGCCGTCGTCAGTGAGGCCAACGCCGAACCAGTCAGTGGCGGAGATATCGCTGCCGCCGAACGTGATCGCGGCGTTGTGGCGCGTTGCGTACGGCGTGCCATCCGGGTCCGCCACCATCAGGCCCGAGAGCTGAGTGGCGCCGGCGCCGAGGTCGGCGCTGGCAATGTAGACGCGGTTGTGGGCCGCAGTGCCGGAGTTGCGGTTCACCGCCGGGTTGTAGCTCCAGCGGCCGTTGTTGCGGGCTGAATCCTGCGGGTCCGTGAGGGCAAACGGGCCAGCCAGTTTCGCGAGCTTCGTGGTCTGCTGCGCGGCCGTGGTGGAGATCACGGCGAAATAGTTGCCGGGCAAGGCTCCGATAGCGCCGGCGGTGGGGTTAGCGTCTGTGCCGCCATCCCAGATGACCGGGTTGTTGGCGGCGTTGTGGAGGCCAGCGGTAAGCTGCGCGCCGGACGTGATGGCTGGCAGCGTTGCGACCACCGAGCCGTCGGCGGCCTTGACGGTTACCTGGAGGCTGGTTACGGCCTGCGCGAGGTAGTAGGTGACGGTAAACGGTCCGCTGCCGGTTCCGGAGATTGCGACTCTCCCGGTCATCGCGGCCGAATACGCTGGCGGAGCGATGCGACACAGGAGCAACACTATGGCCATGAGGGCCCATATGTGCTTTTTCAAGGTTCCCTTCCCTTCTGCACGAGGCTCGTCAGCCAGAGGCTGGCGCGGCATCGTGAGGCGAATGCACTTGTCGAGGTTGTGGCGTTGGCGCGCCCTCAGGGGGGCGCGAACGCCGGGTGATCAGGGGAAACGGGCCCGCGTGAATGCTGGTACGCAAAGTGATCCGGCCCCGCCAGGCTGGGGCAAACACGCGAATGATAGAGCTAGTAGTTCGCGAGAAGAGCCTCGCTCTGGCGCCAGACAACGGATCTGCTGACGCATTCGTCGACCGCTTGGGCGCCGACTTCACGCATGTTAGCGGATCGCGCCGTCGGCGGTGCGGAGGGGTTGTCGCAGGAGTCCGGAATCTCGTTCTGGTTGTCCATGGGGCGGGTGTCCTATTCGCGTTGGGAGGACGCAGTCCGTGAAACGGTTCGCGGGCGGCCTGCGGCGGCGAGCAGTGTATGCTCGCCAGCTAAATCTGGAGGCGTGCACAAAACGTGCCGAGCGAGCATAAACTGAAAGCGACGCTAGGAAATCGCTGAGGTTTTGACGCACCATGTGATTGGAGAGGTGGGACTCCGAGGGGGCGCGCTCGCCGAACGGCGACGCGGAGGCGCCGCCCGGGGTTTGCTACGCCGATGCGCGGGCGCATCCCGCCAGCGCCGCCACACGATTGGCAACTCATGCCATCAGGAGGGATCACATGTCGACGATCAGGCCCTTGATCGCTCTCAGCGCCGCGATTCTTGCGGCTTCCACGACCGGCGCCGCAACGCCCACCGTGGCCTCACTCCTCAAGACCGCCATCGAGAAAGAGTCCCGTATCGGCGCCGCCGTGGAGACGTTCACCGTACACGTCGGGCGCGCGGGAGAGCCGGGGCGCATCATCCGGTACACCATCCGCCGCAACGACCCGACGCATTACACTTTCAACATCTTTGCGCTGAACAAAACGCAGGTGATCGGTTACTCCAACGGGAAAGACCTGCTGGTCTATTTCCCGCCGCAGAAGCAGTACACCAGAATGCCCGGACGCGGCGTGGCCGCCGCTAATCCGATGGATGATCCCACCAAGAATATCATCGGCCGCAGCCTCGTGGCGGATCCCGCCAAAAAGGCCGCCCTTGCGGCCACGGTTACCGCCGTTCCCTATGCCGGCAAACCCGCGTGGAAGGCCACATGGCAGACGCCCGACTCCGAAGACCCCTCCACGACGAACACCACCACCATCATCGTCGACCAGAAGTCCGGGCTAACCCGCCAGTACGTCCAGTCGGACAACAAGGGCTCCAAGCAAACCATCGAATTTGACTACAAGCCCATGGCCAAGCCGTTCGCCAAGGCCACCTTCGCGCTCAAGGCTCCGGCCGGCGCGAAGGAGAAGGTCGCCGAGAAGCCGGTGGACCCGAATAAGGAGTGGAAGGGCAAACCCGCCCCGGACTTCGAGCTTCGGCGCCTGGACGATGGCAGTACCGTGAAGCTGGCGGACCTGCGGGGGAAGACCGTGCTGCTGGATTTCTGGGCCACCTGGTGCGGCCCCTGCCGCGCGTCGTTGCCCATCACCAACAAGGCGTACGAGACGTTCAAGGATAAGGGCCTGGTGGTCCTGACGGTGAACTCGGAGAAGGAAGACAAGACGGTTTCCGATTTCGTCGCCAAGAACAAGTACACCTTCCCGGTGCTGCGCGACACGGACAACAAGGCGGACGAAGCGTTCAAAGTGGACGCCATCCCGACCACCATCCTGATCGGCCCGGACGGAGCCGTTCTTGCCTACACAGTTGGATTCGAGGGCGAGGAAGGATTCTGGAAGGGCCTGGAAGCCCACGGCTTCAAGCGCTAAACAACGGAAACCCAACAATGGCCCGTCTGTCCGGCGCCGAGATGGCGCCGGGCGGACGGGCCGTTATCGCATCCGGCGATCCGCCCAACAGGCATCCGCCGAGACGAGCCGGCTGCGCTCGCTCGGAACGCCGGAGCCGCTCGTTCACCCTCGCTGCTACAACGGGCGCCGGATGACGCCGCCGGTCCAGAGGGCGGAGAGGGCGATGATGATCCCGAGAACGAAGATAACCAGGTGGCTCGCCATTGAGATGGCCCGGATGCGGCCGGCGGAGAGGCGATCGAGGCCCAGCCGGGACTGTCCCCATACAACAGCAAGGCCGGCCGCCGTGAGGGTGATGGCGAGACCAGCGCTGAACGCCACGATGAGCGCCATGCCGTAAAGCACGCGGTGCATCGCGATGGCGCCCAGGAGGACGATCAGGGCATCCCAACATGGGACGATGCCGCCGCTGATCCCGAGGGCCAGGAGGCTCTTCAGAGAGATATGGTCGGGCACAGCGTGGGAGTGGTCGCCCATTGGGCCGTGTGAATGCGTCAGGGCTCCGTGGCTGTGGTCATGGCCATGGTCATGGCTGTGAGCATGGTCGTGGGTGTGGTCATGATCGTGACCATGGTCGTGGTCGTGATCGTGATGATGATGGTCGTCCGCGTTCCCTTCGCGCAGGCGCGCGCGGAGCATGGATGCGCCCAAGCCGGCGATGATGACGCCGCTGGCGAAGCCCATCCACGGGAAGAGACGCTCGGGCAGAATGTAGTGCTGCGCCCAGAGGGCCACCGCGCCAAGAACCATCACGCCGAACGTGTGGCTGATCGTTACGGTGATGCCCAGCAGCGCCGCGTGGCGGGCGGTTCCATGATTGCCCACCAGATACGCCGCTACCAGCGTCTTGCCGTGGCCCGGCTGAACGGCATGCATGGCGCCTAAAGCAAGCGCGATAAGCAGGCTCACCGCCAGGACGCCAGGAGTCACCGGGCGGGTCACCAGCTCATGGAACTTCCGGCTGGCCGGCGACGAAACGGGACCAGGGGAAGAGGAATCCACTATCACGCGGGGCGCCGGGCGCGGCGCAACGGGCGCCGCGCGCTCAGGCTGCGGCGGGGCGGGCTTCGCCGCTAGAGCCGGAACAGGAGGCGCCGGCTTCGCTGGCATCGGCGAGGGAGCTGGAGCGGACTTGGGATCCGCGCCGGCCGCCGGGATCGCCGCCTGCGGCGCCGGCTTTGGGGCGGGCTTCACCAGGGCGGCGGCGGCCTGTTCGCGCGGCAGAGGCTTCTTCAGGGTGGCCGAGGCGGAGGCGACCTGTGGAGGGGCGGTTCGCAATGATGCGGGGTAACTGCGCAGGTCGTTCGTCTGGTCCTTCGTCGCCGCCGGTTGCGCGGACCCGGGCTCGGGATCGATGATCACCTGCTTGTAGCCCATCCGGCCCGGGAAGTTCATGTCGGCAAACCGCAAGCGCTCCGCGCTTCCCGCCAGAGGCGCCGTGGCATTCACTTCGATGCGTATGGTGGCCATGTCGGCCTCGCCTGGGTTGAACTCCAGCCTTTTTGAGGCGAGTTCCCACGTGACGGGCTTGCCGTCCACCACAGCCTTCAAGCCGCCAAGCCACAGCGGGGCTCGCTCGGCCAGGTACGCCTGGATCTCGGCGTCGCTGTTCTCGCCGTCACCGTCCGTGTCCATGTCCTGCCGCTCCGCGAACGCGGGGATCTCGGCCAGGTCCAGGACATAGTGCAGCTTCAGCGTCCCGGCCGCCGGCGTGATGCGCGCCAGCTTGTTGATGCTGGTGTTTCCCATGGGATGGGCGAAAGCCGCGGCGGGGACGAGTGCTAACAGACAGATGAGGCGTTTCATACGGATACCAAATGAGGGCGGCCAGGCCGGGGGGGGGGGGGGG
>DASXUL010000113.1:0-34484 GCA_036504855.1 Armatimonadota bacterium | reverse complement strand
GGACCCCTTGTTCGTGGACCGGGCGGGCGGTGACTTCCGGCTTCACGCGGGCTCTCCCTGCATCGACGCGGGCAACGACGCTTACATCGCCTCCAGCGACCGGGACCTGGCGAACGCTCCCAGGATCGCGGGAGCCCACGTAGACATCGGGGCCTACGAGTACGGTTCACCCGCCTATACGATGCTGGACGCCGCCGAGGTTCTGCGCATCGCCGCCGGCATCTCGGTCTCCACGCCAGCCAACGTCAGCCGCCTGGACCTCGTGCAGGAGACGCCGGGAACGACCTGCCTCACGGTAGCGGACGCCACCCGCATCGCCCAGTGGCTGCTGTACTGAAAGACGATCCAGACTCACCACAAAGACACAAAGGCACAAAGACGGAAATGAATCCGGGTCTTTGCGCCTTTGTGTCTTTGTGGTGAATCCCCCAGGAGGAAGCGCTTGGCTAGGCGTGCCGCCAGAACCGAGCGCTCCCTCTTGGGTCCCCCAGAATTGGGGGGTAGGGGGGCCATCCGCCTTTGTGGTGAATCCGGGTCAGGCGGCCCAGCGGGGTGACCGCTTCTCTCTGAAGGCTGAAAAGCCCTCGCGGGCTTCGTCTGAAGCGCGGGCGGCGGCGAGTATGGCGGCGGCGTCCAGGGTGGGGGGTGGGGCGATGGCCTTCACGAGCGCCTTCGACGCGCGTAAGGCCTCCGGGCCCGAAGCGAGGATGTCTTCCACCAGGGCCGCCAGCGCCGCATCTACGTCGTCGGCAACCTCGTGCACCAGGCCGAGGTCACGCGCCGCTGCAGCGTCGAAGGGACGAGCCGAGAGGAAGAGGTGGCGCGCCGCGCCGGCCCCGATCTTCGGCACAACGTACGGCGAGATCACCGCCGGAGCCAGGCCCAGGCGCCCCTCGCTGAAGCGGAACACCGTGTCCGGCGCTGCGATGACGGAATCGCAGGCGGCGAGGAGGCCGATGGCGCCGCCGAACGCCGCGCGGTGCGCCACGCCCACAAGGGGCACGGGGCATGCGTCCACCAGGGCCAGCATCCCGGCGAACGCGCGGGCATCGGCCAGGTTGTTCGGGCTGTCCGCCATGCGCTGCATCCAGGCGATGTCCGCCCCCGCGCAGAAGACCGGCCCGTTCCCGCGCAGAACCACAACGCGCGCGGTGACGTTGCCAAACGCCTCCGTTAGCTCGCGGATGGTCGTTTCATCGAACGCATTTCGCACTTCAGGACGGTTCAGCGCCACAGTGCGCACCGGGCCGTCATCAGTTATCTCAACGTGAGCCAACGAGAACCTCCGATTCACCACAAAGACGCAAAGACACAAAGATCTTTGTGTCTTTGCGTCTTTGTGGTTACGTCTATAGCGCGGGGCGGAATTTGTAGCCGTACACGATGAGGCCGGTTTCGCCGTCCGTGTGGATGCGGCGGACGACGGCCTCCATGCGAATGCCGGTGGCGATCGTGTCCGGGTCCACGTCGGTGATCTGGGCCATCACGGTGGGACCTTCGTCGAGATGCACGAGGCCCACAAGGTAAGGCGATTGGTAGCCGTCCGGCGACGCGAAGATCTCACTGAAGCTGGAAAGCGTGCCGGCGCCCTGGAAGCGATAGGGCACGATGTCCTTGGCGCCGCAAGCGGAGCAGCGACGGCGGGCCGGGAAGGCCTTGTCGCCGCACTGGGCGCAAGTGGAGCCTTCCAGGTTGAGGAGCGCGCCCTTCAGGCGATGAAGGCGAGGTACGTCCACGGTCAGTCCTCCCTTCCGTAGATGGATGTAACGATGCAGGCGGCGGAACCGCCGATGTTCTGCGCCATGGCAATGCGGGCATTCTCCACCTGGTTCGAACCGCCTTCGCCGCGCAGGTGCAAACACGCCTCCACGGCCTGGTAGACGCCGGTTGCGCCCACGGGATGGCCGCGCGCCTTGAGGCCGCCCATCGTGGAAATCGGGAGGCGGCCCCGCAGGCAGATCTCGTCGCATTTGGCCAGCATCACGCCCTGGCCCGGCTTCGCGAATCCGGATGCCTCCAGGGCCAGCACGGTGATGGCCGGGAAGGCGTCGTGCGCTTCGAAGACGTCAATGTCGTCCGGCCCCACGCCGGCCAACTGGTAGGCGCGCTTGGCGCTGCGGTACGCGGCCTCCAGCCAGAGCGGGTCGCGCCGGGTGGCCACGGCGGCGGTGTCGGTGGCGCCGGCGGAACCGAGGAGACGGACCGCGGGCCGATCCTGACGGCGATCGAAGCGTCCTTCCGCGGTGATAACGATGGCGGCGGCGCCGTCACAAATGGGGGCGGAATCCATTACGCCCATCGGCGAGGAGACTATGGGGGCCTTCATGTAGTCTTCCTCGGTGATGGGGCGGCGCAACATGGCCTTGGGATTGCCCATGGCGTTCTTGTGAGCGTTGACGCTGAATCCGGCGAAATCCCGCCGATCGTACCCGTACTTCTCCATGTAGGCGCGCATCATCAGCGCCACAAGCGCCGGGAACGTTGCGCCATGCAGCGCCTCATAGTCGCCATCGGCGGCCAGGCTGAGCGCGGCCGTGGTGTGTCCGGGCGACGTGTCCGTCATCTTCTCCACGCCCACCACCAACACGCTGTCGTGCTCGCCGGAGGCCACGAGGGCGTTGGCAACGCGGATGGCCGAAGCGCCGGAGGCGCATGCCGCCTCCACTTTGATCGCTTCCACGCCCACAAGCCCGGCCGCGTCCGCCACGATGGTGGCGAGGTTCTCCTGGCTGGCCAGCGGGCCCGAGAGCATGTTGCCCACCACGATGGCTCCCACGCGGTCGGTCTGGGCGTCGTCCAGCGCCTCCTCAGCGGCTTCCGCCGCCAGGTCGCGGATGGAGACATCCCATCGCTCCCCGGTCCTCGTGCGAGCCATCCCGGTTACGTAGGTCTTCATCAAAGCGCTCCCTCTCCCAGTCCGCCGGCCAACCGCAGATAGGTGGCATAGTCCGGCACGTCGGCGCGCCGGCCCAGGTAACGGCCAACGGACCGCGCCATATCCCTGCGGGCCTCAATGAGCTCCGTTACGGTGATCGCGAAGGCATCGCTGCCGGCGCCGCTGCCGTAGCTCACGCAGAGGATTCGGTCTCCCGGTTTCGCCACATCCAGCGTGGCGGCGAGGCCGAGGAAGACGTTTCCGGCATAGGTGTTCCCGATGCCGTCGCCCACTGCAACGCCCGGTGCAATCTGCTCGGAGGTGAACCCCAACTGCTTGGCGATCTGCCGCGGGAAAGCGGGCGTGGGCTGGTGGAACACGGCGTACGTAAAGTCGCCGGACTTGGCGCACATGTCGCTCAGCAGGCGCTCCGCGGCGTTGCGGCTGTGGTGGAAATAGGCCGGCTGGCCGGTGAAGCGCCTTCCGTGCTCCGGGAAATGAGCGTGCTGGCGGCGGTAGAAATCCGGGGTATCCGTTACAAAGGAGAGGGAAGCATCCACCGTGGCGAGGGCCTCCTCGCGGGGGCCGATGATCATGGCGCCGCCGCCCGCGGCGGCGGTGTACTCCAGTTCGTCGCCCGGGCGGCTCTGGGCCGTATCCATGCCGATCACAAGGGCATATTCGCACATCCGCGCGCCAACGAAGCCCAGCGCCGCGCGCAGGGCCTCGGTGCCGGCCTTGCAGGCGAACTCGAAGTCGGCCGCGGAGAGCAGCGGGCCGGCGCCGATCGCCTCGGCCACGATGGTGGATGAGGGCTTCACGGCGTACGGTTTGGATTCGGTGCCGACCCACACAGCGCCAAGCTTCTCGGGCGCCAGGCCGGCGGCGGACAGCGCGTTGCGGGCGGCCTCGATGGCCATGGTTACGGTATCTTCGTCCGGCCCGGGCACGCTCTTTTCAACGAGAGGGGCTTTGCGCGCGCCGCGCGTGTGCCCCCAGTGTTCGGCCAGGATGCGCGAGGAGACGCGCCAACGAGGGATGTACACGCCATAGCCGGCGATGCCGGCGGGGAAGGGTTCTGCCATAGAGTCTGCGGTCCTCACCAGGAATTCGGAACGCCGAGGCTCGCCGAGGCGAGCCCCCGGAACGGCGGCGCTCCCAAACGCCGCCGTCGGTCTGTATCAGACATCACAAGCAATAAGTCTGCCAAGCCGGAGGCGATGAGCGTGGCTTGGCGCCTCATTCAGATGGTAGCGTGCGCGGAGCCTTCCAACCGAGGGGCCGGCCGGAAATTGGTTCAGCCCGCGGAGGATAACCCTCCGCGGGCTGAACCGCCATCCTTCGTCAGACGGACTCGGGCATGATCTTCGTGGTGATGAAGATGGTCACGTCAGAGTGGATCTTGCTCTTGTTGCGGTGCTTGAACAACTCACCGAAGAAGGGCAGCTTTGAGAGGAACGGCACCGATGTCATGGTCTTCACGTCATCGTCACGGAGGAGGCCGCCAATGGCGATGGTCTCGCCGTCCTTCATGCGAATGGTCGTGTCAACGGAACGCTCCGAGATCGTCGGCAGGTTCACGCCGCCTTCGGCGCGCAACGCGGAGAGGGCGGACACTGTGGGATGCACTTCCAGAGTGATGTCGCCATCCGGGCTGATGCGCGGCGTGGCTAGCAGCGTTATGCCCACATGCAGCTTCTCGGTGGTATACGAAGCGACGTTGGTGGTGCTATTGGCGGTGGCGGACAGGACGAAGGTGATCGTGTCGCCAATGAAGATGCGAGCCGGGCGGCCGTCCACGGCGGCGATGCGCGGGTTGGCGAGGATCTTGGAGTTGGTTACCACGCTCTCCAGGTCCTCAGACATGGCGATCTTGAGCGGAAGGCGGGCGAACTGGCCGAAAGATAGCACGCGGCCGATGCTGCTGGTGGCGAATCCGGCGGAGGGCGACTTGGAGTCGAACTCCTTCTCGGAGATCCCCATATCCGCGGCGCTGTACTTGACGCCGAGCTTCAGGCCGTCGTCGTCGCGCAGGTCTACCACGCGGGCGGTGATCTCCACCTGGCGCGGCGCCCTGTCCATCGTCTTCAGCAACGATGTAGCGCGAGCCAGCGCGGCGGTGTAGCCGGTGAGCAGCAACGTTGTGGATTCCTCGCCGGGGTTCAAGATGACGTCTGACTTGGCGGCGACCTGCCCGGGGGTGGTAACCTCGGTGCTGGTGGTCTTCATCGTCGTCTCAATGTTGAGCTCTGAAGTGGCGTTCGCGGTGCTGCCGACCTTGCCGGAGCCCGGCAGGTTGCGCGCCGGCCCGATGGTGACCATTACTTCGGGGATCAGGCTCACCAGGGCGCGCGTTGCGTCGGACGGATTCAGGTGCTGCAGTTCATAGATGATGGTCTGGCGCTCGCCGTTCGTAACGGCGTCGGCGCCCTCCATGCGGGCCAGCAGCTTGCGTCCCTGCTCCACTTCCTCGGGGGTCCCGGTGAGGGTCACCATAACGCTGCCCTGGGCCTGGGCCAAGAGCGCGGGGATCATCTTGCCGAGTGTGGCGACGGCATCCACCGGCTTCATCGACGTGAGCGTATACACGGAGGTAACGGATTCGCCCGGGTACATCTCCTTGAGGTGCCCGGGGGTGGCCACCACCCACGTGCCCGTCACGTTCTGGTAGGCAAGGCCGTTCAGGTGCGTCACCATATCCAGGGCGTCCGTCAGGTTCACGCCCTTCATGCTGATGCTGATCTGCTTGTCCTTGCACTCCGGCCCGGCGACGATGTTGGCGCCGGTCTGCGTTGCGAGGGCCCTGAGCACGTCCACCATATCCGCGTTGACGAAGTTGACGGTGACGTTTCTGGCCTCGCCGAGTAGCGCATCGGCAGCGCGGGCCTTGGGGTGCGGGCCGGTGAAGACCAGCCCCGCGGCGACGGCCGCGCCCACCAGGAATTTACGAGTCATACGGTTCATTGCCATCTCCCAATTGGGGTCAGTGGCCGGCGGAGGCGGGGTCAGTCCCTGTCTGCCGGCAGCCGCCGTCTATTTCTTGTCCAGGGAGGGCGGGACGGGCAGGTCGCCACCCAGTTGCAGAGTCGTCAGGCCGTCGCCGCCTTCGAGGACGACGGAGTTTTCGCCGATGGAGGCGAGCCGATAGCGGTTGTCGAGCCGATCACCGACGCGGGCGATGCGGCGCGTGCCATCCACATGGCGCAAGATGGCCACATCGGGGAAGCCCTTCACCACTCCGGTGAGGGTGAACGGCATCACGGGGATGGCTGGCTCAGCAGGGCCGGCCGGCGAAAGCGTGGGCGACGGATTGGGCTGCACGGATGGAGGCTGCGGCGTGCCGAAGGGCCTCAGCACCGGCAACGGCGCCCCCATGAACGACCCCGGCCTTATCCCCGTGGTGATCGGCTTGACAGACATGGGCGGTTTCGCGGCCGGAATCGTCAGGCGGAACGCCGCGGCGAACGGGTCTCGGTCTCCCACCGGCACCGACACGATGCGGGTCTTTTGCAGCGTGGCAATGGGCCCCAGGGCAGCGGCCACGGCCGGCGCGGCCTTCGCCACCACGGGAAGCGGCGGGGCCTTCGGCGGCGGGGCGGCCTTCGTGGTGCTTTGCAGGCGCCACACGAAGAAGCCGAGGCACAACGGTAGCGACGCCAGGGCGATGGCTTTCTTCTTCCGTTCCTGAGCTTCTCTTTCCAAACTGTCCATAATGATCTCCCTGGGCGGCTATCCGCGCGGCGACGCGGGTGCGACGGCGACTTGCTGGCCCGGCGCTGGCGCGGCGGCGGTGGCGCGACTGGTTGCGGCAGACGGCGCGGGCGCCGCGGACGCCGTGCTTGGCATCAGGTAGGCCGTGAAAGTTAGGTTTCCGGTGAGGGCGGGCGAATCTCCCACGCCGCCGTTCGAGGCGGGCTGCAGCTTCACCGAAGTGAGCGCCAGGATCTTGCGGAACTGGGTAAGCGTGGCCAGGAACTTCTGCACCTGGTTGTACTTGCCGTGCACCGACATATCGAAGACCTGTTGCGTGGCGCCGCCGGGCGCGCTATTGGCTGTCGCCCCGGGCGGCGTGGGCGGGGCCGGCTTCGGCCGGAATTCCGCTATGGTGACGCCGCACTGGTTCGCCGCGTGCTCCACCTGGCCCAGCAGCGTGGGCACATACTCCGCGGGCGGCAGCGAGCTCTCCAGGAACCTCACCTGCGCCTGCATCCTCGTGTACTCCAACCGGAGGGCAGGCATGCTGGCCGAAACGGTTCGCACGGACGTGAGCGCCGATTCCTTGCCCGAGAGAGTCTGCTCCATGCCGGTCTTGCGGGTGTGGATGCCCATGACGGCGCCGCCGCACACGATGATCTCAGCGCCCAGAACCGCGCCGATGACGATGAGCGTCTTCTTGTCGAGACGCCTACGCTTACTTGCCATTTGGGGCGCCCTCCATGGGTTCCAGGCCGCCGGCCAGTTCGAAATTCACGCCCTTATCCGAAGCGGCGGCCTGCGTGTAGTGCAGGTCAACGCTCTTGATGTAGGGCTTGTCCTGCAATTGCATCATCGCGGAGCCCACGAGGCCATGGTTCAGCGTCTGTCCGGTGACAACGAAGCCTTCTTGCGGCGCCGCCAGCGTGGTGAACGAAGTGATCCATGCCTTCTGCGGCAGGCTGGATGAGACTTCCTGCAACACGGCGCGCCATCGGTTGGTGGAGTTCTGCGCCAGCAGCAGGGTCGTAACCCGCGGCTGCAACACCGCCATCTCAGACTTCAGCCTCTCCACGGACTGAACGGTGTCTTGCAGCATCACCGTTTGAGCGTCCACGTCGCGAATGCGATTCTTGGTGGATTGGATGGAGAAGGTCATCAGCATGGCCGCCCCCAACGCAATGGCGCCCACCGCGAACATCGCCCGCAGCAGGACGCCGCGGATGAGTTCCAGTTTCCGCCGTTCCGCCCGCCGGGCGGCGATCAGGTTAATAAGAAGCATCGATACCTCCGTCACTTTGCCGGCGCCCCGTTTGCCGGGGCGACGGCCGCTGGAACCCTATGCCGGTTGGGCCTTGGTGGTAAGCTTGGGCAACGAAGGCCGGGGGGCCTTCATCTTTGGGGCGGTGAGGGCGTAGCGCCTGGCCACCAGTTCGCGCAGGGCCAACCCCACGGCAAGGACCATGGACGCCGAGTCCGCAGAGAGGAGCTCCGCGCGAGACGGGTCCAGGTTCACGAAGCGCTTGTGGAACACGTCCGCGGGCTCCACGGGCAGGTCTAGAATCGCGTGCAGGTAAACGCCCAGGCCCTTTAGCTTGCCGGTTCCGCCGGAGAGGATGAGGCGGTCCACCTGACCGTCGCGGCTGCCCTCGGGGAACTGGCTCTGGTAGAAGTTGATGGAGCGGCGAATTTCCTTGACCACTTCCTCCAGCAGGGGGACCACCGCTCCCGCGACCTTGTCGGTACGCAGAAGCCCGCGATCCGCGGTGGCCTGTGTCACGTCCATCGACATCTTCACGCGGTCCGCCTCGTCGGCGTCACAGCCGAGAGCGGCGACGATGGCTCCGGTGAGGGCGTTGCCGGCGGTGCCGATCGTGCGAGTGAACACGGAGCGGCCGTCCTTGACGATGTTCACGTCCGTGTAGGAAGCCCCGGAATCAACCACGGCGACCGTCTGATGGAAGATCGCCGGATCCGGAGCGGTGTCGATGAGCGCCCGCATCGTGGCGAAGGAGCCCACGTCCAGGGCCAGCGGTTCCAGCCCGGCCTGCTCCAGGAGGTTGGCATAGCTTTCCACCAGAGGGCGCGGGGCGGCGGCCAGCATGACGTTCATTTCGGTGGGCAGCAGCGACTCATCGTCCGCGAGGATCTGGCACTCCACCACGGAATCCTCAATGGGGAAGGAGATGTACTTCTTCGCCTCCCACGCGATGATCTTGCGGAGGGTGGCTTCCGGGAGGCGGCCCATCTTGATCTGGCGAACGATGATGGAGGGGCCGGAGATGGCGCCCACCGCGTCCACCGTCTGGATGCCGGTTGCGTCCAGAAGGGCGCGCAGGGCGCCGGCCGCCGCCGCGCTATCCATAATGCCGGCCTCGGTAACGGAGCCTGGCGGCGTGGGCGCGATGCCAACGAGACCGAGTTCCACTCCGCGCTTGGTTTCGGCGATTTCCGCCACCTTGATCGAGTGGGTGCCGATGTCGACGCCCAGCGTCTTCGCGATCTTCTTGCCGCCGAACAGAGAGAAATCCATAACCGTCCCTTTTGGGTCGCTGGCTCCGGGCATCAGAGAACCGACTGCGGCCCGCCTGAGCCACGCCGCACGGAGCCGAAATTCGGTTTGCTAATGCCTTATGCCATGCGAGCGCAAGGCATTGGAACGAGAAAGTTATGGGGTGGGGAGGGAAGGCGCTGAGCCGAAATACCGAGTGCGCAGGAAAAGTTTGGCGAGCAGGGGTGAATTGGCAGGCTCCCTGCACCAATCATGTGGTATGGTCCGGTTGGCAGGCGCGCATTGGCGGGTCCGACCAGACGCGGAATTCCGGTTGAGCCATGCGAGCCGAAAGGGGAGGACTGCGCTTGTGACGGCATTACGAAGCACAACCCGACAAGCCCTGGGGATGATCCTCGAGGCGCTGTTACGAGCGAGGCGCATCACCTGCCCTGACTGCGGGTCCAATATCGGCGCATTCGTGGGGCGCGTGGGCGCCTATCGGCGCTGCCGCCGCTGCCACGATTGCGGCTGCCTCTTCTGATCCCCGCCGCCGCCCGCCCCCTTGATTTCCCCGGCGCACACGGCAGACCATGTGAGTGCGGCCGCCCTCATTTCCGAGCCGCATTGGAGTGCCCCCACCGTGCCAACCGATCCTAACGCCACTGAGTCCGGAGCGGACCTCGATTACCTGGACGCGCATGCGATACGCATTGAGCCGGCGCCCGCCGGTTTCGTTCGCCTGCACCTCCCCGACCGCTGCTACCCCCGCGCCATCGCCGTCTGGGCTTTCCCATTCACGGATCGCCGCCATTGGATCGCCTTCCGCGACCCAGAGGACAACCCCCTCGGCATGATCCGCGATAGCCATGACCTGGATCGCGATTCCCGCGCCCACCTCACCTCCGCCCTCAATCGCCGTTACTTCATACCCCGCATCAGCCGCATCCGCGAGGCCCGGGAGGAGTTCGGGTTGCTCATCATGAGCGCCCAGACGGACCGCGGCGACATCACTTTCACCGTCAACAACCCCCGCGAGAACATCCACTGGATCGGCCCTTCCCGCATCCTGTTCATTGACGCCGAGGAGAACCGCTACGAGGTGATGGACTACGACACCCTGGATGCCCGGAGCCAGAGCCTGCTCGGCAATGTGATCTAGGCAGTCGGCCGGTGAGACACGGCGGAGCTGCCCGGTATACTGGGCGGCCCGCCGGCATCCGCCCGAAGGACGGCCCGGAAACCCTGGAGGAACGAGCCCGGCATGGCGCCTGGGCTCGCGCCCGCGTGGAAAGGACTTCAATGGAACCGCGACTAGCTATCACCCTGCTGGCGATGCTGCTCTCCGTGGCTGCCCTCGCCGCGCCGGAACCCGACAAGGGGAAGGCCCAGGAGCGCACTTCATTCCAGTCATTTGACCCCTGGAACCCCGGCATCGATATCCGAACCGACGTGGCGATGGTCTACGGCATCGACCCCAGCCTCCCCGACCGCCTGAAGACCTGGGCGGACCGCGGCTACATCCCCCAGGTGATGACCGGCGTGTCGTGGGGAGAGTACCAGGACTACCTGTACGGCCGGTTCGACGGCAAGAACCACGAAGACGCCGCGCAGCAACGCAAGGATGGGTCCAAGATCAGCCACGGCGGCGACGTGTACTACATGGTTCCCGAGGAGCCGTTCGGCCGCTTCCTCTGCGTGGGCGTGAAGCGCGCCATCGACGCCGGCGCCCAGGCCATCTACCTGGAAGAGCCGGAGTTCTGGGCCGCCGCCGGCTGGTCGCCCGCCTTCCAGCGGGAATGGAAGGCGTTCTACGGCGAAGACTGGCAGGCCCCGGATTCCAGCCCGGAGGCGCGGTACCGCAGCGGAAAGCTGAAGTACTACCTCTACAAGCGGGCGCTGGGGCAGGTGTTCCAGTTCGTGAAGGAGTACGGCAAGCAGATCGGCCGCACCGTGCGCTGTTACGTTCCCACCCACAGCATGCTGAACTACGCGTGTTGGGGCATCGTGAGCCCGGAATCCAGCCTCGCAACGCTGGACGGCTGCGATGGTTACATCGCCCAGGTGTGGACCGGAACCGCCCGCACGCCGAACTGGTACAACGGCGCCCGCAAAGAGCGCACCTTCGAAACGGCCTACCTCGAGTACGGGAGCATGCACAATCTCGCCCGGGCCACAGGGCGCCGCATGATCTTCCTGGCCGACCCCATTGAAGACGACGGCAATCATAGTTGGACCGACTACAAGACGAATTACGAGCAGACCCTGACGGCCTCCCTGCTCTGGCCGGACATCACCCACTTTGAGGTGGTCCCGTGGCCCCAACGCGTCTTCCAGCGATCGTATCCTACCGTGGACGTGACGCATCGCGAACCGGGCCAGCCCGTGGTGAGGGAGCCCATTCCGCCCCTCTACGCGAGCGAGTTGATCGCTCTCTTCGAGACGCTGAAGCACATGGACCAGAAGGACGTAGAGCTTCACGCCGCCGCGCGCGGGGTGGGCGTGCTGGTCAGTGACAGCCTGATGTTCCATCGGGGCGGCCCGAACGATCCCAGCGGAGACCTGAGCCACGTCTACGGCGCGCTGCTGCCGTTGCTGAAACGCGGCGTTGCCGTTGAGCCCGTTCAACTCGAGAACGCTCCGCTGAAGGACTATCTGAAGCCGTACAAGCTGCTGGTCCTCTCGTACGTGGGGCAGAAGCCGCTTACGGAAGCCCCGCACGAGGCGCTGGCTGAGTGGGTGAAGTCCGGCGGCGTACTCGTTCTCCTGGGCAAGCCGGACGAGTTCGCCACGATGCGCGAATGGTGGAACAAGGCGCCGAACGCCTTCGCCTCGCCGGAGGCCGAGTTGCTGCACCGCCTGGGGGCGCCGGCCGCCTCCGGAGTGAACGCCGCCGTCACCAAGGTCGGGCGCGGATGCGTGATCACCAGCGCGGTGGATCCTCGCGCAATCGCCGACAAGGACGGAAACGCCTTCGCAACGTACCAGGGGGTCTTGAAGACCGCGTTCGGGAAGGCCGGCGTGAAAGCGGAGCCAACAAACGCGCTCTGGCTGCGCCGAGGGCCTTACGTTGTTGGAGCGGTCATGGAGGAAACGGAATCCATCGAGCCGCTGAACCTGAAGGGCCGTTACCTCGACCTTTTCGCGGGACACCCGTCTGTGCTTGTAGATCCTTCCTTGCGCCCCGGGAAGCGGTTCCTCCTGCTGGACCTGGACCGTGCGGGGGATAAGCCCCACATCCTCTCATCCGCATGCGAGACCGAGGCCTTCACGGCGGACAGCGAACAGGTGAGCTTCCGGGCTATCGGGCCAAAGGACGTCAAAGCCTACGTTTGCCTCCGATTGCCGGCCGAACCCACCGAGGTAACCGTTGCAGACAAGGACGGCCTCGCCATCGACTGCATACACGCATGGAGCAAGGCGGCGAACATGGCCAGCGTGGAGTTTCCAAACGCGCCCGAGGGACTGACCGTAACCGTGCGCTGGAAACCCAGGGAAGAGGCCCCAGTGCGCGGCCTGGCGCAGCCGGCGGCGCAGCGCTAGCCCATCGGAACCGCTCAGTGCCAAGTTAGGGAAAGCCGTCAGTCGTCAGTCTTCCGCCCTCAGCCATCGGCCGGTGTTCCGTCAGGGCAGGCTGGCTGTGTGGGGTTGTCATCCCGAGCGAAGCGAGGGATCCCTCAAAGAAGCGTTCTTAATGGGATTCCTCGTTCCTCGGAATGACAACCCCGCCCCTCCTTCCTGCCTGGACGGAGTAATGGAGGCGAGGAGCGTAAAAGGGGTTCTCCCAACGCGAAGGCTGATGACTGACGACTGAATACTGACGACTTTTCCCTAACGTCCCACTCAGCCCCCTCCAGGACGCCGGCCGCGCTCCGAGGCGCTTTGGCGGAGGCTGAGCCGCCGCGGAAGTTCCATGCGTCGCCCGACAGCAAACAGCCCGAAGTTCCGCCCAACTGGAGGGGTCTCCACCTGGACGGAACTTCGGGCTGAATGCTGACAGCTGAAAGCTGAGGGCTTTGCTACGCAGCCTTCTGGGCGACGGCAAGGCGCTTCATGAGGCGTGACGTTCGGCGCGCGGCCGCGTTCTTATGGATGATGCCGCGGCTCGCGGTCTTGCTGATCAGCGTCTGGGCGGCCTGTACGGTAACGGCGGCGGCTTCGAGGTTGCCCTCGGCCACCGCGGAGCGGCCCTTCTTGATGGCGGTCTTCACCGCGCTCTTGGCGGACTTGTTCCGCAGCTGGCGCTCGCGGGAGCGCAGCACATCCTTCTTGGACGATTTAATGTTCGGCATAAGTGTCTTCTGCTTCCTGACGGGCGGATCGCCCGGTAATTGCACCGTCTACCTCGGTGACAAGCCCATCGGCGCCGGAGACGACCTCGTTCCCACACGCGCCAAAGCCCGGCCGCAAGCTCGCTTCCCCTCCGTGCTACAATGTGGAGTGGTTGGCGCATGCGCGGCCTTCAAATCATGGAGATAATAGCAAAAAGTGGTTGATCCTTCAAGTGAGGGCCCTTTCGACGCTCAGACAGACCCTGTTCTATACGACGCAGAAGCCGGCGCCGCACAGAAGGGCCGCCCCACCTCCACAACCCGGGCCGTGGCTAGCGCCGGCCTCATTACCATTGCCGCCGCCCTCATCAGCCGCCTCCTCGGCATGGGCCGCGAGATCGCCATTGCCCACAACCTTGGCCAGAATGCCCTCGCCGACGTCTACAAGCAGGCGTTCATGGTGCCGGACATCCTGTTCATCCTGCTTTCCAGCGGCGCACTGGTTACCGTCTTCATGCCGGTCTTCACGGGCTACCTGGAGCAAGGGGACGAAAAGCGCGCCTGGCACTTCTTCAGTAACGTGGTCACCATCGTGGCGCTGGTCATCTGCGCGTGCGTTGTGGCCGGAGAAGTGTTCGTTCACCCGCTAACGCGGCTGCTGAACCCCGGCTGGACGGAAAACAAGCTGGAATGGCAGCTCCTCGAAACCGCGCGGCTCACGCGCATTGTGCTGCCGACGCAGTTCTGCTTCTTCGTGGGGTCCATCCTCATCAGCGTTCAGTACGCGTTCAAGCGGTTCAAGCTTCCTTCCGCCGGCAGCATGGTGTACAACGCGTTCATCATCGCGGGCGGCCTCTCCCTGTCGGGAGCCAACCCGATAACGCGCGCCCTCGGATACCCCGGGGGCCTTGGGGCCGCCGGTTTCTCATGGGGAGCCCTTGTGGGCGCCGTGGTGGGCAACCTGGTGATTCAGGGCATTGGCGTGTGGCGGCTCGGCGGCCGTTACCGTCCGGTGATCGATTGGAACGACCCCGGCCTGCGCACGTTCGGCCGCCTCATCGTGCCCATCATCTTCACCTTGAGCCTGCCGCTCCTCGACATGCAGGTGAACAAGCTGTTTGCCACCTTCCTGAAGGAAGGCAGCGTGGCCAGCCTGGATTACGCCAACCGGCTGATGCAGCTACCGCTCGGTATCCTGGCGCAGGCCAGCGCCGTGGCCATCTACCCCTTCATCGCCACTCAGGCGGCGCGCAATGACATGGTCAGCCTGCGCCGGAGCCTCAATATGGCCGTGCGGACCATCACCGCCATGACGGTTCCCGCCAGCGCGCTGCTCATCGTGCTGGCCGAGCCTGTGGTGCGCCTGGTCTACCAGCACGGCAAGTTCACGGCGTCGGATACCCGGTTCACCGCCTCAGTGCTGGTGTGCTACAGTCTCGGAATCGCCGCCTGGAGCGCCCAGACCGTGCTCGCGCGCGGCTTCTACGCGCTGCAAGACACAAAGACGCCGATGATCACCGGCACCTACGTCACCGGCATCTTCGTACTGATGAACGCCGCCCTCGTGGGTCCCTTCAAGGACCAGGGCCTGGCGATGTCCACCAGCATCGCCGCCACGATCCTGGCGCTTTGGCTGTTCTTCCGGCTGCAGAAACGCCTGGGCGGGATGAACGGCGCGCTCATCATGCGATCGTTTGTGAAGGTCTGCGCGGCTTCAGCCGTGATGGCCGTTCCCGTTTACCTGATGCGGCTGGGTCTCTCGCACTGGTTCACGCCAACCGCTATCGACTCCACCACCGCCATGGGAACCGGCGCGGCCTCTGCCGTGGTATTCCTCTGCGCCGCCTTCGGAATTGTGCTCTACGTGATCCTGCTCTGGGTGATGCGAGCGGAGGAGGCGCGGTTCTTCTACGACCGGCTGTTGGCGCGCAAGCAAACCGCCCAGCGGTAGACGGTCATCCGCCCTCCGCCATAGACCGGTATATGCCGAACACCGCCCGCTTTGGGTCTCATCCCTTACGGTCAGCTGACGATGGTCGTCTCGCTGGCGGATGCCGGCGGGCCGCCGGCGCTACCACTCTGATCTGCCGAGTTCCATCGGCCGCCCGCCCGGTTGAGCGTAATCCGTGAGGATCGTCGGGGCCGGCGGGTTCGAAATCGATAGGTCCCCGCGCCGCGTCCACGGGAGTGCCACCCGACTGACGGCTGACAGTCGATAACCGTCGTCTCACTCGCCGAATGCGTTCACGACGATCTCAATGATGGGAGCGACGCCATCCAGAAAGGTCACGGAGACCACGTCGAAGCGCCAAACGGGGTCCGGCACGGCGTGCTCCTCCAGCCAGGCGGCGGCGGCGCGCAGCAGCTTCGCCTGTTTTGCGGGGGTCACGGCCTCGCCCGGCGCCCCATAGCCGGCGCCGCGCCTCGTCTTCACCTCCACAAACACCCATGCCTCTCCGTTGCGCGCCACCACGTCGATCTCATCGTGCCCTACGCGAGCGTTGCGTTCCACGATGTCGTAACCGGCCGCTTCCAGAGCGCGGGCCGCTCGGCGCTCGCCCTCCTGCCCCAGCAGGTGGCGCGCCGGCTTCATCGCTCGTTTTCCCGAACCGGCGCAAAGGAGCGGCGATGGACGGGGCAGGGGCCGTGCAATTCCAGCGCGCGCACGTGTTCCGGCGTGGGGTATCCCTTGTGGCGGGCGAAGTTGTAGATTGGGTATCGTTCGTGCAGTTCCAGCATCAACCGGTCACGGGTGACTTTGGCGATGATGCTGGCGGCGGCGATGCTGGCGCTTTGCCGCTCGCCCTTCACCAGACAGCGGTTGGGAAGCGGTAAGCCCTTTGCCGGTAGGCCATCCACCAGGGCGAAGTCGGCGCAGGGAGACAGGCCCTCCAGCGCGCGGCGCATTGCGAGGTGGGTGGCGCGGAGGATGTTCAGCGCGTCGATCTCCTCCGGGGAACACATCCCGACGGCCCAGCAGGCGCACTCCACGATTCGGCGGTAGGCCTCCTCCCGCCTCGCGGGGGTCAGAACCTTGCTATCCGCCACGCCCGGCGGGCAGCCGTCCTCGACGAGAACCACCGCCGCGGCCACCACAGGCCCCGCCAGCGGCCCTCGACCCGCTTCATCGACTCCCGCGACCCGCCCATACCCTAGCGCCCGTATTTCGGCCTCGTGGGCCATCGGAGGGATCCCGAATCCAGCGCCGGCCACGCGCGTTACCGGCTGGATGTTGGGCAGAAGCTGATCCGGGCCGACTCGTTTCATTGCGCGGCCCTCAATGCATGACCCCAATCGGCCCGAGGGCGGGCTGCGGCTTCTCCGGAACGGAGTAGACGGGCCTGGGAAGGAATCCGATCTTGTCCAGCGGCCAGAAGCGGAACCAAGCGAGGCCGACGATGCGGTCACGGTCCAGGGGACCCCAGAAGCGGGAGTCCAGGCTCACGTTCCGGTTGTCGCCCATCATGAAATAGTGGTCGCGGGGGATGACGATGGGGCCAAAGGCCTCGGCCTGGTCGGAAAGCTCCAGGGTGTAGGGCTCCCGAAGCGGCTGGCCGTTGATATACACCTCGCCGCCGGAGCCGTCCTGGCCGGCCGGAGAGACGTAGAGCGTGTCGCCAGGCAGGCCGATGCAGCGCTTGATGTAATCGCGCTCTATGCCGTCGCGGTCGGCCGTTTGGGGCGCGCGGAAGACGAGGATCTCGCCGCGACGGGGGCCACGGAACCAGAAGGGGAGCTTGGCCACAAGGAGGCGGTCGTGTTCCGCGCTCGGGTAGACGGCTGGCTGAGTCAGCCCGGTGGGCTCTCCGGCGGCATGCCCGGCCAGCGTGGGCTCCATGGATTGGGAGGGGATGAAGAACGCCTGCACGAAGAAGGGCTTGAGGATGACGAACACCAGGACCCACGCGAACAGCAGCGATTCCACCAGCTCGCCGAATCCTCGGCGCGCGCGATCCGGCAGGCCCTCCGCGCGCATGGTCGCGGCGTGCAGCGCATATAGCCCGACGCCGATCGCCAGTACGGCAATGAAGGGGAGGTTCGCCAGCCAATCCAGAAGGCTCACGGCATCCTCTCGGTCACTAATCAGCCATCAGCTATCAGCCGTCAGCGATCAGCCGGAGGGTATGACAATGGCCAGACTACTCTCAGCGACGGGGCCTCTGGCTGATCGCTGACGGCTGATGGCTGATAGCTCATAGAAGACAAAGGCACAAAGATGATCTTTGTGCCTTTGTCACTTCGCAATGGAAGGGGCGAACTAGCGCGGGATGCGCAGTTCCTTAATGCGGGCCGCCCGGCCCGTGCGACCGCGCAGGTAAAACAGGCGGGCGCGACGGACTTTGCCGTGGCGGAGCACTTCAATTCGGTCGATCTTCGGCGAATACAGCGGGAAGGTTCGTTCCACACCAACCTGAGCGTGGCTGATCTTGCGGACGGTGAACGTGGTGCGAACGCTGCAATCCTGTCGCTTGAGGACAACGCCCTCAAACGCCTGGAGGCGCTCCTTGCCACCTTCAACGACCTTATAGTAAACCTTCACGGTATCGCCCGCGCCGAAACTCGGCACGCTTTCTTTTAGGCGGGCGCACTCTTCCCGCTCCAGTTCCTGTATGACGTTCATGGCTTCTCCAAAAATCCTCCCGCCAGATTATAGCAGAGGGAGACGCGCGTAGTAAAACGCAAGCGTCGGACGGGGGCGACACCGGATCCGGATGCTCCGGTCTGGCGGCAGTTAGCTGCCGTATTGTATGATCGGGCGCAAAAATCCGCGGAAAAGCTTTCGCGCGGCGGCCTTCCGGCTATTTCATGAGGCTGGCCTGGTGGCGCAGTTTCTGCAGCGCCTGATGCTCAATCTGCCGTATCCGCTCTTTGCTGAGGTGAACGCGCTTGCCCACATCCGCGAGGGTGCGCTCGCCGCCGCCATCCAGGCCGAACCGGAGCCGCAGGATCTCGCGCTCTCGCGGGTCCAACCGCTGGAGCATATCCTCAACGGTCTCCTGCTTCATTTCCTCGCCGGGTTCGAGGGTGGGAGTGCTCTGCGTATCCGCCAGGATGTCGCCCAGCACTTCATCGGTGTCGTCAGACAGTGGCGCGTCCAGGCTCACAGTCTGCGTGGCAAGGGTGGATAGCTCCTGAACCAGTTCCGGCGCGAGGCCGCACGCGTCTGCAATCTCCTCGTGCGAAGGCTCGCGGCCCAGTTCCTGGCGCAGGATCTGCGCCATGTGGGATACCTTCAGGGTGAGGCGGGCCACGTTGTTCGGCAGGCGGATGGAGCGGCCCTGATTCACAACCGCACGGGTCACCGCCTGGTAGATCCAGGGAGTGGCATACGTGGAGAAGCGGACGCCGCGCTTGGGGTCGAATTTCTCTACGGCCCGCAGGAGGCCGATGTTGCCTTCCTGGATGAGGTCCTCAAACGGAACCCCGAGCCCGCGGAAGCGTTTGGCAACGGAAACGACGAGGCGGTAGTTCGCCTCGGCCAGCTTCACCGCAGCGGCGTCACTGCCGCCCTGGCTCTGCTGGGCAAGGTCGATCTCCTCGTGGGGCTTGAGCAGGCGATTACGGCCCACCCGCGTCATCCAGGACTGGACGGCGTTTCCCTCATATGCGTCGTGGATCTTCCTGGGCATGTGAACGGGTATCCCTCAAACAACGGTCGCGGAAACAGGCGGTCGACGCCGAAGACGGCCTCCACCTCACTGAACAATGAGACGACTCGGATAGTTTCCGTGTTCCAAGAACGGGAAGAGCAACGCGCGGAATCAACACGCAGGGCAGCCCGGCGGATGAAGTGGACCCCTCGCTTTCATCATTCCAAATCTCTTACCCAAAAAGCATACGAACACAAACGGCTCGGAGTTCCATCGCCCAAAAAGGGTGAATGCCGCGAATGGGTAGGGCGCACCCACTTTCGCGGCATTCCATTCAGGAGTGAACACTCTTATATACAGTGTTTCGCCGCCATTTCCTACATGGGGTTTGGCGGGCCTGCGGCGTTCACCGCCCAAGTGTGATCTTGCGCCATGCGCTTGGAACGCCATCCTCCGTCCAGATGATCCTTGAGGCCGGCAGTATCTCAACCGGAGGTGAGAGGGCATCACCGCCTTCCTCTTCCGGCTCTACGCTGGCCCGGAAAATCGCCAGCCGGCCCTGGCGCGCGTCGCGCCGCAACCGCAGGCCCGTGCGCAGCACCCTGAAGACGTAGACGTGAAGCGCCGCGGCGAGGAGGACGCACCCGATGCCAACGGCGTGCGAACCCGAAGCGTATAGGCTGATGCCCCGGGCGGTAAGGCCATAGTTCACCAGCAGCGCCAGGAGGCCGGCGAGACGCAGGTTCGATCTGGCGTGGTTCATCAACTCGGCGCACTCGTCGGCGGTCATATCGCGCGCGTTGGCGAAAAGCGTCTCGTCCTCCGCGGGCGTCAGCGGCTTCACCCACTCCGCGGCGATCGCCGCATAGGCGGGCGTCTCCGCCACTCCGGTCACCGGCACGGTCACCCACGCGGACGGCGTTTGCCCGTTTGCGAGCCAGACGGCGTGCGACGCGGCCAGTATCTCCAGGGTCTGCGGCTCGGCGTCCCGGCGAAGGAGCCGCTTCTTCACGAGCGGGAGCACGCCCACGTCGCCCATCAGGCATTCCGGAACGATCCCGGCGAAGCACAATACCTCGCCGGCGGCAAGATCCCGGCCCAAACCGCGGGCGGCCCGGAAGCTATCGCGTATGAGGAGGAGCCACGCCGGCAGCAGCAGGCCCCAGGCGATCAAGAGGACGAACAGGACCGTGGCAAACCGTGAATCGTCCGGCGCCAGGGCAAGACCCACCACGCATGAGGCCGGCGCGGCGATCGCAGCGGCGACGAACCGCCGGCCGTTGCGCCGGTAACGCGCCATGGACGCTTCAACGCGCCGCGTCTCATCCGCTCCGAAGGGGCGACGCTCCACCAGAGCCATGCCGGCGCACCATATCGTAGTTGATGTTCCAGAAGTCATTTCGAGCGGTCGAACGCCAGCCAGAAGACGACGGATGAAACCAGCTCAACGCCGGCTCGGCCATAGGACGAATCAGCGTCGACGTCGCGCCGCCGCGCTCCGAAGGCAGCATGAGGTCGCTTCACATTATGGCTGCACGGCGCTCGATTTGCCACTGCGCTCGCATGCCGCAATGCCGCGTTAGCCGATAGACGCAGGTCCCGCCGGAAGGCGATAGCGCCGCCCGGCCAGGATCAGCCGCGGCGGGTTCTCCGCACGGCCGCCTCAACCGCGCCGGCGATGCCGCCGATCCGCCGCCCCTCGGCCCGCTCCGCTTCCACGGCGCGTCGCGCTGCCTCGCGGAAGGGGATCCGCGCTTCGTGGCCGATGAGGGTCCAGTAATCCGAGTTACGCGCCAGAAGCTCATGGCCGAGCCCCAGCACGATCTCGCGCGCCACCTCCCATTCAGCCCGCGTCACCACGTGGACCCAGTGCGACGAGAGCCAGGGCGAAAGAACGGGGACCTCCAGCATCACGGGCGGACGCAGCCCGAGCGCCTCAGCAGACAGGCAGACGATCTCCTTCTCGCTGAGGGCCTCGGGGCCTGGCAGATCATAGCTTGCGCTGGCGGTTAGCGGAGCCGAGAGCCCCCGAACGAGCGCCACAACGACATCTTCCGTAGCCACGGGTTCGGTCCGATGGCTCATCCAGCGCGGCAACACCATGAACGGCAACCGGGCCGCGAGGTCGCGCACGATACGCCACGAGAGGCTTCCATACCCCACGATCATACTCGCCCGCAACTCCAATGTCCGGACGGGGCCGCGCCGTAGCTCCTCTCCCACCTCGAGGCGGCTGGCGAGGTGCTCGGACGGCGTGCCCTGAGGCTCAACGCCGCCAAGGTAGACAATGCGCGAGAGGCCCGCATCGGCCGCCGCCTGGGCGAACCGGCCCGCGGCCTCCCGGTCGCGGCGCCGGTAGTCCTGGCCGCCCCTCCCCATGCCGTGAACCAGGTAGATAGCGAAATCCCTGCCCCGCAACGCTTCCCGAACGCCGCTGCCGGTCTCTACGTCGCCCGGCGCCCATTCCCGGCCGGGCCAGCGGCCAAGCGCGCGCTGGGGGTCCCGGGTCAGGCCTCTGACCTCGAAGCCGGCCTCCACGAGAGCCGTCCAGACGGCCCCTCCCACAAAGCCAGTCGCGCCAGTCAGCAGCACCTTTCCCTGTACGCTCATGCCGTTTCCGCCCGCGGAGGGAGTGAGTCTATCCAACGCGCGAGCCGCCGCAGGTAGCGGCAGGTGACTATGCCATGGTAACGGGCATAGGTGGAGGCCACACAGCGACGGATGGGGCCGGGGCGCCCGCGCATGGAATGGGGGAGGAAGCGCGACGGGTACCCGTGAACTCGAGCCGATACGCAGTGCCGGGTCTGGCCGTCGCCGCGCGGCTCATTGGTCCATTCCAGCGTGAGGGAGCCGAGGGATGCTTCGCGACGCGCCTGCCAACCGCCTGTGATGAGCCAGGTACGAGACACGCGATCTGGCCCCGTGGCCAACTCCGGATGCTCGAAGCGCAGGACAGGGACGATTCCGAGGAACATGCAGTCCACCCGGTCTTCAAGCACCGAGCACCGGATGAGGCCCAGTACGCTCCGCTCCACCGCGCGGAAATGCTCCTGGTCCATCCGACGGGGCAGGGCGGCGAGGGATGAATGGGAAATCGGGAGTCCCACCCACGTCAGGCTCTGCGCCGAGTTGAGCAGGCCCAACGTGATGTCGTGCTCAATCGAGCACACGGCCACCGAGAGGCTGGTATCGCGGCGCGTCTCCATCCGGCTGCACCTTTTGCATGGCGAAAGAGCCCTAGAGTCCGTGGGAAGGGTTCGAAACGGCGCGCAGGCGGCCGCTTTCAGGCGGTGAAACAGCGACGGTGGCCGGCGGGTTCCGGCTGAAGGAGCGACGCGCGGAACACGGGGGGAACCCGATCCCGGGCCGCGGAGGGGTGACAGTCTCCGCGGCCAAGGTTCTCTCTTCGCGCGCTACAAGGAGAGGCGGGCGGCCATCTGCTTCATGGCGTCCGGATCGGGCCGCCAGCGGCTCCCATGGAAGGAGCCGGGCAAGGTCTCGGTGGAAAGGGAGCTACCGTTGAGGCCGCTGGCGAAACGGCCGAGCGCCACCATCTGGGCGGCGGTGAGGTCCGTCGTCGTGTGGCGGGAAACCGCTCCGAGCACGCCAGGGACGGCGGCGATGGCGGCGGGGCGCTTCAAGGAAGAGCCCAATGAGCGCATAAACTGCTGCTGGCGTCGCGCCCGTCCGATGTCGGCCATGGCGTCGTGGCGGAACCGCACGAACTGCATGGCTTTCTCGCCGTTCAGGTGCTGCGGTCCGGCCGGAATGTTGATATCCAGCCCGCCCCAGTGATCGGTATATCGAAGCGGCTTGTCCACAACCACATCGACGCCGCCCAGCGCATCCACCGCCTCCTTGAATGCATCCAGATCGACGGCCACTGTATGGTCGATCGGTAGCCCCGTGAGATCCTCCACGACGGATTTGGCAAGTTCGGTCCCGCCGTAAGCGAATGCGCTGTTGATGCGGCGCACCCCGTGGCCCGGGATGCGGGCCTCGGTATCGCGCGGGATGGAGCAAAGGTGGGCGGTGTTGTGCACGAGATCGAGGTCGGCGAGGATCATCGTGTCGGCGCGGCCGCCCTTCTCCAGGCGCCGGCCGCGAGCATCGTAATCGCGGTCCGCCCCGAGGAGCAGCAGGCGCACGTGGTCCTGACCAAATGCCGCGGCGGGGGAGGCGGCCGGCCAAACCGCGGCGGCGGCGGCCCGGACGCTGGGAAAGGCGGCGGCCACGGCAACGGTGCACACCGCGCCGACGGCGGCGGTGGTGCGCAGCCAGCGCCAGATGGGCGCGGGCCGGCGGCGGCGCTGCCGTTTCCGGCGGGCCCTCGGCGGGGCCAGGCAGCCATCTGGCGTTCGCCAGGGCTGGGATGATGTCGGCGCCGTGCGCCCTTGCACGGCGAAGTCCAACGGACGGGGCATGAGTGCGATCTCCTGGGTGCTAAAAAGAGGCACCAGTCAGGAGTATTGGCCGCAGAGGGCACGCCCTAGAGGGAACATGTGTTCACTTGCCAGACGTTACGCTCAACATCGGCCTGCCGTCTCGCCAGACAACTCAGTCCCTCTCATAGAACACGCTCTGATCCGGGAAGACGTGGGCCAGGCGGTAGCCCGGAACGGGCGTGTGGCCGTACTGGACCAGGCGCCATTCATTCCAGCCGTTCGGAAGGTCCATCGTGTGGTACGGCATCTTCAAATAGATCCCCTCCGGCATGAAGCCATAGTCGGCGTAGCGCGGCATCTCGGCCGGCGTGGGCGGGATGGCCAGCGCCTTGCGGCGACCGTACCAGCCGACGCTCCAGGGGATATCGGTGGCGATGACGGCATTCGCCGGCGTGTTGGCGCGGATCCACGCCTCGTTACCAGGTTGCGTCTCAAACCGGATGCGCTCCTCGCGGAATTTGCGCGGCGGACCGGCGATGTAGAGCCAGTTCAGCAGCATCGGCGCCGCCAGGAACCCCGCCAGCCACAGGCGCCGGCGCGACGCCAGCGGCCTCCACTGGTCCCACAGGGCCAGGAGCGCCTCCGCTGCGTAGATCAAAATGAACGGAGTAAAGATGGAGTAATACCGGGGTATGTTGCTGAGAACCGCCAGAACGAAGAAGTGGAAGAGCAAGACGCCGAACAGCCAGCGTCGCAACCACCCAGCGGCGCCAACATACGGCTTCAGCACGCTCAGAACCAGCGCGGGGATGAACCAATCCACATCGCCGATCCTCGGCCAGTCCAGCCACCAGAGGCCGCCCATCTGCGTGAACCACTTCTTGAGGGCCATCATCGGGTGCGCCTTGAAGAAGTGCCCCACGGTCTCGTAATGGAACTGGTACCAGTCGTGCGTATGAGGGCTGGCGTCGGTCATGTAGCGCGCCATCAACGCCTGGGTGAGCGAAAACAACGGGCCGCCGGCCACAACCTGGTTGCGATACAGCCACGGAGCAATCACGATCGCGCCGGGGATACAGAACGCCAGCACGTTGCGCACGGATTCCCCGATCGGCAGCCGCCTGCCCAGGCTCCCCCCTGGCTCGCGCGCAAGCGTGAGCAGGTAGATCATGGGGAAGCCGTACAGGAACACGCTGCTGCGGTTCAGGAACGACACGCCGGTTATCAGGCCGGCCAACGCGTATGACCAGCGGTTGCGCGGCCAAACCACCAGGTAAAGCGCCCACACGAAGAAGAACGTGGCCGCGGGCTCGGTGAGGCCGGTAATGGAATCGCGCATGGGGCCGCCCGCGAACACGTATAGGAACGCGGCCAGCATCGCCACCCGGTAGGAGAAGAGCCGGCGGGCGATGAGGAACACGAGCGGGATGGTGGCGAAGAAGAAGATGGCGGAAAAGAGAACGGCGGCAAAATCGTTGGCGCCGAAGATCCGGAACAGCCCGGCCTCGATCACGCTGGGAAACGGAAAGCGATGCACGTTCCACCACGGCATCCCAAGACGTCCCGTCTGCTTCATCCACTCCAGGCCGCACAGCGGCATGGTGTTGGAGAGCATCCCCTTGCCCTCAAGGATGTTGCGGGCGATCTGCGCGTAGTCCTGCGCATCCGGGTTGAGGAGCGCTACGAACCGGCTCTGCCAGTACAGTGGAACCCACAGCACGGCGGCCACCAGCATCAGCAGGGATACGTTGCGCCATTCACGGCGCGGCGCGGCCGCAACGGGCGGGACCGATGTCTCAACTCGCATGATTTCACGATATCGGCGCGCCCGCCTGGCGTTCAAGCGGACGCGCCTCCTCTCACGCCTTGCGGCAGATGGCCACGATCTCGGCGCTGGTTACGTAGGCCCACGGCTTCGTGCCCAGGAACGCGTAGAGAGCGCGAAGCGCCTTACCGTCTACCTGCCGTAGGAATGGGACCATCATCACGCGGCTCGTGAACCCGGCCTTCTTCAGCGAAGCCTTCAGGGTGAACGGCGTCTGCTCATTTACGTGCACGCGCTCGTTGTAGCCCTGCCCTTCCTCGGGGTTCTTCGGCAGGCGGTCGCCTTTCCAGTTCGGCTTCGTGGCGGCCAGGCGCGCGGCGGCGGGGAAAGCGCGGCGGATCAGCGGGTACAGCATGCGGATCACGGGGTACGAGTAGCGGTAGAACAGCAGGTTAGGCGCCGTGTGAACGATCAACTCGCCGTCCTCGGCCAGCAGTTCGCGCAAAGTGTTCAACGTGCGTTCCAGCTCGTGGGGGTGCAGATGCTCCCAAACGTCGATGAAGAACACCTTGTCGAAGCGCTCGCCGGCCAGGGAGAGCTGAACGGCGTCACCCACCACGAATGACACGCGGCTCCGGTACTCATCGTCGTAGGTGGAGAGCGCTTCGTTGGCGAGCGTGATGGCCTCGCGGGCATAGTCGATGCCCTTCGCGACCGCGCCGCACAGGCCGGCCTGGAAGACCAGTTCCCCGCGGCCGCACCCGACATCCAGCACGCGCTCACCGGGGCGGATCTGCGTCATCTCCAGGAGCTTGGCGTGTCGCGGCGTAATCTGCCGCCCGCCGGTGCTCAGGAACAGGTCGCCGCCCTCCATGTTCTGGAGGTAATAATCGCGGTCATACCACTCGCTTGGGACCTGTTTCGGGGTCTCTCCGGACGGGGAGGCGCTGGATGGCAATGTATGTCTCCTCGACGGTGATGCTCTGGATGCAGTCACCGTGCGGGCACTTGGTGCACTTCTCGTTGAAATTGGTGATACACGGGCTGCACGGCAGGTTCTTGTACAGGATCGTGCCCGGGCCCTTTGGGCCGTAGAGGTGCGGGTCGTTCGGCCCGTAGAAGGCCACGGCCGGCACGTTCAGGCTGGCGGCCAGGTGCACGGGACCCGTATCGCAGCACACGATCATCTGGGCGCTCTGCAGCAGGGCGGCGAAGGCGGAAAGGTTCAGGATCCCCGCGGTGGAGGCGGCGTGGGTCTTCATGCGCCGGCGCACCTGGTCCACCAGTTCCTTCTCGCGCGGCGAGCCGGAAAACACCACAGCCATGCCGGAATCAGCAACGATCTGGTCCGCCAACTCCGCATATCGCTCGGCGGGCCAGCGGCGCTGGGGCGCGTTGTCTCCAGCCCCGGGGTGGATAACGAGGAACGGCTTGTCCAAAAGGCCCGCGGACTCAAGGAACCGCTCCGCCTTGCGGAGGTCGCTCTCCTTGACGTTGCTGGGAGCCAGTTCGCCGGTGGGTTTGGCGCCCACGGCGCGGGCCAGATCGCAGAACACGTCGGCCATGTGAACGCCGTCGCGATAGGGCACCGGATGGCTGTAGACCATCGCGCGGCCCTGGCCGGGGGTGTCGAAACCCACGCGCACCGGGGCATTCCCGAGCCCGGCGATCAGCGCCGAATAGCGGGAGAACTGCTCGAAGTCGATCACCATGTCGAAGCGTTCGCGGTGCATGAAGCGCAGCAGGCGCAGCGTTTCGCGCACTACAGAGCGGAGGCCCGTCACGTTGAAGTAGTGGACGCGATCCACCTGGGGGTATCGCTCCAGGAGGCCGCGGTTGGCGGAGATCGTAACGAAGGTGATCTCGGCGTCGGGGAAGGTCTCCCGCAGCGCGGCGACGGCTGGGGAGGCGAGGATGATGTTCCCGAAGCCCACCCACTTCATCAGTAGGATCTTGCGGGGATGCGTGAGAGCCTGACGAGCGCGGGCGCGCCCCAACCAGCGGCGGGGCGAAATGTGCTGCAACAGCGCCGCGGCCCAACACGCCGGTATTCCGATTTTTCGGTCCACGAACCGGACCAAGCCTACATTCACAGGGACGATGTTCCTCCGAACCCAAGTAAACGTAGCACGCGAGGCCGCGACGGTCAAGAATTGAGCGTACGCGCCCTGCGCCTGACGTCTCACTCGTCCATACCGTTTGGGCCGCCCGCGGGTTACATGCCGGGCCAGAACGGGCATCCTGTGATGGCGCACTTTCGGCCTGAGACAAACGGGCATGTATGAACGTCCAACCATTCTGGAGCGATTGGGCCGCACGCAGTTGCCGATCGTCGTCCGCTCGCCTTTCACCCGATGCGGCGCCTGCCGGCCAATTAGAGGAAACCCGAGCGGCTCTTTACGCTACTAATTAGGCAAGGGGGTTTGCGACGGGTGTACTCCGCGCACGGCCCCCGTATCTGTTTCACCACATTGGAGGTATGCAAGCCATGCAGAAACAAGATGGCTTCTGGCACAGGCCGTCGAACGCAGTGTTGATGGTCATCAGCATGCTCGCGCTCGCCTTTTCCATGGCCGCGCTGTTCCGGCACGAGAATGTGCGGACGGCCGACGCTCAGGAGGCAAGCCCGACGAGTGGCCAGCAGCACCAGGTCCTGGCCGCGCTACAGAGCGGCTTCGTGAGCATCGCCGATGCCGTGGAGCCTTCCGTCGTCAGCATCGAAGCCACCACCCGGCCCGGAAATGCCGCTTCGGACAACAGCGATGACAGCGGCGATAATGGCGACAGCGGAAACGGCCTCTTCTCGCTGCCCAACCCGTTCGATCTGTTCCGTCAGAACCCGCAGACCCCGCAGCCTCAGCCGCGCATCGGCACAAGCACAGGCAGCGGCGTCATCGTGCGCATCGAGGGCGGAACTTCGTATATCCTCACCAACTTCCACGTCGTGGACGGCGCCAACAAGATTCAAGTTGTGCTGCCCGGCGGCGATCAGGAAAAGGTGGACGGTAAAGTTGTGGGCACCGACGAGAAGACCGACCTCGCCGTGCTGAGCATTGCCACACCCAAGGGGCTCTCCACCGCGAACATCCCGAAGCTAGGCGATTCCAACAAGGTGCGGGTGGGCCAGTGGGCCGTCGCCATCGGCAACCCGCTCGGCGTGGGCGAAACGCTTACGGTGGGCGTGGTGTCAGCAACCGGACGTGAGCTTGCCGGCGTGGAAGGCTTCCGCGACTACCGCGACATGATCCAGACGGACGCATCCATCAACCCCGGCAACTCCGGCGGCCCGCTTGTCAACATCAACGGCGAGGTGATCGGCATCAACACCGCCATCGCCAGCCCGAGCCGCGGAAGCATCGGCATCGGATTCGCCATCCCCGCCAACCTCGCCAAGAGCATCGTCGACCAACTCATCTCGAAGGGTTCCGTGGTCAGGGGCTACCTGGGGGTAGCCACCAGCGGCGTGAACCGCAAGATGAACCCGGATCTGCGCAAGTTCTATGGGGTGGACTACGGCGCCCTCGTGGAAATCGTGAACGACGATACTCCAGCCGCCAAGGCCGGCATCAAGCCCGAGGACGTGATCATCTCCTGGAACGGACAGAAGATCGAGGACTTCGATGCCCTCGAATCCGCCGTCTCCTCCACGCCGCCCGGCCGCAACATCCCGGTGGTCGTCATGCGATCCGGCAAGAAGGTTACCGTTACCGTTACAACGGCGAAGCGGCCTTCGGAGGACACTCTCAACCCGACGGGCGACAATACCCAGCAGAACAGCGATCAGCCCGGCAAGATCAGCAAGCTCGCCAGCCTCGGCCTTTCGGTTTCGGCTCTGACGCCGGATCTCGCGCAGCGGCTGCAGATCCCCGCCAGCGTCAAGGGCGTGCTGGTTACCGACGTCGTCCCCACGGGGCCAGCCTATGAGGCCGGCATCGGGCGCGGCGCCGTGATCGTCCGCGTTAACCACACGCTCACGCCCACTGTGAAGGCATTCCAGGACGCTGTAAAGGCGCTGAAGCCGGGCGAGGCCGCCGTCATGCAGGTTAACGCGCCATCCTCCACGGGTGGGCGCTCCACAGCCCCGCGCACCGTGAAGCCGGAAGGGCAGTAGGGAGAGTCGTCAGCCGTAAGTCATCAGTCATCAGTTTTCAGTCATCAGTTTTCAGTCGTCAGCCGGACGGAGCCTCACCCGGGGCAGGAGCCCCGTTGGATCAGGGGTTCCGGCTGATGACTGATGACTGATGACTGATGACTGATGACTGACGGCTTACGGCTTACGGCTTACGGCTTACGACTGATGACTTACGACTGAAAACTGCCCGAGATCGACAACGTGGTTCAGCGGCCCCCGGCCTTTCCCAAGGCCGGGGGCCGTTTCCATGGCGCGGCGCGTGTAGGCGAGGGCGTGGGCCACCGCATCGCGAACCGGCAAGCCGCCCGCCAGGCCGGCGGCGATTGCCGACGACAGCGTGCAACCGGCGCCGTGCGTGGCGTTGGTGGCCAGGCGGGCGCTCTCGAACACCTCGATCCCGCCCTCCCAAAGCAGCACGTCGGTTACCACGGAGCCTGAATTCCCTCCGCCCTTCACCAGCACCGCGGACGGGCCCATCTCCCGCAGGGCTTCCGCGGCGCGACGCTGGTCGCCTGGAGCGTCAACCGCGAAACCCGCCAGCGCTTCGGCCTCGCGGCGGTTAGGCGTTAGGACCGCCGCGCGCGGGATGATCCGTTGGCGCAACGTCTCAATGGCGGAGGGATCCTGCAGCGGATCGCCGGATTTGGCGAACATCACGGGATCCACAACAATGGGCGCCGTTACCCCGATCAGGGCGTCCGCAACGGCGGTGATGACATTCGTCGTACCGAGCATGCCGATCTTCACGGCATCCGTTCCGATGTCTTCCAGAATAAGCCGGATCTGTTGGGCGATGAAGTCCGTCGGAACCTCAAGGACGCGCTCCACGCCCATCGTGTTCTGAGCCACAAGGGCGGTGATGGCGCTGGTGGCGAAGCCGCCCATCGCGGTTACGGTCTTGATGTCGGCCTGAACGCCGGCTCCCCCGCTGGGGTCGGTTCCGGCGATAATCAGCACGCGTCCTGGCATGGCTGGCTCCCCCTGAGTTCAGTACGGTTCCGTTCGGTTGACGCGCTATTATGTGCGTGGCGCACCGCGCGCCGGAGGAGATTCATGGCCCAACAACCGCACGCTTCCCTGGCCGATCCGCGCGCGACGGTGGATCGGCTGATCGCCATCCAGCGCCGAATGCGCGACCACCTGTTGGACCAGTTGCGCGCCCAGGGCGAAGCCATGGCGGAGGTGGCCCACGGCCACGACAGCGACGGAGATACGATCTACCGCATCGACGAACGCGGCGAGGAGATCCTGTTTGAGGAATGCGAGGCATGGGGGCGTGAAACGCCGTTTCTGCTGGTTGCGGAAGGCATCCCCGGCGACGGCCGGCGGCCCTTCCCGGCCGGCGCCCGGCCGGATGATGCCGCCTTCATCCTGATTGTGGATCCCATCGACGGAACGCGAGAGATCATGTACGACAAACGCTCCGCATGGTCGCTCGCCGGCATCGCTCCGAACCTCGGCGCGGACACGGACCTCTCGGATATTGAGGTGGCCGTTCAGACGGAGCTTTCCACCACCCGCCATCTCTACAGCGACACGCTGTGGGCGATCCGGGGCAAGGGGGCAGTGGCGGAACGCCAGAACCTGGTTACGCGGGAGGTGCGCCCATACGCGCCGCGACCGTCGCGCGCGGGCTCCATCGCCCACGGCTTTGCCGCCATCGTTAAGTTCTTCCCCGGCAGCAAAGTCCCGGCGGCGCAGATGGAAGAGAATATCTTCGACGCGGTTCTGGGCGACCCGGTGGACGGGAACCCGCTCGCCTTTGACGACCAGTACATCACCACGGGCGGTCAGCTATACGAGCTCATGGTGGGGCACTACCGCTTTGTGGCGGACCTTCGCCCGGTCTACCAGGGGCCAAGCCCCCGGCTCCTCTGCTGCCACCCGTATGACATCTGCACGGAGCTTATCGCCCGCGAGTTGGGATGCATCGTAACGGACGCGCGAGGGAAGCCGCTCAAAGTTAAGTTGGACATTCGCGAGCCCGTGAGCTGGGTGGGCTACGCAAACTGCGATATCCACGCCGAGGTTTCGCCCGCGCTGGCGCGCTTCATGGTGGGCTACCTGCAGCCGGAGGAAAGCTGATGGGCGCCGCGTATGGGCCCCAGGCCACAAGGCGGATTTGCCCAATGCGCGCACGGCGTGCCATTTTGGTTAGTGAGCCTGTTGCTCATCCCGTGACTTCCCAAGGATATGTCTTTTGACCGCGCCGCGAATTGACGCACTGGTCGCCATTGGCGACAACCTTTCGATCGACACCGCTTCTACCGGGCCCCATCGAGGCGCCGCATCCCTCCTGTATCGGAACCGCGATACCGAGTATCCCGACTTCAAGGCTCGGGACATGGTAACGCGGGACCCTGCAGTCCGTTTGCTGACGTTGGGGCAGGATGGCGCCACCGCGCGCACTACTCTGACCACGCAGATGAAGCGGCTGCCACAGGTGGACGACCCCGTTCTGGTGGTGGTCACCGCCGGAACGAAGGACCTCCTCGCCCTCACAGCGGGCGGCACGCCCGGCGTGAGAGACGAAGAGGGCATGTACGAGACCCTCAACGGCATCTTCGACGAGGTGGCTCGCCACTTCTCAGACGCCATCCTCTTCCTTGGCAACATCCCAGACCCGACCGACGGCAATGCACCGGAGCCGCTTGCGGCCTTCAACGCGGTCATTGCCGATGTCGCGCGTGAGCAGGGCGCGGCGCTGATCGATATCCACGGGCACTTCGCCGGACACGGCCCCGACGCTGGAGAGGACGCCTGGCTCACCCTGGCGCTCGATCCAACGCCGATAGGCGCGCATGAGATCCGGCGATTGTTCTGGCAGGCCTTGATGGATTACTGATTATCCCACCCTCCGAGCGGCCAAGGCCGCTCGCATAGAAAGGCGCCCATGTCCCGCACCATCAACTTCGGCATCGTCGGATGCGGCGTGATTGGCAACACCCACGCGCAGGCCATCCAGACCGTGCCCGAGGTCGCCAACCTTGCCGCCGTGTGCGACATTATCCCTGAACGCGCGAATGAATTCGCCAAGAAGTACGGCGGCGTGCCGTACTACTCGTTGGACGAGATGCTGCAGCACCCCGGCCTGGACGCGATCAATGTGTGCACCCCTAGCGGCGTGCATGCCGAATGCGTGGTGGCCGCCGCGAATAAGGGCGTCAACGCCCTCTGCGAAAAGCCCATGGACATCACCCATGCCAAGCTGGACGCCATCGTGGCCGCCAGCCGCCGCGTGAAGGTGGGATGCGTCTTCCAACGCCGCGTCTGGGACATCACGCGCAAGATCAAGGCCGCCATCGACGGCGGCGACCTCGGCAAGCTCTTCCTCGCCACGGCCGACATGAAATGGTACCGCAGCCAGGAGTATTACGACAGCGGAGACTGGCGCGGCACGTGGGAGCTGGACGGCGGCGGCGCTCTGATGAACCAGGGCATCCACGGCGCGGACCTGCTGCTCTACCTCATGGGCCCCATCAAGTCCGTACAGGCCTACGCTGCCACGCTCACCCACAAGATCGACGTCGAAGACACGCTGGTGGGCATCATCAAGTTTGAGAACGGCGCCCTGGGGACCCTCAACGTCACTACCAGCGCGCAGCCCAGCCGCACAATGGTCCACGAGATCCACGGTTCGCGCGGCACCATCGGCCTGGGGGAACAGGGCGTCACGATCTGGAATATCGACGGCAAGGACGTCAACCCCGAAGCCGAGACCACCGCTCCGGACGGCGGCGCTTCGTCCGACCCCGCCAACCTCTGGATCGACGGCCACGTTCGCCTCGTGAAGGATATGGCCGAGGCCATCCGCGACGACCGGGACCCGGTGATTACGCCGGACGTGGGACGCGGCGCCGTGGACTTCGTGCTGGCCCTCTATGAGGCCGCGAAGACCGGTAAAGAAGTGACCCTGGGCTGACCGGCTCACGGGTTCCTCACACCAGATGCGGGCGGGCGGAGCATGCTCCGCCCGCCCGCATCTGGTGTGAGGCGGTTTCCAGACCCCTCTATTCGCCGTGTTCGGCGCGGTAGCGCTGGCGCAGATACCAAACCTGGGCGGCGTGGTAGCGGTCGTGTTCCGTGAAATCATCGGCGAAAATGGCGCTGAGGCGCCGTTCCCGATTGTCCACGGTCAGCGTCTCCACGCCGCTGGCCTCAAGGCGCGCCAGGTATTCCATCAGAGACGCATGGGTGCGGCGCAGCCAGTCCGTTCGGCCCGCCCAGGTGTCCTCGTCCGGTCGCATGCGGCTGCGGTCTCCAAACGATCCGGTGCGCAGCGCCGATAGGTAGACGCCTTTCCACACGGCCACATGCCATGCCAGACCCGCGATGCTGCCGTCTTCCCCCGCGTGCCACTCGTGCGTGGGCCAGTTGGGAATCCGGAATGCGCCCGCCTCCGCCTCAGTAACGCCATCAATCGCTTCCAGGAACTCGGCGAACGACGCCTCGCACCGCTCTTTGATTCCCGCCATTCCAACAGCCCTCCGGTGATGCATTGCCCCCATCATAGCCTCGCCGCTCCGCAACAGCCCCGTTAGCCGGCGGCGGAACGCGGCCGGCCATTTGCGCGTCTCTCATGCCAGCGGCGCTCTTCTGGCCGCCTGATCTAGCGGGCCGACTATGGAGAACCGCCGCCATGCAGTTTACCGATTGGATCGCCAACCTGCCGTTCGTGAACGCCCTGGCCATCGCCGTAGCGCTGTACGCGCTGAAGGCGTGGCTGATCCGCGCGAAGAACATCCCGGAGAAGCCGCGCAAGCAAGCCTACGGCATCGTGGACACCATCCTGTTCGCGTGGGCCACCGTGGCGGTCCTCATCACGCCGGCCGTGGGGCAGTCGAATTACATCCCGTCCGAGTCGATGGTCCCGACCCTGCAGATCCACGATCACCTCATCGTGGGCCGCGTGCCGTTCTGGTATCGCGGACCGAGGCGCGGCGATATCCTGGTCTTCAAGGTCCCCCCGAACGCGAACCAGGAGGGGCAGCAACAGGATTACATCAAACGGTGCATTGGCCTGCCCGGCGAGCGCCTCGAAGTGCGCGCCGGGAAGGTGTGGATCAACGGCAAGCCGCTCGATGAGCCCTACACCGCTCAGCCCTCGAACCGCGACTACGGCCCCATCGTGGTTCCGGCCGGTCACGTGTTCATGATGGGCGACAACCGGAACAACAGCGCCGACAGCCGCTACTGGGGACCGCTGGACGAAGACCGCATCGTGGGAGTGGCCTTCCTGCGCTTCTGGCCGCTCAACAAGATCGGTCTGATGCAGCGTCCC
>DASXUL010000112.1:0-5390 GCA_036504855.1 Armatimonadota bacterium | reverse complement strand
GTTTCGGATCGAGAATGTTACGCCGAGCGGTTCGATGAAGTTCTTCCTTTGCAGGCCGAACTGGCTGGAAGCGCATACGCCTCCCTTGGAAGGGCACATCCAGACGCTTGTACGCACCACCGCCAGCCTGCTGGGGCGTGAACCAGACCCCTTCATCTCTTCCCGACTGATCGATACCCGGGCCGGGTTGCACGTGGACACATCTCCGCCCGGCGCAAGCATCATCGTCGACGGAATGCTCCGGCCGGGAGTCACGCCGTCCCATGTCACGATCGACCTGGAGGCCGAGCGGACGCGCGCTGTGGAGGTTACGATCCGACTCAAGGGCTATCGGACCGCCGTATTCGAGGCCGATCTCATCCGAGGCGAAACGACCGAGATCTTTTCCCGCCTGGAGCTTCTAAGCGATCGTCAGTTGCTCGATGCGATAGCGCCTAACCACACAGTTCCTCCCGCCGCGGAAGGTACGGGGACTGGCTGGCCGCGCCTACTCCTCTGGCAGGTCCCTGCGTTGATCGCGTCAATCACACTGGGAGCGGCCCTCTACTATGGCCAGCTGCCAGGTTTCCCTGAGGGCCTCCCCATTCTCCAGTCTAGTCCACGGATCATCAGCACGATCGTCATCATCGGTCTTGCGATCGCCTTGGCTGCCTGGTGGGTGCGCCGCGCACCGTGGAAACTCGTCCGATCGAGCGATATGTCAAGCGCTTCGACCGGGGAGGGTCGTCGCGGGGACGTAGGAGAACCCGTGGCCCAGGCCGTTGCCCAACCCGAGAAGGAGATGGAAACATCCGGGGCGCCCACAGATCGCGCGTCATCCGGCATGCGAGGCCCATCGCTCGACGCCACGGCGGCGCCGGCTCTGCCCTTGGGATCTCAGGAGCAATGGATGCCTCCGCCGGGTAGCCGGCGGACACCAAAGCGCTCAAGCGCGGCTGCAACACCCAAGCCTGTCGCACTCGCAGCCGACGGAATGCCCGTTGCCTCACCGAGGCTATCTGCGATCGCACGTGTTGTCACTCCGCTTCGCCCGCCTACACCGCACATAGCAGGCGAAGCGTTCCGCCTGCCGCTGGACCTCCTGAGTCCAACGGCTCCGACACCGACTCGTAATGAGGGCGATGCGCGAGAGATCATCGGATACTTGGAGACGACGATGGCCGAGTCCAGCACGGAGGCGATGGTGGTGGAAGTCCGCTTTGGGCCTACTATCACACGTTACGATGTGGAGCTTGCGCCTGGCGTCAAGCCGGGAAAGATCGCGAGACTGGCAGATAGCATCGCCCTGGCTCTGGCCGCCAGCAATGCCCGTGTAGAGGCGCCGATTCGCGGCAAGTCAGCAATCGGCATCGAAGTGCCATCGCTCCAACCGGCGGTCGTCGGCCTGAGGGAGTGCCTGGAGACACAAGAGTTCTTGGCGGCCGAAAGCGCACTAACGGTTGCGCTCGGCGTGGACGTAACCGGGCAGCCACGCTACGCCGACTTGGCGAAGCTGCCCCATCTGCTCATCGGTGGCGTTGCCGATGCCGGGGAAGCCGAGTTCCTTAACTCGGTCATCATCAGCCTGCTCTATCGAGCGCGGCCCGACGAGGTGAAGCTGATCCTCATCGACCCGAAACACGCGGAGTTGAGCCATTACGACGGAATCCCCCATCTGATCCACCCGGTCGTCACAGACGTTCGTCAGGTTGCCGGAGTACTCAAGTGGGCCATTAGCGAGATGGAGCGCCGCTACGATCTGTTCGTGAAGGCGGGCACACGCAACATCGCGGGTTACAACAAGCGCATTACCGAAGATGAAATGCCGATGCCGTATATCGTGTTGATCGTGGATGAACTGGCGGACATTATGAAGCAGCTTGGCCGCGAGGTGGAAGAGCGCATCTGCCGCCTCGCGCAGCTGGCACGGGCCACTGGCATTCACCTGATCATCGCCACGCAGCGGCCCAGCGTGGGTGTGATTACCGGTCTGATCAGGGCCAATATCGGAAGCCGCATCGCCTTCGCTGTGGCCAGTCCCAGCGATAGCCGCAGGATTCTCAATATGAACGGCGCCGATCATCTCGTCGGGCGCGGCGACCTGCTGTACATGCCCATCGACGCTGCCAAGCCCACCCGCATGCAGGGCCCGTACATCAGCGAGAAGGAGATCGATCGCGTAGTGGCGCACCTGAAGCAACAAAGCGTTCCGGACTACATATCAACTGCGGCGATGGTAGATGCCGTGGCTGTCAGTGCACCGGACATAGTTGGCGATGAGTTGTTCGAGCAGGCCGTTCGGCTGGTTGCGACCACCGGCCAGACCAACGTCAGCATGTTGCGGCGTAGGTTGAAGATCGGCAATATGCGTGCCGCCCGCCTGTTGGGCGTCATGGAGGAGAAGGGAATCGTCGGCCATCCGGACGGCGCGAAGCCCCGCGAGGTGCTTATCGACCGGACCGACCTCGATGCCATGTTCACCGATGTGCCGCCCACGCTCGACGGCGACTAACGCTATGTGAACTGGGTTCGAACCGCCAGGGTGAGCGTCGATCCATCATTGCGCCCACATGGAAACCAAGAGGTGGCGGTTCCAACTTCCGCTGTCAGATCCTCGCCATTCACCCGGAATCGGTGTACTACTCTCTAGCGCCCTCAGCCCTTCAACCCCGTCATGGTAATCCCCTTCACGAAGAAGCGCTGGGTGAAGAGGAAGATGATAAGGCAGGGGATGAGAACGATGACGGCGGCGGTCATCTGGAGCGGCCAGTTCTGGGTGCCGAAGGCGTCCTTGAACACGGAGAGGCCGATTTCCAGGGTGTGCATCTGGTTGCTGCTTGTGTAGATCAGCGGGCCAAAGAAGTCGGTCCAGGAGCCGATGAAGGTGAAAGCGGCCAGTGTGGCCAGGGCCGGGGTGGAGAGGGGCAGCGCGATGCGCCAGTAGATGGTCCATTCCCCGCAGCCGTCCAGGTGGGCGGCGTCGTCCAGCTCCTTGGGCAGGGTCATGAAGAACTGGCGCAGCAGGAAGATGCCGAAGGCGCCGGAGAGGCCCGGCACGATGAGGGCGTAATACGTGTCCAGCCAGCCCAGCCAGCGAACGATCAGGAACACCGGGATCATCGTTACCGCGCCCGGCACCATCATCGTGGCGAGGAACATATAGAACAGCGTATCGCGCCCCCGGAACTGCGTGCGCGCGAACCCATATGCCGCCATCGACGTGAACAACAGGCTGCCGCACACCACGCTCACGCAGACCACCAGCGTGTTGTAGAAGTAGCGCCCGATGGGCGTGTCCGGCATGGTGAGCACCGTGCGGTAGTTCTCCCAGTGCCAGCGGTTGGGCACGAGGTGGCTGGGGTCCGGCAGCACCCCCTTCGACGGGTGCAGGCTGGTGACCACCATCCAGAGGAACGGCGTTATCATCACCAGCGCCAGGGCGATCATCAGCGCGTACGAAACGGCGCTGGCGATGGCGCTGCTTTCGCGCCGCGCGGAGCGACGGGCACGGCCGGACGTGCGTTTCTCAGATCTCTGCATGGTCACTCGCCAAGGTAGTCCGACACAGATTGGAGCGCCGCCGCGATGATTCCCCGGTTTCCCGGCCCCCGGTGAACGAACACCGGGCTTGTGTGCGGCGATTGGAAGACGGTAACGCCGGAGGAAAGATCCAGACCGCCCGCCACCTTTTGCGCATTCTTTCCCACAAGGACCACCGCGCGGAGGTCGGGCAATAGCCGCACGAGGCGCTGAAGGTACTCCCGCCCCTCCTCGATATCCTGTGTCCTGGCCGCCTGGATTCGCCGGCCGTCTCCGAGATACCAGGGAACCACGTTCCACAGGACGGTCGACCGGCGCGGCAAGCGGGCCTCGGCCAGCAGCTCCGCCATGTAGCGGGCCGTCAGATCCGGGCTATCGCGCGACACGAAGCCCGTCAGCACCGCCTTTGGGCCCGGCGCCTCGAGCACCAGCAGGACCTTGGCGTGGATGCCTCCGTCGGCGGGATCGATGTATGGGATGCTGTATCCTGGCCCCTTGGCGTCCTGGATCTCCTCTACGAAGCGAACGAGCGGGACGATATGCGGCTCACGCAGTCGAGCGCGACGCGATGCCCGCCGTTCTTCGCTGTCCAACGGTTCGCGGGCGTACTCGTGCAGTTCAGTTCCCACTGTAGTCCTCCATGCGACGGTTGACGAGCTTGAACTGGATCACGGTGACGGCCAGTATCGCCAGGAAGAGGATGTAACTCTGGGCGCTGGCCCGCCCCATTCGGAATTGCCGCCACGCCTCGGTATAGATGTGGTAGCCCACAACGTCCGTGGCGCGCAGCGGGCCGCCCTTGGTCATCATGTAGACCGGCGTGAACACCTGGAAGGCGCCGATGGAGCTGGTCACCAGCACGAACAACGTGGTGGGCATCAACAGCGGCAGGGTGATCTGCCGGAACGCCTGCCACTTCCCCGCGCCGTCCACCTCGGCCGCCTCATACAGCGACTGCGGGATTCCCTGCAATCCGGCCAGGTACAGGATCATCCGCGGTCCCAGCGCCGTCCAGATGCTCATCAGGATGAGCGCCGGCATGGCGGCGTACTGGTTGTTGAGCCAGTCGATGTTGGCGCCGGGCAGGTGCAGCGCCCCCAGGGCCCAGCTCAGAAGCCCCCGCTCGGGCCAGTAGACCCACAACCAGAGCATCGAGATGGCGGCGCCGGAACTGATGGCGGGCAGGTAGTAAATCGTGCGGAAGAAGGTAACGCCGCGCAGCTTCTGGTTCACCAGGATCGCCACGGCCAGCGCGGCGGCCATCCCCAGCGGCACGCTCACCAGCGCATAGTACGCGCTGTTGGCCATGGCGTTCCAGAAGTATGGATCCGCCGCCACGCGCTTGTAGTTGGCCATCCCCACGAACGGCTTGTCCGGCTTCAGCACATCCCACTTGTGGAAGCTGAGGTAGAGCGCGAACAGGATGGGCGCCACCACGAAGACGAGGAGGTGGATGAGGGCCGGCAGGATGAAGAGGAACCCGGCCGGGACGCGGTAGCGGCGCTTCATGGGATGTCCCGGCCCCCCCTACCCCCCAATACTGGGGGACCAATGAGGAAACGCTCGGTTCTGGCGGTGCGCTTACGCCAAGCGTGTGGCTCGGGTCCCCCGGAATTGGGGGGTAGCACTCCGTCAAAGTAAGATGGAGGGGTGGGGTTGTCATTCCGAGGAACGAGGAATCCCATAAAGAACGCTTCTTTGAGGGATCCCTCGCTGACGTGAAAATGCGTTTGTTCGTCGCTAGTTCGGGGGGCTGTGTGGTTCGCCCTGCCGTTCGATCCGCCGTCCGAATCAGCGGGCAAGGCGTGCCTTGCCCCTACCCGGTAGGCCCGGCCGTCCACCGTTCGGTGGTCGGCGATACCAGACTTGGT
>DASXUL010000111.1:0-22977 GCA_036504855.1 Armatimonadota bacterium | reverse complement strand
CCCGCCGGCATGGCCGCGAAGCGGCCACATCCAACGCCGAAAGTCCGCCCTTCGGGCGCATGCCGGCGGGCCGCCGGCGCTACTGTGGCAGACTCTGAAAAGGCGCTTCGGTCTTAACGCGCACTCTATGTCCCAATGCTAGCCTTGTTAGTGGATTCCACTCCATTCGTGCGGTGGTCGCTCATAGGGTATGGCTTGCCGCCGCACTCCATATGTGGTTCGCCAAACTGATGATTCTTGGGGCATCCGGGGCTCGGTTGCGCCTATCATAACGCAGTATGCCAACTCAACGCACACCCTTGCTTTCGGTGATGCCCATCTTCGGCACGCGGCCCGAGGCCGTGAAGATGGCGCCGGTCATCCGAGAGCTCATGAAGTACCCCGACCGCGTGCGCGTGCGCACCGTGGTCACCGCTCAGCACCGCGAGATGCTGGACCAGGTTCTGGCCGTGTTCAACATCACGCCGGACGTGGATCTCAACATCATGGCCCCCAACCAGACGCTGAGCCAGATCACCACGCGAGCGATCACCGGGCTGGAACCGGTGCTGGCCGGCGAGAAGCCGGACATTGTGCTGGTGCAGGGCGACACGACCACGGTGTTCGCCGCCAGCCTTGCCGCCTTCTATCAGAAGATCGCCGTTGGCCACGTGGAGGCCGGGCTGCGCACCAATAGCAAGTACGACCCGTACCCCGAGGAGATGATGCGCCGCCTCACCGGGCAGATAGCCGACTTGCACTTTGCCCCCACGGAGCATTCGCGCGCCAACCTGCTGGCTTGCGGCGTACCCGATGACCGCATCACCGTCACCGGCAATACGGTAATCGATGCGCTGCTCTCGGTGGCGGAGCGGGCGCCGGATGCGCCGAAGACGGGACGGCGCACGATTCTGTTGACGGCCCACCGGCGCGAGAACCTGGGCGAGCCGATGCGGCAGGTATTCCTGGCGCTGTCGGACGTGTTGGAGCGGTTCCCCGACGTTGACCTCCTCTACCCGATGCATCGCAACCCGAAGGTGCGCGACGTAGCCCGCGAGGTTTTCGGCGGGAATGACCGCGTTACGCTGACGGAGCCGCCCGACTATGCGCCCTTCGTGGCGATGATGAAGGCCGCAACGCTGATTATCACGGATTCCGGCGGGGTTCAGGAAGAGGCGCCCGGCCTCGGCAAGCCCGTTCTTGTGGTTCGTCGAACCACCGAGCGGCCGGAGGGCGTGGAAGCCGGCACGGTGCGGCTGGTGGGCGTGGATCGCGAGACGGTGCGCAACGAAGCGTGCCGGCTTCTCGCCGACCCGGAAGCCTACGCCGGCATGGCCCATGCCAAGAACCCGTATGGCGACGGGCACGCGGCCGAACGCATCCGCGAGGCGCTTTTCCGCCACTTTGGAGTTGCTCTGTGAAGACGCGCCCCTGCCGCGCCTATCTGCCGCCGCGTCGCGTCAGCGACCTGGAGCGCCCGCGCCTTCGCGGCGTGCGCGCTTCGCAAGCGAACTCCGAGTCGCGCACGCGGCTCACGTTTGCGCTGCTGTGGGGGCTGATGGTCCGGCTGGTGGTGGTCTCGGCCCTCCTCTACCTCTGTTACCGCGCCGTGTTTGTGCTGATTACCGTCGTTGCGGCCGCGCTTCTTAGCGTGACGCTGGCGCCCATCGTGGAGGCGCTGGCGCGCCCCGCGTGGCTGGGATTGCCGAGGAAAACGCGCCGGATGCTGGCGGCCGTGCTGGTCTTCGCGCTGCTGGGCGTGGCGGCCTACCTGGCATACGGACTGCTGATATCGCCGTTCATTGCCGACACGGAGAACCTCGGAAGGTCCGTGGGCGCGGAGAGCCGGCACTGGAAATCGTATTTCGAGGGAGCGCAGACGTGGATCAACAGCCTGCCGCCCGAGGTGCGCTCGGTGTTGCGCAAGCAAGACGTCGGGAACCTTACGAGCACGGTGACTCGGTTTGTCACGAATATCGTCTCGGTTACGGTTCAGAGCCTCTCTCACATCGTGGAACTGGTGCTGATTCCCGTGCTGGCATTCTACTTCATCGTGGAAGGCAGCGGGCTGAAGCGGGAGATCGCCGGCGTGGTGCCGGTGCGCTATCGGAAGGATGTGTTCCGCATCGCGCGCGTCACGGGGCGCATCCTGAAGGACTACACCCTGGCGAACCTGGTGCTGTGCCTGATCGCCGGGGTGGTGGTGTACCTGGTGCTCCGCATCGTGGGCGTGCCGTATGCGCTTAGCCTCAGCGTGCTGGCCGGCGTGACGCGGTTTGTGCCGGTGATCGGCCCCATTGTGGCCGCGATCCCCATCATCCTGTTCTCGCTGCTGCAGGGCCCCAGCGTGGCGGCGGCGGTGACGGTGTTCTTCATTCTGCTGCATTTGGTGGAGAGCAAGGCGCTGCTTCCGCAGCTGGTGGGTGACAGGCTGCACATCCATGGCGCGGTGGTGCTGATAGCGCTGCTGTTAGGCGGCGAGTTCGCCGGGATCGCCGGGATGTTCTTCGCCGCCCCGATTGCGGCGCTGCTTCGCGTCCTCCTGCGCACCTATTTCCTGCACACCCGCCGCCATGGCCCGGCCCCAAAGAAACCTGGAGCGAAAGCGGTCGGACGCGCGTTGTCGTAGTGAAGCGGCGGATCGGATTCCGGCATCCGGATTCCGGATTCCGATCTTTCGGTGATAGGTTATCTCGCAAAGATGCCTCTCGCCTCGTGGTCGTGAATCCGGAATGCGAGCTTCGATCCGAGCAAAATGAGGTAATGACCGTTGAACATACTGATCGCGATCGTGATGGGCGCCATTCAGGGGCTCACCGAGTTTCTGCCCATCTCCAGCACGGCGCACCTGATCCTCGCCCCCTGGCTGTTCCATTGGGACCAGGCGTTCCTGGCATCCAAGTCGTTTGATATCGCCTTGCACCTGGGCACGCTGGTGGCGCTGGTGGTGTACTTCTGGAAGGACATCGTGGAGGTCTTCCGCGCGAAGGACTGGCGGTTACTAACACTGGTGATCTTTGGGTTCCTGCCGGCCTTGCCGGCGGCGCTGGTGGAGAAGAAGATCGAGGCGATGTCTGAGCCGGCGCAGAATGCGATGGCGCCGGTCATCATTGCCATGGTGCTGATCGCCTTCGCCGTTTTGCTGAAGTGGGCGGACGCCACGGGGCGAAGGCGGCGCGTGGAGAAGAACATGGGCGTTTGGGACGCGCTCATCATCGGGTTCGGGCAGTTCATCGCGGCGGCGTTCCCAGGCGCGTCGCGCAGCGGCACGACGATGACGTTTGCGCTCTTCCGCGGGCTCACGCGCGAGGCGGCGGTTCGCTTCTCGTTCCTCATCTCGATTCCCACCATTGCGGGGGCCGTGATATACTCGTTCGCCAAGCACCACCATGAGCTAGCCGGGGCGGGCGCGGCGCCGCTGGCGGCGGGCATCGTGTCTAGCGCCGTGTTCGGCTACTTCGCGGTGGCGTTCTTGATGGATTTCGTGAAGCGGAAGAGCATGGACGTGTTCTTCTGGTACCGCATCGCGGCCGGCATTGTGGTACTGGCCGTATACTTTGCGCGACGCTGAACCCGGATAACGGGCGATTCGCCGGAGAGGGGGAGAAGAGCCCCCTCTCCGGCTAGCTGATCACGCCAGAAGGACGCCAATCTGGGCAAGGTCGCCCTCGTCGAGACGCCAGCCCTGCCCGCCCAGCGCTTCCTGGGCTTGGGCGGCGTGACGAACGCCAACGAGGGCGGCGGTGACGCCTGGCTGGCAGAGAACCCAGTTGATGGCCAGTTGGCCCAGGGTCCTTCCGTGCTTTTCGGCGATGGGCGTGAGGCCGTCCAACAGGCGCTGATTGCGCTGCCAGGCATCGCCCTGGAAGCGGGGGTCATGGGCGCGCACATCGGACTCGGCGAAGGTGGGCGCCTCGCCGCGGAACTTGCCGGTGAGAAGGCCGCGGGCGAGCGGACTGTAGGCGAGGAATCCAAGGCCGTTGCGCGATGCGGCGGGGAGGTCGTCCTCCAGAACGCCGCGTTCCAGCATGCTGAGCGGACTCTGGAGCGAGGCCAGCTTTCCGTGTTGAACGGCCGCTTCCAGTTCCGGCGCATGGAAGTTCGAAATGCCGATGTGGCGGACCTTGCCCTGCTCTTTCAAAGCGAGCAACGCTTGGAGGGACTCTTCAATGGGGATATCCTTAACGGGCCAGTGAAGCTGGAAGAGATCGATCGTATCGGTCTTCAGTCGTTTCAGAGAGGCCTCGCACCCCTCGCGGATGTGGCGGGCGGAGTTGTCGATCTTCCATCCGACGGTGGGATTTCCGAGCACGCCGACCTTCGTCGAGAGAAACACCTCTTGGCGCCGGCCCTGGATGGCGCGGCCGACGCACTCTTCCGAGCGGCCCTCTCCGTAAGTGTCGGCGGTATCGATTAAAGTGAAGCCGGCATCGAGCGCGGCCTGGAGGGCGCGGACGGACTGATCGTCGTCCGACGGCCCCCATTGGGTGCCGCCAATGGCCCAGGTGCCGACGGCGATCACATCCACAAGCGGGCCATCCTGGCCCAGGGGGCGCTGTTCAAGTTGGGGCGCGGTCATTAGTGCTGGGTACCTCCTGAAAATGGGCAAACGTATACCCATGATGTCCGTTGGAGGTGGCAGTCTGTGTAGGTAGGAGGTTGCAGACCTACAGGCACAAAGCCCGATTGCCAATTGCTTACGTTGGGGCTACTCAAAGGCGCCGGGCCATGGAACAAAGCGTTGTGAGACGCCGGGGAACCATTTGGCCGGCGCCAAGCGTCATGAAGATGGCGTACGGACGTCCGGCCTAATGCGCGTATTGGCGAATAATGTGCAGAAGGCCATCCGGTAGACACCAGAGCGGTTGCCGCATTGTATTCCGGCGCCGCGCGTTGTTGGTGCAGATGGAAGGTTCAGTTGGCGGAGCGTAAGAAAGAAGAACGGGAATTTGGGCCGCAGGACGTTGAGGCCATCATCGCGCGCGGGCGCGATAAGGGCAATCTCACGTTTGATGAGCTAAACGATGCCCTGTCTGGCTTCGCGCTGGATCCCGATGAGATCGAGGACCTCTTGCAGACCCTGGTCGACGAGGGGATCCCGGTTGTTCGTCAGGTCATCGTTGAAGGGAAGGCGCCGGAGGATGAGCCATCCGATGACGCCCGCGCCGCCGATGTCGCCATCGAGCGCCTGGACAAGGCCCCAATTGACGATCCGGTCCGCATGTGGCTGAAGGAGGCCGCCAAAGGGCAGCTTCTGACTCACAACCAGGAGATTGAACTGGCGCGTGAGATCGAGCGCGGCGACCCCGAGGCCAAAGCGCGCCTCGTTGAGGCGAACCTGCGCCTGGTGATCAGCGTGGCCAAGAAATACATCGGCCGCGGTTTGAGCCTCTCGGACCTGATCCAGGAGGGCAATGTGGGCCTGATCCGAGCTGCCGAGAAATTCGACTACCGGAAGGGCCACCGCTTCAGCACATACGCCACTTGGTGGATTCGCCAGGCCATCACGCGGGGGTTGGCGGACCAATCGCGCACCATCCGCGTACCGGTTCATATGGTCGAAACGCTTAACCGCATCGCCCGGGCCACGGCGGCTCTTTCGCAGCAGATGGGCCGCGAACCAACCTTGGATGAGATCGGACAGATCGTTCAGCTTTCGGGCGACCGGGTGGGCGAGATCATGAAGATGGCGCCGGAGCCGCTCAGCCTGGAGACGCCGATCGGCGAGGAAGAGGAGACGCAACTGGCGGATATGGTGGAAGACACCACGCGCCCGTCCCCCATCGAGGCCGCCGCCGCCGTGATGCTGCGCGAGCAGATCCAGAAGGAACTGGATAGCCTCACCGACCGCGAGCGCGACGTGCTTCGCCTGCGCTTCGGCTTCGACGACGGTTACCCGCGCACGCTGGAGGAAGTGGGCCGCGTGATGAAACTGACGCGCGAGCGCATCCGCCAGATCGAGAACAAGGCCCTGAAGAAGCTGCGCCACCCAACCCGCACCCGCCGCCTGGCGGGCTACATCGAGGCGTAGAACACGGCAATCAGCATTCAGGATTCAGCATTCAGGATTCAGCCCGAAGGCCTCGTTCCATGAGATTGGTTGTCTCACGGAATGAGGCCTTCGGGCTGAATGCTGGATGCTGAATCCTGAATGCTGATTGCCGTGCCTCCCGTTTACGCTGAGCGAGCAGGCTTTGGGGCGATTTGGTCACCAATTTGTAACCTTTGAGGGCGATTTCGGGGCGTCTGGGGGATTGACAGACAGGCGGGACGCATGGTAAATTGGCCCCGTGGCTGCGATAGACGTCGTCTATTCGGCCTTTGGGGCATGGCGGGCCCAGACGCCATGCCCCAAACCCGTTTTGGGCCATCGAGCCGTGGAACACCCGGGAATGCCGCCAGGCGAGGGTGTGAGACGGTGTTGTTGCGAGAGCCGCGCAGAGGACAATGGCGTCCAGCGGGTCCGCCGCCAGGACGCCTGGAACGCCGATAGCGCGCACGAGGAGGCCTCCGCCTCGCCGTGGTACGGCGAGCCGCACGCGGCGGCGCCAGCGGCCCTCTCGCAGGCGGGCGTCCTCCTCTTGTCAGCGGTCAGGCTTCCATGGAGCGGCGTTGCTTGCTGGTGGATAGGCCACGGGACATCTCGGCGGCCTTGCGAAAGAAGGAGGCCCCGAGGATGGCGGCGGCGCGGCGCGGGTCGTCCGACAGCGCGGCGCGGAACCTCAGGGACTGCAAAGTGGAGTAATGCGTGCCCACAAATAGTCGCTCGCTCGACAAGAGCGGCTTCAGGCGCGCGGCGGCCGGGCCGGCGATAGCGTCCGGCAGGGACGCCTCCATTCCGGCGCCGAGCGCCGTTCGGGCGACGTGCAGGCCCGCGAAGACGGCTCTGCGCGCGCTGGCGTCGCACGCCGCCTGCATCAGGTCCTCACCCGGCGAATCCGACGCGCCGGAGAGCATTTCCCAAACGCCGGCGATATCACGGATCCACGAGAGTTGTGAGAACAGGTGGGGCACGGCGTGGGCGCACAGGAAACACAGGTTGTCCGCCGGACACAAAACGCGGGCGGGGACGCCCTCGAACGCGTACGCCTCGGACCGCCTCCACAGAGCGTCCATGGGAAACCAATGGTGGCGCGTGGCGCGGTTGAGCGTGGTGTGGAGTTCGATAACAAGATCATGCACGCCGGATTTCTCCAGCCGGGCCTCCCCGTCGGATCTCAGGCCGAACGCGGCCCTGCGCGGGTCTGTGGCGTAGTCGACGGCGCGTAACGCTTCCATGGCGGTTTGGGCGTGTTCCGGCCTCACCAGGATGTCGAGATCGCTGAGCGGGCGCAGTGCGGGGTTGTGGTAGACGGCGTCCATGAGGTGGGCGCCCTTCAGGAGGATCACCGGCGCGCCGGCCGCGTTCAGGGCGTGCAGAGCCAGCTTCAGCTCGGCCGCGAACTGGAGATTGCGGTGCAGGGTCGCCATCGTTGCGGCGCGGAAGGGGGCTACGGCGTCCGGCGGAAGCGGGAGGCGTTCGCGGCTCTCGTACACGAGACCGGCCACGCGGTGGAACTGCGCCAGGCGGAGGAGGCGCGACGGGTCGATCCGATGGGGCGACGGGGGCGGAATTGGGCCGACGCAACAGGCGGCGAGGAGGAAGCGGACCTCCGCCGACAGCGGCTGGTCCATCAGCCGCCCAACGGGTTTACGGGGACGCCGTTCCGGCGCACCTCGAAGTGGCAGTGCGGCCCGGTGCTCCAGCCGGTGCTGCCCACCAGTCCGATGACCTCTCCCCGGCTGACCTTCTGGCCGCGCGAGCAGCGAACGGCGCTCATATGGCCGTACAGGGTGGTGACGCCTCCGCCGTGGTCGATGATGACCGCGTTGCCGTAGGCTCCCCACCAGCCCGCGTGCACCACAACGCCCGGCCCGGCGGCGTGGATGGGCGTGCCGATGCCCACGCCGAAATCGATGCCGGTGTGGAGCTTGAAGCGGTGCAGGATGGGATGGAATCGCATTCCAAACCGGCTCGTGATGCGGGCGGCAACCGGCATGGATAGCCCGCCGCGGAACGGGATCGCGGCTCGGGCGCGGCCCTCGGGCGTATCCACGAGGCGCTGCAGGAACGAGGTGATCTGGTTGCTGTTGGCCTCCAGCTCGGAGAGCATCTGCGCGTACCGGGCAACGTCCTTCGTTGCATCCTGGACTTCGTCCGCCTGTTCCTGGCGCAGTCCCTCTCGGATAACGCGCTGCTGGTCCAGCGAAGCCGCCAGTTCCTTCTGCTCCGCCTGTTTGCTGAGCAACGTGGTCTGGAGGATCACCTGGCTGACCTCGTCCTGGCGGATGTCATTCACCAGCCGCACGTCGTAGCGCACGAGTCGGGCCATCAGCCGGCGGCGGGAGAGGAAATCCCAGTAGTCGGCGCTGTGGAAGAGTACGGCCGCGTAGCTGACGACCCCGCGGCGCTGGGTGGCCACGAGGCGTTGCTTCAGCAGTCCGTTGCGTTCTCGAAGGCGGTCGCGCACTTCATGGAGGCCGGACTCGGCGCGGCGCAGGTCACGCCGGGTGCGGCGGAGGCGGGCTTCCGTGACGTCGATGCGCCGCTTCGTGGCGCCGAGCTGCTGCTGGGTGTCCATGAGCTGCTCCACCCACGTTTGCTTACGCACCTGAGCCTGATGGAGCTGTTGCCGGACGGCCTGTTTCTTCTGGTGGATCTTGCTGAGCTGCTGGCGGAGCGCGTGGCGCTTGGCGTGCAGAACGGCGCGGCGCGAGGATTTCCTCGCGGCAAGGCTGACCGAGCCCACGGCGACGACCACACACAACAGCAGTGTAAACAGGCGTTTCATAGGGTTCGACGCGGGGAGCCCCTAGGTGTGCAGGAATTTGCGCACGCTGGCGGAGCTGCCCACCAGGCCCACCACGCCCCCGATGGCGATGAGGGCCACAAACAGCGGGCGGACGGGAACGGCGGAGGGGTCCAGCGGCATGAAAGGCAACGTGCGGTGGCTGAACTCCAGGATACGCTGCCCACCGTAGAAGACCACGGCGCCGGCGGAAGCGGCGCCCAGGCATCCGTAGACCAGGCCTTCCAGAAGGAAGGGGGTGCGGATGAAGCCGTTGGTGGCGCCGACGAGCTGCATGATCCGGATCTCGCGGCGGCGGGCGAATACGGTGAGCCGGATGACGTTGGCGATGACCACGAAGGTGGCCAGCAGCAGCAGGCCCGCGGCGCCGGCGCCCAGGGTCTTCGTGAGGCGCACCGTGGCCTGAACGCGACGCACCACGTCCGTCATGGCGCGCACGTCCGCCACGCCGTCCATGGCGCGGGTGGCCTTCACCACGGGGGCAACGTGATCCACGTCAGTGAGGCGGATATGGATCTCATCCGTAAGGGGGTTGTCTTTCACGCCCTGGAGGGGAACCTGGTCTCCCAGGTCGTCCTTCATCTTGCCCCAGGCCTCCTCGCGGGTGACGATGACGGCGCTCTCCACCCCCGGCAGGCGGGAGACGGCGGTGCGCGTGGCCAGCGTGTCCGAGCGGTCCGACGCCTCCTTCATGTAGAGGGAGATGCCTAGCTGCGACATCAGGTTCGAGGAGATGGCGTTGAGGGTGAACATCACGGCAATGAAGCCGCCCATCACGGTAAAGGAGATGGCGCTGGTGCTGATGGCGGCCAGTGTCATCAGCCGGTGGCGGATGAGGCCGTTCAAGGCCTCGCGGAGCAGGAAGCCAATGCTGTTCAGCCGCATGCCGCCGCCTCCGCCACGGGCACTCCCGCTGCGGCGCCGGAGGCGCCGAACAGGTCCACTTGCTCCTGGTCGTACCCGCCCACGTGATCGTCGCGCGTGATGAGGCCGTTCTGGAACGTGAGCACACGCTTCTGGAGGCGGTCCACCATGGCGGCGTCGTGGGTGGCGACGACGACAGTGGTGCCCTCGCGATGGATGGCGTCCAGCAGTTGGAAGATCTCCAGCGAGGTTGCCGGGTCCAGGTTGCCGGTGGGCTCGTCCGCCACCAGAAGCGGCGGGGCATTCACCAGGGCTCGCGCGATACAAACGCGCTGCTGCTCGCCGCCCGAAAGCTGCTCCGGCAGGCAGCGCGCTTTGGCGGTGAGGCCGACCATGGAGAGGATTTCCGGAACGCGCTGATGGATGACCTTGCGGGGCGCGCCGGTGACCTGGAGCGCGAAGGCGACGTTTTCCCAGGCGTTCTTGTAGGGGAGAAGGCGGAAGTCCTGGAACACCACGCCGATGTGGCGGCGGAAAAGGGGAATCTGGCCGGGTCGCAATGTGGCCACGTTGCGGCCCGCCACATAGACGGCGCCGCCGGAAGGGCGCTCCTCGCGATAGAGGAGTTTCAGGAACGTGGATTTCCCGGAGCCGGTGGGTCCAACCAGGAAGACGAACTCGCCGGGGTTAATGGTTACGTTCACGCCCCGGAGCGCATCCACGCCGTTGGGGTACCGTACCGATACGTTTTGAAGCTCTATCATCCGTTTCCAGCACGTTTCGGGCGGCCGGGCCGCTCCCTACCAGTGTACAAGATTCAGGCCGGAAATGCAAAAGCCATGCTCGCTCGGTTACGCTCCGCAACGGCATCCCGCCCATGTCATGTTCGGCGTCCACACGGCGCGCGTGCAGGGGGGAAATCGCAAAGGGCGGGGCCGCTGCTCCTGGCGGCCCCGCCCCTGCGCGCTTCGCGGAGGATTACGGGTTGGCGACCTTCCGCGCAATGGCGACGGCGTCGGCGATGCTGATCGACGCGCTGGCGGGGGTGAGAAGGGCGCCGCCGCGGTCCACGTTGCCCTTATCAGAGGCGGCCAGACCGGAGGCGATCTGAAGGGCCAGAGTTACGTCCGCGAGTTCCACCTTTCCATTGCCGTCGGTGTCTCCGGCGAGGAGCGTGACCGCGTCGATAACGTTGAACGGCAGCGATTGCAGCGTGGTGACCTTGGCGCCGCCCTCATAGAGGTCGGCCTGGACGGTGTAGACCCCAAGGGGCAGATCGGCTGGGATGGCGAAGGAGAGATCCTGCTTTGTTCTGGCGGCGGCGCCGAGGACGACTGCGAGGACGTCCGAGCCGGCCGCCGTGACTTCGCCGGTGTCCTTCACAAGGCGGAAGCTCTTCAGGTCAACGGTGCGGGATGTCGTTCCCACGTTGGAGACGGCGGCATGGAAGGCGAGGGCGTCATTGCGGTGGATTTCGGCGGCGTCGGCCCAGACGCCGGCGAGGACCCGCTTGCCTTCCGCGTAGCCCACCAGCTTGTAGCCGGTGTCGACCATGGCGTACATCGTGGTGGAAAGGGTTTCCATGGGCGGGATCTTGTCGAAGTGGGCCTCCATGACGTGGCGATTGAAGTCGCCGGCTTCATAGACGCTGCACATCGGCACGGCGGCGCTGCCGCCGGTGGGGATGGAGGAATACGTTCGCTGCTTGGCGACGTCCCAGGAAATGGCGGCCGTGTCTGTAACGACGGTGTCGGTGGTGGCCATCCAACCCTGGTCCAGCGCGGGCAGATCGGCGGGAAGGACGGAGCCATCGGCCGGGTCGGCGGGCTTTGCGCCGAACCAGTAGCGCGTGCTCTGGGTATGCGGAGCAACGAGACCGGCGGCGGTGTGCGCGGAGAACTGGTCGTTCGCTTCGCCTACTCCGCCGGGGCTGACGGCGACGTGGCTGTAGAAGCCCTGGCCGTTCATGTCAGCGGGATTTCCAGTGTTGCCGTCCACCACGTTGTTGGCGACGGAGAAGTCCACCTGGAGGCTGCGGCTGTTGGACTCCAGCGTGTACTGCTTGCTCATGGCGGTGAACGCGTTGTATCCGTCACCGAACTTGAGCGACTTCTTCGTGGGCGTGTCTGTGCCGTCGGGATCGGCAATGGCGTTGTAGCCGACGATGCCGGCGAGCGACGTGATGTTCACGTAGTCGTGGAACATGTAGTAGGAGCCGTTCGCCTGGTTGCGCATATCCGGCTTGAGGTCGCACTCCGCTATCTGGCCGGAGGAGTCGATGACGGCCTTCACGACCTCGTTCTCCAGTACCCACAGCCCGGAGGTGGGATCCTGGTAGAGGAGGACTTTCACGTCGGCGCTGGTTACGATGAGGGTCTTGCTGAAGAGGGTGGAGATGGGCGCGGCGGCGCCGCTAACGTACAGATCGCCAGCGATTGTGTAGTTGCCGGGGGTGAGCGCGGCGGTGAACTGGCGGGCGGCGCCGCCGTGCGCGTTGGCGGCCACGTTGATGCCCGTGATGGCCGGAATATCTAGAGCCTTCGCGCCGGTGGAATCCAGTACGCGGATGTTCTTGATGTCATATGAGGCAGCCGCCGTGGGGCTGATGTTGTTCACGCCGAACGTGGCGGTGACCGTGGCGCCCTGCGCTGCGGCGGCGTTGTTCAGCGAGATGCCGGCGACGACGGGGTTGGTTTCCACGTCGGCGTAGGATACGGCCGTCAGCTTGTCGTCGATAACGAGATACTGCTTCCAGGAGAGGGTTTCGCCGGCTTTGATGAGCGTGAAGGATGGCGTGACCATGAAGCGGTTGCTGTTGCTGGCGCCGCGCGTGTTGGATACGCCGTCGGCGCTGTGGGCTTTTTGGTAGGCCAGCGGCCAGAGCACGACGTTGACGATGCCGGATGCGGTATCCACGCAGGATAGCCAGCCCTCGGCCAGTTCCGGGTGGGCTCCGCTGGCGCTGCCGAACCAGGTTGTGGCGGCGAACGCCTCGAGGCCAAAGGCGGTTTTCACCTCCATATCGTCGCTGGCGCCCTTGGAGCCGCCCGGTTGGAGGTAGAGGCTGGATGTGACGCCGTTGTACGGGTCGGCGGCGGAGTAATCGGTGGAGGCGGTGTTGGTGAAAGAGAACTCCGTTTCGAGGACCTTGCTGCCGTCGCGGAGCCGGTAGGTCTTTACCAAGTTGAAGGCCCGGCCGCCGGTAGTGATGACGCCGGTGATCTTCAGCGAGCATTTGGCGTCGGAGTCGTCTCCGTCTCCGTTCGGGGTGAGAACCCGCGTGGCGTTGGCGGAACCGGTCTGGCTCACCCAGTCCAGATACGACTCGTAGTCGGTTCCGCGGGTCTGGCTGGCCCCGGCGCCGTCGCCCTGGACCTTCACGACTCCAATCACCTTGCCGGTGGCTTTGTCCACGGCGACCTGGAGGTAGTCGTTGGCGAGGACCCAGCAGTTGACGGGGAGCGTGGGCGTGCCGACCTCCGTAAGGGTAACGGCTGATCTTGCGGGGAGAACGGCCGTAAGGGCGAGCGCGCCGAAAGCGGCGGCGCGCGCAAGATACGGGATGCGCATAAGTGTTCCCTTCGTTCTTTCGTATCGAGGTATGAGGGCGTGTCGCGGGCAGAGCTCGTTTGATCAATCGGCGGCGCGCCGAAGTGCGATCGGGTGGATGCGTGAAGGATGCGCCCCGGCGATCATCTGCCGGTCCAACAGGCGCCATCGGCTCGGATCGCGCCGGCCGGGGCGCGATCCGAGCCGGATATAGGTTACTGGGGGGTTTCGCGCCCCGTCCAGAGGAAGGATCCAAGGAGAGCGGAGCCGGCCGAACTCCCTTCGGGCAGTTGGCCGGGCAGGAGCTTCACCGAACCGTCGACGCGGAGCACCGGCGTGCGGATCTTGGCGTAGTAGGTGCCGTCCGCGCTGGAGGTGCTGATCTCCTGGTTGGTGAGGCGGGAGTGATAGTACGAGTAGCGCTCGCGGAACAGGGCGTAGGCGCTGGGGTTGCCGCATTGCGCGATGGTGAGCGGGCGGAACGGCCCAGTTCGGCCGGCGGCCGTGCCGTCTTGCTTCCAACCGCCGCTGCCGTAGGGGTTGAAGCGGTAGGTGACCTGGTCCTTCTTGCCGGATGAGTTGATGTCGGGGTTATTGGAGCAATCCGCCGGGCACTGGTAGATGTCGTCGCTACGAACGTAGTTACGGGTGTACCTATAGAGGAGGCTATAGCCGCGCTGACGATATCCACCCACGTAGGCGGGCGGCCCCTCGATGCCGGGGATGCCGCAGCCATCCGCGAACATGATGCCGAATGGCATGTAGCCATCATTATCGTCGCCGTACATGGTGATTGCGTGGTAGAGCTGCTTCTGGTTGCTGATGCAGGCGCTGAGCTTGGCCCTTTCGCGGGCTTTCGCGAAGACGGGGAACAGGATAGCGGCGAGGATGGCGATAATTGCGATGACAACCAGGAGCTCAATCAGAGTGAAACCGAATCGGGGTCGAGTTCTCCGCATGTTCCCTCCGTATGACTATGGCGGCGCCGGCCGTAAGCTTGCCTTACAGACAATGATACGCTGTCGTGCCACACGAGTCAACATGGTTATATAACCATAAAGCCGCCTTAGCGGGCGGCTAAAGGTTGACAAACCGGCGCTGGCGAGGTACCATGGAACCGGCTTCCGGGCCCTCGTCTGGCCCGGGCAATTCGCGGAGGAATCTCCTATGAAATCCGGCTTTCGCGCGGCGATCTGGGCCGCCGGCGCCCTGTTGCTCACCGGCCCAACCGTTGCCGCCACCGTCAGCGTGGCCGGCCCCTCTTCCGCCACCCCCGGCGGCGTCCTCACCGTGGACGTGGCCCTCTCCAGCGATCTGAACGGCGTCTATGCGCTCCAGGGCGCGCTTCAGTACGATCCGGCCGCCCTCACCCCGCTGCCCAACCAGGACGCGTCGGCGGCCCAAGCGTACTACGCGGGGGCACTGCCTCCGTACCCGGGCGAAACGATTCCAAAAGACGCGGACCTCTTCCGCATGAACAGCGCGCAGACGGGCTTGATCATCTTCGGTTACGTAAAGAACCCCTCGAATCCGGCCGGTTCGGCGTCGCTGACGGTGCCGCCGACGGCGTTGCGGCTGAATTTCAACGTAGCGGCGACCGCCGCCGGCTCCACGACGTTGCGTCTGGCCCCCTATGCGGTGAACGGGAAGAGCCTGCCGGCCATCCTGGTGGGCGGCCCGGACGGGTCGGCCATCGACGCCATCACGGACGCGGGGCTCAACGTTGCGTTGGGAACGCTGCGCCGGGCGGGCGACGTGAACGCTGACGGCGTTGTGGACGTGGCCGACGTGGTTCTGCTGATGCAGATGGCGAGCGGCATGCCGACGCCGACGGGCGTTACGGTGGACCAGAGGTCCGCGGACGTTTGGCCGGCCGGCGGGCCGGACGGCGCGATAACCCTGGCGGACGCATTGCGCGTGGCCCGTTTCGTGAGCGGGCTGGAGACCGGCCTGAACTGAACCCGCCGGGTGCGGCGGCGCGAAATGATGGAAGAACGATGGGAGCGGACACATGTCTGCTCCCATCTGCGATTTGAGCGGGAACCCGGGAGGTGGGCGAATCGTCCACCGAACCGAGCGCTTGGCAACGGGTCTTGTCAGGCGGGCTCTGGAGCCAGAAAATGTGGCGGGCGCGTGCAAATACCATGTAGGATTTGGCCTTCCACGCTTGTATAATTTGGTGATAGCACACAAAGGCGTTCGCAGCGCGCCCCGGAGGGGGTGGAACCTGGTGCAAAGGCTTCAGCCAACGGGAGCCGGAGCAGGCCGGGGGAGCGGGCGGGCGCCTGGAGTGATAACGGCACCATCGCGGCCAACGGCGAGGGTTTGAGCTCGTTATCCGGTGTCATCCGCAGTACACTTCTTCCCTTCAAGGAGAGAGAACCCATGAGAAAGTTTGTTGTGCCGATCGTTGCCCTGACGGGCATCGCTCTGCTCAGCCCCCATGCGGACGCGGCCAACCTTTTCATTAAGAGCCGTGCCGCGACGCCGGGCCACCCGGTAAGTCTGCCCGTGCTGGTCAACGGCGTCGGCGGAACCACGCAGCTATGGGGCGTCGACCTCGCATTGACGTATGACGCCGCGAAGCTTGCCGCAGTCAACGACGCGACGACCGGCGCGGCCTTCACGCCGCAGACCGTCAGCGGCTCCACGGAGACCCCAGTTGTGGTTTCCGGCGCGCCGACTGTCGGCACGGTCGTGACGAACCCCACCCTATACGTGGGCTATGTCCGCGGCACCAGCGCCATGCCGACGTTCGTCGGTAACCCGGTGCTGAGCGGCTCTTCTCCGTCTGCTGCGATCGGCCTTCTGCGGCTGAGCGTTGCGGCGGGGACGACCCAGGGCATTGTTGTGAACTTGGCGGTGCCGACCACCTACAACGTAGCCAATGACGGCACCGGCTCTACCACGGTTGCCCGCGCGGGCGCCACCGGCGCTACTTCGGATGTTGCGTCCGGCGCTGCCGTGACCGCTGAGACCGTGACCGTTGCGGATTACTTCCCGAACTACACCGCCCCGGGTTCCGGCCTTGATCTTCGCGTTCCGCTGCACAAGGTTGCTGTCGGCCTTCCTGGCGACCTGAATACGAACGCCTCCGGCGTTCCGGACGGCGTGATCAATGCTGGCGACCTCGGTCTGCTGGCCGCTGCCAGCGTCGGCAAGACTTCGGCCGCAGCGAAGTGGACGGAATACGCCCGCATCGCCGCGGACGTGAGCCCCGCGCTGGGCTATACCGCCGCGAACATCGGTGGGACGAGTGGCCAGGGCTACGGCGACGGCATCATCAATGCCGGTGACCTCGGCCTGCTGGCCGCTAAGTCCGTCGGCAAGCCGTCTGCTGCCAACTTCCCGGTTCCCGAGTGATCTCTCGCGACCCAATGCATTCGGAGGATAACACGAAGATGTCAATCATGAAATCCCTGCTCGCCATCGGCCTCGGTGTCGCGGCCGTATCCGCCGTAAAAGCGGATCCGGTTGTCAAGCTGCTGCCGGGCGGTGCAAAGTCTGGCGGCACGGCCGTGCTGACTGTGTACGGAAAGCCGGACACCGGCGCTGGGCTGACCGCGGTCGTTCTGACGCTCAATTACGACGCAGCGAAGATCACCGGGAACCCCACGGTCGCTGCCAGCGCTGGCTGGGCCCCAACCACCAACTTCTCGGCCGGCCAGGCGAAGATCGCCGTCACAAGTTCTGACGGCCAGTTTACCGCCGGCCCGATCTTCACGGTAAGCTTCGTGAAGGCCGACAACTCCGCTGTCCCGCTGACCGTCGATGTGGATCCGTCCAACTCGTCCTTCGCGGATGACTCGTTCAACACGTTTAGCTTCCCGGCGGGCGCCGGCAGCGTCCTGCTGCCCGGGGCGACCCGGAACCTGGGCGGCGCCATCACGGGCTCCCCGTCTGCTGGTCTCAGCAGCGTGGCGGTCGTGGCGGGCAACGCCCTTCGCCTCCTCAAGAAGGATGACCTGACGGACCTCAACGGCACTGGCGCGGCTTTGACAGCCGGCATCAGCGGCCGCCCGTCCTTCGGCGCCATCGCCGGCCAGGCCGTTGTGGCCGTCGGCACCACCGATGGTAAGGTCTCCGTCTTCGACGCCAGCACCGGCGCCGCGGTCGGCGCCGCCGTCACCGTCGGCACCTCCGCCTCCAGCCCGGCGATCACCGCCGATGGCACCATCTACGTGGCCGCCAGCAATGGAACCAGCGCCTCCTTGGTGAAGGTTGCCGGCGCGACGACGACCCCGTGGACGATCCCCGGCAACGCCATTAAGAGCGACGTCGCTGTCTTCGGCGGCTTCGCCGTTGTGGCCACCGACGCCGGCGTGACGACTGTCCGCCTGGACACCGGCGCTCCGCAGGCCACCGTGGCCGACGCCGCCATTGTCACCAGCCCAGTGCTGGACGGCAAGGGAGCTGGCGTGATCTCCAGCGCCAGCAAGCTCTACGGCATCAACACCTCCACCGGCGCCGTTGACGCCGGCACCGCCGCCGCCACCCTGAGCTCTGAAGGCTTCCTGGCCGCTGACGGCATCTACTTCGGTGACACCACCGGCGCCGTGGCGAAGTTCGCCGCTGGCGCTCTCACCACCACTCCGTTCCTGTCCAAGCCCATCACGGCTCAGCCGTTGGTCATCGGCGGGAAGATCTACGCTGCCGACAACTCGGGCAATGTGAAGGCCGGCTCGGCCGACGCCATCGCCCTCGGCGGCGCCACCACCAAGGCCCTTGCGGCTACTGGAACGACCGCGGCTGACAGCCTGGTCGTCGCCATGCCGGAAGGCGTGATCGCCGAACTGCCGCTCTAATCCAGAACGGTTAGTAAGGTAAGCGTAAAGGGGGCCTGGCCAATCGGCCAGGCCCCCTTTCCCATTTGGCGGCCCTCCAGCGGATCCGGGGCATCCCGCTGGTTCTCGATCATCCCACCACCGACGCCCCAGACGCGACGCTCCATGAGGAATCAACGTCGAGGATACGCATACCATGACACCTTTCAAGCCACTGATCGCCGCCGCCCTCGCCCTGGCGGCCTCCGCCGCACTTGCGACGGCCCCCGTTGTGAAGCTCCTCCCCACCGGCGGCAGGGCCGGCGACAAAGTGACGCTGACAGTTTACGGCGAGCCGAACGGCCACCCGCTTAGTTCCGTCGTCATCCGGTTGAAGATCGACCCATCCAGGGTGACTATCGCCGGGCAGGCTTCCTGGTCGCCCGGTTGGGATGCGCCGGCGGTGAGCCTTCTCAGTGATGGCGTAGCGCTTTCTATCGTTTCGGCGCTTGGGCAGAGCGCAGACGGCCCAATCGCATCGCTTACGGTGACGAAGAAGGACGACGGCGTTGTGCCGGTGACTGTTGACACTGCTCCGTCCGCCTCCGCATTCTCAGATGACCAGGCTTACCCTTACACATTTCCTTCTGGATACGGGACGGTGATCCTTCCGTACCCGGTCCGCAATCTGGGCGCGGCGATTTCCGGGTCGCCATCCGCGGGGTTCGACAATGTGGCGGTTGTGGCAGGGAACGCCTTGCGCCTTCTGAAGAAGGACGACCTCAGCGACGTGAACGGCGCGGCCGGCTCGCCGTTGAGCGCGGGCATCAGCGGCAGACCGTCCTTTGGAGCCATCGCCGGCAGGGCCGTGGTCGCCGTGGGCACGACCGACGGAAACGTGGCCGTATTTGACGCCGAGACCGGCGCCGCCATCGGCAGCCCGGTGAAGGTGGGCACGTTCGCGTCGAGCCCGGCGATCACTTCAGACGGGACGATCTACGCGGCGGCGAGTGACGGCGTATCCGCCTCATTGGTGAACGTCAGCAGCGGCGCGTCGGCGCGGCTGCAGGGCGCGGCGGTGAAGAGCGATCCGGCGATCCTGTTCGGCTGCGCGGTGGCGGCCACGGACGCCGGCGTGACCACCGTGCGCGTGCCGGGGATGGTCCCGCAGGCGTTCATCCCGGCCGCGGGCGCCTTCACCAGCCCGGTGCTGGACGGCTGGGCGAAGGGCGTTATCGCCAGCGACAGCCGCCTGTACGATATCGACTGCGTCACCGGGAACCTGACGGAGGGGCCGGCCGCGCCGAGCGCATTCTCGGAGGGGTTCCAGGCCGGCGACAGCGCGTACTTCGGCGGCGCGGACGGCGCGCTGTACCGATACGCCGGCGGAGCCCTTACATCCACGCCGCTGCTCTCCGCGGCCATCGCGTCGCAGCCGCTGGTTCTGGGCGGCAAGACGTACGCGGGGGACGCGGCGGGTCATCTGAAAGCCGGTCCGGCCGACGAGATCATGCTGGGCGGCGCCGCGACGAAGGCTTTGGCCGCCACGGGAGCCGGCGCATCGGACGGCGTGATCGTCGCCATGCCGGAAGGCGTGATCGCCAAGCTGCCGCTGTAGATCGGGGCGGTCATACGCGTAATGAAGGGGCTCGGCCAATAGGCCGGGCCCCTTTTCGGGGTTTGGCGGCATGCCGGACAAGCAGGGCGGGTTGTGCCCTTTCTCATGGAAGGCGCGGCGGATGCCGCGCTGACCGGAAGGGAGGGAATGTATGTCCACTATTGTGGCGAAGCGCGTGGCGGCGGCGCCGGCGAGCCAGCAAAGCCGGGATTCCTTCGCGTACGACCGCATGCGGTGCGAACCGCCCCCATACGATCTGGCGGCGCTGTCGCGGGCCTATGAGGAGGACCCGGACGTTTACCTTTGCTGCAACGCCATCGCGGCCAAGGCCGTGGGCGCCGGCTGGGAGGTGACGGGCGAAGGGCCGGACGACGCGCGCTCGTTCTTTTCCGACGCGTCCCGGGAGCGACCGCTTCTGGAGACGCTGCGCCTGGCGTACCTCGACCTCAACCTGTTGGGCAACGCCTATATCGAGGTGGCGCGCGATGGGCGCGACCGGCCGGCGGGGCTCTGGTGGATCCCCGCGCGTGAGATGCGCGCCCGGCGCGACGGCGACGGCTTCTGCCAGCGCACGGCATCGGACCGCTACACGCTGTTCAACCCATACACGCCGCGCGCTTCCGACCGGGCGGCCGCGCGCGCCACGGGCGAGTGGCATCGCGCCGAGGGCGGCGGCTGGGCGAACGAAGTGATCGCCTGGCGGCTGCCGAACCCCAACAGCCGCTTCTACGGTCTCCCCCCGGCGTACGTGGCCGCGAAGGACATCCTGGCGGATGCCTCCGTGAAGGACAGCAACATCGCCTTCTTCCAGAACGGCATGTTGCCCGACTATGTGCTGGCCGTGAAGGGCGGCACGCTGAGCGAGGGCACGCTGGAGGAGATCCGCACGTTCCTGCAAGACGCGCACCGCGGCGTGGACCGTCACCACGGGATGATCATTCTGGAGGCTATCCCGGCGGTTCGCGGGGAGAATGTGAGCCTGGAGCTGATCCCCATGCAGCAGGCGGCGCGCGAAATGCCGTTCCTCGCCTACCGGAAGTTCGCCATCGAGAACAAGGTGCGGGCGTTTCGCGTGCCGATGAGCAAGGCGGGCATCAACCAGGCGGGGCGTTTGGGCGAGGCCAGCGGGCGCGAGGAGGCGGAGACGTTCAAGACCGAGGTCGTTGAGCCGCAGCAGACGATGGTGGAGCATTCCTTCGACGCGTTGCTGCGCGACGACCTCCGGGCCCCCACCCTTGGGTTCCGGTTCCGCGACATGGAATCGCGAGACACGGTGCAGATGGCGGAGGCGGCGGCCCGGCTGGCGGGAAACGAGGCGGTGCTGTCTCCCGAGGCGGCCCGCGCCTGGCTGGGGATACCCGATGGGGTTGCGCCCGCCTGACGGGCAGAAGGTCCTTGGGGGAAGCCCATGGTGAAGCGAATCGTGTACGGTGAGGTGCTCGCGCCGGACGAGGTGGATCAGCAAGGCGACGTGGTGCGCGCGGGGGAGATTGAGGCGGCCGCGCACCGGTTCCTGACCGATGGCGGCGCGGTGGGCGCCATGCACAGCTCCTTCGACGGCGTGGGCCGCGTGGTGGAGAGCTTCGTGGCGCGCGAAGGAGACCCGCTGTTTGCGCCCGGCGCGTGGGTGCTGGGCGTGCAGTTGGGCGAGGAGGCATGGAGGCGCGTGCAGGACGGCGACTGGACCGGCTTCTCGGTTGGCGGCCGGGCGGTGCGCGTTCCAGCGGGAGGCGGCGCATGAGCTGGGTATGGAGGGAGGATGATATGCCGAGCGAGCTGAGGGAGATCGAGGTGGACGAAGTGAGCCTCGTGGACCGACCGGCCACAGGCAAGCGGTTCGTGCTGTTCAAGCGGGGCCCGAGGCCGGAGCGCGGGCCGGGTGCGGGGGAAGAAGAAGCGAACAAATGTTCCAATGGGCCGACGCTCCACGACATCGAGAAGCGACTCCGCGACCTGGCGGACATCCGGGAGCGCATGGATTCCGCCGCCGAGTTGCTGAAGCGCCTCCAGGACGAGGCTGCCGGCGTGCGAGGACGCGTGGAAGCCCTGGAACAGGGGCATCCCGCCCGCCAGTCCGAAGAGGCCGCGCCGCGGTCCGGAGGGCTGTGGAGCGGCTTGCTGTGATCTATCCGCGCCCGGCCGCGCGCCGGGCTTGTGTTGCCCGAAAGGAAGGTGGAACGTGAACAACGCCGAAGCCGTGAGCAAAGCCATCGCAACCAGCAACATCACAACGGGCGTGCTTAGCCCGGATCAGGCCGGCGCCTTCATCCAGAAGGTGTTCGAGGCCACGCCCATGCTGTCCGCCGCGCGCCGCGTGGCGATGGGCGCCAAGAAGATGAACCTGGACAAATTGGGCGTGGGATCGCGCATCTTGCGCCACCGCGCCGAGGGCGCTTCCCTGCCGGGGCTGGCCAGCGTTGCCGCATCCCAGGTGCAGTTGGACGCGGTCAACCTCTCGCTGCCGTGGGAAATCACCGAGGACGCGCTGCGCTACAACATCGAGGGCGAGCGCTTCGAGGAAACGGTGATCTCGCTCATGACGCGGCAGGTGGGCGTGGACCTGAACGACCTGGCGTGGAACGGCGCGCTCAGCGCGCCGCCCGCCACCACGCTGAGCAGCGCCATAGACGCCGCCGCCGCTACGCTGACCGCGGCCGGCGGATCCGCCTTTCCGCCGTCCGGCGTGCTTGTCATCGGCTCGGAGCGCATCTACTACGCCGCCCACAACGCGGGCGCGTTTTCCGGCCTCGTGCGCGGGTACGACGGCACGACGGCGGCGGCCCACGCGGACGGTTCGGCGGTGAGCATCGCTCCGGATTGGCTGCTGAAGGCGTTGGACGGCTGGCTGGCGCAGGCCGCGGCGGGCGGCGCGCATTTGCTGCCAGACGCCGGCGACATGAGCAAGACGGTGCTGAAGGGCATGCTGGATGCCATGCCCACGCGCTTCCTGTCCACCGCCGCGGCGAACCGCCTGCGCTGGATCATGCACCCGCGCACGGCCTACGCGTACTACGAGTCGCTTGGCGCGCAGTCCGTGTCGGCCGGCGACCGCATCCTCTTGGGCGCGGACGGACGCACGCCGTACGGCTACCCCATTCTGGAGGACGCCGCCGTGCCCACCAGCAGCGTGGTGTTCACCGATCCCAGCAACCTCGTGATCGGAATGGTGACGGACATCCGCGTGAGCCGAGACAGCAGCAGCAAGGACGTTCTGTCGCGCGGCGTCCGTTACTACCAGATCGATCTGGCGGCCGACGTGAAGATCGAAGAACCCGATGCGGTGGTGGCGGCATCGGGCGTGACCGTGTAGGCGGATAGACATGGGCGAGGCGCGGGGGGGGGGGGCCCCCCCCCC
>DASXUL010000110.1:0-5529 GCA_036504855.1 Armatimonadota bacterium | reverse complement strand
CCAGAGACCCTGCGGGCTGGACGACCAAGCTACTGCACGGTCTTGAGGGACCAAGGGACACACGGTCCGTCCAGCGCCACTTCCATCTTAACCTACCGACTCTCATACAAGGGACACGGCTTGCCGTGTCCGCCCCCTATCGTCCATTGGCCGCACGCGCCTCATGGGGGCTCCACGCGTGCCCACTCGCTATCATGAAAGACCTGGACAGACGTATGCTCCCGGTTAGCGCCAAAGAGGACAGGGGAGAGTTCGCTATGAAGACCCACATCCCGAGGCTCCAAGCCGCATGCCTGCTGGCCCTGTCCGCCTTGCCGGTATGGAGCCGGTCCGTGTATTCCAACGATTTCGCCAGGGCCGCCGGGCCGGAATGGTCGAACGCCTCGATCAGCGAAACGCCGGGCACGCCCCGCCATGCGCCGGACCGGTTCCTGGGCGAGTTCTCAACCGGCGCCGTGACGCTCAGCCTCGGCGCGCTGCCCGCCCACGAGGCGCTGACGGTCTCATTTGACCTCTACATCATCCGGTCGTGGGACGGAAACGACACGCGGGACCTCGGCCGGGGGCCGGTGGGCCCGGACCCGTTCAGTGTCATCGCCGATGGGCAAACCCTGCTGGATACGACCTTTTCCGCGTGGGGCGGCTCAATGGACGAGCCCCAGTCCTACCCGGCCGCGTTCAACAAGGCGCAGAGCGTGAACCTGCCCGCGCGCATCGGGGCGGCTGAGAATGACACGCTGGGCTTCCGCTACGACGGGTACGTCCAGGATTCGATTTACCGTTTCTCCTTCACGTTTCCGCACGTCTCCTCGAACCTCGCCGTGCGGTTCCAGAGCATCCCGAACGAAGGGATGGGGAACGAAAGCTGGGGGCTGGACAACATGGCGGTGAGCGTCGTCCCGCTGGACAACCTGGTGGTCAACGGCGATTTCGAGGCAACGCCGATCCGGCATCAGTCCGTCCCCCTGCCGGGCGGCAGCGCGTTCTACGGCTGGCAGGCCGACGGGCACAGCATTGACCTGGCGGGCACGGATTTCGCCGCCGCCGCCGGCGCGCAATGCGTGGACCTGAACGGCGTCGGGCCGGGCGAGATCTACCAGGAAATCGCCACCACGGCCCGGCAGCCCTACATCCTGCGCTTCGCCCTTTCCGCCAACCCGAACGGCCCCGCCAGCAGCCCCGTGGAGAAGGCGATGAACGTGCGCTGGAACGCCGCCTCGGCGCTGTCAGCCACGTTCAACGCAAAGGGCAAGACGCCGCGCAACCCAGGCTGGGTCTACAAGGCCGTGCGCGTCGTTGGAACGGGAAGGGACCGCCTGACCTTCGAGAGCCGCACGCCCGGCGACTGGGGACCCGCCATCGACGACGTGGCATTGGAGCCGCTGCCCGCCGAGCCCGTGTTCCACAACCCGGCCAACGGGCATGACTACCAGGTCGTCTTGAGGAGTTTGACGTGGGAGCAGGCCCGCGCCACGGCCGAGGCGCTGACGGCGAACGGTCTGCCGGGGCATCTCGCCACGGTAACCTCCGACGCCGAGCGGCGGTTCATCCTGGGGCTGAGCTGCCCCAAGATCGTCTGGTTGGGCGGTTTCCAGAAGCCAGGCCGCGCTCCGGGCGAGGGCTGGCAGTGGGTCACCGGGGAGACTTGGACGTACGCCAGTTGGCGGACCCAGGAGCCGAACGATGCGGGCTCTGATGAGAACCGCCTGAACTGGGATACCGGAAGCGCGGGCGGCTGGAACGACGATTCCGCCGGCGCGCGCGAGGCGTTCGTGGTCGAATACGAGAGTCCGCGCCTTGCCGTGCCCGCGCGGTAACGACGCGATGCCGCGCAACGATGGCTCCGCGGTGACAAGCGCCGCCTTCTCTCGTTAACTCGCGTGGGACTTGCTGTTGCGCGCTTGGCTGCGGGCGACCCGCCGCCGAGGGCCTCCGCTCGCCCGCCACATTACGTCGGACGTCAGCCTGGCGCGCGCCGGGCAGATAGCCCGCAGGAGTACGTCATGATGCCGTGTTACCAGAGACTCTGCGCGACAGTCCTTCTGAGTCTGGCCGCCATGCCCGCATGGTGCCAGGTCGTCTATTCCAACGATTTCGCCGCCGGCGCCGGATCGGAATGGTCCAGTGGCACGGTCAGCGTCACGCCGGGCACGTCGGGCCACGCGGCGGACCGGTTCCTCGGCGAGTTCTCCGCTGGCGCCGTCTCGCTCAGCCTCGCCAGCCTCCCCGCGCATGAGTCGATCACCGTCTCATTTGACCTCTACATGATCCGGTCATGGGATGGAAACGACACGCGCGACCTGGGCGCAGGGCCGGTGGGGCCGGACCGGTTCAGCGTGACCGCCGACGGACGGTCCCTGCTGAACACAACCTTCTCCGCATGGAACGACGCTCTGGACGAGCGCCAGTCGCACCCGGTCGCGTATAGCCCAGCGCAGCTTATCAACTACGTGGCGCGCACCGGGGCCGCCGAGAGCAACACGCTGGGCTTCCTGTATGACGGGTACGTCCAGGACTCGGTTTACCGCCTTTCGTACACGTTCCCACACGCCGCGCCGACGTTGGCCGTGCGGTTCCAGGGCGCGCCCAATGAGAACATCGGGAATGAAAGCTGGGGCCTGGACAACGTGGCCGTCAGCGTCTCCGCGTCGCGCGACCTTCTGTTGAACGGCGGCTTCGAAACGGCTCCCATCGGGATAGCGTCTCTGCTTCTCTATGGCGGCAGCTCGTTCTACGGATGGCGGGTCGGCGGGCAGAACGTCGACCTGGTCCAGACCGATTTCGCCCCGGCTACCGGCTCGCAGTGCCTGGACTTGAACGGCGGAGCCGCCGGCGGGGTCTATCAGGACATCGCCACGACGGCCGGGCAGACCTACATCCTGCGGTTTGCCCTCGCTGGCAACCCAAACGGGGCAGCCAGTCCTCCGGAGAAGGCGCTGTCTGTCCGCTGGAACGGCGCCCCAGTCATCTCGCCGACGTTCGACACGACGGATCGATCGGCCCGCAAGCCGGGCTGGACGAACATGGCCGCGCGCGTGGTAGGGACAGGGTACGACCGCCTGAGCTTCGAGAGCCAGACGGCCGGCGCCTGGGGGCCGGCCATCGACGACGTTGCTTTGGAACCGTTGCCATCGGGCGCTGCGGCCCTCTATCCGGCCAACGGCCACTATTACCAATGCGTTACGCGGGCGCTGACGTGGGACCAGGCGCGCGTGACGGCCGAACAGATGACCGCCAACGGCTGGGCCGGCCACCTGGCCACCGCAACCTCCACCGCGGAACGTGAGTTCATCACGGGGCTTGCCTGCCCTACCGTCATCTGGTTGGGCGGCTTCCAGCAACCCGGGCATGCGCCCGGCGAAGGTTGGCAGTGGGTCACCGGGGAGCCGTGGACGTACGCCAACTGGAGGGCCGGCGAGCCAAACGACTCCGGTTCCGATGAAAACCGCCTCGACGCGGAGACCAGTTCGGCCGGCGGTTGGAATGACGATTCCCCCGCGGCCGTGCAGCCCTTCGTGGTGGAGTACGAGGCCCCAGCGACGCGTTGCGCCTACCAGGTGGAGCCCTTTGGCTATGTCGCCGGCCGCCCGCTGGCCCAGCAGCCCGTGGCGGCAGTCGCCGGGCCAGACGGAACCGTGGACGCCGCCTACAGCGGCCCGGTGACGCTCTCACTGAAGGCCGGGTCCGGTGACCCCGAGGCGGCCCTCACCGGGATGACCACGGCGCCGGCTGTCAAAGGCGTGGCGCGCTTCCGCGACGTGGGCGTCGATCGGGCCGGTGAGGGGTACGTAATCCTGGCTTCAGCGGCCACGGTTGCTGAGGCCGAGAGCACCCCGTTCTCGCTGGGCGCGGCCGGGCTTCCGTATCTGGAGCGCGTATCCGTTTCGCCTTCGGGGGCGCCGGCGAACGCCGGATGCGGCGCCGCCAGCGTGAGCCAGGATGGGCGCTTCGTGGCCTTCACCTCGGCGGCGACCAACCTCGTCGCCGGGCATTCCGGAACCCTGGCCGACGTGTTCGTGCGCGACCGCCTTCTGGGCGTTACGGAATGCGTCTCGACCTCCGTATCCGGGGGCGCCGCCAACGGCGATTCGGCCGAGTGCTCCATCAGCGCGGACGGACGCGTGGTAGCCTTCCGGTCGGATGCCTCAAACCTGGCGGCCGGGGACACCAACGCCGTGGCGGACATTTTCGTGCGCGACCGCGCGGCGGGGACGACGGAACGGGTATCGGTCTCCTCGGCGGGGGCGCAGGCTAACGGAGGCAGCGGGCGTCCCTACCTCAGCGGCGACGGGCGGTTCGTGGTGTTCACGTCGCTCGCCGCAAACCTCGTCGCGGGTGACACGAACGGCCTGCGTGACGTGTTCGTGCGCGACCGCATGATGGGGACGACCACGCGCGTGAGCGTGAGCTCCACTGGCGCACAGGGCGACGGCGAGAGCGGCAACCCGTGGGGCGGCGTGGCGATCAGCCAGGACGGCCGGTTCGTGGCGTTCGAGTCGCTGGCTTCGAACCTCGCCGCAGGCGACACGAACGGCGCCGCGGACGTCTTCGTGCGCAACCTGAGTACGGGCGTCACCGAGCGGGTGTCGGTATCAACGTATGGAGTGCAGGGCGAGGCCAACGCTGGGTGCAACATCCCGGCGATCAGCGCCGATGGACGCGTCGTCGTTTACTACTCCTGGTTCACAACGATGGTCTCAGGCGATACGAACGGCTGGGCCGACGTATTCGTGCGCGACCGCAGTGCGAAGACCACTCAGCGCGTTTCCCTGGCGTACAACGGCGTGCAGGGCAACGCCGACAGCTTCGAGCCGAGCCTCTCCGGCGATGGGCGATCCGTGGCGTTCCAGACCCGGGCGAACAACCTCGTTGCCGGCGCCTCCGGCGCGCTCGAGGTGCTGCAGGCGGACCTGGGCACGCGGAAGCTGTCGCGCCTGTCCGCTAGCAATCGGGGCGCCGCCGCGAACGCCGACGCTGCAGAGCCAAGCGTAAGCGCGGATGGGCGTTTCGTCGCTTTCACGAGCGCTGCCGGCAACCTGGCGCCGGGAGACGTCGGAGCCGCGCAGATCTATCTCTGGGGGCCGCGAACGGCGGCGTTTTCGGTGGTGGATGTGATCCGTTGCCTGAAGATCGCGGCCGGCTTCGAAGCTGCAGACCGCTGGAGCGTCGACAGGTTGGACGGCGCGACATCCGCCCCCGGCATCGATGCGGCGGATGCCGTAACCCTGATGCGGAAGGCGGCGGGGATCGCCTCCAACCCCTAGCGGACAGCCGTTCACGGCGAACGGGCCCGGTTGCCTGGCGGCATCCGGGCCCGTTCTGTCTCTCGGACCAATCGCGCGAACGGTAAGTCTGGACGCTGACACAGAATGTTAGGAATAGCCCGCTTCGGATGGGGGCGATCTGGCTCATTCTGACCACGACGGCCGCATCCACCAGATTTGGTTGTAGGAAATGGTGGGCTTTTGGTGTATTACGGCATGAAGTGTCTGCATTTGGTTGAATTTGACCATTTGCGGACCCTCCGGC